>NZ_KV795737.1:60557-83932 GCF_001809115.1 Rothia sp. HMSC071F11
GGGGTGGTTACCAAACAAAACTGGTAACCACCCCGCCTTATTGGTGCGCTGATGCCGCGTGCACAGCAGAGGTGTCTAGCGATAATTCACGAACTGCAGATCAACGTCAAGATCTGCGCCTTTAAGCAGTGAAATCACGCTCTGCAGATCGTCACGAGACTTCGAGGATACGCGCAGCTCATCGCCCTGAATCGTAGCCTTCACGCCCTTAGGCCCTTCATCGCGGATCAGTTTGGAAATCTTCTTAGCCTGATCCTGTGCGATGCCTTCCTTGATGGAGCATTCGATGCGGGTCTCTTTGCCAGAAGCGTAGGGATCACCCGCATCCAGGGACTTTAGCGAAATACCACGTTTGACGAGCTTTGACTGGAAGACGTCGAGCACTGCGAGAGCTCGTTCTTGGGCGTTTGCCTTAATGAGAATCTTCTCGCCCGAGAAGTCGAGTTCAGCACCGACACCACGGAAATCGTAGCGCTGCGAAACCTCTTTTTGTGCCTGGTGTAGGGCGTTGGAGACCTCTTGTTTATCAACCTTTGAGACAATATCGAAAGAAGATTCGCTTGCCATAAACCTATGTCCTTTCGTTGTGTTTGTGCGGAATACAACGGTATCTTTCCCTCATAGAATACCTGTTTTCTGTTGCGCTCACAGATAATTTTCAGGTTCTTTGATGCGTTTCTCAGCTGTTGTTAACCTTGAACATCCAGAATGGAAACATGGCTACACAATACTCGTCAACGACCGGCAGCGTGAATCGCGAAGAAGCTCGCGATGCTGAAACCCTGCTGTTCCTTGACCTCTACAGTTCGATTGGTTCTGAACCTGAGAACATCCCTGAGGCAGAGCGAGTGGATGCGGTTCAGAGCGAAGATTCTTCGGATGTTGTTGAGCCTCCTGCCTTCGAGGGAATCGGCTCAACGCTGACAGATCCCAAACTCGTTGCCCGCTTCGAGGGAGTGCGGCGCGATCTTGCTCGTGAGATTCGAAGTGAGATGTGCACAGTTGAACAGGCGCTACGCTATCTTGAGCATTTGGAAATTACGCTTCTGATGGAGCAGGACGGCGACCTGTAAACTCGCCTGAAAAACAGCCTCCGAAAACGAAAAACAGCCCAAAAAGTTGTATTCGTCACAAAGCTAGGCTCTGGCTTCACAAGTTCATTAAAAACCTGTACAGTAGTCTCTGTTCGCTTGAGCGAACTTCTAGCCTAGCTAGTTCGGCAGATTACCCGAGCGGCCAAAGGGGGCTGACTGTAAATCAGCTGGCACAGCCTACGGGGGTTCGAATCCCTCATCTGCCACTCTAAAAAGAACCCGGCTACTTCGGTAGCCGGGTTCTTTGCATGTGGCACCCTTGCGCACCCGGTAAAAATGCCCGCTCACGACAAAAAGATAGGGTTTATGACGCGCTTTAAACTATTTGTTAGTCTGTGAGTGAAAAATTAGCGCAATGCACGTGCAGGGTGTAGCGTTATCTCCATGGCTACTATTGAAATCACCCAGCAGAACCTTACCTCGACTGTCGAGGGCAACGATATCGTATTCCTCGATTTCTGGGCAGACTGGTGCGGTCCCTGCAAGCAGTTCGCTCCCGTCTACGAGACAGCCTCCGAGAAGTACAGCGATATCGTCTTCGGCAAGGTGGATACCGAGGATCAGAGTCAGCTGGCACAGGCCGCAGGCATTACCTCCATTCCCACCATTATGGGTTTCCGCGGCGGTATTCTCGTCTTCTCCCAGCCCGGCGCGCTCAACGAGTCCCAGTTCGAGCAGGTGATTACTTCGATCCGCGAACTCGATATGGATAAGGTTCGTGAAGAAATGGCAACTGCAGAGCAGAACTAGCCATTTCATCATAGAGATAGTTAGGTGATAAACCCGCCCGGTGAAGGGCGGTTTATATGTGTGGAGTCGGTACTTTTTACGGTACCGGCTCCACATGCATATTAAAAATCCCGGTAATCCGGAATACTGATACGCGCACCATACCGGGGCTTGCGAATGCCCGCCTCCTGAATAAGGCGCACAACTCGCTGCCGGTGACCGGCGTAAGGGGCAAGCAGACGGAGCATTCCGGCATCGTCGGTGCGTTCTCCTGTAAAAGCAAACCCCACTGTATGCGCTAAGTGGTAGTCGCCCACGCTGACAGCGTCCGGATGCCCGCAGAAACCTTGAAGAGCTTCCGCCACCGACCAGGGGCCAACCCCCGGAATATCGTCGAGCGCAGCCGCAAGGTGCGCGATACGACCGGTTGCGCCAAGGCGTTCGAGCGCATCGGCGCGTTGGGCAAAATGGTAAATCGCGCTGTATCGGGCGGAATCTAACCGCGCACGATGCCAATCCCATGAGGGAATTGTGCCTAGAACCTGAGCAGTAGGGTACACCCGCAGGTAAGGAGGCTGTGCCGGATTGCCGCTGAAGGGCGCGGACTCGCCGTATCGCATGATAATCCAGCGCAGTGCGTCAAAAGCCTCCGGTTGGGTCACCCGCTGTTCTATGATCGCCGCTAACATATGCCGGGTGAGCTGCCCGGATGTGCTCAGCCGTAGCCCCGGATTCTCACGATAAGCACGCCGAATTTTTAGCGGCAGATGCTCAAAAGCGGGGAGCTTTGCAAACTCTTCTCGGGGATCGTGCAGACCCAACCACGCGGGCATAAGGGCTGCAAAGTCTTCAAGCTCGCTGTAGACCTGTTCGGTGGGGAATGCATCGTCGGATATAGCGGGGGAGGGCTCCGCCCATAGGCAAACCTGAACCGGAGCATTCAGCGCAGAGGCTGTGCCCTCGAAACGGCGGGTAAAGTGCAGTGTTGCGGGCAGCTGCAGGGACGGCGTGCGCGCCCCGATCCACAGAGTATCGTCTGCCGCGTGTGAGCGCTCAGAACGCGGGGCACGCAGACGGTGAAAAGTCGGATCGGTCGGGCCGCGCTGTAAACGACCGAGTGTCTGCCCTACATGCACCGGAACGTGTGGGTAAATAAGCGCCTGTATCCCTACCGTGATGCGCGCCGTCAGCGCCGAGGTGCGCATCGGTAAGCGGGAAAGCTCGATGCGGTATGCGGCATCAGACACGGATTCGGTGGGCACGGCATCCTTAGCGGGTAGGGGAGAAAATATGCGCGTGAGATATATCTTGAGTTAACTGCGTAAAAAAGGCGCAGATCTCGGGATAACGTTTAATAATAGGATACCCTGAGTAGTAACTATATATTTCACAGGTGAGCGGGCGCACCGGCGACGTAGCGTGACTTAAGAACGTGTGTGCTTGCCACCGGGCACCAAACACAACAAACACGAGGAAAACGCATGGCGGCTGAGGTGAGTGTACCCGACTCGGAACCTACCGAGAAATCGGCGAAAACTTCTGCATCACAACATACCGGGGCACATCGTTCGGTGACCGCGGGCAGAGTACTGGTGGCGATTATGCTTGCCCTAGCGGTTTTTGCTCTCTATTGCTATTACTCCGTTCAGCAGCTTAAGCACTGGATTACCCCTTCATGGGATCTTGCGATTTTCACGCAGATGGCGCAGGCATATTCGCATTTTGGCATACCAATTGTGCAGATTAAAGGGACCGATTTTAATCTGTGGGGCGATCATTTTCATCCTATTCTGGTGCTTTTAGGGCCTGTGTATGCGGTTTTTCCCTCGCCGCTGACGCTTCTAGTGGTTCAGAATTTTATGATTGCCGCCAGCGTCTATATGATGGTGCGGTTTACGCAGCGGGCGTGTGCCTTCTCCTCAAACACCAAACCCGAACCTGTGGGAACTTTCGTGGGTGTTCTTCTGGGTGCTGCCTTCGCCCTCAGCTACGGGGTGCAGCAGGCGGTGGCTGCGCAGTTCCATGAGGTTGCCTTCGCCCTGCCGTTCTTGTGTGGGGCGCTGGGTAACCTGGTGCTTGCCGGTCGCATCAACGCCGATGAACGCTCCCGCTATATTATTCGCGCCTGCCTGTGGGCGGCACCGCTTGCCTTCGTCAAAGAAGATATGGGCGTTACTGCCGCGATGATCGGTATTGTCGCATTCATCCGAACTGGGTGGATACGCAAAGGGCTCGACGAACTGTTCCCCCAGAATCCTGAGGGTAAACCGCTGCCGCGGGGTGAGCGCATCCGCAACACCTTTAATTCCTGGGTGAAGACGCGGGGTGCCGCTGAATCAACCATGCTGATACTCTGGGGTCTCTTCTGGTCTTATGCAGCGGTTGCGCTTATTCTTCCGCTCTTTAACGCCAATGGGCAGTTCGATTACGGCGATAAGGTTGATGTATACGGCGCTTTCGCAGATCCGCTCGGTTCTGCGATCACCATCTTTAACTATGACCAGAAGGTCTGGACGATTCTGCTGCTGCTTTTTTGCGGCGCTATTATCTGGGTTGCAAGCCCGTTCGCTATCGTCATTCTGCCCACGCTCCTATGGCGTTTGCTCTCAAATACGGAGGCGTACTGGCTGAGTACCTGGCACTACTCGCTCGTGCTGATGCCCGTGGCGTTCCTCGCTCTTCTAGAGGTTATCCTCAACTTGCGGTACGGGAAGGTGCTGGCGCATCCTAAGCCGCTTGCGGAAGACGAAGAATCAGAGGATGAACCGGCAGAAACCGGGGATAAACCCATCGGATGGGTAGAGAATCTGCGCCAGTCCGTCCGCCATGTTCCGCTCTGGTTCTTCCCGGCGGTTGCGCTGCTGGTCTCGGTGATTCCGACCGTTACGCCCGCATCCGACCAGCCGCTTGCCGATTTGACCAAGTCTTCGTTCATAAGCAACCGGCTGACGGCCTCCGAAACGAACCGTATGCAGGCTGTTGAGGCGGTACCGCAGGATGTAAGCGTTGCGGCAGACCTCTCGACCCTCACCCAGCTGATTCCGGGGCGAACCGTCTACTGGATTGGGCATGCGGGAGAACCGGCACCCGACTACGTGGTGATCGATAAGCGCGGCTCAGCGTGGGGAGGTAACCCGCCGCAAAACACCGCACAGTATGCTGCTGACCGTTATGGGCACCCCTATGCGCAGGTGGGTACTTACGGTTCCCTTGAGGTCGTGCGTAAAATATCTTAGGCGTACCCATCCCACCGCCCTGCGCGCTGCATTCCGCAAGCGCGCAGTAGTATGGGGAAATAGCCTTGCACATCCATGTTTCCATGACCTGAAGGGGCTATTTTGCTTAGAACCCGCGGCGAAAAACCGGGGTTTGCGCGCATCCGGCGCGTTGCCGCACCAAAGTAGGGTACACTTATAAAGACGGGTACCCCCGATACAGGTCTTGTGCGCCCCAACCGGTCGAATCGGTTACTAACCTCATTCTTGGCGCCGAACTCAAAATCACCGAACTCAGTATGCTATGCCGCCTCGTGGCGTCAATACACATCGCACCTCATTCCAGATGTGCCGAGACTTGCGTGTCACCGAGAAATTCAAGACCAACCCCCAGCGTAGAGAAATCCTATCCCTGAGTGCCTCCGCCTTACCGGATGCCCGGGTTGTGTTGTCTTGCTCGCCCGCCTGACAATAAGGCGCGCAGAATGTGGCTGGAATGTGTAGGGGAATCCGAACGGCGCCGAAAAGCGTGCGCCCGAACACCCCAGCAAAATGAGGAAAAAGTGACTGAAAATATTCCTGCCGAAAACGCTGAACAAGGCGCTACGCTCGGCAATACCGAAGAGACCTTATCTGTAGAAAAAACCGTTGAAGAATCTTCCCTAGAAACTGGTGAAAAACCCGCAAACGAAAAAGCAGACGCTGCAGCAAGCATGACAGCAGAGCCTAGAGAAGACAACGCGGCCACTAAGAAGAATACTGAAGACAATACTCACGAAAGCCCCGAAGAAGAAGGCACCCGATTCACCGACCTGGGACTAGACCCCCGAGTGCTCTCCGCACTTGAAGAAGTCGGCTACGAGAAACCTTCCCCCATCCAGGAACAGACCATCCCGCTGCTGCTGGACGGTAAGGACGTGGTGGGTCTGGCACAGACCGGTACCGGCAAAACCGCAGCCTTCGCGCTGCCCGCACTCTCCCGCATGGCAGAACTCGCCGACATTAACGGCGTCTCCCGAGACACCCAGGTGCTCGTACTCGCCCCCACCCGTGAACTCGCCCTGCAGGTTGCCGAGGCCTTCTCCTCCTACGCAACCCACATGGAAGACTTCACCGTGCTTCCCATCTACGGCGGCTCACCCTACGGACCCCAGCTTGCCGGACTGCGCCGCGGCGCACAGGTAGTCGTCGGCACCCCCGGGCGTGTGATCGACCACCTTGAAAAGGGCTCGCTCGACCTCTCAAACCTGCAGTACCTGGTACTCGATGAGGCCGACGAAATGCTGCGTATGGGCTTCGCCGAAGACGTAGAAACCATTCTCGAAGGCACCCCGGACGCCAAACAGGTGGCACTCTTCTCAGCCACCATGCCCAACTCGATCCGCAAAATCGCTCAGCAATACCTCAACGACCCCACCGAGGTGCGCGTCAAAACCAAGACCACCACCGGGGCGAACATCCGCCAGCGCTACATGCAGGTCATGCACTCCCACAAACTTGACGCCATGACCCGCGTGCTCGAAGTCGAAAACTACGACGGCATTATCGTCTTCGTGCGCACCAAAAAAGAAACCGAAGAAGTAGCCGATAAACTCAAGGCACGCGGTTTCCAAGCGGCAGCTATTAACGGCGACATTCCCCAACAGCTGCGCGAACGCACCGTGGATGCGCTGCGCGACGGGCGCATCGACATTCTCGTAGCAACCGACGTAGCCGCCCGCGGACTGGATGTTGAACGCATCTCCCTCGTGGTGAACTACGATATTCCGCACGACACCGAATCCTATGTGCACCGCATCGGGCGTACCGGTCGAGCCGGACGCGACGGCGAAGCGATACTCTTCGTAACTCCGCGCGAAAAATACATGCTGCGGCAGATCGAAAAGGCAACCCGTCAAAAGGTTGAGCCAATGCACATGCCCACGGCGCAAGACGTGAACAGCAGCCGTAAACAGCGCTTCGCCGAGCAGATCACCGAAACGATCGAAACGGAAGACCTAAACTTCTTCCGCAAGATCATCGAAGACTACGAAAACGAGCACGACACCACGGCAGAAGACATCGCCGCCGCGCTCGCCGTCATCGCACAGCAAGGTCGCGCCTTTTTCCTCGATGAAAACGACGATATTGCCCGTAAATCCCGCGCTTTCGCCGACGACACCAAGGACCGCGGCAAACGCGGGCCCAAGAAGGGGCGAAACCACAGCGACGAAGGCATGGTGAACTACAAACTCAACGTGGGCCGCGCCTCTCGGGTTAAAGCCTCTGCCATTGTGGGCGCGCTTGCAAACGAGGGCGGTATTAAGGGCTCACAGATCGGCTCGATCGATATTCGCCAGCACTTCACGATCGTGGGTCTTCCCGAAGACCTGCCCAAGGGTTTCTTCGATCGTCTGCGTGATACCAAGATTGCCGGTGAGTTCATCAACATCCGTAAGGATCGGGGGCCTCAGGGAGGCGGTGGCCGCGGTTTCCGCCGCAACGATCGCCGCGATGGCGGGTTCCGGTCCCGTCGTGATGATCACCGTGGCGGTCGGGATGATCGCCGCGGAAAGTCGCACGGTAAACGCTACTAGTCTGTAAAAGTTAGCCGTAAAATAAGGCGTTTCGTTATTTCATAAAAGCGGGATGCGCCCGCCGGTATTGTGGACGGAAAAACCGGCGGGCGCATCCGCGAATAAACGGTGTAAAAACGCCTATTTTTAGGGCTAAAACAAAGTGTCACAGAACACCTAACCCTTATTTGCGCGGGTGGTTTAGGATACTGTAAACTTTTATCTGTTGCCCCGATAGCTCAGTGGTAGAGCGCCATCTTGGTAAGATGGAGGTCCCGGGATCGATTCCCGGTCGGGGCTCTCGCATTGGCCTGCAAGGTTGATGTTCTGGCGGTGTAGCTCAGCTGGTTAGAGCGCACGACTCATAATCGTGAGGTCGACGGATCGAGCCCGTCCACCGCTACGCCCCGATAGCTCAGTGGTAGAGCGCCATCTTGGTAAGATGGAGGTCCCGGGATCGATTCCCGGTCGGGGCTCAGCTAAGCCTGTCTCGTATGAGGCAGGCTTTTTTGTTTGTGCCTTTCGGGTGGCTAAATGGGTCACACGTATCTAAGGGTGTTGGGTCTCTTCGGGTTCTGTCTGCCCGAAAAGCGCATTCTCAAGCTGGAAGGTCGAGTGGCTAATAGATACCTCGAAATGCTCGGATACGCAGGTTCGGGCTTGCCGCAAGATTTCCAGGGCCTCACCATTCGTGAAGCATTTATCGGCGATAACGATATGAGCGGTCAGTACGGGCAGACCCGTTGCTATGGTTGAGGCATGTATATCGTGAACCTCATGTACACCCGGCACGGTCAATATATGGCGACGCACTTCTTCAAGATCCAGCCCTTGGGGAGAGAACTCCATCAGTACACCGGTGGTCTCACGCATGAGCTTTGCCGCGCGAGGAACAATTAGCGCCGCAATGAATAAGCCCGCAATGGCATCGGCCTGCATGAAGCCGGTGAAGACTATAACGAGTGAAGAGACGATGACGCCCACGGAACCAAGTGCATCGTTGAGGACTTCAAGGAACGCAGCGCGCATATTAAAGTTCGCATCACGGCGCCCAGAAAGCACCATGATTCCGGCAATATTTGCCGCCAAACCAATGACGCCGAAGAGCAAAAGTTCGGAAGCCGGTACCTCTGGAGGCTCGAAGAGACGATGAATCCCTTCAAAGGCCGCATAAAGACCGACCGCCATCAGTAAGGTGGCTTGGGCGAGTGCTGCAAGAACTTCGATGCGTCGGAATCCCCAGGTTCGTTGTGCCGTTGCGGGCTTCAGCGCGAGAGTCGCCGCTATCAAAGCGACTAGCAGTCCGGAGGCATCGGTGAGCGCGTGCGCCGTATCGGTAAGAAGGGCGAGACTGCCCGTCATAAGAGATCCGACGAACTGGATTACGACAATCGCTGCAGCAAGCCCAAAGGCGAGTGCAATTCGCGGACGCAGGTCTGGGTTCTGGGAACGGGTGCGGGCAGAAGAATACTGGTCTTCCGAGCTCATGAGCGTACCTTTTGTTGTTCTGGCATGTCTTGGTGTGGGGAAGGGGCTTACCAATAATATATAAAAGTTATTTTATATATCTAGGGTAAAGCCTCATAAACCTTATGCCAAGACATGCCAGAAGTATGTGGTAAATCGCTCAGAAGAGGTGAGATAAATCCTCGTTAGTCTAATTGGTTTTCTGGAAAATCGGCAGCTCCGAAAGCAATTCGTAGCTTCGAATGCGGTCTTCAAACTCCCACGGCGTGCTCGTGATAATCACTTCGTCTGCACCGGTGCGGGCAACCAAATCTTCGAGCTTGCTCTGAACCGTTTGCGGGGAACCGACCACCGCCTCCTGAAGCATTGAGGAGATATGCCGTTTCTCGGCAGGACTCCACAGCTTTTCCATATCGTCGACTGGCGGAGAAAACTGCGGACGCCCGCGAATAATCCCTAGGGCGTGCTGTTGCGCAGTCGTGAAAAGATGCTGCGCCTGCTCATCCGTTTCGGCAACCAGCGACCCTGCGCCCACAATAACGTAGGGTTTATCCAGGGTTTGAGACGGGGTGAAGTTATTGCGGTAGACATTGAGCGCATCCTGCAGGGCAGCCGGGGCGAAGTGTGAAGCAAACGAGAACGGCAGACCCAGCTTAGCCGCCAAAGAAGCCCCGAAAGTTGATGACCCCAGAATATAGAGCGGCACATTGGACCCTTGCCCGGGGATAGCGTGCACGCGGCGCATGGGGGAGGGCTCACCCAGATACCGCTGAATCTCTTCTACCTCGGCGGGGAAATTCATAGCTGCAGAATTATCGCGACGAAGCGCCTGCGCGGTCATAGGGTCGGTGCCGGGTGCACGACCCAAACCCAGATCGATGCGCCCGGGATGGAACGCCTCTAAGGTACCAAACTGTTCTGCCACTACATAGGGGGCGTGGTTAGGGAGCATAATGCCGCCCGAACCCACCCGGATGCGCTCGGTTGCGGCGGCGAGCTCTGCCATCACCACGACCGTTGCCGACGACAGCAGCGAACCCGCGTTATGATGCTCGGCAACCCAGAAACGGTTGAACCCAAAACGCTCAGCCGCCTGCACCGCCTGAACCGTCTTGCGCATGGTTTGCGCGTGAGAACCATCGGGGCGCGTGGGCATAAGATCAAGAACCGAGAACGTGATAGACATGATGGCTCCTTTCAGAACGAGAAAAAGTACCCTTTTAGGCTACGCTCCCTATGCTCATGGATACCTTCATGTTCGCGGTAAGCGGCGGCAGCTACGGTACCAACCCGATAGACTGGTGGGTATGAGTATTAACCCTGACATTGTGGGCCGCGTGTACCCCGCCGAGGGCACCTACGCCGTTGGCCGCGAGAAGATCCGGGAATTTGCCCGCGCCGTACACGCCGAAAACCCTCTGCATCATGACGTTGAGGCGGCACGCGCCGCAGGCTACGCAGACCTGATCGCCCCGCCCACCTTCGCTATCATCCTGTCCCAAGCAGCCGATGCCGCTCTGATCGGCGATAAATCTGCGGGCATTGATTTCTCTCGTGTGGTGCACGCCGATCAGCGCTTTACGCATCACCGTCCCATCGTGGCGGGGGACGAATTGCGCACCGAAGTTCATGTGGATTCCGTGCGTGTGATGGGCGCGGGCGCCATGCTCACCACCCGCGAGGAAATTACCGATGCTGACGGCAAACCCGTCACCACCTGTATCTCATCCCTGCTGGTACGCGCCGACGAGGAGGGCGAATAATGTCCGTAAACTTTGCAGAACTCGAAAAAGGGCAAGAGGTCGGTTCCCGAACCGTCGAGATTTCGCGTGCATCGCTGGTGCGGTATGCGGGCGCATCCGGTGACTTCAACCCGATTCATTGGAACGAGCGTTTTGCCCAGTCCGTGGGGCTTTCCGGCGTGATCGCGCACGGTATGCTCACGATGGGCACCGCCGTGCAGCTGGTGAGCGATTGGGCGGGCGATCCGGGTGCAATCGTGGACTACCAGACTCGCTTCACCAAACCTGTACCGGTGCCGGATGCGCCCGGCGGCGACAACCCGGACACCCCCACGAATACGCTGACGATCACCGGCAAGGTAGGCGCCGTGGATGAGGATGCGCGCACGGCTCGCATCGACCTTACCGTTACCGCTGACGACGGTGAAGGCAGGCAGCAGAAGGTTCTGATGAAGACTCAGGCCGTAGTGAAATTTGCCTAGCCCGTGCGTTCGTGGTCGATACTCTATGTGATTGTGTGTTGAGTTATGGCAGGCCCGCTCCGACTACGGGGCGGGCCTGTCATAAGGTTTAGCTGACCCTAACGGAATAAAACGTGACAGACCGGTATTCTTAAAGACATGACTGAAAAGCTGCTGAGTGAGATCACCACCGCCCAAGTTGGCGGCCCTGCCCGCACATACATCCGCGCCACGACTGAAGCCGAGATTGTCGAGGCAGTTTCCTCCGCCGATGCTGCCAACGAACCCGTGCTGATCGTGGGTGGCGGCTCAAACCTGCTGGTTTCTGATGCCGGGTTTGACGGTACCGTTGTGCATATTGCATCCACCGGGGTTGAGGAGCTGCCCATTCCTGCGTGCGGTGGCGCGAATGTGCGCGTGCAGGCGGGTACCGTGTGGGATGATTTCGTGCAGCTGAGTATTGAAAAAGAATGGTCCGGCCCGGCGGCACTGTCGGGTATTCCCGGGACCGTGGGCGCAACCCCCGTGCAGAATGTGGGCGCCTACGGGGTGGAGGTTAGCGAGTTCATTGCGTCCGTGCGCACCTGGGACCGCGAGACGGGAAAGTTCAAGACTTTTGCGAACGCCGATCTGCGTTTCGGCTACCGCGATTCAATTCTGAAGCAAAACATGGTGAACGGCTCGCCGCGCTATGTGGTGCTGACCGTGGATTTCCAGTTCACGCTCGGCAGCCTGTCTTCACCCATTAAATACGGCGAGCTGGCGAAGAGCCTGGGCGTGCAGGTGGGGGAGCGCGCCGAATCCGCACTGGTGCGGGATAAGGTGCTGGCGCTGCGTGCCTCTAAGGGGATGGTGCTGGATGCCTTAGACCGCGATACCTTCTCGACCGGCTCGTTCTTCACAAACCCGATTGTACCGGTGTCTGTGCTTGATTCTTTGCCTGAGGATGCGCCGCGTTTCCCGGTAGTGACGCGCACCGGAGTGTTCGGAACCGAGCAGCAGGAGAGCGAGGAGCATGTGAAGCTCTCCGCCGCCTGGCTGATTCAGCACGCCGGGTTCGAGAAAGGCTTCGGGCTCGAAGGTGATTCGCGCGAGATTGCGGGCGGTCGCGCCTCGCTCTCGACCAAGCATACGCTGGCGATTACGAACCGTGGGGATGCCACCGCTGAGGATATTTTCGCGATCGCCCGGGCGGTGCGCGCCGGTGTTGCCGAGAAATTCGGGGTTGAGCTGGTGCCCGAGCCGGTTGTGGTGAACGGGAAGATTTAGGACTCTTCAGCCTCTTATTCCCTGCGAATTCCGCGAGCAGATAGGATTTTGACGAGCAGATAGCGGATTGTTATCTGCTCGTCAAAATACTATCTGCTCGCGGTTTAGCAGGGGCGGCGTTAATCCAGCAGGTCTAGAATCTTGTTGTAGGTTTTGGCGTTGCGCAGGGTCAGCTGGTTTGCGAAGGCTTTCTTTGACATGAACTTGCCGTACTGCGCTTTCTTATAATCGGGTGTGCTGTAGTTGCCGAAGTAGACGGCGCAGGTTCCTATGTGAAGCACCTCGTCGGGAACATCCAGCGTTTCGAGCTCGGCGGCTAGTGCATCGCGATCAGCATCAATGGTGAAAAACATGGCGTCCAGGCGAGGCATGTCCTCATTCCACCACTCGGGCAGGTTGTGCGCATCCTTGCGGTATTCGTCAGCGGTGAGAAGTGAGAATGGAATCTCGAAATCGTAATGCTTCGCCAGCAGATCGGTGATCTCCTGTGCCACGGTGGTTTTATCCCGCGAGCTCACAAATAGCAGGTTCCCCGAATTTATATAGCTTGTGACGTTCTCGTATCCCAGTGCAGCCAGCCGCTTTTTCAGCTCGGGCATCGACACCTTGCGCAGCTTCCCCAGGTTAACACTCCTGAGCAAAAGAATGTACTGCATATGCTATGACTCCCTTCTTGAGTCTGCGCTGAGCAGGGTAAAAATGTGGTCGAGGTGTTGTGTGACATCCGCTATCTGATGTTCCGATAGGCTCGGATAAAGTCGATGTATAGCTTGGCGAATGGCTTTATTATAGTCTATGGCTTTGATGTCCTGCAGTAGCTGAGGGCTTGCTTGAAGCGTCTTGCGGCGCTGATCTTGAGAGTCGGTACTGACCGTAACCGCACCTTCTGTGATCATGGCATTAACCATTGTTGAAACACGGCTCTGTGCTAGATGGGTGCGCTCTGCTACCTGATTGATAGTCGTGTTGGGGTGCTGCACAATATCCTCAAACACCATAGCTTCACTTGGATGTACCGACATATGGGTAAGTGATCCAGCCGTGATAGTAATATCGCGCAGCATGCGTGCAAGTTGATACAGTTCCCCCAGAGTCATGATTCCAGTATAAAAGGTGAGGTTCAGACATGAATATATCTGCTAAGATATATCTGTGGAGATATAATTATGACGCTGATAGATATTTTGGTTTCTTGTGCCCTAATGATGTTGGTGCTACGGCAAATTAGAGGGCGAAAACTCACAATTTTTAGCCTCATCTGGCCAATACTTCTCGTCGGATGGGCTGTTATTGAATATATGACGGGCTTCCCCCTGCACAACAACGGGTGGATGCTCATCATTGGATGCATAACGATCGGGCTAATTCTCGGCGTGGCGTGCGGTATGACGACGGCAGTATATACACAGAACCGCCAGATATATGCGCGTGCAGGCGGCTGGGCTGTCGTTTTCTGGCTGGTCGGGATGAGCGGACGTCTTGTTTTTGGCTTATATGCAGAACATGGTGGGGCGGAACAGATTTATCGATTTTCTCTCGACTGCTCCATTCCTATGGACGCATGGGCCAGCGCCCTTATCATGATGGCTCTCTGCGAGGTTATGAGCCGCACCTTTGTACTAGCGTGGAAACTAATTCATGCACGCCAAGCTCTGCCTGCTGCCGCATCATGATGCTGCGCTTAGCACATCTGACCTTACTCTTTCGTAGCAGTGGAAGCCTCGTAAAACCACGGCACCGCTGCATCGTCTTCATTCTCCTGTGAGGGTACGCCGGGGGCAACTGGAAGATGCGGAATCAGCAGATCTACCTCGTCGCGGCGCAGAATCTCGGGGTCGGTTACCGCAGGCACGAACCCGGGTTCCCGGTCCCAGCTCCAGTAGTAGAATTTCTCGGGTGAGCTCCAGGCGATCGTGCTGAACCCGCCGCTGGAGTTCTCATCAAACTGATCTTTGACCCGCGCCTCATACAGGTACGGTGCCCGCTGACCGGTTGTCGGATCCACCCCGTACCAGATGCGCGTGATGAGCGCACGCAGCATGGCTTCACCCGTATTGACGTGCACCGAAGAGACCTGGCCGTCCTGGTCGTAGAGAACCTTGCCTTCTCCCGGCGCGAGTACGGGCGGCTCGGTTCCCAGAGAATCCACAATATGCCCCACCAAGGCCTCAATATAGGAGCCGCGCCCTGCAACCTCATCGCGAAGCTCCCAGGTCAGGCTCCCTTCAGCATCCAGGATCGCGATGGCGCAAGTCTCCCAGTCGGTGGCACGCCATTTCGTCAGATGCTCCGCCACAAACACCAAATTGTTCTGCCAGCGGCGCATGCACAACGTAAAATCAGTGCCGAACCAAGGCCTTCTGCCGCCCACATTGGGCATGAGCTCGGCGTAGACTTGGCGGTCGCCCTTCATTGAATCCCAATCGGGTTCGCAGGCGTCCAGATACATTCTGAAGGGGACGCTTTGCGGGCTTTGAATTAAAAACTCCCCGGAAACGAGCTTCTGCCACGGATACTGGGTGCCACGAATATCCTCACCCTGCTGAACCGTCATGGGCCAGGGGGTAAAAGTAGCCCGATAAGCGGAGGCGGGCGCATACGTGCGTTTCGCCCGTCGGTAAGGTGCCGTCGGCAAGTAGGGGAGTATACGGCGTACGTACTTGGGAATATCCTCGCCCGTGTCCGGGGGATAGATGAGGGGATCGGTATGTTCGAATGTGTAGCGCGCATCCTCGGTCGGAACACTCCACGCCAGCTGCGCCGGAGGGTGGCAGTAGCTCAAAACCGTTGCCCGGTAGTCGGTCGTCACGTCAAGATATGTTCGAGAACTGCATTTGGTAACGTACGCCAGCCGAATAATATTGTCACCCTGGCGCATATGGTATGAGTAACACTTGTCTTCGTTCAGGTCTAGGAACTCACCGTCCTCAAGCGCCGTATGCTCAACGCTGAGGCTGCGGTACAGTGCCATGAAGACCGCCTCAATATAGACCGAACGCTGCGGGTCATCATCGTGCTGCTCCCAGTGAAAAGCGAAATTACGATCCACCCGGGCGCGCGCGTACGTGCGGTCAGAGGGCTCTTGCCAGGCCAGAAAAACGTGCGCCGTGAAGTAAAGATAATCCTCATCAGCTTTGAAACTAAACGTGATATTGCCTGAGAAATACGTGTACCGATGCACCAGTTCACCCCTAAACCGATGCGGGTTTTCGGGGTCGAAAGGGTAGGGGTTCAGCTCCGCCATCAGGTGAAATTCCGAACCAATATAGTGCAGCACCCCGGGTCCCAGATACTCAGCAGGATGCCTGCCTGCGACCGGTTCACCGTTCTCAAGCGGTGCGGGCGTGTGGGCAATTGGCCAGGGAATATAGGTGACTGCGGGGGTTTCTGCCATGCCGCTCCTTGAGGTTGATGTCTAGACCGTTTTATCTCACTTGAGATACGCACTGAGCCCCACCCTGTACACAATAATGAGGCGGCAACACACGATGTTTAGCCATCATAACGTATCGGCACCTGGAAATACGTCAACGCCTCATAGCGTGCCTGCGGCGTGCCCCGCAGATTATGCACCCTATGTCTTCTGCGACTCCACGAGCACCTGATAAACAAAGAAAAAAGCCGAGAAGGTGAGAGATTCCCACCTTCTCGGCACACTATGTTTCACATCATTCCTGCGTTGGAGGTTTTAGCCGCTAGAGCGATTTCCCGCGCTTTTCGGGCAGAGCGAAGGTGGTAACCGCCGCCAGAAGGAACGCCGCCGCGAAAACAGCGAACAGTACCCCGGTGCCGCCGAAAGAGATGAGCGGCGGAACGATAAGCGGCGCCAGAATTGATGCGATGCGCCCCAGTCCGGCCGCCGTGCCCGTGCCGGTGCCGCGCAGCCGGGTGGGGAATACTTCCGGGCTGATAGCGTAGAGCGCGCCCCATGCGCCCAGGTTGAAGAACGAGAGGAAGCACCCGCTGAGGATAATGTAGAAATCCGAATGCGAGAGGCCGTAGCATACCGCCGCGCCTGCTGAACCAGCCAAAAATACGGCGAGGGTAGCTCGGCGCCCCCACTTCTCAATCAGGTAGGCGGCCACCGCATAGCCGGGCAGCTGTGCCAGGGTCATAATCAGGGTGAATGCGAAGGACTTCACCAGGCTGAACCCCTGTGCACTCAGCAGTGAGGGTATCCAGATAAACGCCCCGTAATACGAGAGGTTAATGCAGAACCATACGGTACACAGCGCCAGCGTGCGTTTACGCAGCGGAGCCGACCAGATGGAGGTTGCCTCCTGGGCGTCGTTGGCAGGAGCCTCAGGTGCATTGTCGCTGGCGGTTTCATCTGCGTGAGTACGTGTGCTGAGGGCCGCGGAGCTCTCAAATTCGGCAACTACGCGTTCTGCCTCGTCAGTGCGCCCTTTCGACTCTAAGAAGCGCACGGATTCGGGTGTTCCCCAGCGAATAATCAGCGAATACAGTGCCGGAATCACGCCGATGGCAAGCGCCCACCGCCAGCCGTTTGGGTTCGGCACAACAAAGGTGCCGATAAGCGCCGCAAGAATCCATCCGAGCGCCCAAAACGCCTCTAAAATAACGACCACACGCCCGCGAATAGCGCGCGGCGAGAACTCCGACATCAGCGTGGATGCGACCGGCAGCTCGGCCCCGAGCCCCAGCCCCACAATAAACCGGAAAACCATCAAAACGGCCAGTGAACCGGCGAGTGCGGATGCGCCCGTCGCCAAACCGTAGATGAGCAGCGTTGCGGCGAAAATGTAGCGTCGCCCAAAACGGTCGGCGAGAAGCCCGCCGACGGTAGCGCCCAGAGCCATACCCAAAAAGCCGATGGAGCCTAACCAGCTTGTTTCGGTGGGGGAGAGCGCCCACTGTTTGGTGAGTGCCGCCATGATGAAGGAGATAAGCCCAACATCCATGGCGTCGAGCGCCCAGCCGATACCGGTGACGCCCAAGAGCTTGGTGTGTTTCTTAGTAAAGGGGAGAGTTTCTAGTCGTGCTGTCAGAGAGGTCTTTGCCATGAGGAGCCTAAGATAATGCGAAAGTATTGACGAGGATTAGGTACCTAAAGGGGAATTTTGTTCCCGTGTCTATAGTTTACATCAACATAAGGTAGTAATGACCTAAACATGTCATATAAAGTCTTAAACCCTCTGAGAGTCCCGGGAAATATAGTGTTCGCCCGCAGGTAGCACAGGAATGTCTAACCGCGAGAACCTGGCGATACGCTCGAAAACGGCGCGAATATACGCCATGCGGTCGTGATTTGTATCGACAATATCCCACGTCAACAGGGGAGCCTGGGGTGTATTATCAGCATCTCGGGTGGTGGCAGCATGCGGTACCGCATCTTGCGAAACCTGACAGTGTGCCAGCACATCACGGCCCACAGGCAGGCCATCACGCATCTAATACCGATTGGATATGCGGGGTAAGACCCGCAGTAACCTACGAGTGTCCCTGTGTATAGGCGGGCGCGGCGGGCAGATGCTCCAAGATGGCGCGCACATCGGCGGGGATCTTGGCGCCAATGACCGGATCAACAGTCAAAACGTTGTAGGCGTTGTGCCAGTAGCGTGCATCTTCTAGAGGGACGCTCCAGATGAGGCGGGCACTGGGATAGACGGTACCGCGTATAACAGCGCTGTAATCGGTTTCCGTGAGAACTCGTACGGGGTCATTCGTGTGTGCCTTAACATCAATCGCGCGAAGAACACGATCGCCGCAGCATAGGTGAGCGGAGTCCAGAATATTCCTCTCATTCATAAACTCCATATACTCGCCCTCGGCAAGAATGGGGGGCATTTTGAACATGCTTGCGTGAATGGTGTTGATAACGGTTTCGATAAATTCCATGCGCAAGGGGTCGGAATCGCGCAGAGTCCAGCTTAGGTTCAAATCTTTGTCAACAATTGCTACAGCATATTGATGATCGCGATTTTGCCAAATAGTATCAGAGGATACTGCAAACTGTAATTCATCATGAAATGCTCGATAATAAAACTGTAAATCTTGTGCAATATAAATATTGCTAAAAATAAGATCGGCATAAAACTGGTACCCCGGGGGATATCCGGGTTTAAAAAGGGGAGGAACGATGTATAAATCAACGTAATTATCATCGCTCGTTTCAAGATGCAGCTTACCGGGATGCAAATATTCTGCCGGATGCGCACCCGGCTCTGGCTTTCCATCAATCAGGGGTCGGGCATGGGGAACCGGCCAGAGTGTAAATTCTGTTGTATAGGAAAGTTTTTCCATGATTCTCTCTGCGTGTGTAGAGGTGCATTTCCTTAATATGAGGTAAAAGGTCTAAAAATAGAAGACATTGCCATATTGTTATCAAATATTTATAAACCTTGTCCGCTATTAAGGTGTTGTGATAACAATACTATAATCTTTTGGCGCCGCGATAGTGAGGGTGTCATAAAAGATATTTTTTACGATGTTAGGCTATCAGGGAGTTCCCAGGCGCGGGTGCTAGGCTGTTGCTGTATCGTGTACGCACAGGTGAGAGCCGCCCTGAGAAGAGGTGATGTGTGAAAACCTTAGAGGATGAAGTTACAGAGAGTGAAACCAGCAAGTTTCACCTGTGGCTAGAGAAAAAGAAAGCTCGGATGCACGCTCACCCGGTGCTGAAACATCTCTACAAGCCTCTTGTGATTGCCGTAGGCGGCTTCTGTTTCATTGCCGGTCTGATTATGCTTGTCACACCTGGCCCCGGCTGGCTGTTTATCTTTATCGGTTTGGGAATCTGGGGAACCGAGTTCGCATGGGCGCATCGTCTGAATCAGCGACTCAAAAAGCTAGTGATTTCACTCTGGCACCGCTACATAGCCTGGCGTGAAAAACGAAAAGCCCAGAAGGCAGCGCGTAAAGCATAGCCTGAAAAACGTACCTGCCTACTTTGAGTTTATGCCCCGCATCCTGATTGAGGATGCGGGGCACAGGCTTATCCGCTAGGTTCGGGGCAACCAGAAAGCTTATTCACCAAGAGGCGGGTACAGGCAACGTTTTGCTTATTCCCATGCATATCGTTCAAAGCTTGTGGGCTAGGCTTAACATACGTGGGCGCGGAACCGCTCTTACGGCACCGCGCCCACGAGTACTTTGAGAAGGCTACTTTAGAGCTTTCCGACCGCGATTTTGAGCATGCGGCGCACCGGCTCAGCGGCACCCCACAGTAGCTGGTCGCCCACCGTGAAAGCACTAATGTACTGCGGACCCATCGCCAACTTGCGGATGCGCCCCACCGGAATATTCAGCGAGCCGGAAGCGGCGACCGGAGTCAGCCCCTCCATCGTGGCATCCTTAGTATTTGGCACCACCTGGGCCCACTGGTTGTCTTCAGCGATAATGCGCTCAATCTCGGCAACCGGCAGGTCTTCGGTCAGTTTCATCGTGAGTGCCTGAGAATGCGAACGCATGGCCGCGATACGCACACACAAACCGTCCATAATCACACGGTTATCGCCCTCAAGACCCAAAATTTTATTGGTCTCGGCATCAGACTTCCATTCCTCGCGGGACTGCCCATTGCCCAGGTCAGAGTCAATCCACGGGATCAGCGACCCGGAAAGCGGAACCCCGAACTGCGCGGTATCAAGCTCACCCGAACGCTGCTTAGCGAGCACCTTACGGTCGATCTCCAGGATCGCCGCTGCCGGATCGTTAAGCTCGGCAGACACCTCATTGCCGAGGTCGCGGAACTGCCCCAGAACCTCGCGCATATGACGGGCCCCGCCCCCTGAAGCCGCCTGATAGGTCATCGAGGTGGTCCATTCCACCAGACCCTGTTTGAAGAGGCCGCCCAGCCCCATGAGCAGGCACGAGACGGTGCAGTTGCCGCCGATAAAATCTTTCACACCGGATTCGAGCCCGCGGTCAATCACATCACGGTTAATTGGGTCGAGCACGATAATGGCATCATCGTTCATGCGCAGGGCAGAAGCGGCATCAATCCACAGGCCCTCCCAGCCGGACTCGCGCAGCTTCGGGTGAATCTCTTTCGTGTAGTCACCGCCTTGTGCGGTCACAATAATCTTGTGCTGGCGAAGCTCGTTCAGATCGTACGCATCCTTCAGCGTAGAAGGTTCAAGCGTGCCGTCGAAGGTGGGGGCTTCACCGCCCACATTGGAGGTTGTGAAGAAAACGGGAGAAATATCTTTGAAATCGTTCTCTTCAAGCATGCGCTTCATCAGCACGGAACCAACCATGCCGCGCCAACCTACAAAACCTACTGAGTCACCGGGATTAAAATTCATAATTTCTAGTCTACCCCGTGTACCACATATCGCGTGGAACAGCGTCATAACCCCTAGTCAGTATGGGAAAGACCAGGTGAAGTGCGAGATAGGTGTGATGAGCTGTGACGTAAGACGTTGTGAGGGGAACGAATGTACCCCAGACAAACGAGACTACACTTTGCCGTTCGCACAAGCGAACGTTATTGTACGGAATTTCCGCGCCAGGTATATCAGAGGCGGGCTAGGGTTTGAAATGAGTAGTACATGGGATTTTTCCCGCCCGAAGCATCCAGCAGGTAGCCGCGCTCGCTTTTTTCCCAGGCGCTTTCACCCAGGATGCGCCATCGCGCCGGTTCGTCCGCAGCCACAAATCCTTCTACCGCAAGTTCGGGGGCGTAGGTATCACCCGTAATCTCGTTACCTTCCTGACAATAGAAGAAGGTGCGTTCGATAATTTCGACGCGGCCAAAGGAGGGTAAATCCTCGCGGGAAAGTGCCTCCGCATAGACGGAGCCGCCGCCAATGATCCAAGCATCAACTTGCTGATGTGGTGAATCCGGGTGCTGGTTATCGTTGGGCGTTAAAGGCGTGTTGCTCGCAAGGGTGAGAGCCGCATCCAGCGACGGAACCCAAAACGCGCCATCGCGTTTAAGAGGCGCGGCTGAACCGCCCGTAATACTGCGGCTGATGACGATATTGGTGCGCTCAGGCAGCGGTCGAAAACGCGGTGGAAAAGACTCCCAAGTGCGCCGCCCCATGATGACGGGCTTACCCACGGTGACGGTTTTGAAATGCGCAAGGTCTTCGGGGGCACGCCAGGGCATGGTGCCGTCGCGCCCAATAATACCCGCATCGGTCTGCGCCCAAATAGCGCCGAGGCACGGTCGTGCGAGGGAGGGGGATTCATACTCACGCATCGATTGTCCTAAACCGCGATGGGGGCAGAAATCCCCGGGTGATGCTTATAATCGACGAGCTCAAAGTCTTCATACTCATAATCAAAAACAGAAGGTTTCTTCGTTTTGATAACGAGTTTGGGGTACGGGTAAGGCTCACGCGGGGGATATGGGTTACCTTCGGGATCGTTGCCGTAACCGAGCTGCTTTTTCACCTGTTCCAGGTGGTTGGAGTAGATATGGCAGTCGCCGCCTGTCCATATGAACTCGCCGGGTTCCATGCCGACCTCGTGGGCTATCAGGTAGGTCAGCAGGGCGTAGGAGGCGATATTGAAGGGTACACCCAAGAACATATCGGCGCTGCGCTGGTACAGCTGGCACGACAGTTCCTTCACGCCGTCAGGGCGCTCGTGTACGTAAAACTGGAACATGGCGTGGCAGGGCGGCAGTGCCATCTCATCAACCTCGGCGGGGTTCCATGCCGAGACAATGTGGCGACGTGACGACGGGTTCGTTTTGAGAGATTCGATTACTTTCGCGATCTGGTCGATGGTGCCGCCGTCGGGGGTGGGCCATGAACGCCACTGCACCCCGTAGACCGGGCCGAGGTCACCATTTTCGTCAGCCCATTCATCCCATATAGTCACGCCGCGTTCCTGCAGCCAACGTATGTTTGAGGAACCGCGCAGGAACCACAGAAGCTCGACCGCCACCGATTTGAAGTGCACGCGCTTGGTGGTAATCAGGGGGAAAGAGTCACGCAGATCGAAGCGCATCTGCCGCCCAAATACGCCGAACGTGCCGGTGCCCGTGCGATCCGCGCGCTGAGCATCGGCGGCAATAGCATCACGGTTCTCGTCAAGAATTTCGCGCAGCAAATCCTCATAGGGCGTTGGGATGCTCTGCTGACCAGAGGCGTGATGCGCGGGCGTACTCATGGTGGCTTGACTCCTGGGCGTAGATTTTTAGTCAAAATTCTATTGTACGAGGGGAGGACAGAAAAGAGGCACCTGCAAGCTAGGTGCGAAATATATGGTTAAGATATAGAAACGTATAGCGCTAATTATTTTTGTGCTGCCAGCTCCTAACGACTTTATGGCGATACTCCACCAGGGGTGGGTATTCTGCGCCTGGGTTGTCTTTATCGAAGTCTTCGATAATAGTGGCTCGACCTTCGAAGAATTCCAGCACAGTGTCGAGTTTTTCCTGAGACACCTCCATACCATAAAGCACATATGGTGGGTCATAATCACCATAAGCAAATTGGCTATGCCGGTACCGCAGGTTATCGTCCACGGTTTGTAGGTGTCGTGCCATCCATTTTGCTTCAGAGTGGTCGGGACTGTTCCAGAGGGTGAAGAGTACATCGTAGTCTTTGAGGATGACGAAGACTCCTTTGCTTAGATCGAGCCAGTCGAGGTCTGAGATGATTTCTTGGGTCCAGGTCATGTAATTATCATCGGGGAGTTTGTGCGGGAGGTTGACGGCTCGGATGATTTCGAGGGCTCCTGCTTGCGGGTCCTGGGAAGCTAGTATGTTTTTGCAGTGGATTTCGATGACGGCCCAGCCTTGATCGCGCAGGGCTTGAGTTTGGCGCTCTAGCACCTTGTCTTCGGTGATGTAGATAGCAGGGAAGAATGTATCATCTGATTCGTTTTTGTAGAAACCCATAATTGGTTACTCCTTGGCTATCAGTGC
>NZ_KV795737.1:84032-85020 GCF_001809115.1 Rothia sp. HMSC071F11
CAGTGCGTTGTTAGCTGTTCCCGCCGGTGTAGGATGTGCTCTCGGAGCACTCATCAGGATCATCAATCCACTCCCCATCCTCATACAACGGGTCAGGAAAACCACTAGGGAAATATTTCTTCTTCCGATCTTCCTATTGAGACCAAGGGTGCTTAGCATCAGGGCCGGTAAAAACTACTTCGTGGCCCCGGTGCCAATACCCACTCTCCTGAGTGAATACAGGAACAATGAACTTATCCTTATATTCGCATTTATATCCCATAACGCTTATACAGAAGGATCTGGCTCAGTAAATTCACTATGTACCAGGTGTACTTTCGAAGCAAGCTCCGGGTCATAAAATGGTGATTCAGGATAATACCGAGGATCAGCAACATAGATACCCGTAGTCTGTGAACTATGGGTAGTAACGCCAAAAAGCTCCCCATACTTATCGTATAGAGGATCCGGGGCGCCGTTCGGGAAATTCCTTCGCTGTTCTTCTTCAAAATCAGACCACGGATACCGCACGCCCTCACCAGCAATCATCACGTTCTCAGTGCCCATCACATTCTCAAGCTGTGGAATATACGAAGACGGAAGACCAACGCCGTACCCCACCACCACAGGAAACTCTTCATAGATATACCCACGAAGATCAGAGTAGTGATATACCATGTGTTCAATCAGCTGAAGCATGAACTCAGCCCCATACCCCTGATGCAAATCCGGATGGGTAGAGAAGATATCTTCAAAATTCTTATAAAAAACAAAAAGGCCTTTACGTATATTAATGCCGTAGATATCAGTGATATTATCTTTGACCCCCATAGCATTAATATATCCATGCTCAGGAACCTTAAAGTTGAGTTCACGTAGAAGCCTCGT
Organism: Rothia sp. HMSC071F11; assembly: GCF_001809115.1. Taxonomy (NCBI): domain Bacteria; kingdom Bacillati; phylum Actinomycetota; class Actinomycetes; order Micrococcales; family Micrococcaceae; genus Rothia; species Rothia sp. HMSC071F11. The sequence continues at coordinate 84,900 of NZ_KV795737.1, forward strand.
ACCGCAATCCTCAATATCCTCCACATTCGCACAGTCTACTTCAGCGATATACCACCCCTGGTCCTGCAAACGAGGCTTCATTACCTGCTCCCAGTACCCGCTCTCCTGAGTGAACACCGGA
>NZ_KV795738.1:0-449 GCF_001809115.1 Rothia sp. HMSC071F11
GTCTCGTGAAGACAAGGCAACAGAGTAAGGCGATAAGAACCCTTCCTAGTGGTTCGGGCGCAAAGCGGCACGGTTAGCGCGGTGCGTTATAGTGCGACATAAAAGCGTGGTCTATGCGCTCGGTGAGCAGACAATCGGTGTGGGATCGTCCTCTTGTCCTGTGGATACCCCGTAAAAGTGTCCCATAGAGCGAAGTTATCCACAGCCTGCGGCTCGGCTGCCGTGCGCATGTGCGAAAACCTGTGAAATAGGGGTATGGCAGCTTTACCTCCTTCACCTCAGGCAGTATTTCGCACCCAAACGGCAGAACACGGCGTTTTCCGAGCATTCTCTCGCGGTGCCGACAGCGCTCACAGATCGAGTAGCGCCGAGACAGCAGGCACCGACGTTGCCCCCGAGCAAAAAGACTTCGTCACCTGCGGAAACTATGCCCCGCCCGAAACCCTCTC
>NZ_KV795739.1:0-19212 GCF_001809115.1 Rothia sp. HMSC071F11
GCTGGTGGTCCTGATTTCGGGCCCGAGTTCCGTATCAGGCAGAGCGTATCGGGAGATTTCACGTGGGCTAAAAACTTCGTCCTCACCTAAGCCTATAGCTTTCTATACACAAGGTGCACAGCAGAAAACCCGTCGGGTCTTAAGAATTTTAAGACCCGACGGGTTTAGCTATGCGGTGGTGGAGGGATTTGAACCCTCGTTGGCTGTTACACCAAACATCATTTCGAGTGATGCACCTTCGGCCGCTCGGACACACCACCAATAGGATATGATTCTACCGCATCCGCCCCAAGGGGGCAAAAACTCCACCCCCTCGCTCGGTTCCATCCAAGGTGTTGGGGACGCCCCTCAAATCCTTAGCGACAAGCGCGTTATACCGCTTATTCTGCCTGAGGATCTTAGTTCCTCACCCAGGGGGTTAGCCTTCAGTCAAGAGCGAACCCATAGCGGCTGTGCACCCCAATATCGCCTGAAAGCCGCATCCGTCAGTGCCGAATATAGCCGTCAAATACCAGCATGACCGCACGGGTGGAGTCCTCGATGCTACGCTGCACCCCGTGTATCTCCCGGTCCATCGCCAGCATAAAAGTAGCACCAAAAATAGAAAGCGCCAACGCACGTGTATCCTGGGCGGTATCGATCGTGTAGCGGCTGCGCAGGGCGCGTACCTGCGACTCTATGAAATCCAGGATTTCTTGGCGGTTGTCCACCATTGAGTCGGTCCAGGCGTCCAGCCCCTTCCACACTTCGCTCACCCAGAGCCTGGTGAACCCTCGGTGTTCGTGCAGATAGGTGAGCGCCGTGGAGATGCTTTTGCGCAGCCCTTCGCGCGGGTCGCTCTGAGCGACGGAAGCTTCGCTCATGCTCTCCACGAGCAGGTGCGTGCCGTATTGCAGAAGCCGGTCAATCATGGTTTTCTTCGACCCGAAGTTGTAGTACACGGTGCCTTTGGAGACCCCGGCGCGTTGGGCGACCTCTTCAATGCTCACGTGGGCGCTTCCCCGATGCTCCATGATCTCCATCGTGGCGGTGAAGAGTTTGCGTTGGGTTTTGCCGGTGCGGCCCGGTCGGCGTGCGGGGTTCGGCGTATCGGGCATGGGGATGGTTCCCTTCGTGGCGGTTGCTGTTCTCTCCATACTAAGGCCCTACACCGTGATTTCGGGGATTAGTTTTTTCAGGGACCAGATGCGGTCACGGCGGGTTCCCAGGTACCCCAGCACCAGACCGACGGCACCCCACAGCAGCAGGTACATCATGATCGGCATCAGGCTGGATTCGTTGATGCCGTAGCTGAGCCTGCGCATACCGGTGACGGCGTAGCCCATGGGGAAGAAGTCGTGCATCCACCTCATGGCGTGCGGCAGGGTTTCGTAGGGCATGGTGCCGCCCGCCGTGATGAGCTGCAGGATCATAATAATCAGGGCTATGAGCTTGCCGGGCGAGCCGAAGAACACCACCACGCCGTGAATGAACAGAGTGAAGATCGTTGCAACGAAGCAGAGGAAGAGGAAGGCAAGCCACGGATGCGCCATCTGGAATCCGAGCCCGAATTTCACTGCCGCGAACATGAGTACTGCCTGGGCGATACCGATCAGTCCGAACGGCAGCCAGCTTCCTAGGATGATGCGCGCCGTCGGTGCCTTTGAGGCCAGTGCACGGTTGTTGAGCGGGCGCAGGGTTTGCACGAGCATCAGGCCGCCGATCCACAGGGCTAGGCACATGAAGAACGGTCCCATACCTTCGCCGTAATTACGTCCGTTGGCTAGGGAACTGTGTTCGAGGTCCACGGGTGAGGACATGACGGAGGCTACGTCTTTTTGCTGTTCTTCGTTCAGGTTGGGGATTTGGCGGGTGCCGTTTTGCAGTCCGGTGGAGAGCTGCCCGGTTCCGTCTTTGAGCTGTCCCGTGCCGTCGGCGATTTGGCCGGTGCTGCTGTTGAGTTTTCCGGTGCCGTCAGCCAGCTGAGATGATCCGTCCTGCAGCGTGGTTGCGCCCTCGTGCAGTTTGTTTTGGCCGTCTAAGGCTTCTTTTTCGCCATCGGCAAGCTGCTGTGCGCCGTTGTGCAGGTTTCCGGTACCGTTTTTGAGTTCGCCGGTGCCGTCGGCCAGTTGGGCTGCTCCGTTATTGAGGGTGGAGGCACCATCGGCAACTTTCCCGGTGCCGTCAGCGAGTTTAGCTGAACCGTCCGCTAGGGTGGTTGCCCCGGAATCGAGTTTGGTGATGCCGTCGCGCAGTGTTCCGGCACCCTGCGCTACCGCCGTGGCGCCGGAATCGAGCTTATCCACCCCGTCAATCAGGGTACTGAGTTTTTGCGCTGCAGCGGATTCCCCGGTGGCCACGCAGTTGTCGTTTTTGAGGGTTTGCAGCTTCGCCAACACATCTGAACCGGCTTGTCCGTGCTGCGCCAGATGGTTTTTGAGTACCTGATCGTTCGCTGATGCTACAGCCGATTTCGTCTGTTCGGAGTTGATGTTGGCGACGATCGCGTCGGCGGTTTCCTGGCTGATGGAGCCGGATTCGACGAGAGGCGCTAGTTTCTGCCGGGTATCTTCGGCAACCTTAGACACCACCGTATTTGACAGATCTGTGCCAAAATCCCCGCTTGGGGCGGAGGTGTCGATCGAGTTCAGGTTTTGGCACATGGCGGTGAGCGTTCCGGGAAGTTGACGCACCCCGTCCTGATCCAGTGCATTCTTGAGCGAATGCGTTCCGTCGGCGACCTGCTGGGCACCTTGGGCGAGGTCGTTCGCGCCTTTCTTAAGGCTGCCGGTGCCGTTTGCGAGGGCTGCGGAGCCATCCGCCAGCTGGGAAGCGCCGTTATGCGCGTCAGAGGCACCGTTGGCCAGGGTTGATGATCCGTCCGCGAGCTTGATGGCACCGTCATTGACTTTTCCGGCACCCTGGTTGAGGGTGCCTGCGCCGTCAGCCAACTGGGACGAACCGTCGGCGAGCTTATTTTGCCCTTCGATGAGCCTGCTGGAACCATCCACCAGCTGCTCAGACCCGTCCGCGAGCTTGACGGCACCATCGTTGAGGGTTCCGGTTCCGTCAGCGAGTTGGGTCATCGCATCGGAAAGTTTGACGGTGTTCGCGTTGATTTTGTCGGCGCCGTCGGCTGCCTCATTCATTTTGCCGTGAATGGTCGTGAAGCTTGCCAGCAGAGTGTTCGCCGTCTTATCCCCCACCTTGGAGGCCACGGAATCCCGCACGGCTGTTCCCGCCTTCGTCACGATGTTGGTGAGCACATAGTTATTGGCGTCGTTCGTGATGATTTCCAGCCCGGCGGCCTGCGGGTTAATGGGACCGGTGTTGCCTTTCTCATCAGGTTTGAACGAGCCGGTACTCACGAGCCTGGCCGAGAAGTCTTTCGGAATCACGAGCGCAAAATCATAGGTCCCGTCGCTCACGCCTTGGACGGCCTTATCACGGGTCTCAACGCTCTTCCAGTCGAAGGTTCCCGCATCCAGCAGGCTCTTTTTGACATCCGCACCGGTGTTTAGATCGTTGCCGGAGGCATCTTTCGCACCCTCGTCTTCCACCACGAGTGCGCCCACAATACCGTTCACATTCCCGTAAGCATCCCAGTTGCCGTACAGGTACAGTGAACCGTACAGTAGCGGAATACACGACATAGCAAGAAGCACCAGTACCGGAAGCACCCCGGAGGTTAGACGCTTAAGTTCGACGAGCGCAACACGAAATACACTCACAATTACTGTTCCTTCTCTGCTGGGTTCTTCGGGTTTGATAATTCTTCGAGCTGTTCTTCGTGGTCTTCGAGGAGAGGCTCGGATACTTCGGATGCGTTCGCCGCCGAGTCTTCCTGCGGTGACCGAACGGTCTGTACCTTCTCGTCCGGATCTTCGCCCTCTAGCGTCTCGCGGTCGTTCGGGTCACCGTGATCGTCGTTGTAGTCGCCGCCGAGCAGGTCATCCAGGGACGATTCGGTTTCCTCCCGCGCGACGGTAAGGCGGATACTCTCGCGCGCATCCTGCGGGGTTTCTTCAAGGTCTTCGTGGGCGTCACCAACCACGGCAGTTTTGCCGTCCCAGCTTTCGGAAATATGCGGAACTACGGCGATCACGGCACGCGGATCGTCTTCGTTTTCGGCGAGTTCCTGCAGATACGGCAGCCACATGCGGGTGTGGTCCAGATGCCGTGAGGGAGTATCAAATACCAGAAGATCGGAGCGGGTATGCGCCGCTAACGCGCTCATCAGACGGATGTTCTGCTCACCTGTAAGCTGTTCGGTCCAGAGCCTGTCGAGCTCGCCTAAATCATTCTGCTCCAGCCAGTGACTCGCCCGGGGCCGACCAAAGAATGGCAGAGAGTACGAGAGCATTTCGGAGACGTAATCATGCACGCGCATATGCACTTCGGGGGCGGTAACTTCTGGGGAATCAATAATGTCAGAGATACTGCGCAGGTGGTGCAAACTGACGGGACTTCGGTGATCCCAGCTGAGGGTTCCGCCGCTGAGCTTCAGCCGCCCGGTAAGGGCTAAGCTCAGGGAAGTGCGTTCAATCTGGCTGTCGGCCTGTATCAGGATGACTTCGCCGCGTTCCACCGTGAAGCTGGTACGGCCGAAGAGTGCCTTATGGCGGCCCCGAGCCCAAATATCGTCTGCGGTTAACATGTGTGCTGAACCTTTAAATGAATACGTGTCAGGATTCTTGGCGCGTCTCCACGTTATGTGGCACGCAGGACCCTGAATTACCTCATCTATCGTAGATCCGCAGAAACAGTGCACATGACCATTTTTTGACGATTTCCGATATTATTTTTGAAATTTATGGATTATTTTTCAAAGAAAAAGCGATTTTCGTTCAAATAAGGGGGGGAGGAAGTCGTACCGGTCCCTTTCGCTTCCCCCCCTATCGTCCTCCTTAGTCTTCTCCGACCAAAAGGCTCGTGATGTGAATAAAACGTTGGAAACCGCTTGATTACATCGCGAGACTTTTATGAGGGCAGACAAGGAATTTAGGCAAAAATACCCAGCAGCTTAGGCCCCTTGCTGTGGGCGGCGGACTTCAAAAAATGTGCGCATCAGCTCGGCACATTCCTCACGCAGCACCCCGGCGTAAACCTGCACATCAAGCCCTAAACGACGGTCACGGAGCACATCATATTGACTCCCTACCGCACCCGTTTTTTCTTCCCAAGCACCCATCACCACCGTGGGTATGCGCGCCATCAGAATCGCCCCGGCGCACATGAGGCATGGTTCAACGGTCACCACGAGCGTGCACTCTTCCAAACGCCAGGTCTTAAGATGCTGTGCCGCCTGGCGAATCGCGTGGATCTCAGCGTGCCCGGTGGGGTCATGATCGTGTTCACGGCTATTGTGCCCCGAGCCAATAATTTCGCCTTCGGCATTTACCACCACTGCGCCGATAGGTATCTCACCGGCGCATGCTGCGCGCTTGCCTTCGTCGAGAGCCAGGCGCATCCAGCGTTCATGCTCAGCCAATGTCGCAATGGTACTGAGGGCTTCGCCGTCACCAGCATGAACACCACTATTGTTATATTCCATATCGCCTATATGTCCTTGTCAAAAGCTATATATTCCTCATGAGAAATACAATTCTCAGTGTGTCACACCCAATGCGAAGGGGTATACGGCGGATGCTCCGCTCACCCGCAGCCGCTGCGCCAACACGGTGATGCTCCAGCGCGAATCCACAATATCGCTCACTAAAAGCACAGGTCCCGGATGCTCACGCAGCCTCTCAATTACCTCAGGCGGAATCTGGTAGGAACGCATGACATCGGCGCATCGGAAAACACTGTTACCGCCGAAGAAACGCGGTTCGGCGGCCAGCTCAGCCTCGCCCAAATACACGAGTTTACCGACATGGGCCAGCCCCTCCCCCAACGAGCGCGCTAACGTGGGACGCACCGGAGACGGTACCGTAAGTACGGTTTCGGGACGGCCGGTTTCGCCCCAGTCCCATGCCGCAAGAACCCGCACGCAGGCCTGCCCGAGGGCTTGGGGAACGGGCGTATCGAGAGGTTCTCCGGATTCGTCGGTCGCCAAAAGTTCACGCACACGGCTGCCCCACCCCACATCGCTGAGGCGTGCCAGCGCGTAACCCGGTTCGGCGCGCTCCGACAACGGAATCTTACCCTTCGGCGCGTTCTCTCCCGCGAGCTCCTGTAGCCCGGTAGGCCACATGCCGCGCGGGGCTATTTCTACGCCAACCGCGTTGAGGGTTCCTTGAGCCTGCTGCACGGCGCGCTCAGAGACCTGTTCGGGATACCAGGGGCCCGCGCACCTATCGCATTTTCCGCACGGAGCCGCCGTGGTATCGTCCAGCTCGCGTGCCAGAAAGACCATGCGGCACCCTTCGGTACTTTCGTAGGCGAGCATGGCCTCTTGCTCTCGAACGCGCGCCTGCGCCACGGCACGGTATCGCGGCGCATCGTAGCTCCAGGGAGTACCGGTGGAGTACCAGCGTGAGCCGATCTTGCGCACCGCATCCTCAACATCGAGTACTTTGAGCAGAAGCTCTAAGGTGCTTCGGCGTAACTGTACACGTGCCTCCAGCGCGGGTATAGAAAGCCCATCGGGCTCATCCGCCAGCGCCTCACACACGGCGTAGGCGTTCTGTTCGTTGGGCATGGATGCGGTCGCAAAGTACTCCCAGATCGCGCGGTCTTCGCGCCCCGGCAGCAGAAGTACATCCGCATGGTCGGTGCCGCGACCGGCACGGCCTACCTGCTGGTAGTAGCTCACCGCCGAAGAAGGTGCCCCAAGATGCACCACAAACCCCAGATCCGGTTTGTCGAATCCCATACCGAGGGCACTCGTGGCAACAAGCGCCTTAACCCGGTTGGTTTTGAGGGCTTCTTCGGCTTCGCGGCGTTCATCGGGATCGGTTTTTCCGGTGTACGCAAGAACCTTGTGCCCGGCGGTTTGCAGCAGCCGGGAGGTGTCTTCGGCGGCGGATACTGTCAGGGTATAGATAATTCCTGAGCCCGGCAGCGTATCAAGGTGTTCAACCAGCCAGCCTAGACGCTGCGCTTCGTCGGGCAGCTGCAGCACGCCCAGCCTTAGCGAATCGCGGGTGAGCGAACCGCGTAGCACCACAACATCCTCGGGGTTGGCGCCTGCGGCAAGCTGTTCGGCAATATCGCGGCTTACACGTTCGTTCGCGGTTGCGGTCGTCGCGAGTACGGGAACGTTCGTATCGAGCTCACGAATAAGTGCCCCGATGCGCCGGTAATCGGGGCGAAAGTCGTGCCCCCAATCGGAGATACAGTGCGCTTCATCAACCACCAGAAGACCGAGCCGCGGTTGAAGATAAGGCATCCACTCTTCACGAAATGCGGGGTTATTGAGTCGTTCGGGTCCAATGAGGAGAACGTCCAGATCGTTTGCATCAAGGCGGGCGCGTATTGCCTCCCATTCGGTCACGTTAGCGGAGTTCACCGTAGCGGCACGAACCCCGGCGCGTTCGGCTGCCTGCACCTGGTCGCGCATGAGCGAAAGCAGCGGGGAGATAATAAGGGCAACCCCGGAACCTTGGGCACGCATCAGAAGCGCCGAAATAAAATACACGGCAGATTTTCCCCAGCCTGTACGCTGTACCACGAGGGTGCGGCGGCGGTCGGTGACAAGCGCCTCGATAGCCTCGAACTGCCCGGGGTGAAAGCTCGCATTCGGGCTTGCGGTGAGCTTTCTGAGCAGGGCTTGGGCGTTTTCATGGAGTGTTGGCATGGGGTTCCTTTGTGAGGGGTTTCTCCCATCATGGCAGATTTCAAGGCTCCGCACATGCTGTACGGTTACCTCGTGCATGCAGGTTTGGGAATACTATAACGGTCACGGAATATATGGGTACTGACTTCACTATCCTTTATATTCTTCATCGGGCATAGACGCCATGATTCTATCAGTTAGCCAAGCTCATGAGGCAGGTTCACACTCTTAATCGTTTCTCACAAAGAATCCCGGTAGAATATTGCGAGACACTTCATAGCTTCCACATATTTTTGCCTTAGTGGTCTCTCAGGCAGACCGCATAGGATTGTGTGCAAGCACCGCGCGTGCCTTGTGTTCGACTATTTCAGGATTTTTCTATGGTTTTTTTTATCCCCGTACTTCTTGCCCATCTGCCGCTGGGGCTCCTCGGTTTCAAGCTTGAAGATGTGCTGATCAGCACCGGTCCGTGGGTTCTGGTGGTTTCGGCCATCATCGTTTTTATCGAATCGGGCGTGCTGTTTCCGGTGCTTCCGGGCGACTCTTTGATCTTCGCTCTGGGTATGCTCCACGACCGCATGGGGCTGTCGCTCTGGTTGGCCTTCCCGGTTCTCATTATCGCAGCGGTAGTTGGCGGTGAGGTCGGGTATCAGCTGGGTGCCCGCTATGGCCGTAATCTTTTCAAAGACGATGCAAAAATCCTGAGCACCAAGAACCTGCACGCTGCGGAAGAATTTTTTGCTAAACGAGGCGGTTTCGCGCTTGTTGTAGGTCGCTTCGTACCGATCGTTCGTACCTTTGTTTCGTTGGCAGCGGGTATTTCTTCGTATCCACGCCGTAGGTTCAACCTCTGGAACATCCTGGGTGCCGTCCTGTGGATTGGTTCTATTGGCATGGCAGGCGTGCTGTTGGGTGGTGTCGAGTTCATCCACAACAATATTGAGATGCTTGCGGTCATTATTGTACTGGTTTCGGTTCTGCCCGTGACCTTTGAATACCTGCGCGGCCGTTCCAAAGGCAAGAGCGAGGCAGCCGAGTAGAGCATCGAAATCTCAAAGCTCTGCGTATGCATAAGGGGGCGGCGAATACAGACTGTATTCGCCGCCCCCTTGTATATGCTTATATTCTTATCAAAGCATATACCCTAATAGTTATAGGGTTGGTTCCCCTGCTGCTGGTAGGGATTTACACCGCTCTGATTCTGCTGGTACATACGCCAGATGCGGCTCTGAGCGGTATACTGCGTAGCATCACGCAGCACCATGAACACGATAATGGCGCCCTGCAAAACCGTGGAGAAGATTGTCATACCAATTGACACAGGGTCGTTCATCGTAGAATACGGGGAATAACTTACCGACCCTGTGCCAGCACCCGTGAGGATCATGATCAGGGCAATCACACCGAATGCAGTACCAATACTACTTAAGACCAAAGCTGTAATACGCGCCCAAGTGTGCCCTTTGGCGTAAAAATAACCGATAACGACCGTAAGAGCGACTATGATGACGGCTATCAGAATGCCAACAACAATACTCGTTGTTATCACCGAGTCTGAAAGATGGACGCTACTGTAGTTCCCATACGGAGAGTACTGGTTCTTCTGCTGTTCGAGCAGGGCATTCATCCTGTCTCGAAGGGTTACCGAGTTGTAAATACTTGATACCAGGGTATAAAGCGCATACCCAAAGATCAGATAAATACCTGTTTTTACCACCGTGCTGGGTTCGGGCTTTTTCTCTGGAACAGGCATATAAGCCCCTGGCTGGTACGGCTGGCCATAAGGTCCTTGAGGCTGTTGGGCGTATGAGGGCTGATACTGCGGATCTTGATAATAGGGATTTTGGCTCATGGTGTGTCCTGGTGACTCTTATCGTGTGTACCGGTGTTATGTCTGCGGCAGTCGTATGCATGCCAGCAACACTTCATATATGGTGCAAAAACGCAAAACGCTCGCCGTACTTCAATGGTAGTGTACGGCGAACGTTTTCGCGCTGTTGAGGGCGCATCCGGGTGTCTGTAGGTTAGTTCAGGCGGTATCCATCACTACCACCGTCGTACCGGTCATTAGGATTCTGCGGTGCGGGGTTTGACCATGATTGCGGGTTCTGTGCCTGCGGGTTTTGTACAGCCTGACCGAATCCTTGTTGAGGCTGGGAATCTGTGGGCTGTTGAACGGGCTGCGGACCCTGATCCTGCCGGTAGCTGCGCCAGAGGCGGCTATCGCTCGTGTACCGGGCGGCATCACCACGAAGCATGAAAACCACTACCGCAATCTGCAAAATAATGCCCAATATAAGAACTATGTATACAGCAGGGCTTATAGATACCTGCTGCGCACCATCCATCTGAGATGTAACGGACTGTACCAGCGACTGGGCGAGAAGGGTGAGCAAGAAGTAGAGCAGATCGCGAATGGTACCGATAATCCCCAGAACAAGGGCGGTAATGCGTGCCCATCCGTGGCCCTTAGAGTAGAAGAATCCGAGGAGAATGGTAAACGCAGCAAAAATTGCACTGATGACATAGCCGAGTCCCGTCGAAGAGTTTACTTCGGTCGTCTTGCCGTTCTCCGTGTGGTATGTCTGGAACCCGAAATCGTCTAAGCCAACGATGGCTCGCATGATCATGTACAGCGCCACGGCGTAAATCAGGTAGGTGCCGATCTTGACGACGGTAGTGGGCTCGGGTTTCTGCGTTGGCACGGGTGCGTATTGAATCGCTGGGTGCATGGGCGCGTTAGGATGCGGCGGCTGGTATGGGGGTTGTTGACCATAAGGATCTTGACTCATGGTTCCTCCTCAACAATGTTTTCTGTGGTTGGGCTGCGGAATTCTCACTTCGATCGTTGAGAGTTCCTTAAAAGAATGTTCGTCGTGCCCCCGCCTGAGGTGCATGACGAACATTGTTAGGCATGCACGAAGTGCATCAAACCTATGAAATTTTCAATCTCTAATTCAGATTGTACCCGCTATTACCCTGATGGTCTTGGGGATTTTGCGGGTTTTGCGGCACATTATTCTGCTGAGCCTGCGGATTCTGAGGAGCTTGCGGGTCATATCCATACCCCTGCTGCCCATTCTGAACATGCTGGGCGTTATGCTGTGCAGCGGGTGCCTGTCCCTCGGATACGGGCACGGCGAGAGCGCTGGCATCGACGGGCTGGTTCTTTCCGTGAAGCGCGTCGTAGTAGGCCTTAGCCTTCTCCATGTACTTTGTTGTCGGCGGTATCCAGGTAAGAATAATCAAGAGTGCAAAAACAGCAACAGACGCTATGCCCAGGTAGACCACGTACACGTAGGAGTTGAGGAACCCAACAAACCTCTCCGGAATGAGGTCCGTCTGCAAAAGATCCTGTACACCCCGCGCGTCATCTAACCTTGGCAAAAAGATGAAAAGGTTAAAAGCAGAAGCACCGATTGCAACCACAGTCAGGGTGGCGGAATTCGACCTATCGCCGTATTTAACCTTGTAAGAAAGGTAGATGAAAGCAACGATAGAGATAACGGCACCAATATAAGCCCTCACGCCAAAGTCGAAGGGATTATCTTTTTTAGGATCCAAATCGGTTGCTCGTGCGAATTCTGCGAATTTCGAGGTCACGGTGAGCTCAAGAATTAAGCACGCAAGACTTACAAGAGCCGCAATAATACCCACGATGAGAACGGCGACAACGGTTCCTCGGTACGCGGGCTTCTCAGGAAGTTCAGCGGCGGGAGCGGGGGCGTTCCCATACATGGGCTGACCGGCGGGTGCGGGTTGTTGGGGGTAGCCTTGGCCTCCGGAAGGCTGGGGATTTTGAGGTAAAGCCGGGTCAGGTCTATGCTGCTCGCTCATCGGTGGTACTCCTTTGTTCTCGGTTACCGTGTTAAACGGCTGTATTATGAGCATAGCGGAGCCTTAGTTTCAGGTCATACATTATTGACCGATGTCGTGAAATATTTTTTAATCACGCCGAGCTCAATATGATATTTCGTCATATACAACGAATTTTTGGACACGCCCGATCTCGAATTTTATTCGGGAAAAACCCTTCAGCGACCGCAAACCATCGCTCCCGGATTCAGAAATGCTGGCCACGCTGCCGTTAGCTCAGGAGCATAGCCCGGATATGTCTTGTACATAGGCTCCCAGAACCTACGGCTAACAGTGCGCGCATGCCTGACGGTAGGCGTTGCTCTCACGCATATACAGGGTAACGCTGGCGGGGAACATCAAAAATCCTAACAGCACCAGGTGCGTCAGTGCCGCCATGCTCAGCACCACAACCGACAAATATGACCCCGGAATATCGGGAACGGCGGGGCGCAGCCAGCTCAGAGTCAGCAGAGAGGTTCCCAAGGTCAGCAGCGCGAGTGAAACCAGCAGAGCACGCGCCAGCGCATACCCCCGAAGAATAAAAATTCCTAGAATAATGTGCAAGAAAACGTTAGCAATAGTCAGAGCGTTACCCAGAGCAAAATTTTCAAAATTCCATGATGCCGTCAAATATATGGTGCGGAGAATAGCAATCATCATGCTGGCGCATGCGGCTATCTTCACCGCACGCGGTAAATAAGGCCGCTCTAAAGAGGCTCTCGGTACGGGCGAATAATTCACCATATTCTCTTCGCCCATATACCCAGAGGTCAGTGTTGTTGTGGAGTATTCAGAGCGTACAGCACTGTCATAGCTCATTGGCGGTATTCCTCCTAGAGGGCTGCGGCATTGTACGAAAGTATCTAAGGTCTTAGCTGAGTGTTACGAAGAACCTCCACAACCCTTAAACCACACGTTACAGGTTCATCAAGCAATATGACAATATCTCTAGGTTTTTGCACTATGTTTTAATATTGAAAAGCGTAGGTTTAAGGCGCTTATAGTTTCATTATTTATCGGTCAGATGCCCAGAAATAAAGGCTTTATGGGCATACAAGAAATTATTTACGCGCAACGAGATCAGTTATAAAAAGGGTGCTGCGACATATATGAAATATATGTCGCAGCACCCTCACGAGGTAAAACTCTTATATCCTCAGGGAGCTAAAGCTGCTGCCCTCCAGAAGGAGGCTGATTCCCCGGTGCCTGCCCCGGATGCGGCGCGGGTGCCGGATATGCATAGGGCTGCGGCATTCCGTAGGGGCTATTGGCCTGGTTTCGCGCCCGCCGCACCGAAGTACGCTGGCGAACATACCTATTCGCGGGCGGCAGCCACATCAGAATCAGGGGCAGAAGACCCACCACCAAAATGGAGATATAGATGATGACAAGTCCGAAAGCTTGACTCCGAAGATCCACTAGATCCGTAAAATTGGCAAACTCGTTGTAGCCTACGATCGAGTCCATCAGGAAAAGCATGACTAAGAGCGTATTCAACACTGTAAAAACCGTCAGAACAATACGCGCCCAGTTGTATCCCAGGAAAATAAAAATTCCGAAAAAAATGTAGATGATGCTGAAGAAAATACCAAAAACAAAACGGCCTACTAGACCGACCTGCATATCTCGAAGTTCATAAAATTCCGGTTTAGCAATAAACTGTTGATAAGCGCTCTCCCCCAACGATTGACGGAGCGCTTCCATCAGGCTACTCACCATAGAGGCCATAACGCCGTATTCGATGACGCGTAAGATGGGCATCAAGATCGCCAAGATGAGGACAGACAGCAGCAGAATCGACATTTTCGGTTTAGCGGCTGATTCCGGCGGCGTGGATGGTGACGGTGCCACCTGATGTGCCGGATTCTGCATATACGGCTGCGAGATCTGCGGGTTTACAGGGTGGTTCTGTCCATACTGATTCTGCGGCTGGTTTGAGTATGCACCTGATGTCTGCGGACCTTGCGGTGGCCGGGGGTCTGGACTGGCGGGCTTGGGGTATTCATTCATCGACAATAGTCCTTACGGTTATAACGGGGTGAAGCACCGCTTTGGGCTTCTTTTCGAGAATAGCGGAAAGCGCTCACACTGCCTAGTATCTGGGCTATGAGTTTGTACCTTTAGTCTGCTCTTCCGAGGCTAATTCCGTCTGAGCCGCAAACCGGTCGGCGTAGCTCTTACTACCCGCCTCAAGCGCTTCTTTAGCTTTCCAGTAGGCTTTAGTATTCCGCATATACACGTTCACAGGCGGCATCCACACGAGAACAACCAGGCATATATTCGCCAAGAAAAGTAACATATATACGGTCACCAGAGCCCCTAAATACCCCTGCGCATTCGCAAAAGCCGGCGCCTCTGGGTCGGACATCGTATAAGCCTGCCCCAAAGCGCTCATACCACTCATCAGCACGCCCAAGGAGGCAAGAATAGTCAGCAGAATGCGACCCCAGTTTTTTCCACTATTCACGACGAGCCCAAAAAGAATATAAAGCAGAGCAGATGTCAGTACGGAAAGAAAATGGAATGTGAGCGTTGAGTTTAGCTGCGCCTGTGCAAACATTCCAGATTTCATCTGCTCAAGAGACATATCACCATACGCAGGTACGTATGTGCGCGATTGATGCCATTTAAAAGCCTCACTCAAATATGAAGACGTTAGGACATACTCCACAAAACGCAGGATTGGGCACACGGTAGCGGTAAAAATTGCGAAGACAAAAACAAAAGTAGGTCTTTTAGGCTCCTTAAAGGCGGCAGCGAGACCTCCCGGATTCGATGCTGCCATATGAGGCTGATACGAGGGCGTGCCTTCCGGCATAGGCGCGGCAGAATATGTCATGGTGCAGTCCTTACACGGGTTTTATGAAATTTATAGTGTTACGTGAATACTCTTTTGAGCATACTAAAAAGTTCTTTGAACACCAGCATTGTGGTTCTCTTATGAACTGAACCTTGGCGGCTTAGATTCTGCCGCCGCCCTAGCTGCCGATCACAATCTGTTCGTCTACGACCGCTGCCCGGGATACTGCTGCCCGGTATTGGGGTTGTAACCTCCTGGCTGCTGACCCGCATAGTAACCTGGCTGAACAACGTGATATGCATATACCTGCTGATATTGAGTCTGTTCCATTAAACGCGCCAGCCGATATGCCTTGAGTTTGCGTACATAACGATTAGCCGGGCGAAGCCACATCACAATTATCGTAAGCAGGTTAACCGCGCAGAGGGCAGCGTATAGAATCACGAGCACCCTCATATACCCCTGTACCTGTGGATTTTGTGAGATCCCTTCAATACCTGTCTGTGCGGTATTAAAAGCCCAGCATTTGAAGGCGCTCATAATAATCCCGATAACGGCAATAATTGTCAGCATAATACGCGCCCAATTCCGCCCCACATATGCGAAACAGCCGAAGAGCAGATAAAGACACGAAGACACGAAAACAGATACCAGCAGAAAGGCTGCCTGGGCGCCCGAGAGTAAAAATGCGGGAACCGCAATGGCCTCGCGATCAATATTCTCTGCATACTGTTGGGAGCTTACCCAGCGTGCCGCCTCGTTCATTAACGATGCACTGACCAGATACTCTATGATCCGTAACGCGATGCATGCCAAAGCACCCACAAGAACCAGCGTCAGTACGAATGTTCGTACAGGTTTTTCAATCTTAACCGCGTTATTGTCATATGTGCCCTGAGGGGCAGCCTGAAGGGGAACTGTAGGATTCTGCCCCTGCCCCACCGCCATATGCTGCTGCAAATGCTGCACATAAGGGTTTGAAGGTTGCTGGGGTGAGGGGTCTCCTGAAGTAGGGTTTGGGTGGTTGGTCATCGGCGATTCTCCTTGAGGTTTTAGCTCAATAGAACTGTGAACTTATTTCTGAGAGTAGCCGACCTCAAGGGCGGTTTGCAGTATTTACACCCGTATTCCATATGTGGAATATTTCTCAGCAGGTTTTCTGCGATATACAAAAGGTACCGCACCAGATCGGAAAACATCTAGCACATCACCCTCAAAATACTCTCTCACCTGCATATATTCCAAATAGAGAATATATTGTGGGGTGGTTTAGAACATCAGGGAGTCCTCACGCTGCTCGGCACGCCATAGGCTTCGCGCATGCATATATTCGCGGGCGGCACGGCTCCAGATCAGTCCAAGAGCAATAACGCTCATCACAAGATACGGCATACCCACATAAAGAGGCACATAAAGCGGCGACGAGTTGGAATCTAAGAGGAACTCTACTTCCTCCATAGGAGCCCCATTAAGACCGGCCATGATAACGCCCACCAGCAAGAGCACAATAAAGGTGCAGAGCATTCCCAACAGCAAGGAGGCAGTCAGCACATACGCAGCCCACCTATGCCCGCGTAAATACGCAAATAACACCACCACATGAAGCGCCATCAGCACGAAGGTTGCCATCATGAAAAATACGAGGGGAAGCTGGTCTTTGAGCGTCAGAAAAGTTTCTGATTCCCAGAGCGATACGCCCTGCAGCGGCACCGTAACAACCCAGACGATATACGAGATCAGAATGTACGCCCACATCCCTATAAATATCGTCATGATGAGGGCTGCCAGAGACACTTGAAGGGGCCTTATAGGCTTGCCCGATATTTTCGACACTAATACCGTGGCCCGATCGTCATGCGGATGCTCTGGCTGGTTTTCCACCCGGGTTTTCCCCTCTCGTACTGGTTTCTAGTGTTAGATTAGCAAGGTTTGCCAGCAAGAGACAGATACAACACCGCCGCGCATGTCATATCATGTCGCGCAACCATACGGTGCGTCCCGTACAGATGTTTACGAAGACTAGCGAATACTCAATGTTGGGCGAGCAAGTATCGCACGCAGAGTATTGAACTTATACAGGGTTACACTCAGCAATGCGATTTCAAGAAGCCATAAAGCACCCAGCGCGCAGAGTACAATCATGGGGTCAAGACCCAGTGAAATACCATCCCAGTTCAAGACGAGAAGTAGGAATGTGATGGGTGAAAGTACCAGTCCAACACCGATAAAGCAGATCAGCGAAAATATTCCCCACACGGAATATACGGATGCGTCCGAAGCGTCTTTGGGCGGACGCGCTAACGGCCATACCTGAACAACGGCGTAGATTGTGATAATCAGCCAGAATCCCCACCCCATATTGGTGGTGTAGCGTGCAATAATAGCGCCTTCAAAAATCCCCAAGAGAGCGAGCACTGCTAACCGGACACCAATGGTGATGTTCAGAGAACGTCGTCGTGCATTTATTGTTTCAAGGCCTGCCTGCATTTGAGAGAATGCGCGATCCGGGTTCTTCGGCGTATATGCCTGATGTGGAATACTATTCCGTCGCGGCGATACATCCTGCTCAACCTCTTGCGAGGTTTGTGATGGGGCAGGTTTTGATGCAGCGGATACTTCCGAAGAACTAGGCGCTGGCGGCGTCGGCGTGGGAGCGGGAATAAAACGTGGGGCAGGCGCATCCTGAGGTGCCTGAGGCTCGGCAGTTTTCGGTTTCGTAGCTGCCCGAAGCGCCTGACGAACCGCGCCCTGTTTCTTGGGCTGCGGTGGCTGTGGGGCTGGTTCCGGCTCCCCCGAATTCTGTCGTGCATGCTCAAGGGCGTATGCGGGCGGCGCTGCCGGAACCGCGTGGCGAATCGGTGCCGTGTAGCGGGTGGGCACCGCATCCTGACCAGCCGGCGGGGCTTCGTCCCGAGGGGAGTCTTCGGCGTTCATGCGGGCAGAAGGAAACGCATCGGCATCATGCGCACGAGATTCGTGATCCACAGCAGTTTCCTCCTCCCCATATATCTCAAAGATACATACGGCTTTTTTCGGAAGATAAATTCCCGAAGCCGAGTGAGTTTTTTATCTACGCATACCCTATCACGGTTGATAGGGGTTCTTCGGGGAATATATGCCTCGTTTCATGCGCGATGCATACACTACAAATATAATCGAGAAAACTAAATCAACCGCAGGTGCAACCGTCGCCACTAGGGAGACTAGCGCCCCTTTATCCACGGTATGTCCCCAGGTCACCACGTTTTCTACTGTCGGGAGTAAAACTAGGGCTCCTCCTATAGCTCCCAAGGCTGAAAGCACAATCCCAATAATGTTGATAACGCGCACCCGCAGATAGTGGCGGTTATTTTTAACGGCTAACCAGCCAAAAATATTGCAGATTGGAAAGGCCGCGATAAGCGTTACTAAAATATACCCGGGCACAATGACTATACGTTCACGTGAAAGGCATTTATCCTGATCCAATGCCTCTTTGCACAAATCAAACGTGTCATTAATACCTGAAATAATACCCATCGCATACAGGGCAAGAAGCGCACCTACAATACCTAGACGCACCAGATATATTGATGCATATTTTCTGATCTCGGAATTATCAGGACCCGTCGATAATGCACCAGAGTACCCGTAGGTACCCGGCACACCGTACGCTGCAGACCCGACAGTATAGGGGTTCTGGGGTGCTGCATAAGCGAGCACACCAGGCTGACCCTGCATTGGATAACCCGCCGACAAGGCTGGATGCGCCACGTGGTGTTCCGCACCCCGCCCCGTCGGCTGTACATCAGAATTATTGCCAGATACGTTTTCTACCGGCTCGTGAGCCACATTTTACCTTTCACACCAAGACAACTCGAATGAGGCACGGTGGGGCACCCCGCAGTGGTTATACACCGGGTTTCGTGAAGTAGTCCTTATGGTTCATCCACGAGGCATGCCGGACGAAAATAATCGAGAAAATAAGCTCTGCCACGGGTACTGCCCCAGCCACGAGGAATATGATAAAAATGGCGAGTAATCCCGAGGATCCAAACGCCGTTATCATGGCTATACCGCCCAAGAGCATTAAACCAGCAAGCACAATCCCCAAAGACGAAAGCACAATGCCAATAATGTTAATGACAAGCACCCTCACGTGGTGCTGATTTTTCCTGACGGCAAGCAGCCCAAAAATATGACATATCGGATACGCGATAAAAATGACAAGGAAAATCGACGCCCCCGTGATTGCTGAGGTGTTATCCTCACGGCATACTCGCTGCGAGTATTCACTCCATGAGTAGCTGCCGGTTCCGCAGTCGCTAAGTTCGATGATCGCACCGATAAGGGCGAAAGTCGTCGCAACAATACCGATCGCAATAAGAGCGCCCACAATACACAGGCGCAGCAGGTACATCAGCGAACGTTTGCGGACAATCTCATCGTGCGGGTTTGCCGGATATGCAGTGTACGGGTATGCGGTTGGGCTCGGCACTGCATATCCCGAATATCCGGGTACGACATGCGGATTCGCATAGGGATTTGGAGGCGTCGATGGACTCGGCGCAGGATAGCCCGGTTGTAACCCGACATACCCTGGCGCTGACGGAGGAGTCTGTTGGTTCTGGGTGTTGCCGGAGTTGTTGGGGTTTTGTTTATCCTCGGGTGAGGGATCCGACTTCGCGGTGTGCTCGCTATGTTCGTGCTGCGATGCGCCACCGGTTCCGTCGGTTTTATGCGCGGTGCTGTCCCCCGAATGATCGTCTACATGCGACGTTGCCGAAGATTCCTGCGGCGCAGTTCTAGGTTCCTCAGGCTGACGGGAAGAATCATCGTTTTTCATGGGGTCTGTGCTCATATATACATCCTCATT
>NZ_KV795739.1:19312-24773 GCF_001809115.1 Rothia sp. HMSC071F11
TGTGCTCATATATACATCCTCATTACCGGTAATTTCTGTGTAGCCCGGCGCGCGGGTGCCTCGCTACACCAACGTTGGGTTATGTCATACACTACCACGCTTGCAGGGAGTAACGGCTGCAATCACGGCACGTTGGGGAACGGATGAGCTCAAGAACTCATTATGGTATATCCGAGTCTGAGCGGGGTGTGCCCTGTGCTTCGGTCTTAGTCAGCGTGTGGTCGTTGACTGCCTGGTCTTCAGGCGGAGAAAGTTCTTCTGACAGTTCGCGAGCCTCTTCGGCCTCACGTTCGGCACGGGAGGGGAACCTACGGAAGATCAGGAAGACAAATATGAGGGAGCATAAAATCTCGATCACGAAGGACGCCATAATCCAAATGGTCAGAATGGGGTACGAGCCTCCCAGGAGTTTCCACAGGGTTCTTGGCCCGTGAATAAACACCAAAATATAGGCGAAAAATCCGGTGATAACGGATGCCGCCAAGGCGCTGAGCAGGTTTCCCACCATGACGAGCCCCATAGATTTATTGCGCGCATACGCGACCGCAAACCAGCCGTGCAGAGACAGGTACATGAGGGGAACCGCACCGATAGGGTCAAGCCCGATAGCCTCGAAAAAATACACCAGCGTCAGTGCAGGCACCACGAGGAAAAGCATGCGGGCAAGGTACAGGCGCCGCACGGGTGGCGGCGTGGAACAAGCCTGATCCCAAAAACCCGGGTTATATTGTTCGCTCATAGGTACCCTGTCTGCCGCTGGCGTTGTGAAGCACTGCCGGAGGCGCCATCGAGAAAGCACTCAATACTACGGTACGAGATGAAACTGAGATAACGCTGAAATTTACGCCCTATTTACTGAAGCGTCACCAAGAGCTTGCAGAACGCAGCAAAAATTTCAGAGTTTATCCCTCGAAAATCCCGCGGGCACGATCCTTACGCACGGTGTGCGCCGGGAAAATTCGGCCGCTCATGCTGATGTAAACACCCGGTTCCAGCAGGTTAAGCGCGGAAATCGCAGCCCCCAGGTTGAACCCCGCATCCGAATGCGCCATGACCGCCGGCTGCATGGCACCGGTCAGCACCACAACCTTTGAGCCCAGTTCGGCGTGCTCGGCGATGTATCGAGCGGATTCGCTCATTGTGTCGGTCCCGTGGGTGATGAGAACCTGGTCGTGTTCAACCGCGTTGAGGGCGGCAACGAGTTCGGCGCGGTCTTCGTCGGTCATATCCAGGCTGTCTTTGCCGATGAGCGCACGAATATCAAAACGAATATCGGTGAGCACTCTCGACAGCACATCGTGCGCGGCAGGCTTGCCAATATCGAGGGTGCCCGCCACCGAGTAGAACTTATCGATAGTTCCGCCGGTTGCCAGGATGGTGATAACGTCCGGGTTTTTGATGGTGCTCATAGGCGCGGGCTCCTTAGGGGCTGAAACATCGCCGGGGCGTATCTTTGCCCCGGTACCGCATATATTTTAGGGCATTGACGGGTGTTTCTTCATGCCTTGTGGGGCGCAATGTGGTGCTGGGTCGCGTGTAATTGTCGGGGCGTAAAATACCCACCCGGGCGTGGAGGAGGAGTCCGCCCGGGTGGGTAAGCCTTATAGCATGCGCTTATCGCGGTGGTTAGCGGTTGTGCCTGATCCGACAGCACTTACGAATTTTGCTCCGCCGTAGGTGCGGCATACGGCACAATCGTGCGCACCGACGTTGGTCCTTCCGCGGGGCTGCTGACGAACATTTCCCCGTCGAACGTGGCGAGCCTGCGGCGAACGCCTTCCAACCCGCCAGATGCTTTGCTGCCCAGCGCATCCTGTGGGATACCACCGGTGCCGTCATCCTGCACTTCCAACATAATGAGCGATTTACCCTGCGTGATACTCACGGTAATATTTTGGGCATTCGCGTGTTTGACGGCGTTCGTCACCAACTCCGCTGCCGCGAAATACAGCGCGGTCTCCAGCGGTTCGGGCAGGCGCCCGGTCAGCGTGCTCGTGAACGTGGTCGGTACCGAGGTGCTGGCGCACAGCGAGCGCACTGCCTCATTCAGTCCGCGGTCCGCCAGAAGCGGCGGGCGAATACCCCGCACCAGGCCGCGCAGCTCCTGCAGGGCCGTCACCGAGCTGTTCTGCGCCTGAGAGAGCATCTGCTGGGCGCGTTCGGGGTCTTCTTTCATGAGTGCGGCAACCTCGTTGAGTGTCATGCCCATGGAGACTAGGTGCGCCTGAACCCCGTCGTGAAGGTCGCGTTCGATGCGTGAGATTTCGTCCTGCTGAAAGTCTAGGGCGTCGTTACGAGTGTCGGTCAGGTGGCTGATGCGCTCACGCAGCACCAGTTCGGAGGGGCGCCCCAGCACAGGCTGAACCCAGTAGCCGTAGGCCTTCAGCAGAGGCCGGGCAATGATGAACGCCAACGGGATCTGGATAATACCCATGATTCCGGCATACCAGTACGCATTGGGGGTGGTCATATCAAGGAACATGTAGTGTGGTCCGCCGGGATCAACGTCAAACAAAGGGGCGAAATAATGCTGCCCCATCATGAGCGCAATACCCCACACACCGCTGAGGAATAGCGAGATTGGTAAAATCCCGAGGAATGTACCCACGAAGACATTTACAAAGTGCCAGAGAATATCGCGCAGCACCAGACTATCGCCCAGCCGGGCGAGGCTTTTGCGGGGGTTGATCGAGTATTTACCGCCTTCTACGGGTTTGTACCCGCCGATCACCTCAACTCCGGCACGATGGCGTGCGGTATTGCGCTCTGCCTCTGCGTTGAACTTCATCCAGTTCAGCATGAACGGCAGGATCAGGAAACCAATCCCCACCAGACACAGGCTGATAACGACGCAGAATAGGGCGAAAACATAGACCTCATAGATGGCACGAATGAAAACACCCGCCATGAGAAGAATAGTTTGTCCGCGCCCGGGCGGATTGTAGTCCCGCGCAGATGTCTGGGTGCTCAGCGGCTTGAGATAGGAAGGTCGTGAGCTGATTGAATCCGGATTGGTTGGCTCCGAACGTGTGGGCGCGGAACCGGGCTGAGGTTTGGAACTCGACTGCGGGTCCGTGTACATCCGCAGGATCGGTTCGGCAACGTTTTCGGTGGGCATCGTGCCGCCTCCTGTCGGTAATCCGTGGTGGTGTGGTTGCGTTTCCATATAATTAATAGTGTCACCGAAGGGCTAGTCCCGTCATGGGTGCTGGCACCACCTTTTTCCGCAACGTTGTATCGGAGGGCGGATGCGCATCGTCATAGCCGAAGATCAGTTTTTGCTCCGGCAGGGGCTTGAGAACCTGTTTACCCGCCACGGTTTTGAGGTTGTTGCCGCCGTGGATGATGGACCGTCGCTCACGGATGCGGTGCTCACCCACCGCCCGGATGTTGCGCTGATCGACATTCGCATGCCGCCGACCTTCACGGATGAGGGTTTGCGCGCGGCGGTTCAGATTCGCAAGCAGATTCCGGGGCAGCCGGTGCTGATTCTTTCGCAGTATGTGGAGCGCCTGTATGTGGACGAGCTGCATATGGACGGCGGTTTGGGCACCGGCTACCTGCTCAAAGACAGGGTGTTTGACGATGCCGGGTTTGTGCGCTCGGTCAAGGCGGTTGCCGCAGGTGGCGTGGTGGTAGACCCGGAGACCCTCAAGGAGCTAATGGAGCATCGGGCGGTGCAGCAGCGCTTGGAGAGGCTGACTTCCCGCGAGCTTGAGGTGCTGACCCTCATGGCGGAGGGTCTGTCAAACAGCGATATTGCCGAGAAGCTGTTCGTAGCGGAAAAGACCGTAGCGAAGCACATCAACACCCTTTTCGCGAAGCTCGACCTGCCCGATACGAACAGCAACGCCCGCCGCGTGCAGGCCGTACTGCATCTGCTGCGGAATGGGTGATACTTTCGGTTTAGCCTAGTTTTCTATTCGGTGAGTTATCGTGCAATGGGCGGTTATTTAAGCCGCCCGATAGACTTCACGATTGTAATTACACAAACGCTTGAACCGGTCTTATGCCCCGCGTATAGTCGCCTACTACGGAACTAAACCTGATGGAAGGAGTACATGATGCGCGCGAACTACCCCGAACTCGTCCCCGAGTCCTACAAGGCAATGATGGCGTTAGAAGGTACTCTCACCCTGGAAACCGCCCTCAAAGAGCTCGTCAAATTGCGCGTCTCACAGATTAACGGATGTGCTTTCTGCACCGATATGCACGCCAAGGAGGCCAAACTCAACGGTGAGCGGGAGCTGCGGCTGTACCATGTGCCGGTTTGGCGGGAGTCCAATCTCTTTAATGAGAAGGAACGTGCAGCCTTGGAGTGGGCCGAAAAACTAACTCGCCTGGATGGCGGACATGTGACCGATGCAGATTATCAGGAGGTTCGCCAATACTTTGATGACAAAGAGCTGGCAGAGCTCACCTTCGTGATCACCGCTATTAATGCTTGGAATCGTCTGGGCGTGGCATACGCCGCCGTTCCCGGAAGTGTTGACAAAATGATGGGTCTGGATAAAGCAGGACTGGAATAAAGGCTCTGTTACTCGACCCGATCGGGTCTATCTGCAACAGATTTAACCTCGTGAGCGGTTGTGAACTAATACATGGTTTACATAGTTAGGTTTACTTCTAGCGTTTTTTACATTATTTCTTGATATTTATTTTTATGGCAGATATATCCACTAATATACCAGCACGACTCAAAGGGTCTTCAATAGCATGCATATCACTAAAACATGCTCCCGAAGACCCTTGAGTCGAAAATATATTTTATTTTCAGAAATCTAATACATTAAATAAAATGCAAAAGATAAAGGTGCATTAGTTACCGTGCTGCCGATAGGGGAACAACCGGTAAGATATAGCTATGCTTCCAAACCGTGACGGGATAGGAAGCCTCACTCGTCGTCATGTCGCCCTGATCGTATGCAGTAAGGTGAACCTGGTACTTGTGGCTCGGGTTAATCTTAGTGCCATCAACGTTCACATGCAGGTCAAAGTGTCCATCACTACTAATGCTAGACCCGCCTGCACTGGTGCTAACGTCATCATCAACGACGTTCCCGAACTCATCAAGCTCCTGAACAGTCAGAGAGTAATTAAAACTGGGGTTATTATCGTACCAGACACCTCGCACATTCAGAGCATTGTCAGTTTTCTGCGAGTCAATGAATCCGTCAACAGAGTCGATCACAACAAAGATGCTCTCTACAGGAGCACTAGGCTGGCTTACCTGCCTCTGACCATCTTGCGATGCAGAATTCGAGTCGTCCTGAGAAGCGTTAGCGCCTTGCTGCTGGCCCTGCGATGCGCCGTCAGATGCAACCTGCGTAGCACCACCCTGAGCCTGCTGACCTTGACCATTAGTACTCTGCTGCTGACCCTGTGCATTCTGGGATGCAGAGCTTGCACCCTCACCCTGAGGACTTACAGGCGCTGCATTTGCCTGCGCAAGCGGAAGAAC
>NZ_KV795740.1:0-399 GCF_001809115.1 Rothia sp. HMSC071F11
CGAATTCCGCGTTTGCTGTGCCGCATCGTCTTGCTGCGCTGGGCGCGCTCGCCGGTTTGGATGAACGCACCGTTGCCCTCCACGCTTCTACCGCATTTGACCGCATTATTCACCTGGAACAGGTTCAGGGCGTGCGGCGGATTGCTGGAATTTACCGGCTTGACCTGCGCCAGGATGCGCTGGTGGTAACGCCGTGCGGGTCTGAGCCTGCTGGTGAACTCTTGCCGGGCGAAGGCTCAACGGCAGACAATTCGGCGGGCGGCACCCTACCTGAGGGTAACGGGGAAAACTTACCGCTGAACCCTCCCACGGACGCTATTTCACCGGATAGGCACGCTGCCCATGCACGCTCGGCAGCCGCGCAGCCCGCACACGAACACCGCGGCGCAACCCCCGAAA
>NZ_KV795741.1:0-447 GCF_001809115.1 Rothia sp. HMSC071F11
CTCCCAGTACCCGCTCTCCTGAGTGAACACCGGAACAATGAACTCATCTTCATGTTCGTTTTCATAAACCATATAGTTATTTCCTTAAGAAATCCCACACAAGGGGATTCATAAAGAACCTACCTAAGTCCCTTATGAATAAACCCTTAAAGATGTAGACTTTATTGAACTAATTATTTTCGTGTTTCTAACTTTCCAAAACTTCATCCTTATTTTTAAGGTATAAAGGATTTTCAGCTCCTGGATTATTTTCGTCAAACTCAGGAATAACAATTGCACGGCCTTCAAAATACTCCAAGACCTGATCAAGGTGATTCCGCGACACCTCCATACCGTAAAGTACATGCGGTGGGTCGTAGTCTCCATTCCCATACCAGGAATGCCGATACCGTAAGTCATTATCCGCACTTTGCAGAATCTGTGCCATCCACTTTGCCTGCAAGTATT
>NZ_KV795741.1:547-1290 GCF_001809115.1 Rothia sp. HMSC071F11
AGCCAATGCAAATCTTCCATGTACTCATAGATCAGATTTACTGGATCATCAGGCAATCCATAAGGATATTCAATAGGCTCTAAAAGCTCCTTAAAATATTCATTCTCGGTCCTTGCCTGGACAAGAGCAGAGCAAAAGAACTCAATAATTTTCCATCCCTGCTTTTGTAGCAGCTCTAGTTGCCGCTCTAAGACGTTATCTTCCTTTACATACACAACTGGGAAGAAGCTATTGCCACGCCCGTCGTCGTAGTAACCCATAATTGGTTACTCCTTGGCTATCAGTGCGTTGTTAGCTGTTCCCGCCGGTGTAGGAAGTGCTCTCGGGGTATTCATCAGGATCATCATTCCACTCCCCATCCTCATACAACGGGTCAGGAAAACCCTGAGGAAAAAACACTTTCTTATACCTCTCCACACCGCTCCAAGGATATTCCACACCATCCTTGGCGGTTACAGCTTTATCTTCAAAGAATTTTTTGATCGCAGGTAGGCTCTCGCGTGAAAATTCAAATCCATATCCAAAGAGAACCCGATAAAGCCCAGTACCGAAAACTGGACGAACAGTATAACGACCATCCATAGCTTCCAGAATATTTACGCACGCTGTAACAGCCTTATTATCCATCACGAAGAGGTCATCAAAATTCCTGTACAGCACAAAAAGTCCTTGGCGCATATCAAACCAGGTGATCAGGCAGGCATCTTCAGAAGCCCAACGCAGGTTAAAATCATCCGGAATAG
>NZ_KV795741.1:1390-1906 GCF_001809115.1 Rothia sp. HMSC071F11
AAATCATCCGGAATAGCATAAACACTCTCAATACTCTCAACCAGACGATACGCAAAATCTAGTGTGGTTTTTACCCCAGCACAATCAACAATAATAACCTTCCACCCCTCCGCTTCTAGATAGGGCAGCATATGGTTCTCCCAGTACCCGTCTTCACGGATAAACAAAGGAGCTACAAAAGATTTCGGCCTTTCTGGTGTATAAACCATGGTTATTTTCTCCCTTACTCTACTATCAGGATAAACGTGTGATAATGATCCGGGCTGTAATAGATACTGCCATTACTACCCACTATCAACCGGTCATCACCACGAGTCGTCTCAGGCTTCCCGTTAGGCTTCAACTCAATTTCACCGTTTTCACCAATCTTCGGTTGAGGAGCCATGAAATCCATTTCCGTATACGTAATAGGATTCCCCTTACCATCAGTTACGGTATAACAGCCTCTATAGCTTTCTTGCTTAACGACAGATATAAAAAGTTTAGTTGTCCGTAACTTCGCTATAAGCTACGGAC
>NZ_KV795741.1:2006-53751 GCF_001809115.1 Rothia sp. HMSC071F11
AAAGCTCCCCATACTTATCGTATAGAGGATCCGGAGCACCGTTCGGAAAATTCCTGCGCTGTTCTTCTTCAAAATCAGACCACGGATACCGCACACCCTCACCGGCAATCATCACGTTCTCAGCACCCATCAGCTCCTCAAGCTGCGGAATATATGAGGTGGGAAGACCAATGCCATACCCTACCACCACAGGATACTGCTCGTAAATATACCCACGAAGATCAGAATAGTGATAGCTCATATTTTCAAGAAGCTTGATCGCATATATTGCTGAAGACTCTGGATCTGCATCATGATGCATAGATAAAAAGTCTCCAAAGTTTTTATAGTAGATAAAAAAACCTTGCCGCATAGATACTCCAGATATTTCCCCGACAAGATTTTCATACCATATCGGACTGATATATTCGTTATCACCAACGCTAAAATTAAGTGCCCGTAGAAGCCTCCTGCCAAAATCTACTATATCTTCCACACCAGCACAATCCACTTCAGCGATATACCACCCCTGCTGCTGCAAACGAGGCTTCATAATTTTCTCCCAGTACCCACTCTCCTGAGTGAACACCGGAACAACGAACTCATCCTTATATTCACATATGTACCTCATATACATACTCTCCTTTTAGACAAGCCTGACAAAAGTTTCATAATGGGTTGATGTGAAGTAGATACTTCCGTCAGAACCAACTACCAGCCGTTCTGTGCCAACATCGTTTACTTGGTTTTGGTTTCGGAATAACCTTCTGACTTTGTACTCCGTGTACTTTATTTCGTTTCCCATCTGGTCATGAGTAGGAAGAATACGAGCATTTGGATTGTCAAAAGGTAGAGGGTGAGGCTTATTCCCAAACCCAGCAGGCTTATGATCTTTATTTTTCCAGTACACTTCTCCCTCTTCAAGAAGAGATTTAGCTGTTGGAACCACATCATCAGGGATCGTCCCAGTATACTCATCCAGATTAGTCACCATAAATTTTCGGGAGCCAACCTGAGCTTCAACCGTATTACCATGTCGGGTAACATTCCTAAAACCAGTCATCGCTGTATCTAGATTAGGCTCACTAACTTCAGGACGCCACAAGGCAAACTCCGGTTTTCCTTTAGAGAGGTCAGCAGGAGAGTTTCCACCATTTAATTTAATGTAATACTCCCGCTCCAACTTTTTAGCTTCTCCAAACCCATACACGTTATATGTTCCAGGTTCTTCGACAGGTATATATCGAGAGTTATTCTTAGCATGGATCAACTCAGGAACATAGGTCTGTTTGAATTCGTCAGCAGAATAATACGTGATTATCTGATCACCATTCTGTACTGTGGAACCAGGAGAGTGCTCTACCTGGGACGGATTTTTATCAGCCGTAGCAGGTTTCTCTAATGATGGAGAATCACCCGCCGCACCTTTTGCCGGAGGCAGGTTCTCAACCTTCGGTTCCTCCACAGGTTTCAGCTGCACATTGGGTTCGTGTACTGTTCCTGATGTCCTGTGATCGAGAGATCCGGTATGGGCTGGTTTGGGTCCGTTGGGTATGTCTATCTGATGTGGGCTATTGTGCGGCGTGGGGTGCACTTTGGGCACTACGTGCTCGATGCCCAGCAGGCTGGTGCGCGTCCATGTGGCAATGCGGTCTTGGATTCCGTTGATGCGGGTTTTGACGGCGTTAACGGTATTTTGGGTTTTAATGACGACAGGGGACGTCTTAACCCGATTAACCGTTTTGGAGATAACGGGGACTTTCATCGCTTGGTTGCCGGTGGCGCGTGCTACGGGCGGCCCGGCTTTGAAGAGCATCCCTATGAGTGCGGCTGTGAGTGCTTCTTTCCCGCCTTCCTGAAGGGCGTAAGCCTGCACTTTATCCCAGTCGATATTGCCGTCGGGGGTGTGGAAATCCATGCCATCAGCGGCACCGTTGGCGGCACCAGAAATAAAACCAACACCGCCAGCCAAGAGGATACTTGTCGGCGCTATGAACAGGGAACCAATAACACCTACAAGAGCCAGAAGGCGCAGACTCTGCTGCATGAAACGTTCGCCTTCTTGGCTCTGATACTTACGGTAATCTGCAACCGTCATGGGGCGCTCACCCCGAGGGTCCACATACTCCAGCGGATTATTGCCTGCATATGCGTAAACGTCAGCAAACCAGGATGAACCAGCTATTGCGGCCTTCGGGTCTGTTGAGAGGAAACGACGTGAAGGGCTGTCATAGACGCGAGCGCCTAGCATATCTAGACCGGCTACGCGTAGCGACCCTGCACCCGTGAACTCGAAACCGGTGGGCAGCCCGGGAACCGGGGTAGCGCTTGTAGAGGGCACGCCCCAGTCTGTCGGCAGTCCGGGTGTGCTACCTAATGCCGAATCGAGGGTGCTGCAGGTCAATCCGGGGACGTTGAGGGTATGCCAAGGTGTCACTCCGCTGGGTATACCCGCCTGCGAAAAGCCGCCGTCAGAGCTGGGTGCGCTCGTCGCCCCAGCACCCAGAAGATGCGGAATATCCGACCTGGCATCCCACATGAGAGGCACTGTAATGCCCTCACCATCAGAAACAGCGGATACCTCACCCACCGCATCAGAAATCAGTGAAGTGTGTGACATACCTACACGTGAGGAAATAGAGTCTGTTACTGATGTCAGACCGCCATAGGTGCCCCAGCTATATTCGCGAGAGTATGAGGTGCCGGTAAGCTTATCGGTCGTGACTTCACCACTACGTTCGCCTGCCAGGTTGTAGGAGTAATCCGTGATGGTATGAGCGGCAAGCTCCCCAGCGTCGCCCCGTGCACCTGCGTATGCGCGAGCCTCAACGGCAACTAACTGGTTCGCTTCGTTATGGGTGAAGATACGCTCACCCTCCAGAACACGAGAGCCTGCAGCCGTGCGTTCAGACCCGTTAGAACTATCGAGAGCAAAGACGCGCTCGCGCATCATGACTCCGGCTGTGTACTCCCACTCCCACACGTGGGATGCTGAACGGGCGCCCACAAGCTGCCCGGCATCGTCATAGGAGTACAGCACAAGACCATCCGGTGAAGTATCAGATCCCGTTGAATCCAACCCAATCACACGGCCGTTATGGTCACGGATCACTTGCGTGCGTTCAAGAACCTTTGATTCTTCAAACCCTCGGACATCGGCGAGTATCTGTTCACGCACATAGTCTGAGATTAGCCTGGTAGTGCGCTCGTGCGTCCAGGAAGATACCATATCTCCCACCTGAATCCGCGTGAGACGTCCCAGAGGATCGTAGGAGAATACTGAAGAGATAACGTCGTGAGCGGGCTGTCCCGTGGCGTGTGTTGTTACAGCTACCGTTCGACCGGCACCATCTACAGTACGTGTAGATTTTGCGTAAGGGGTTACTGACGTGATCAGATAACCATCGGCGTCATACGAGTACGTTAGTGTATATGCGCCGGTTTTGATAAAGGTATTCAAAGCGTGAAGACGCTCGTACATATCGTCGTCTGCATGAGCGTTGCTTTGCTCGTTCAATCTTAGGAATCCTGAACGGCTGCGAGAGATCAGACGGTCGGAGGAATCATAAACAAAACGATGCTCAAGGTACGGCTTTTCGACACCCGCAAAGGCGGAAGAATCGCGGTCCCGGAGTGCAGAAGCAGAGGCGTAGTCACGCACCGTCACAGTTCGATGACCGATAGATGATGCTCCGGGGGAGTACGAATATTCCGCCGCGCACACACCATTGACGCTCAAAGACGCGAGCAAACCGCCACCCTGATAGTCGTAGGAGTATGCACGGGTTCGCTCACCATTATTTTCAGACAGCAGACGACCTGCGGCATCGTAGGTGTATGTAGATGTTATCTCTGCCGTAGAACCCGCGCCCTTAACGGTGCGGATAAGCTGACCTGCGGCGTCATAAATATACGTGGTGACCTGGCCTGTCGCATCTAGGGTGCGCACCATCTGCCCGGCAGCGTCATACTCGAAATGGGTACGATACCCTAAGGCATCTACAGCAGTCACTAGCTGGCCGGCTGCATCATAGATGAATCTGCGGGTACCAGCGCTGTTATCACTCATGCGGATCAGGCGTGAGCACCGGTCGTATGCATACGTTGCCGTGCGAGCCCCATGCTGCACCCGTATAATCCGGCCAAGGGCATCGTACGTCGTATGCTCAGTTGTGCCGTCAGGATAGGTTCGGGCAATAATTCGAGATGCGGCGTCGTAGGTTAGCGTTGTGTACGCCCAAGCGGTAGGCTCTTCCCACTCCACGTTCTCGCCCACCGTCGGCTTCTGCTCGGGCACGCTTAGCCCCACGCCCATGCGCCGCAGCCGCCCAGCTTGATCATAGTCGAATGTTTGGGTACGTCCCGCCGCAGATACCTCGCGTATCAGCCGGTTTGCCGCATCGTAGGTGCGGCGGGTGAGTCCGCCCTGAGCATCAAGAGTTTCAACAGGATTGCCTACGGCATCATAGGATGTAAACTCGGTAATAGTTTCGCTGCTTCTTGGGGATGCACTCGGTGACTTTGAGCTTTGAGATGCACGTCTAACCGGCTGCGAAGAGGCGAAATTTTGGGTATTATTCTCGCCCTCAACAATCACCCGTCCCAGATAATCGACGTGACGGAATGAAGATCCGAGTATTCCGCCGGAGGACGTAGTTTCTTTGCCCGTTCTACGATTTACAGTGCGATGCGTAACAACGCCAGTAGCATCCGTAATCTGGCTGATTTCGCCAGCCAAGTCGTAGTCAAACTCACTCCGGGCACCCAGAGGATCTGTCACCGCAATAAGTTGTGACAAGCCATCGTATTCATAGTTAGTTACGGCACCGAGGGCATTAATAGTCTTGACCATATTGCCCCAGGCATCAAATACTGCGCGGTTGGTACGACCCAGTGGATCCGTGACAGCGGTGGTCTGGTTGCCGTTATTGTACTCAAAGTGCGTGACATGACCGTAAGGATCTGTCAAAGAAACGGGCAGCTGACCTACAGGCCGCGATGTATCGCGTACACGGTGAGTGCCGCTTGACGTAAGGTTTTGGCGCACAAAAGCAGGAACATCCAGCTCTTCGGGAGCAAGCTCAGGGTACGTGAGAGACCAGCGTGAACCGGCAGCATCCGTGACTGAGGCGAGTTGCCCGGCGGAGTTCCAATGAGTAGAGGTTACGTGACCTAGAGCATCCTTAACCTGCACTATTCGACCGTGTTTGTCGTACTCTAGACGGACTGTATCGCCAACACCGTTTGTTATGCTGATCAGTTCTTGACGTGCGTTATAGGTGTATGTGGTACGTACACCGGTGGGGTCAGTAACGCTTAGAAGGTTGCCGTACTCATCCCAGCTATATTCTGTAGTATGCCCATTCCCATCAGTCATAGTGATGGGGTTTGGGTTTGCCCCTGTTGATTCGTAGGTATATGACACTACCACGGGATCACCGGGGTTGAGACGATCACGGAAATCACATACAGAGGTCGTGAGCAGGCGGTTATGTTCGTCCCAGGTGTACTTAGACAGTGCACCCTCGGGGGTAAGCTGTTTCGCTAAACGGCTGTAAGAGTCGTAGGAACGGCTTATCGTAGAGCCATCGCGTTCAGTAATGCTGATGCGGTTGCCGAACTTATCGTAGCGCATGACTTGGCGGCTGCCATCAGCAGCCGTCATAGAGCTAAGACGTCCGCGTTCATCCGAGCGCCAAATATTAGAGCTGTCGCCGGTTATCGCATCAGCAACAATCGTCATAATGCCCGGAGCATAGACGAAAGACACTTCACGGGAATGTTCTGTCAGCTGGTGGACCACACGTCCTTGGCCGTCATAGGTATTAGTGACTTCACGGTGGCCGTTCACATCCCAGACTTCTTCAATAAGGCGCTTAGCGTTATGGGTGTAACGACGAATACCGTCAGGACGGTTAACCGCTGCTAGCAGATCATCATCGTCGTAAATGTAGGTGACGGTATCAAGTATCTGCACATCATGATCTATGAGATAGGTGCTGGCAGATTCAGGGCGAATACGGTTATCACGGGGTGAGCAGCCATAGCGTATCTGAAGACCTCGACCTGAGGCCGGGTGAATGATGTCAGTTAGCTCTAACGCACCCGTTGCGGAATCCGAAGAGTAAAGAGGCAGCGTTAAGGTTGCATAATGCCCCTCCATGACGCCTGTCCAGGCACCAGAAGGATCGTAGAAGTGTCGAACATGCTTGGAATTGTAAACAACCCAATAATATGCGGGTGTAGTAGGTGCGCTGACCTTGCGCCCAGCGTTCTCTGCCGTCTTGATTGCCTTCGTCGTCGCTGTGGAAACATAGCTGTAAAGCTCGTCGCCGGGAACAGTTTTGCTAAGCCAATACGATTCGGAAGGAACACGACCAAAACCGTCACCCATGCGAGGGAACGTGAGAGCCCGACCATCAGGCGTGTGCCATACAGCGCCCGTGTTACTCAACGTAAGCTGAGTATCAAGCGTAGAAGACCAACCGAAACCAAAGATACCCGAAGGAGCTTCTTCAGGATAGGTAACGGCAACGCTATTGTACATACGCTCAAGCTTGATGAGCGATGCCGCAGGAGCATGCTCGAAGGAGAGATCACACTCATGCTCAATGAAATTCCCTGTGGCAACATTTACGGGATCAAGCGCATATCCCGCTGAGTATACAGCGCCGGTTATTGTCGCACGAGAAACATCAATACTCGGACGATCCGTAGAAATTTTCTGTTCCTTCAGATAATTCCGAATATACCCCGTATTAAGGTACTGCGGATAATCCAAAAAATCTGCTTCAGAATAAATAGGTCCTAACATTCCTTGAGAACCAGCTGTCGCGAAAGCTTCCGCAACAGTGAGAATCCAACGAACATCAGATTGGTTAGCATCAACCCATTTTGCTAGCGAGTTAAAAAGGCTTGTAGCATCAAAAAAACCCCATGATGTATGCTCAACAAAAGAGCTATAGCATTTGGTGATATTGGAGTAAAGCTCGGCAATTCTTTGATCTAATGTGGAGTTCTTCTGCGCAAATTTCACGATGTTGCCAGGAATAGCCGATGTAGTCTCGGTAGCATCCTGGGCGGCATCCCGAGCCCTCTTTTCGGCGCGATGCGTACGGTTGCGCCCGATAACCTCTGCATTTCTGCCTGTATTACGGGATTTAATAATCGGGGCGCGTTCGTCGAACTTGGGACCTTCGCTATCTAGATTAGGCTGTGGTCGGGGAGGGTAATAGGCAGCGGGATCTTTCTGAAAACTTATAAATGTATTGCGATTATCATTTTCAATGTTATCTCTAATCTTCTTCTTTTCTTCCTCCCAATGTGCCATAGCCTCACGGAATTTTTTACGATTCTCATTTTCTTGGTGTGCGGCATCAGTATATTTCTGTAGGTCGGCAGCGGCATCGCCTAAGGCTGTAATCAGGTTTTTACATTCAGAGATGGAATATTTACAGTTCTGATCAAAAACTCGTGCGAAATGTCCTTTAAACTCACGTTGGGCTATGCCAATATACCGCTGCCGTTCCGGAAGCTGTATTTCTAACTTTCTTTTTAAATACCTGAATATACTGAGCAGAATATCGGCATGATTAAAATCGAACTCAACATCACGTTCTAGAACGTGCATGTTGTCGTATTCGCCCATAGTTTATGTATCTTCCGTGATGCGTGGCTGGAAACTATGCTGAACCTAAGTGAAAGGTTGAAGCTCAACTTATGTTACCAGATGTGAACCCCCAATATGAGCACAGCCTGTAGGAGCCTGAGGCGTTGCATGAGCCTGTCTAGTCATCTGGAATACTTGAGCCCCTCGAAAGTTTTCGAGGGGCTCAAAACTCTCACACTTCCATGCGCATGAACCGCGAGAGTTCTGGTGCTAATCAATAACCGGGCGGATGGTCTCAACCGAGACGATACCACCGTGCTCGGCGGTTGAGACCTGCAGGACTACCGCATCCCCTGGCTCCATATAGGGATCTTCGGTGGGAAGAATTTTCGCCGAACCCTTCATAAGGTGACCCTTAAGAGCCTTGAAAACCAACGGGAGCACGGGGCGATGCGTGCACAGCAGCGAAGGAACTTCCTTCACGAACAGCGATTCGGTCACTTTTGCCGTGCGTTTAGGATGCCCTGCCGCGCCGCTCTCCGAGAGGGACTTCTTCTCTTTGATCGCGATCGCATGGTCGTTCGCATAGGGCGCCACGGTCTGCATGCACCGCAGCCACGGAGATGAAAGCAAACGGGTGGGGGAGTATGCCTCCAACAGGCGGCTATGCGCAAGCGCCTGGCGTTTACCGGTTCCCGCGAGCGGACGCTCGTCGTCGGCGGCAGTCCAGTTAGACCGCGGTTTGGCCTTGGCATGCCGCATAATGACGACCGGGCGAGTGTGCAGAGTACCGGCTTTATGGTGAGCAACGAGCGCATCCAAAGGCTCGTGGTCGGTGCTGTTGCTCAAGAGCTTGCGTGCCTCTTTGGGGGTTACCCAGCGGATTTCATCAACTTCGCCTTCGTCAGCGCGGGGATGCTCACCCACGGGCAACTGTGCGGCCCAGTAGAACACATCCTTGGGGCGCCCCGAGACCATATAGCTGGTGACCGCCAGCGGCACGCCGAGGGTTATTCTGAGGGTGACTTCTTCGCCTACCTCACGAATGGCGGTTTCAACGAGTGATTCGCCCGCATCCTGTTTGCCTTTGGGCCAAGACCAGTCGTTATAGCGGGGCCGATGAATCATGAGCACTTCAAGTTTTTCGCCGTGCAAGCGCCAGACGAGGGCACCTGCGGCAACGACTGGCGCTGTATTTTCGCGGGTGCGGGTGATGGCGAGTGAATTATCGTATACGTGGGCGGAATAGTACGTTGATTCGGTGGTCACGGGATCCTCTACGAGCTGGTAGTGATGATGC
Source organism: Rothia sp. HMSC071F11 (assembly GCF_001809115.1). Taxonomy (NCBI): domain Bacteria; kingdom Bacillati; phylum Actinomycetota; class Actinomycetes; order Micrococcales; family Micrococcaceae; genus Rothia; species Rothia sp. HMSC071F11. Next base: position 10,895 of record NZ_KV795741.1, read on the forward strand.
GGTGTACTCCCATTCTAGGGGAAAAATCTTCAGAGGCGTCACCGTCCCGTAACCTTGTGTTCACCTTCGTAGTAAAAATCCGAATGTTACGTGGCTTGGCACCCTGTGGAGCACAATTATGGGCATATAGTGTGGCTTTCAGACCGAAAATTCGCATAGTGCTACTTTTCGGTCTGAAAGCCACCTGCATATGGATTTTACGGAAAGGGGAAAACGCTAAATCTTGTCGTGGTTCTTCCGAGAGCGCGAGCGCAGGTAATAGGACTGCACATCGCGCAGCGGGTTGCCGTCGGCATCGGTATCGAAACGCTTCCACGTGCCGTCACCCGAGAGGTGCCAGGTGCGGGATTCATCGCTCATGTAGACCGTGAACATATCGAGCAGGTACTTGATATGGCGGGGGTCTTTGACCCTTACGAGCGCCTCAATGCGGCGGTCGAGGTTACGGTGCATCATATCGGCAGACCCGATATAAACGATGGGCTCACCCGCGTTCTCAAACGCGAAGACGCGCGAGTGCTCCAGGAAGCGCCCAAGCACCGAACGCACCCGGATATTCTCGCTGAGTCCGGGCACACCGGGGCGCAGGGCGCAAATACCGCGCACGACCACATCGACGGGAACTCCGGCCTGAGAGGCACGGTAGAGAGAGTCGATAATCGCCTCATCCACCATGGAGTTGCACTTGATCTGGATGCGCGCCTCCTTACCCGCCTTATGATTCTCAATTTCGCGGTTAATGCACTCGATGAGCCCGCTGCGCAGCGAACGCGGGGCGACGAGTAGCGATTTGTAGGTGGTTTTTGGCGCGTACCCGGAGAGCTGGTTAAACAGGCGCGAAACGTCCTCACAAATCTGCTCGTCACAGGTGATAATGCCGAGGTCTTCGTAGAACCGCGCGGTGGAAGGGTGATAGTTGCCGGTGCCGATGTGCGCGTAACGGCGCAGCTGGTTGCCTTCGCGGCGCACTACCAAGGAGAGCTTGCAGTGGGTTTTCAGTCCGACCAGACCGTAGACCACGTGCACGCCCGCGCGTTCGAGTTTGCGCGCCCAGGAGATATTAGCTTCCTCGTCGAACCGTGCCTTAATCTCAACGAGTGCGACAACCTGTTTGCCTGCCTCAGCGGCTTCGATCAGCGCATCGACAATGGGGGAGTCGCCGCTGGTACGGTAGAGGGTCTGCTTGATAGCCTGTACCTTCGGGTCGGCCGCCGCTTGCGCAAGAAACGCTTGCACACTGGTGGCGAAGGAATCGTAGGGGTGGTGCAGAAGCACATCGTGATCGCGGGTTGCGGCGAACACATCCGCCTCTTTGGCGGTTTCGGCGGCGTTAAGCCAGCGGGAGGTATGCGCAATATGCTTGGGGTAGTGCAGGGCGGGACGGTTGGCGCGCACGATCGCGCCCATACCGCGCAGATCCAGCGGCGCGGGGAGCTTGTATACTTCGGAGTCGTCGATATTGAGCTCAGAAATGAGCAGGTCGAGGATCGTGGGGTTGATCGTATCTTCAACCTCAAGACGCACGGGCGGACCGAAACGGCGGCGCAGCAGCTCCTTTTCGAGGGCCTGCAGCAGGTTCTCGGCATCGTCCTCTTCAACCTCAAGATCTTCGTTACGGGTTACGCGGAAGACATGGTGCTCAACAACCTCCATGCCGGGGAAGAGCGTGTCAAGGTGTTCGGCAATAATGACCTCTAATGGAATATAGCGGGATTCCTTGCCGGTCGTGTTGGCGGCGCGGGGACCATCCACCGAAATCATGCGGTCAAGCTGATCGGGCACCTTTACACGGGCAAACAATTCCTTGCCGGTCTGCGGGTTGCGCACCAGCACCGCAAGGTTCAGCGAAAGTCCTGAAATATAGGGGAAGGGGTGCGCCGGGTCTACCGCGAGCGGGGTGAGAATCGGGAAAATGTCGCGCAGGAATTCTTGGCGCAAACGGGTTTTAGCGTCTGCATCCAAGTCATCCCAGCCCACAATATGAATGTTCTGTTTTTTCAGTTCGGGAAGTATCTGCTCATGGAATACCTGGGCATGGCGCTTCTGCAGGCTGTGAGCGGCGGTCGAGATCGCCTCCATCTGTTCGTCAGGGCTCAAACCTGCGGCGGAAGGTACCGCCAGCCCGGTAGCGATGCGGCGCTTGAGCCCCGCCACGCGCACCATAAAGAACTCGTCAAGGTTCGAGGCCACGATAGAAAGAAAATTCAGGCGCTCCAGCAGGTACAAATCAGGGTCTTCGGCAAGCTCCAGCACCCGGGAATTAAAATCGAGCCAGCTGCTTTCACGGTCGAGAAAACGCTCGGCACCAAAATCGCCTTCGATATTGGGTAGATCGAGTTTTTCTCCCGCTTCAATGCGGTCGGCACGGGTATCGGCACGCTCAATCTTCGAGATATCGTTTCCGATGTGAATCAACCCGGTCATCGGTGCCGGTTCGGTATTCTTTTTGGTATGCGGGTGGGGTGCCACAGGCTATTCCTTACTATGTTGAGGGACTAAGTTTACGATGCGCCGCTCGTCATCGAGCACAACGCAGAAAGAACGTTCGGTATGGGTGTGAGCCGGTAAAGAACCCGCGTCCCACCCCGAATAAACGCTAGATGCTGCCGGTTGAGATAACCGCCGTGGTAACAGCGGAGAGCACGCCCGCATCCACACCGTTAGACGAACTCTTGCCGGAGCCGCGTTCGGGGGCATACATGCGATCCACGGTCGCAACTGCGAACCCTAACGACTCGTAGAGCTTCAACGCAGGGGCGTTATCGGCGTCCACATACAGTTCGATTGCGTGCAGAGGCTCGCCGTTTTCGTCGGATGCAAGCGCCAAATACGCTAGGGCACGCAGGGTCACGGTGCGCCCCAGACCGCCGCCCTGGGCGTTTGGACTGACCCCCACCACATAAATCTCACCCGCAGGCACCAGATCGTCGAGCGGCTGCCCCGGCTCGGTCTGAGCGGTTGGAATTTTCGTCCACGTAAACGCCGCAATATTATGCGGATCTTCCCGCTCGGAGATGATAAAGAACCCCTCCGGGCGGAACCAGTCGCTGCCGGTGCGCTCGCGTAAATCCGCGAGAGTCAGGCGACCTTGCTCGGGGTGCTCAGCGAAGGCTTCCGCATTAACGCGAAGCCAGGGGTTTTCGTCGGCGGGGGTGAAGGTGCGCAGCTCAAGCGAGTTGGGCAGGGTGCGCGCATCCGAGAGCTCGGCAAGATTCTCACGAGTTTGCTCGTCAAGCGGAAGTACCATTTTGTACAGCACGCGTACCGGGGTGAAACCTGCGGCTTCGGCAAGCTCATTGGCGGGACTCTCAATACCGGTGTCGGTTGCGCTTCCGTGTACCCAGAGATTGTAGTTGGCGGCCTCGCTTCCTAAATCCTGAATAACGCGAGTGAAGAAAGCGGGACCGAGCCCCTGCCCGCGCATCTGCGGGTGAACGGCTGCCTCAAGCACACCGGGCTCGTCAGAGTCTTCGGGGGAAGGAACGGCAACGAGCACAGCCTGTAACTCGCGATTATCGGCGGCCGGAGTGAATGCGAAAACTTGCGGTTTAACCAGACTCTCACCGTGCACCGCTTTCGAGAGCTCCACCAGAGTCTGTTCGGAGAAAGCCGGGGTGCCGTCGTGCTTCTGTACGGCGCGTGCGAACTGCGTGAAATGCTCTAGAAGCTCAGCATTGAGGGGCATATTTTCGTAGTGCCCAGAGTCGAGGGTGAAGTTTTCGGGTGATGCCGCCATTCTCGCCTTCTTTCACATTGCCTACTGTTTAACTTTACCGGGTGAAAGCCTGCGTTTGAACCGGTTTGATGCAATAAGCGCAATCTTCGGCGCACCAGAAAAAGAAAAGTATTTCGCCGCGGCGTTAGTCTTCGGCAGAAGGGTCGTGATGGGTATTCTGCGCGTGGAACGAATACCCCACGTTACGCACCGTGGTAATCATCTGTTCGTGCTCAGAACCGAGCTTTGAACGCAGTCGGCGAACGTGTACATCGACCGTGCGCGTGCCGCCATAGTATGAATCGTAGCCCCAGACCTCCGAGAGTAGCTGTGCTCGCGAAAATACTCGCCCGGGATGCTGAGCCACAAACTTCAAAAGCTCAAATTCCTTGAAGGTCAGGTTGAGTGCTGCCCCGTTCAGATGCGCCGAATAGGTTTGTGCATCAATGACCAGATTGCCGATGCGGATAATCTGCTGGCTGCGATCATCCGTATCTTTGAGCTCGGGTGCCGTAACCAACAGGCGCAGGCGAGCATCCATTTCGGAGGGCGAAGCCTGATCCAGCACAATATCGTCCACCTGCCACGAGGCGGAAACAGCCGCCATTCCGCCCTCGGTCAGGACAATCATGAGCGGGATGGTGATGCCCGCGGTCTTCAAAAGCTGGGCGGTATTGCGTGCTTTGAGCAGGTTTTGGCGCGCATCCAGAATAACAATATCGTGTTCCGTGCCGATAGTACTCAGGGGCGAATCGAGGGGAAGCTCGATCACACGGTGGCTGAGCAGACTGAGGGCAGGAATGAGCTCTTGCGCTCGTGGCGCATCGCTCAGTAACGCAATGCGGTACATACATCCTCCTGAATCTGCAATCCTTACTCGCACGGTTTTGTACTATTTTACTCATGCCTTTGTGTGCTCTTCGGGCACAGTACCTTCAACGGTGCTAAAACACGCAGCAGCGGTGCGTATGAAAGTTATTTTGTCCAGGGGAAAGCGCTGTGATCCGTGCTTTAGTTCAGCTATCTATGGTATTTTTAAGGCATGGACAACATCTTGTACTTAGAGATCTTCTTCATCTGTTTGATGGCTCTCATCTCGGTATGCATCGCCGTTGGTGCATACGCAGTACTTAAGGGTCTCTTCGCAGGGCAGAAGTAGAGCGTAAAATTTTTTGAGCCGAGGAAGGCTCACGGTGCCCCCGGTTAACGCTGAGGCACCCCGGGTGGGGTGTGCAGACAGTGCCGGGGGCTTTTGCATGCCCGGCTCTCGTGCATCCCAGCCTATGGCGAAATAGCCCACGTTTTGAACTGCTGACCGCAGAAAACGCCTAGAATAGGGGAATGGCAATTGAAATCCCAACCAACCTAACCCCTGAGCTCGTTCCCTTCGCGTGGCTTCTGGGTACCTGGGAAGGTACCGGAACCATGTGGTATGAAGGGCAAGAAAATACTCCCTTCGGGCAGATTATTAACTTCACACAAGACGGTCTGCCCTACCTGGAATACCGCGCCGAGTCTTTCCTGCTCGACGATAACGGACAAAAGCTGCGCCCTATCACCATCGAAACCGGCTTCTGGCAGATCGACCGTCCCCTCACGGATGCCGACGGCGGCTTTGGGCTGGTTCCCAAAGATATCGTCCCCGCTTTTGCCGATGCGGAATCGGTTGAAACTCTGCGCAACGAAGACGACGGATTCAATCTGATCGCCACCATCGCGCACCCCGGTGGCATCAGCGAGAACTACGTAGGCATGATTAAGGGCCCGGTTGTGCGCATGCAGACCGGTAACCTGCTGCGCGACGAAATCTCGCACGATTACGCCGGATCCGTGCGTCTGTGGGGGCTTGTGAACGGCAACCTCATGTGGGACTGGGAGATCGCCGATCAGGAAGGCAACCTGCACAAGCACGCCTCGGCGGAACTGCGCAAAACCTCATCCATGACCGGCGATTCGTTGGGCACAGGCATGTTCGGTTCCCTCGACGACGGCGCAGAAGAAGGCTCCGCCGAAAACTAGGACTACTCCACGCAGAGTAAAGCCCGCATACCCGCCGTTCCGCTGCGGTATGCGGGCTTTACAGACCGCCAGACCGCCACTCACGATAAAGACAGCACGAGAGGAACATCATGAGCACCGCCGAGAATACCGCCACCGATGCGCCCGAATACACCCCCACACTCAGCCCCCTCATGCAGGTGCACGGTGCCTTCGCCGCAGACGGCCCGGATGCGGGCATCGCGGCGCATTACGGCAACCCCCTCGCCGAACAGCGTTCCTTAGCCCACGACCGTGGAGCCACTACGGGAGAACCCGTAGTCGTGGACCGTTCCTCCCTCGGCGTCGTGAGGGTCTCCGGCCCCGACCGCGCCAGCTGGCTCACCTCCCTTGCATCCCAGATTTTGACCGACATGAACCCGGGGGACAGCCGCGAATTTTTACTACTCTCCCCGCAGGGACGCATCGAATATGCGCCCGCCACCGTCGAGGACGGGCAAGCGCTCTGGCTTATTGTCGAGGGTGCACAGGCGGAGCCGCTGACCGACTACCTGAACCGCATGAAGTTCATGCTCCGCGTCGATATTGAAAACATGAGCGGCGACTATGCCGTCATCGAGACCGCCCGAAACCCGCGCGGAGAACAGGGCGCTATCCATCCGAGCTTTGCGGATGCACTGATATGGCGCGACCCGTGGACGGCACTCGTCGAAGGCGGCTACCACTACAGCGCAACGCCTGATGCGCATCCCGGCATCGACTACGAACGGTACCTGAGCATTATTCCCCGCGAAAAGCTCGCCACCCTCACGGAAGGCGCTCAGCTGGCGGGCGTCTGGGCGGCGGAGGCACTGCGCATCGAAGCCTGGCGCCCGCGCGCAGGCACCGAGATCGACAATAAGACCATTCCGCAAGAGCTGGACTACACCCGCACTGCCGTGCACTTCGAGAAGGGATGTTACAAAGGACAAGAAACCGTCGCGCGTGTGCACAACCTGGGGCATCCGCCGCGCCGCCTGGTCTTTCTCGACCTTGACGGCTCTGAGCACACCCTACCCGCAGCGGGCAGCGAACTCTTCGTAGAGGGTAAACCCCGTGCAGTGGGGCGCATAACCTCGGTGGCGCTGCATCATGAGGCGGGTCCCATAGCGCTCGCCGTCATCAAGCGGGCCGTGGACCCTGCGGCACCTCTGCGTGCGGTAGATACCAGTGAGGCTTCAACCGATGAAGCCCCAGCTCCTGCGACCGAATATGCCGCAGCACAGACCCTCATCGTCTCTCCCGAGGCTGGCGAAATCGCCCGCAAATCCCTTGCGGGACAAGACTTCCTCAAGCGTTAACGAACCTTCAAGCGTATAAAACACGGGTGCCCGGTCAGAAATGTTCTGATCGGGCACCCGCTGCGTTCTGTCTGTGCTAGGAGAGCTGTCACCGAGCCCTTAGCGGCCGAAGAGAACTGCAGCCTCGTCCCAGCGCTCTCGCGGTACCGACTTGAGGCCGTCCAGAGCCTCTTCAAGAGGTACGTACTTGATTTCGGTGCCCTGAACCGAGACCATCATGCCCCACTTCTTTTCGTGCACCATATCGACGGCGCCCATACCCAGACGGGTCGCCAGCACGCGGTCGTAGCCGGTGGGTGCGCCGCCGCGCTGAATATGGCCCAGAATAGTGTTGCGGGTTTCGATTCCGGTGCGTTCCTCAATCTCCTGGGTGAGGTATTCACCGATACCGCCTAGGCGGGGGCGACCGTCCTTTTCCGTGCCCTTATTCGCCAGAACCTCGTCAAAGCCTTCGGGAATAAAGCCCTCGGCAACCACGACAAGCGGGGAACGGCCACGATCGTGTACTTCTTTCACCCAGTGGCAGATTTCGTCCATTGAAACCTTGACTTCGGGAATCAGAATAGCGTGCGCGCCCGCAGCCATGCCGGAGTGCAGCGCGATCCAACCTACGTGGCGGCCCATCACTTCGGCGACCATGCAGCGGTGATGCGATTCGCCGGTAGTGCGGATGCGGTCCATAGCCTCGGTCGCAATAGAAACAGCGGTGTCAAAACCGAAAGTGTAGTCGGTGGCGCGCAGATCGTTATCAATGGTCTTGGGCACACCGACGACGGGCAAACCCGCATCCGCCAGACGTTTGGCGCCGGCGAGAGTGCCTTCACCGCCGATGGCGATAATGGCGTCAATCCCGTGGCGTTCCATCATAATTTCGATGTTTTCGGGTCCGCCGTTAGGTCCATCAAAGGGGTTGGTGCGCGAGGTGCCGATAATAGTGCCGCCGCGGGACGCCAAACCGCGTACCTTCTGCCGCGGAAGGTCCATGAAATCGCCTTCGACTACGCCACGCCACCCGTCACGAAAACCGACGAATTCGTAGCCGTACTTTTTGACACCGTTGAGAACTGCGCCGCGGATAACGGCGTTGAGACCGGGGCAATCGCCTCCGGAGGTAAGCAGACCGATTTTCATGATGGCTCCTTATGTCTGCGCGTGTTGGGTGTTCTGCGCGTGGGTAAAAATATGGTCTCCGCCAGCGTCGTGCAGTGGATGCGCGAGCTCGGGAGACCATCCTCTTAGATACTATTTTAGCCGCGTTTGGGTTATGTGGGTAGCTGTGGAATTACTTGTGTTTTGCCACGAAACGGCATTAAAGTTCAGGTTTTAAATACTCAAAGCGCGGAAAAGCATCTTATCGGAAGAGAACTGTAGACGAGTTGGTATTTCAAGGCTGCCGAGAGAGTGTGTGGTATCTGGGGTGTAACCCAGAAAAGCAAGACTTTAGGCAAGAAAGCCGTTTCTCTGTTCGCTCCATGGGATAACCAAAGCTCGGGTAATAATCGCGATCATGAGAGAACGTTCAGTAAAAACCTTGAGCTCCTCACTCCGAACCTACAAAGCATATGCGAGGCACCCGCCGGACTTTGCGTACAAGTCAGAACGGGTGCCTCTGCATGAGATGTATGCGGTGCGATCAGAAGTGCTTAACTACTCTCTTGAGGACCGCAAAAACGCCTAGGTTTAGCGTGCGGAACCGAGTAGCTTCTGCAGACGAGAGATACCCTCCATTAGGTCTTCATCGCTCAGTGCGTAGGAGAGGCGCAGATAACCGCTAGGACCGAAAGCCTCACCGGGAACCACCGCAACCTCCGCCTCTTCGAGGATGAGCTCGGCGAGCTCGGCAGAAGTCTGGGGGCGTTTACCCGCAATTTCTTTGCCAAGAAGCCCGCGCACATCCGGGTAGGCGTAGAAGGCACCCTTCGGGCTGGGGCAATGAACCCCGTCGATAGCGTTTAGTCCGTCTACAATTTTGGTGCGGCGGCGGTTGAACGCGGCATGCATTTCCTCAACGTCATTCTGCGATCCGGTGAGAGCCTTTAGAGCCGCACGTTGCGCGATATTGTTCACGTTCGAGGTCAGATGTGACTGAAGGTTAGAAGCCGCCTTGACCACATCTTCGGGCCCGATAAGCCAGCCCACGCGCCAACCGGTCATAGCGTAGGTTTTCGCCACGCCGTTGAGAATAACGCAGGTATCGGCAAGTTCGGGAACAACCTTGAGTATAGAAACGGAATCAATGCCGTCGTAGGTCAGGTGTTCGTAAATTTCATCGGTTAGCACAAAGACGCCTTTTTCAAGCGCCCACTGCCCGATCGCACGAGTTTCCTCCTCGGTGTACACCGCGCCGGTGGGGTTAGAAGGCGAGACAAAGATGAGCGCTTTCGTCGCTGGGGTGTATGCCGCCTCCAGTTGCTCGACGGTGACCTTATAGTCCTGGTCGCTTCCGGCAAAAACCTCGATTGGGTTGCCGCCCGCCAAACGGATGCACTCGGGGTAGGTTGTCCAGTACGGGGCGGGGAGCAGAACATCGTCGCCGTCATCGATCACGGTAGCGAAGGCTTCATAGACCGCTTGCTTACCACCGTTTGTAATAAGTACTTGAGAAGGATCGACCTTAACGCCGGAATCGCGCAGGGTTTTATTCGCGATAGCCTGTTTGAGTTCGGGCAGACCCGAGGCGGGGGAGTAGCGGAAGTTTTTAGGATCATTGAGGGCTTCGCGGGCAGCATCAACAATATGTGCGGGCGTAGGAAAATCGGGCTCACCGGCACCGAAACCAATTACGGGACGTCCGGCTGCCTTGAGTGCTTTAGCTTTGGAATCGACGATAAGGGTTGCTGAGGGTGCGATTGCGCCGATACGGCTGGATATGCGCGCCATATGTGAATGTACTCGCTTTCATAGTTATTCCGCCGTGCGCCTTCGAGAGGGCTCTACGCGGCAGGCGGAATCGTGAAGTATCTCTCCTAAAGTGAAACTCGGCGGTGCGTGTGTGAAGCACGTCGAGCCCTTCTTATAAGCATAGAGAACATTGAGGGGGTGGAGAAAGTGTATGTGCAAGATTTTTTAAGTGCGAAGCCCGAAAAGCACAAAATATTGCCTCCAATACTGTGTAGAAAGTTGCCAAAGACGCGAGGCTTAGGATAGAGTTATCTCAGCACCCCATGAGGGTGTTTTAGTTTGCCTCCTCGTGGGCCCACGGCTACGAGGCATTCGAGGATGTAAACACGTGGAGTAATCCACGACCGACGAAGTTTATGCTTCGAAGGGCGGTGGCTCAATTGGTAGAGCAGCGGTCTCCAAAACCGCAGGTTGCAGGTTCGAGTCCTGTCCGCCCTGCTAGTGCCTCGATGAAGTGTTCTGGCATCGTATAGGATGCGCAACTAGACGTAGAAAGGGGCAGCGAAAATGGCTAAAACTGCCACTGTGAAGACCACAGATACAGATATTTCTGATGACGTTCAACCTGGCGTCTTTGGTCGTATGTTCCGTTTCCTCCGCGAAGTTATCTCGGAGTTGAAAAAGGTTACCACCCCCACTCGCAAAGAACTCGCTATTTACTTCTTTGGCGTTCTCTTCTTTGTCGTTTTCATGATTTTGTTCATTTCGGGGCTTGACTGGGTTTTCGGTCAGGGATCCTTCTGGGTATTCGGTAACGGAACTCTGTCACCTAATCAAGGCGGGCGATAGTCTTCATAAGGCGCATCCGCGCTTATACCCGTACTATTTATTGAGCCCCCGGTGTGGGGTTAGATTCACGATGTAAAGAAAGTAGGAGCGACGTGTCCGAGCAGGAACAGGTACCCGAACTTGAAGAGACTGAGTCAGTCGAGGCTGCGGTTGATACCGAGTCTGTTGAGGCAGAAACCGCCGATGCGCCCGTCGCTGCCGAGAACGCACCCGATGAGAGCACTGTAAGCCCTCTCGAAGAGTTCAAAGCGAAGCTGCGCCGCCAGATCGGTGACTGGTACGTGGTGCACACCTACTCGGGTTACGAGAACAAGGTGAAAACCGGTATCGAGACCCGCATCCAGAACCTTGAGGCCGAGGACGAAATTTTCGAGGTTCAGGTTCCGATGGAGACCGTCGTCGAGTACAAGAACACGGTCAAGAAGACTATTCGCCGTGTGCGTGTTCCCGGTTATGTGCTGGTGCGTATGGATCTGACCGACCACTCGTGGGGCGTGGTGCGCCACACTCCCGGCGTAACCGGTTTCGTAGGTCAGGATGCATACAACCCGGTGCCGCTGCGCATGGATGAAGTTTTCGACATGCTCCTGCCCGTGTTCGAGGAAGACCAGCAGAGCAAGGGACTGCCGACCCCGCAGCCCGTGGTGGAATCCGATTACACGGTGGGCGAGAACGTGCGCGTGAAGTCCGGCCCGTTCGAGGGCATGGATGCTACTATCTCCGAGATCAAGCCGGAGTCGCAGCAGGTCGTAACCCTGATCTCGGTCTTCGAGCGCGATACTCCGGTGACCCTGGAATTCAACCAGATCGAAAAGATCTAATCTTTTGTTTTTCACTATATGAAAGGCTCTTTATATTGAATAAAGAGCCTTTCATTATGTTTAAGAGAACTCTAAAAATTTAGGATACTCACCGAATAAACGTTATATATTAGCATGATAAATTCCTTGCATCTGGAAGGGTGAAATGGCAGGGTGGGTAGTGTCTGCCATAGAGAATACTCCCGCCTTGAAAATCGCTTCGCCATGTGAGCGGACAGAGATAAGGAGAAATAGATGAGTTATGAGCTTTTGACGAACCGTAAAACCGAGAATCGTCATAAAAATTACCGCCAGGTCAACGATATTTTCTTCCTTGTTGTTCACTGGTGGGATGATAAAAAAGGACTGTCTTTTGATAGCAATGTGAATTTTTTGTGCAAAAATAACAATAAAGTTTCCGCACACTATGTTTCGGAGGGCGGTCGCGTAGCGCAGATCGCAGAAAACGAGGATGTAGCGCTTCATGCGGGTAACTGGAATATGAACGTTGCCTCAATCGGAGTCGAGAACCGCCCTGAGGCCGACTCCGATGACTTTGCAACCCTTGCCGAACTTATCGTAGATATTGAAACCAAGATTGGACATACGCTCTATATCATCGGACATCGGGATGTCGTTAGTAGGTTATGTCCCGGCGTGTACTATCCCCGCATTCCAGAGCTGATTAATCGTGTAAATACCATCAAATCTCAGCGCGGAAACGCTCCTGCTCCTTTGACCGAAGAACAACGTGCAGATATGCTTTCTCGACTGCAGAACATTAAAAATAACCCTGGGTAGCTGTTATCGTGAGCAGTAGTGGAAGCCCCATTTTTCCACGCTCACCGTGCTTTAGTCGTAACATCATGCTCATAGATACGAAGGTGTACCGTCGTCCGCAAAAACGGTACACCTTCGAGTTCTGTGATAACCAAGAGTTTTCCTGAACCTGCGTGCACTCCAAGCTAACCAGGTCAGGTGCGCACTTCGTCTCTGCATCCTAGAGAGCAAGCCCTCGGCTAAAAGGCTCGTTGCAAGAAAATCCAGTGGATTAAAAGCGGCTTTAACGCTAGAATATTCGTTTGTGTATGCGCATGCTCACGCTTTCATGCGCCCGCACGGGTGACCGCGCCACGGTCACCGTCTGCTGGCGTACGCTCCTGTACGTCAGTTTCCCAGCTAAGAAAAGGACCTAACATTGGCTCCCAAGAAGAAGGTCACCGGCCTTATTAAGCTGCAGATCCAGGCAGGCGCCGCTAACCCGGCTCCGCCCGTCGGCCCGGCACTGGGCTCGCACGGCGTGAACATCATGGAGTTCTGCAAGGCATACAACGCTGCTACCGAATCGCAGCGCGGTAACGTGATCCCCGTTGAAATTACCGTATACGAGGATCGTTCCTTCACCTTTATCACGAAGACCCCTCCGGCTGCTGAGCTTATCAAGAAGGCTGCTGGCGTTGCTAAGGGCTCGGCTGTTCCCCACACCACGAAGGTTGGTTCTATTACCGAGGCTCAGGCACGCGAAATTGCTGAGACCAAGATGCCCGACCTGAATGCGAACGACCTAGACGCCGCAACTAAGATCGTTGCCGGTACCGCTCGTTCCATGGGTATTACCGTCGAGTAATTAAGCCGTTTTCGGCACCGCGGTTTTCCGCATTTTAACTTGTAAATGCCCACGTTTGAGCGTGGGATGTGGCAGAGTCGAGCGCGGCTCACGAGACCACAACTGCATAAGGAGATAAGCAGATGGCAAAGCGCAGCAAGGCGTACAAGGCGGCTGAAGCCAAGATTGAAGAGGGTAAACTCTACACCCCCGCTGAGGCAGTAGCCTTGGCGAAGGAGACTTCCTCCGCTAAAACTGATGCAACCGTTGAGGTGGCTCTGCGCCTCTCGGTTGACCCCCGTAAAGCCGATCAGATGGTTCGCGGCACCGTGAACCTGCCCCACGGCACCGGTAAGACCGCTCGCGTGGTTGTTATCGCAGCTGGCGATAAGGCTGCCGCAGCTGAGGCAGCGGGCGCTGACTTCGTGGGGTCGGACGAACTGATCGCTAAGATCGCTGGCGGCTGGACCGACTTCGATGCGGCAGTTGCAACCCCCGATATGATGGGCAAAGTTGGTCGCCTAGGTAAGGTTCTGGGTCCCCGTAACCTCATGCCGAACCCCAAGACCGGCACCGTGACCATGGACGTTGAGAAGGCTGTTGCAGACATCAAGGGCGGTAAGATCGACTTCCGCGTTGATCGCAACTCGAACCTGCACTTCATTATCGGCAAGGCTTCCTTCTCTGCTCAGCAGCTGGAAGAGAACTTCAACGCCGCTCTGGAAGAGATCAACCGTTTGAAGCCTTCCTCGGCTAAGGGTCGCTACATCTCGAAGGCTACCGTTGCGACCACCTTCGGCCCCGGTATTCCGGTTGATCCCGCATCCGTAGTTTCGGCTGCAGCCTAAGGCTGGGATTCTAGGAAGCCTGTGGGCTTCTCAGACGTGAAAGAACCCGTCGCCCATGCGTATTGCACGCACGGGCGGCGGGTTTTCTTTATTCTGGCACCGTATCCCACAAGATTTGTAGAAGAACCACCCAGCCTAAAGCAGGCTTAGAGGAACACGCTTCCGATCCATATTTCCGCTCCCATGGTATTTCCCAGCGGTTCTGCCGACATATCTATTCTGGATGAAGCCGCCGGGAATAAACGGAGCTTCTTTCCCCTTATGTTTCGTGGCGTTAAAACGCTGACACACGATCTTCGCATCGCTCTCGAAGGGGCGAGCGCCGCCGTATACTGTGCATATACCCCGGGAGGATTACATGAGTACTGCCGCCGCGCATTCCGTACCTTTGGGTACGCCCACCACCACAAAACCGTTCCCTATTCCGACGAGCTATTTTTCGGTAGCGCTGGGAACGAGTGCGCTGGGGTTGTCGTGGCGGTACGGTGCCACCGCAAATTTGGTACCGTCCTGGGTAGGAGAGAGTATACTGGCGCTCGCCTCGGCAACCTGGCTGGCGCTGATCGCGGCGTTTGCCGTCAAACTTATAACCCGTCGCGATGCGCTCCAGAGCGAACTTCGAGACCTCGTGATGTGCTGCTTCTTGGCGCTGGTTCCGGTCACCACCATTGAGGTCGGGATATCCGCGTACCCCTATGCGGCACCGCTCGGATACGCTTTGATTCTTATCGGTGTGCTGGGGCAGCTGGCATTTTCGATGTATCGCACCGCCGGGCTTTGGCGGGGAACGCACACGGTTGCGGCTACAACCCCGGTCATCTACCTACCAACGGTTGCCGCGAACTTTGCCTCCGCGTCCGGGTTAGGGGCGTTGGGGCACCACGACTGGGCGATGCTGTTCTTCGGTATGGGTCTTCTCTCGTGGTTTAGCGTGGAGGCTGCAATCCTGGGCCGCCTGCGCACCGAACCTGCATTGGATCCTGCAGTACGCGGCATTATAGGGGTTCAGCTTGCCCCTCCGTTTGTGGGCGGTAATGCCTATCTGGCAGCTAATGGCGGGCACGTGGACTGGGTTTTCCTAGTGCTCACGGGTTACGGGGTGCTTCAGCTGCTGTTCCTGCTTCGCTTAGTGCCGTGGGTTCTCAAGGCCGGGTACACCATGAGTCTGTGGGGATTCTCCTTCGGATTGGGCGCTATGGCGGGCACCGGAATGCACCTGGTCGCGGTTTCTCAGCTCGTGCAGCTTGGCTGGGCGCTGTGGATTCTTGGCACCGCACTGATCGCGGTGCTTTGGCTCGGGATGCTGATGCTGGCAATACGCGGCAGGCTTTTAGCGCGGTAGCTTCATCGAACACGGATCCTCAGGAACGTGCGGGCTGTAGCGCTGCTTTTCGGGTAGAACGCCGGAGGTCATAATAGAAGCATGACAACTCAAGGTTCAACACCTCAGCCTTCCTCAACGACGACTCACGGGGGGCTTCAGATTCGTGGTGTCGCGAAGAGTTTTGGGGCGGATACTCATGTTCTGCGTGAGATCGACCTTGAGGTGGAGCCGGGCGAGATGGTGTCGCTGGTGGGTGCATCCGGAACCGGTAAATCTACGCTTTTGCGCATTATTGCCGGGCTTGAGGAAGCCAATGCCGGGCGCATTACCTATGCGGGTCAGCCGTTGAGCGCTGGGCAGGTAGGGTTCGTTTTTCAGCATCCGATTCTGTACCCGCATCTGTCGGTTCGTAAGAATATTCTTTTTCCAACTACCCTGCGCGGCTACCGCCAAAAGGTCGATAAAAATTACTATACGGATCTTATGGATGCGCTCCAGATTGGCGAGCTTCAGCACCGCAACCCCCAGGAACTCTCAGGCGGGCAGGCGCAGCGTGTGGGTATTGCGCGCGCCCTCATCCGCAAAGCACCTGTGGTTCTTTTCGATGAGCCGCTGGCGAGTGTTGACGAGGAGCTAAGCGCAAGTATTCGGGCGGATATTGCGCGTCTGCACGCCGAATACAGGTTCACGGGGCTGTACGTGACGCATGATCAGAATGAGGCGCTGCAGCTTGGGCAGCGCGTGGCGGTCATGGATGCCGGGTACCTGGTGCAGGTCGATACCCCCGAGCATCTGTTGGCAAATCCGCACACGCTGCAGGCGGCGCGGTTGACAGCATCGCCAGCTCTGAACGAACTGACTCTCACGGAGGGGCAGCATCTTCCGGAAGGGGCTTCACTCTATGTGCGTGCAACCTCGCTGCGGCGCATGGAGGTCAAAGCTGAGAATCCCGTGGAGAATACGATACCGGTGCAGGTTCAGGGGGTACTCCCGCAGGTGGGCGGTACACTCTACCGTGCTGTAACGCAGGCAGAGGCGACTTTATATGCCGCGTCGCATAACGGTTCGGCGCGAGTTCCTCTGCAAGTTTCCGGTGGGCAGCCCCTCGAATTTTTTGAGCCGGATGCGCTCGCCCTGCCCGTCCTTGCATCGGGGGAACGGGTACAGGTGCAGGTTCCTCCGCATCACTGTTTTATCTTTGCCGACGATATGCGGCACTATCTGTAAAGCACAAGGTTCTAGAACTTCACCGGCCTCATGGGCATAATGAGCTAAAGCAACCAGAACAGGCCTGGCTAGAAAATCGTTTTTATGAACGACAGGCCAAAGAATGATTTTTCGCATAGGTACGCTTTCTGGGAAGGAAGAACTTGCTTTTGCCGATTTAACCTGTCATGATGATTAGACCAAAGACCGCCGGTCTAGAGCTATGTGCTGTGTAAATTTCGGTATCTTACTGTCACGAAATACAGCATAATCTCTGATAAGAGCAGATTTCCTATCGGGAAATCGCCGCCCGCGCAGGTGCCCGATGTGACAGTTGCATCCTATATGGATGCATTTTCATGCTGTCTGCCTCGTACGTCTGCGCGTCGGGGCATTTTTTATTGCCCCAAATACTGCACTTATTCGGCGACCTTACAAGAATCGGAAGAAGGAACTACCATGGCGACTCAGGAAAAGA
Organism: Rothia sp. HMSC071F11; assembly: GCF_001809115.1. Lineage (NCBI taxonomy): Bacteria > Bacillati > Actinomycetota > Actinomycetes > Micrococcales > Micrococcaceae > Rothia > Rothia sp. HMSC071F11. Next base: position 27,900 of record NZ_KV795741.1, read on the forward strand.
TCGCTGCAGTATCCGAGCTGAAGGAACTCTTCGAAGCCTCGAACGCAGTCATCCTGACCGAATACCGCGGTCTCACGGTGGCACAGCTCAAGGAGCTGCGCCGCGCACTCGGTGCTGAGACCGAATACGCCGTGGTGAAGAACACGCTTGCTGCTATTGCAGCAAAGGAAGTTGGCATCAACTCGTTTGAGGGTCAGCTTCAGGGTCCTTCCGCGCTGGCATTCATCAAGGGTGACCTCGTTGATGCTGCTAAGGGACTGCGTGACTTTGCCAAGGCAAACCCCCAGCTTATCGTGAAGACCGGTTACTACGAGGGTGAAACCCTGACCGAGGACGATGTGAAGCGCTACGCTGACCTCGAATCTCGCGAGGTTCTGCTGTCCAAGGTTGCCGGTGGCGCAAAGGCTGCTATTGCCCGCGTTGCCCAGGCTGTGGATGCACTGCGCGTCAAGCTGGAAGAGCAGGAAGGCGCAGCCCCCGCTGCAGCCGAGGAGGCTTCGGAGGAAGCATAAGCTCCCCGCACCTCACCGCGTGAAAACGCACCAAAACTTCAACCCGCCCGCCCGGGCAGGGTACTAATAAACCAGACCGCGGGCAAGACCCGCACCTGATAGTGAAGGAGCCACACATGGCTAAGCTGTCCATCGAAGAACTCATTGCAGCTTTCAAGGAACTGTCCCTCGTAGAGGTTTCTGAGTTCGTTAAGGCATTTGAGGAAGAGTTCGACGTTACCGCTGCAGCTCCCGTTGCAGTTGTAGCAGGCGGCGCTGGCGGCGGCGACGCTGCTGAAGAGAAGTCCGAATTCGACGTTATCCTCGAATCCGCTGGCGACAAGAAGATCGCCGTGATTAAGGAAGTTCGTGCCCTGACCTCCCTCGGCCTGAAGGAAGCAAAGGACCTCGTTGACGGCGCACCCAAGCCCATCCTCGAAGGTGCTTCCAAGGAAGACGCTGAGAAGGCTAAGGAGCAGCTTGAGGGCGCAGGCGCAACCGTTACCCTCAAGTAATCGATTTCTTTTCGATTCTTATTACGCTGGGCGGCGCATCCACTACGGATGCGCCGCCCAGCGGCTTTTGAATCCTTAAACACGAAACGTGTTGTTCTTACAATACGCAGGAAGGAATCTAACCCCGGAAAAACCTTTAAGCTGTACGCCAGCTGTGGCGATGCTGAGTCTGCCTGTACATCGGACAATAAAAGGCGCATGACCCTAGGGAAGGCGTTCATAGGCTGGTATGATAAACGCTTGAACCCCCACGCAGAGGTATATTGCCAACAGCCGGGGGAGCAGAGCACAGATATCTGAGAGTTGAAAAGATCGAGACCATGAGCCCGAAGAAAACCAAGACCTCAAAGAACGCATCGAAAGCACGCCCCGAACGAGACCTAGCCCTTGAGGCACAAGACGTTCTGGATACCTTCGGCGCTGCTGTTCGATCTGACCGCGACTATCCGGCGCTGCATTTAGCGCCTCCGGTAGGAAGACTGAATGACCCCAACGGGCTGGTCTATGATGGGCACAACTACCACGCCTTCTACCAGTACTCGCCGCTTCACCCTGAACGCAAAGTGTACTGGCGCCACGCCGTGAGCACCAACCTCGTAGACTGGAAAGACGTGGGGATCGCGCTGGTTCCGAATACCCGCTACGACTCCCACGGATGCTACTCGGGCTCGGGTATTCGCGTGAAGGGCGGTTTCGAGTTCTTCTACACGGGCAACGTCAAAGACTCTAAGAATAAGCGTGAAGCTTACCAGATTCTTGCCACCGCAGGTAAAGATGCGAGCCCCGTTCGCCAGCTTCCGCCGCTTATTTCTGGTCCTCACGATGGTTACACGGCTCATTATCGTGACCCTCACGTATTTGAGCGTGACGGAAAATGGTGGATGGTCATCGGCGCGCAGCGCAAAGATAAGACCGGTGCCGTGGTTGTGTACACCTCGAAAGATCGCCGCGACTGGAAATTCAAAGGCGAGCTGGGCATCAAGGCTAAAGAGCTTGAGAAATGCTACATGTTCGAGTGTCCTTCTCTGCTGCAGCTGCGTGACGAAGTCACCGGCGAGATACGGGATGTGCTCATCTTCAGCCCGCAAGGTTTGAAGCCGATGGGGGAGAAGTACCTCAACATCTACCAGAGCGGTTATATTGTAGGTAAGTTCAACCCTAAAACCCTCAAATTCAAGGTAGAAACCCCCTTTACCGAGCTGGATGCAGGCTTCGAATTCTACGCCCCGCAGACTATCTCGGGCACCGGAATCTCAGCGGCTCAGGATGCGCCCCACGACGAAACTGTGATGATCGCCTGGTTCGGCAATGCCGAGCAGGACGACCAGCCGTCCTGGTCGAAGCGCTGGGTGCATATGATGACCTTCCCCCGCGAACTGCATCTGCGCGATGGTAAGCTCTATCAGCATCCTGTGCCTCAGCTTGACGATGCCATGCCGCTTCAGCCAATCGAGCCAGACGAGAAAGGCAAGCTCAAAGAGCTCAAGGACGCGCGCGTCTTCCGTCTGCGCGGCCGCGTGAACGTTGCCGATGAGCGCGTGAAAATCAAGATTAAGGATACGCACGGCGTGGCGCTGAGTATCGTACTGGATCAGGACTTCGTGCAGATGGATCGCGGCGGAACCCGCTACACCGAGGGAGGCAGCCTGCGCCGCCGCACCCTCAAACGTGCTAAGACCCGCCAGTTCGAGCTGCTCGTCGATGGCTCGGCTGCCGAACTCTTCGTGGGCGGTAAGCTTGCGGCTTCGCTGGGTGCAGAGGTATTTAGTGCCCGCACCTTCTTCAAAGGTGAGAAACGCCGCGTTCGCCTGACCGGCGGGAAGGTTCTTTCGCTGGAGTATGCCCGAAAAAACTAGCCCCATTAGGGAGTTTCATAAGTAGAAAAAATATATTGTGCAGGAGCCTGGGATTTCATGGTCCCAGGCTCCTATCTTCAGGTATACTGCATGCTAACATGTCAAGCGATTGACATATCACGAAACGGTGATTTTTCACCGCCTTTAACACAGACAGCACCTCGGGATGCCAATCCAAAGGAGAGTAGCGTGGACCACAAATCAGTGGCAGAGCGCGTGTTGCAGGATGTCGGGGGCGTGGACAACATCCGCGCGGCGGCTCACTGTGCAACTCGTCTGCGCCTGGTCTTGAAGAACCAGGATTCCGTTGATCAAAGTGCTATTGACAATGACGAAGACCTTAAAGGCAGTTTCCTGAATGCCGGACAGTTCCAGATTATTGTGGGCCCCGGCGATGTTAACGAAGTCTTTAAGCATATGGTGGCATTAGGTGCCCCCGAGGTCAGCAAAGATGCTCTGAAATCTATTGCGGCAAATCAGGGAAATATCTTCTCCCGCTTCATTAAAACCATTGCCGATATTTTTATCCCCCTGATCCCGGTGCTGGTCGGCGGCGGTATGCTGATGGCGCTTGATAACGTCCTTCGCGCCAAGAACATCTTTGGGCCGCAGCCCCTGATTGAAATGTACCCCGCCTGGGAAGGCTTCGCGGATATCGTGAACCTGCTTTCGGCGGCGCCTTTCGCTTTCCTGCCCGTGCTTGTGGGATACTCCGCAACTAAGGTCTTTGGAGGCAACCCCTACCTTGGCTTAACGATGGGTGCGGCTATGGTCTCACCCGCGCTGATGAACGGGTATAAGGTTGCGGCATCGCTCGCCCACACTGAGGGCACAGACCCCATGAAGTACTGGGATCTTTTCGGTCTTCAGGTGCAGCAGGCGGGTTACCAGGGAACCGTGCTTCCTATCCTGCTGGTCTCCTTTATCCTTGCGAATATCGAGAAATTCTTCCATAAGATTCTCAAGGGCACAATCGACTTTATTTTCACCCCCACTCTGACCCTGCTCATTACCGGCTTTGTCACCTTCCTGCTGGTGGGACCGCCTATGTTCCAGCTGGGTACTTGGCTGGGCGAAGGCGTGAACTGGCTATACACTGCCGCCGGTCCCATCGGCGGGCTGATCTTTGGTGTGCTCTACGCACCCATCGTAATAACCGGTCTGCACCAGTCCTTCCCGCCCATCGAAACCTCGCTCTGGGCAAGCGGTGGTTCCTTTATTTTCGTGATTGCCTCGATCTCCAATGTTGCCCAAGGCGCAGCAGCGGCAGGTGTCGCGCTGACGACCAAGAACAAGAAAATCAAAGGTGTTGCCTCGGCGTCGGCTCCTTCGGCATTTTTGGGTATTACCGAACCCGCACTTTTCGGTGTGAACCTGGTATTGCGTTGGCCTTTCTATATCGCGATAGCTTCGGCTGGTCTTGGCGGAGCATTATCAGCAATTTTGGGTGTTAAAGCATCGGCCCTTGGATCTGCCGGATACTTGGGTATTCCCTCCGTTAATCCTCAGGTTGGAGCCGGTTGGCTTGGCTTCACTATCTGCTTGCTGATGACGACCGCTCTTGCCTTCGCCGCCTCATACGTCTGGGGCCTGAAGGTGGCACGCGGTGAGGCTTCCTCACCGGATGCTGCCGTACTCACTGCGGACGGTGCTTCTAAGACTGATACCGTCGCGGCGGCAGCTCAGGAGCCCGAGATTGAGGGTGAGAAGACCGAACTCACCACCCACCTGGTGGGGACCGTCGTGCCGCTAGCCGAGGTGAAGGATGCGACCTTCGCATCCGGTGCGCTCGGCGATGGAACCGCCGTGGAACCCACCGAGGGTAAGCTGCTGGCGCCCGCCAACGGTAAGATTACTGTGGCATTTCCCACCGGTCACGCCTACGGCATGCGTACCGAAGACGGGCTGGATCTGCTCATGCACATCGGTATGGATACCGTCGAGCTGGACGGCAAGCACTTTACCCCCAAGGTTGCCAAGGGCGATACCGTCAAACGCGGCGATATTCTCGCCGAGTTCGATATTCCCGCCATCAAGGATGCCGGGTATGTGCTGGTGACCCCGCTGGTCATCACCAACGCGAAGAAACTCACCACCGCCGTACGTGATGCACAGACTTCGGGTGCCTCGGTTGCTGCCGGTGACAACCTGCTTCAGGTTGGCCTCAAAGAGAAAACTTCGGCATAGATTTCACTGAGCGAGACATAAATTTACGCTCAGAGGTGCATAAAGTGCGTGGCACCCCATCATGAAAATCTCTGATGGGGTGCCACGTTTTTCGTTGTGGTGACAATGGTTTCGCAGAATTCCGCGTTACATTGAACGGGGTGTGACGCTGTGCGGAAATGTGTCGTACCTCCTTGTTCTCCTCTGGTGAGTTAGATAACGTTATATATGTCAGTGTTTTCTGCATAAAAATGCAGAGATTGAGAGGGGATGAGAACCCAGCCCAGCCGATAGCCAGTACCCAACCACATGAAAGGTGATCATCATGAATACCACCCCGTACACCGTCCGCCAAGCTCGTCCAGAAGAAATATCGCAGGTTCTTGATACGCTCACCGAGGCGTTCCTGAACGACCCCTATATGTACAAGGTCTTGGGCGAAAAACCGCAGGAAGATAAACTGCGCGCACGTTTTGAAGTCCAGCTCGAAGGCACCTATATGCCTCGCGGATGTGTAGACGTCGCCGTTGATCTCGACGGAAAGATTTTGGGTACTGCCCTGTGGCTTTCCCCCGAAAATCAGCAGACCGATGTCAAACAAGAGCTTCGAGATAACGCGAAGTTCATGAGGATCTTGGGACCGCGTACTATGCGGCATGTGATGGCTGAGAATCGTGAACTGCACAAGTACCGTCCGAAGTTTAAGCACTGGTATCTGCACACGATTGCGGTACGAAAGGCAGCTCAGGGTCTTGGGGTTGGAACGGAGCTCCTGCGCCACGCGATTGACCGTTTTGACGGTACCGCCGCATATTTGGAGGCATCCACCCCGCGCAGCGCCGCTCTGTACGAGCGTCTTGGGTTCATTCCTATGGGCACCTTCGCCTCGGGAGACCCCTATATGGGCATGCTGTACCCCATGAATCTTGAAACCGCTCAGGATGATGAGCACAGCGTATCTGTCCGTGAAGAAGACTCTCATCACGATGAGGGACATTTCATGATGCGGGAGCTCGTCGGCTCCTCCTCATAGAACGTACCCAATTCATCGCCGCGTGTCTTGAGCACTCGCAATTCTGACGTTGCGAGGGTTCAAGACACGTATTTTTATCTGAAGTATTTGAGAGGAAATACCTTAAAGCTTGAGCGGTCGTTTGGGCATATTAGACACGTGATACGGTGTATGCACAACGCTCAATCTCGTGCAGACCGCACCGTGCCGCCCAACCGCAGGGTTACCGGCAGAATATCCTCACCGCCCCTAGCGTCTGCGGGTTCTGCATCTTCCTCGGTCTCGGCTGCGATCGCCTCCGTTAAACGCCGAACGGCACGCTCGGCAAGAGCATCAATCGGCTGCACCACGCTCGCAAGTTCGGGCAGAAGTGTGTGAACCGTATCCGTGCCGTCAAAACCTATAACCTGAAATTCCTCGGGCACTTGCACCCGGCGGCTCTGAGCCCAAGCCAAGGCGAGCGACGCATAGGTATCATTCGATGCGAAAACCGCCTCAACGGGTTGGGCGCCGCGATGCGCATCAAGGTATTCGTACAGCATGTTGCGCTGATGCTCCGCTGACTCGTGAAATCCAAGCTCCAGAAAATCCGGTGATAGCCCAGCAGCGGTAAGCGCATCCGCATAACCTCTCTGCCGCAAATTCTGTTCACTTAGGGTCGAGGTAATGTGCAGTATACGCCGCGCCCCAGTGCCGATCAGATGCTCGGTCGCTTGCCGTGCGCCCGCATAATTATCGGAACGAATATTGGGGTAAGGACCGGTTTCGGGGCGATCGATAGCCACCAGCGGCGCCTGTACTTGAGGAAGCTGCGCGACGGCCTGCGAATGAGAGCCGGTAATAATTCCGTCCACCTGGTGGGCAAAAAGCATATCTAAATAACGGTGCTCAAGCTCTGGCTGCTCATCGCTATTGCACAGAATCACCCGGTAGCCCGCGTTCGCCAAACGCGACTCCAAACGGTACACCATTTCCCCATAAAAAGGATGCGCCACGGTCGGAAAAATAAGCCCGATAATATGCGAACGCCGTTCCTGAAGCGAACGGGCAATGGCATTAGGGCGATAACCTAGCTCGCGGATAGCCGCAAAAACCTTGTCACGAGTCTTCTGGCTTAAATAGCCGCGGTTATTCAACACTCGCGAGACCGTCGTGGGCGAAACCCCAGCACGGGCGGCAACATCGCCGAGTTTGGGCTGTGCCATAGCGCGTCCTTTCGCGTGTCAGATAATCTCCCAACACTATACAGCCTCTCGGATGCACCGAGAGCTCTTTGCGAACCTGTGCCCAGAGTACGGCATATCTTCCCTCATGCGGCAAGTTTTTACTGAACGGCGGGGTACTTAGGTACCCTGGCCTGTACAGCAGAACGATGTGCGGGCTAGAAAACAGGTACGAGAATCGCGTGCGTGCCTGCCCGCTGGCCGGTCGCATCCACGAGAGCGAAGTGGGTCGCCTGAGCCAGTCCTGAAAGCATATGAGAGGCCAGAGCGTCCAGAGGATACGCCTTACCTTCAGAAACCCGCACCGGCATGAGACGATGCTGAGAACGCTTGCGCAGAGGCGGAATATCTGTAGCGAGTTCGGCCCGATCAAGCGCCGGAATCGGCAGACCGCGCAGCCCCGCCAGGATCACGGGAAGATACGAATATAACGCCGTATACGCGGCTAACGGGTTACCGGGAAGACCCAGCACCAAACGCTCTTGTCCCGCATTCATACCCTCAGTGGGCGCGGGAATCTTTGCCGCCAACGCCGGATGCCCCGGTCGCACCCGTACCGACTCGAAAATATACTCGGCACCAATATCGGTAAGCGTCTGCCGTACCATGTCTACCCCGGACGTGCTCGACCCGCCCGTAAAAATCAGGATGCGCGCGGTCGAAGTCGTCACAAAGGTGTGGAATTCTTCGGCAATATCCGCAAGCCGTGCGGAAGGGCGCACCTCGCACCCGGCGGCGGCGAGAGAGACTTCCAGAAAACCTCCGAACGCATCCCGAACCTGACCAGGAGAGGGCATACCAAAGGTAATAACCTCGTTCCCCGTGAAAGCGCACCGCACCGGAACGTTCTTAAGCACGGGAAGCTCGTCAAAACCATTGACTCCCAAGAATGCCGCGCGCTGCGCCGTAATAAGATCGCCGCGAGAGCTTAGAATCGCGCCGGGAGAAAGCTCCGCGCCCGCATACCGGATATCTGTTCCGGGCTTCGGGGCAGTGTAACCCTCCGCCATGTCAAGATAGTGAATTCCCGAACCGAGCGCACCAGCACCCTCGTACCGGTGGGAATGCTCCTCACGCACAATCGCCTCGGTCCCCTCGGGCAGAAGCCCACCCGTGAGAATCGGGGTTGCCTCCCCAGCGGCAATCGGAACCGCCAGACGGTGAACGTTTGTGCGCGCATCCTCGGGGTAATCCGGCGATACGAGACGCCAGGGCGGTGCACCGGCGACCGCATACCCGTCCATCGCCGAAGAACTATAGTGCGGCACAGGCATGCGCGCCGCCAGATCTTCCGCCACATACCTGCCGATGGTCGCCTGCAGGGGGAGAGCCTCGGTGCTCAGCGTTGGGGTGAGCGCGCTCGCGGCGGCGTGAAGCAGTTCGCGTGCTTCATGCCAGGAAACGGCGGGTGGATGGTGGTGAGACATGGAATCCTCTGCTGAAGTTGATGGTTATTAGTAGTCGAGCCAGCGTGGGGTGCTGTAGCCGAGTTCGTGCGCCTGCTCCCAGGTATCGACGTCGGCAGTATGCGCGGGATCGAGCTCGACGGCGACCGGGGCAAGACGCTTCACAAAAGAGCGCACGGAGGCGTTTGTGCTGCCCTCTGCAAAGACTTCGCGTAGGGGTGCGAACCGGTAGATGCCAACGAGCGGTTGGAAGACTCCCTCCGCTACGCCCCAGTACCCCAGAGTTTCGGTCGGTGCGTCTACTGTGTGCGCGAGAAGTTTCTTCACTGCGGGCGCTATCTGCGGGGTATCTACCCCCAAAATAAGGCACCACGCGGGAGGGGCCTTCTCGCGCGCCGCATAGGCTGCCGCGAGTTTTTCGAGTCCGGCATGAAGCGCCGCCGCAGGACCGGAATAGGGAGGGTCTTCGCGCGTATGCAGTGCATCCGATGGCACCGGCAAGGTTTCGGGGCCTACGACTACGCGCAGCTGTGCCTGCCCGGCGGCATCAAGCGCGCGTTCCAAAAGGGTCTGGGAACCATTGGAAAGCCCGGCCTTCGGGGTGTGATTGAGACGCGAAGATTTACCGCCCGCCACAATAATGGCGCAGAACGCGGGAATCTGGGCGGCGCGGGTCACCGAATGCTGGGTTCGTGTACCGTTATCCGGCGCACGTAATGGGTCATGCGGTGTGTGCACAGAGGTGAGACCTTCCGGGATGATAGCAGCAAGGGTAGCGTGGTGCGCATCCTGGCGGAAAACATGAAGCAACCGTCAAAAGCGAACGACACCGTAAGCCTGAGTTTACCCGCCAGCAAAGGGCGGCAGAACGTCTACGCGCGCATTTTCGGGGAGCACAGTATCGAGCTCGGAGCGGGTGCCGTCGATCAGGAACGAGCACTGGTGCATAACCTGTGCGAGCGTCATGCCGGAGGCAGTTTTTCCGGTAAACGCCTCACCCAGTTTTTCGACGAGCGCATGCAGGGTCGGCTCGGCCAGGTCTGTAAGGCTCACCTGTGTCTCGGCAACGCCGGATGCGGCACGTGCGGCAGCGAAGAAATGTATCTGCACGTTTTAACCTCCGATAGCGCTCATGGAGCGGCTTGCTTGAGCGAACTCTTCAATATCGAAATCAGCGTCTTCTTTGCCGTGAGCGCGCGGTTTGAACCACATACCTTCGCGCCACCGCAAGGCGATATCGCGGTCGCTGGCACCCGAACGCAGCAGGTCGAGCAGGTCGGTTTCGGAATCTGAGAAGAGGCAGGAACGGATTTTGCCGTCGGCGGTCAGACGGGTGCGGGTGCACGCCCCGCAGAATGATTCGGTGACCGAGGCGATAATACCCACGCGCCCAAGCGATGCGGTATCTTCGCGCGGGAACCCGGCACTGTCGAGGGCGGTACCCAGCGGGTAGACCTCCCAAAGCTGGGCGGGGGAATCGCCGCGTTTTTCGGCGACTGTGCCCAGAACGAAGTGTTCGGAGAGCATCGTGCGAATCTGTGCCGCCGTAATCGTTCCTTCACGCGTCCATTTGTGATCGGCATCTAGCGGCATCTGCTCGATAAACCGCAGCTGATAGCCGCCGTCAAGCGCCCATTGCAGAAGTTCGGGAGCCTGAGCGTCGTTGATACCGGGCATGAGCACAGCGTTAATTTTGATGGGTTTTAGACCCGCTGCTGCCGCGCCGTCAATACCTTTAAGAACCGACCCCAGCTTATCGCGGCGGGTCAACTCGGCGAAGGTTTCGGGGCAGATGGTATCGAGCGAGACGTTAATACGGCTCAACCCGGCATCGGCGAGCGCCTGCGCACGTTTTTCAAGTCCTATGCCGTTGGTGGTGATCGCCAGCGGAATCGTGGGGTGTTCGCGGTGAATTCGCCCGATAATATCGACGAGGTCTGCGCGCACCAAGGGCTCCCCGCCGGTAAAACGAATTTCTTCGACTCCAAGTTCACGAATGGCGATGTCGGCAAGGCGTGCAATTTCAGCGGATGTCAGCAGATTATTTTTAGGCAGCCACTCCAAACCTTCGGCAGGCATGCAATAAATGCAACGAAGATTACATTTATCAATCAGTGAAATCCGCAAATCGGTGGCGATGCGCCCCCACCTATCTAAGAGCGGACCGCGGTTTGTAATATATGGGGTCTTGCGTGCGGGTTTATGTAAGGGCTTTTGGGCGTCACCAGAATTTTCGGGCGTAACAAAAGCCGTGTTCGCATCCTGCTCAGAAGCTAAGGTGCGTAACACGGGGCCCGCAATAAGCTGTGTCCGGCCTGAACCGGCGGTGTATGCCATGGAATGACCTCAAAGAAAATTCGTATATTAGAGGTGACAATTAGATTATTCCATGTCTGCGGGTATGGGTGATAGTGTGCGTACCTTAAGTTACATCGAGCGCAAACGTACGGCACATTATTATCGCGGCGGGAATGCACGTTATTGTGCGTCATCACACCACCGGAAAGAGACATACACTATGAAAACTTCGTTGAAGGTTGCCAGTGCCAGCGCGGCACTTTTTGCCTCTGTCGCCATGACCGGATGCGGTTCCAACTCCTCTAACACCGATGCGTCTGCCTCTGCTTCTTCGGCAGCATCTGGATCCGTGTCTGGCAAGGTTGAGGTCTATGCGGCTGCTTCCTTGCGCAATGCGGGTACTGAGCTGAAGGAAGCATTCGAGAAGGAAAACCCCGGCGTTGAGATCACCTACTCCTTCGAAGGTTCCTCCAAGCTGGTGCAGAAAATCGAGCAGGGCGCAAGCCCGGATCTCCTGATTACCGCCGACACCCAGAATATGGATAAGGCGGCTAAACTCGACGAATTCAAGGACGCCAAGCGCGAGGTTATCGCCACCAACAAGTTGGTGCTGGTCACCGCCGAGGGTAACCCCGGCAAGATCAATTCGCTGGACGACTTGAAGAACAGCGAAGGCGTTGTCGCCGTATGCAAGGTGAACGTACCCTGCGGTACCCTGGCAGATGAAGAGCTCAAGAAGCATCATATTGAGCTTAAGAACGCGACCACCGAAGGCAACGTGAGCGAGGTGACCACCAAGGTCACTACCGGTAATGCGGATGCTGGCTTCATCTATACGACCGACCTTGCCGCCGCTAAGAAAGACGGCAAAAACCTGGGTTCGGTAGACCTGCCGGATGTTCCCAGGAACGAGTACCCCGCAGCACTGACCACCAAGGGTTCTTCCTCAGATGCTGCGAAGAAGTTTAACGAATGGCTCTCTTCGGATGAAGCCCAGAAGATTCTGGCGAAGTACGACTTCGAGTCTCCTCAGACAAACTAGAATCTTCAGCGCATAACAGCTGTCACGTAACGGTCGCCTCCTGAAAGAACCTTGCGAGATTCCTTGCAGGAGGTGGCTGTGTCGCCGCAGATTCCGAAAGACGTACCCGTGAAAAAACATACCGCTTTCACTGCCGTTCCCCGTTATTTTGCCGTTCCCGCGCTCCTGGGTTTCCTGCTTATTCTGGGCCCGCTTGTGGGTTTGCTGTACAACATCCCCTGGATGCGCCTGCACGACATTATCGACAAAGAAGTTCTCGACGCCGCGCGTCTCTCGCTCACCACTGCCAGTATTTCGACGCTGATTTGCGGGCTTTTAGGCGCCCCCCTAGCGCTGGTGCTCTCTAAAGTTCTCAGCCGCTCTCGCCTGAAAAAATTTGGGGGAGTACTGTACGCGATTATTTATACGCCCGTGATCCTCTCCCCGGTGGTTTCGGGTTTGGGACTGCTCTTCTTCTGGGGACGTAAGGGCATGATCGGTGAACATCTGTACCACTTGGGCATCATAATTCCTTTTACACCCACCGCGGTTATTCTTGCCCAAACTTTCGTGGCTCTGCCTTTCTTCGTGGCGACCGCCGTAACAACCCTGCAGGCTATTCCTGAAGAATATGAGCAGATAGCTCGGGTGGAAGGGGCAAAATCCTCCGAAATCACCTATAGGGTGCTCCTTCCCTTAGCAGCACCGGGAATTGCCACCGCTTTCCTGCTTTCCTTCGCACGTGCGCTCGGCGAATTCGGCGCCACCGTCACCTTCGCGGGTAATGTGCAGGGCAAAACTGAAACTATTCCGCTCGGTATCGAATTGGCGATTGCCGGCGGAAGCATGAGCTCCGCATTGGGTAACGCCCTCATGCTCATAAGCCTGTACGTGTGCATCTTTGGGCTGCTTGGCCTATTTTCCGTGGTGAAGAAACTGCGTGCCAAAGCCTCTTACAATAGCTAGTAGATAATTCATCACCATTTGGGAGTACAGATGCACAAGCCCCAGTTCGATGGCACCCCCACCACCGAAGAGTATCGCGCCTATCTGGCGCTTTTACTGCGTGATACTTTTATCGGTCGCGCCGAAAACCTGCCGCTGGCGCGTGCTACCGACCGCATCCTTGCACAGGATGTGCTGGCCAGGCTCGATGTACCGAGCTTCGATAACTCCCAGATGGATGGTTACGCCCTAACCGCCGAGGGCGCCAGCCGTGAGAACCGCATCTTTACGGTGGGGCGTGAAATTCCGGCGGGGCGGCCGCTGCAGCGTTCGCGCGCATCCGACGATTTAACCTACCCGATTATGACCGGTGCCCCCATTCCTAAGGGATATGTGGCGGTGGTTCCGGTTGAGCATTCTGAGCGCATTGAATATCCCGACTTACCCGAATCCTTCGGGCGTCCCAGCGAAAAAATTAGGCTCCCTCAGGCGCCCAAAGGGCAGTTTATACGTCGACGTGGCGAAGACGTGGTAGCTGGGCAAATCATGGCGCGCTCTGGCGAGCGCGTGACCCCCGCACTGCTGGGTACACTCGCCGCGCAGGGGTATACCCGCGTGACGGTTGCCTGCGGACCGCGTGTACTGGTGTGCACCGGCGGCGACGAGATTCGCCCCACCCTCACCGAAGACGGCGACGATACGGCTACAGAGCTCGCCTATGGCCAGATTTATGATGCTAACGGTCCCATGCTCACCTCAATGTTGGTCGAGGACGGCGCCGTGGTGCGGCGCATCTCGATCGGAGACGATCCGGAGCTTCTGATCGAGCACTTGCGGGAAGAATATGAGACTTTCGCACCGGATATTATTATCACCTCCGGCGGGATCAGCCACGGCAAATACGAGGTAGTGCGCAATGCCATCGCTATGGCACCGTCTTTGGGACTGCCAATTCCGCTTAGTTGGTTCGGACATGTGAGCCAGCAGCCCGGCGGACCGCAGGGCGTGAACGTGCTGGATTTCAACGGGCATCGCCTGCCCATGATTTCTTTCCCTGGCAACCCCGTCAGTACCCTTATTTCCTATGTGCTGATGCTTCGCCCCTACCTGCGTGCGGGCGGACCTTACGGCACCCCGCACGAGGTGGCCTCGCGCATGGCGACTCTCGAAAATGCCCCGCGCGGCGTGCTCGTCATTGATAAACCGCTGACGGCACCGGCCAATAAACGCCAATTTTTGCGCGGTAACCTGGCGATGGTTGAATCCGAACCGGGAACCTATCGGGTGGAGCTATACCCCGATGTTTTGCCCGGATCGCATCTGCTTCATCACGCTGCGACCGCCGATGTTCTCATCGAGCTGGCACCGGGCACCACGTACACTGGGGGAGAAGCGGTGCGGTACCACCGCATCCGGCTTACGGATAACTGAACGTGGCTGAACCCTCACCCCAACACAGATCTTAAGGACATATCGTGACTGAGAAGAATCTTCACCCCGATGCGGCACAGCCAGCCCAAGACTTGACTCATGTGCGCGCCGACGGGTCTGCCCATATGGTTGATGTGACTTTGAAAGACATTACCACACGCACGGCGCTCGCTGAGGGAACCGTGCACACTCGCGCCGATGTGATCGCCAAGATTTTTGATGCCGATCTGCCTAAGGGCGATGCCCTGCCGGTTGCGCGTGTAGCGGGTATTATGGGTGCTAAACGCACCCCGGATATTATTCCGCTGTGCCACCCGCTGCCGCTGGGTAAAATTACTCTGGATTTTGAGCGTGGCGAGGACTTTGTACGCATTGTGGCGTCGGTGAAAACCCGGGGCGTTACCGGGGTTGAGATGGAGGCGCTGACCGCGGTCTCGACCGCAGCGCTGACGATTTTCGACATGATTAAGGCGGTCGATAAATACGCCGTGATCAGCAATATTCGGGTACTAGAGAAATCTGGCGGAAAATCCGGTGACTGGGCTGTTTAGCGTTTCGCACTTTGCTATTTTGTGAAGCCCCAGAAGGAAAACCTATGAACAACAGCATGAGAGGGAGCACATCGTGAGTGCAGAAGAAATCCAGCTTCCCGAGAATCTGACCGGGCTTGTTATCGTGGCGTCTACTCGCGCCGCCCGCGGTATCTATGAGGATAAATCGGGGCCTATCGCGGTTGAATGGCTGCGTTCGCGCGGGTTCAAGACCCCGGATGCCGTCGTGGTCGAAGACCGGCAGATTATCGACTACTTCAACTCCCTCATTGCCGATGGGAAGAAGAATAATAACCTGCCCACATTTATTCTCACCAGCGGCGGTACCGGGCTGAACACGGACGATCAGACCGTAGAGGCGGTACGCCCGCATCTGGATAAGGAAATCCCCGGAATTATGCACGCTTTCTGGGCGAACGGCCTGCAGAACGTATCTTCCGCAGTGCTCTCACGTGGGGTTGCGGGCGTGATCGATAAAACCTTCGTGATGACTCTGCCCGGGTCGCGCGGCGGCGTTAAAGATGGAGTGAAAACCCTAGACCCACTCGTGGAACATATTTGCCGCCAGATGGAGGACTACCATGACCACTAAGCCGCAGGGGCTCGACCACAGCGGGGCGCACGGTGCTGAGCCCACCGGTTCGGTTGTCATGTTCACCGATATTACCGAGGAAGCCCTAGAGCCGCTTGCCAACGCCGCGAAGGCTCAGGTCATGACAGAGGCCATGGGCGCCCTTGTTGTATTCGACGGCATTGTACGCAACCATGATCACGGCAGTGCGGTGCGCGGGCTTTCCTATAGTGCGCATCCGCAGGCAAAAGAATATATCGCGCGTGTTGTGCAGTCTGTAGCGGATGAGCTGGAGGGGGTTCGTCTGTGGGCAGTTCACCGCGTCGGTCCTATCGCTATAGGAGAGTCCGCGCTGACCGTGCTTGCCGCTGCAGCACATCGTGGACGGGCCTTCGAGGCCTGCGAGGCGGTGGCTGACCGTGTGAAAGCCCAGGTTCCCATTTGGAAAGAACAGGAGCTGACGGACGGCAGCACCGAATGGGTGGGCATAGACACCTAGAGACTCAACACGTATTCCCGCGAAAGATACCATCAGGATGAGCTTTATCCCAGACCCCGAGACCGCGCCGGATCCCGTAACTCAGCTGAGCGCGGCCGAACGTGCCTTCTATGCGCGCCAGCTGATTCTGCCCGAGATCGGCATGGCGGGGCAGCTGAAGCTGAAGGCGGCGCGGGTTGCGGTGCTCGGTGCCGGCGGGCTTGGTGCCCCCGCCTTGCTCTATCTTGCGGGAGCCGGGGTAGGCGAGATTATCATTATCGACGATGATTCCATTGAGATCTCAAACCTGCACCGGCAGGTAATTCACAGCTACGCACGGGAGGGAAACTCGAAGGCAGAGTCGGCTGCCGAATCGATGCGCGCGCTCAACCCTTTCATCACGGTGACCGTTATCCGCGAACGTCTCACCGACAGTAATGCTTCGACTCTCCTCACTGGCACGGATGCGGTGCTTGACGGCAGCGATAACTTTGAGGCCCGCTACGCGGTTTCGGCTGCGGCACAACAGTTGGGTATCCCGCATATTTGGGCGGCAATTCTAGGGTTTGACGCACAGCTGAGCGTATTCTGGGCGGGCCGCGGTCCGGTCTACGAAGACCTCTACCCGCAGTCCCCCGCACCGGGAAGCGTTCCTTCGTGCAGTACCGCCGGGATTATTGGGGCGCTCGCCGGGATCGTGGGCTCGGCGATGGCAATGGAGGCTATTAAGGTCATCACGGGTTCCGGAAAGCCGCTGCTAGGTGAGGTTGGGCTATACTCCGCGTTAACAGGAAAATGGGAATATATACCTCTCTTAGCTTCGATGCAAGCAAAACCTAAGAAATCGGCAGAAACTCACCCTCAAGAGAGCCAAGACACTAAAAATCGCTTAATATTTCGTCATAATTCAGGAAAATTGACGGGTAACCATCACACGCAAAAGTTAGAAGACATAACCCCTGTTCAAGTCCGGCAGCTTTTACAGCACGAAAAAATGACCCTTATAGATGTTCGTGAAGCTATCGAGTTTTCTTCTTTTGCGATCGAGGGGGCGATTAATCTGCCGCTGACAGAAATTTTGGATGCTGACCGCGAAGGCAGTCTTGCCGCGAAAATCCGCGAAAAAATTGACCCCGCATCGAAATATCTTGTGGTCTACTGCACGGGATATACACGGGCGTTGGAGGCAGCACGGGATATTGCTGCCGCTACAGATACTCCCGTGCGTGTTTTAGTAGGTGGAATTTCCGGATGGCTTACAGTCTGAATAACCCTATGAATTTCCTGGATTAGAGAATATTTTTATATCGTATTTGGCATACCAATTTTTGCGATATATTGGCTGTATGGAACAAGCATCACAGACCAAAGGTCCGGATGGACCCCTTACCGATCAGCTGATCAAATTCGGTAAGTTCTTCTCTCGCTGGGACGAGACTGATGACGGTCGTGCGGTTTTCCGTGAAGGCGGTCGCAAAGGCGATACCTTCTACCGCGACCGCTGGAGCCATGATAAAGAAGTTCGCTCAACCCACGGTGTGAACTGTACCGGCTCCTGCTCATGGAAGGTGTATGTCAAAGACGGCATTATCACCTGGGAAGCACAGCAGACCGACTATCCCACAGTCGGTCCCGACCGCCCCGAATACGAACCGCGCGGATGCCCCCGTGGCGCTGCATTCTCGTGGTATACCTACTCGCCGACCCGCGTGAAATACCCTTATGTACGCGGTCTGCTCCTCGAAATGTACCGCGAAGCAAAAGCCCTGCACAGCGACCCGGTTGAAGCATTCCACTCCATCGTCTCCGACCCCGTCAAACGCAACCGCTACATCAGCGCGCGCGGTAAAGGCGGATTGGTGCGCTCCACCTGGGCGGAAGCGCTCGAAATCGTAGCCGCCGCCCACGTGCACACCATTAAGTACTACGGACCCGACCGCTGCACCGGCTTCACCCCGATTCCCGCAATGTCGATGGTCTCCTTCAGTGCCGGTGTGCGCTTTATCCAGCTCATCGGCGGTGTGATGACCAGCTTCTACGACTGGTACGCCGACCTTCCCGTGGCCTCCCCGCAGGTCTTTGGCGATCAGACCGACGTGCCTGAATCCGGTGACTGGTGGGATGCTTCCTATCTGATCATGTGGGGTTCGAACATTCCCGTGACCCGTACCCCGGATGCCCACTGGGTTGCCGAGGTGCGCTACCGCGGCACCAAGGTTGTCTCGGTCAGCCCTGACTATGCCGACAACACCAAATTCGCCGACGAATGGTTGCCCGCACAGGCAGGTACCGACGCTGCGCTCGCAATGGCTATGGGGCACGTGATTCTCAAGGAAAATTACGTGGATCAGCGCGTGGAGTTCTTCGAGGACTTTGCCCTGACCTACACCGACCTGCCCTTCTTGGTTACCCTCGAAACTCGTGAAGACGGCACGAAGGTTCCCTCGAAGTTCCTGACCGCCGCATCCCTGGCGGGGGAGCAGCACCAGGAAAACGCCGATTTCAAGACCGCCATGATGGATCGCGAAACCGGCGAGGTCTTTGTTCCCAACGGTACGATGGGTCACCGCTACTCCGAATCCGATCAGGGTAAATGGAACCTTGAATTGGACGGGCGCAAACCCATTCTCTCGATTCGCGATCTGCCGCAGGGCGAGTCCGCCGCTGTCGAGATTAAGATGCCGACCTTCGATAACCCCAAGGGTCACGGCGACATCATGACCCGCGGCGTGCCCGTCACCTACGTTGAGGGTCAGGAAGTTACCACCGTCTTCGACTTGATGCTTGCTACCTACGGTATCGGTCGCCCCGGACTGCCCGGCGACTGGGCCAAGGATTACGAAGACTGGTCGATTCAGAACACCCCGGCATGGCAGGAGCAGATTACTTCGGTTCCGCCGGAGGCTGTTATTCGCGTGGCGCGCGAATTTGCGCAGAACGCTATTGACTCTCACGGTCGTTCTATGATTATCTTCGGTGCCGGTATTTGCCAGTGGTACCACGCGGATACAACCTACCGCGCTATCTTGGCTCTGCTGAACCTGACCGGCTGCCAGGGCCGCAACGGCGGCGGCTGGGCTCACTATGTGGGTCAGGAGAAGGCACGTCCGCTCACCGGTTTGACCAATATGGCAAACGCTTTGGACTGGAGCCGCCCGCCGCGTCATATGATCGGCACCGGTTTCTGGTACATGCATACCGACCAGTTCCGCCAGGACGGTTACTCCACCGATTACCTGCAGTCCCCGCTGGGTACCGGCGAGCTCAAAGGCGTACACACTGCGGATGTTGTCGCGCGGTCCACCCGTATGGGCTGGATGCCGTTCTACCCGCAGTTCCCCGAGAACTCGCTCGACCTCGCCGATAAGGCAGAGGCGGCGGTAGCACGCGGAGAAGCTAAGGATAATGCCGATTATGTGGCACAGCGCCTGAACTCCGGCGACCTTGAATTCTCTGTCGAAGACGTCGATAACCCCGTGAACTGGCCGCGTACCCTGATGCTGTGGCGCTCGAACCTCTTTGGCTCCTCCGCTAAGGGTGAGAGCTACTTCCTCAAGCACCTTGTCGGCAGCATGGACAACGTGCAGGGCGCCGATCATGAGGAATCCATTCCGCGTGAGGTCACCTGGTACCAGGAAGCACCGCAAGGCAAGCTCGATCTGCTGGTCACCTCGGACTTCCGTATGACCACCACGACCCTGCTTTCGGATGTTGTGCTCCCCACCGCTACCTGGTACGAGAAGCACGATATTTCCTCGACCGATATGCACCCCTTCCTGCACGCGTTCTCGCCTGCTATCGACCCGCCGTGGGAAGCACGAACCGATCACGATACCTTCAAAGCTCTCTCATACGAGTTCACACGCCAGGCCAAGAAACACCTGGGCACCCGCAAGGATATTGTTTCGGTTCCGCTCCTGCACGATACCCCCGGTCAGATCAAGCAGCCCGGCGGTCATGCACCCGACTGGAAGAGCACTCCCGGCATGTCAGGTGTTCCCGGTAAGAACATGCCGAACTTCATGACCGTCGAACGCGACTACAGCGCGGTGTACGATATGTACACCTCTGTAGGCCCGCTCTTCGACAAGGTTGGTGCCACCACCAAATACGTGACGTACGATCTGAAGGACGAAGTCGCTCAGATGGCGAAGGAATTTGGTGTGATGGACTCCGGTAAGGGCGCGGGCCGTCCTGCACTGGATACCGACACCAAGCTCGCCGAGTCGATTCTGCGCATCTCTGGTACTTCCAACGGTGAGGTGGCCCTTAAGGGCTTCAAAGAACTTGAGAAGCAGACCGGTCTGCACCTGATAGATCTTGCCGAGGGTAACGAGGAACGTAAGATTACCTTCCCCATGACCCAGGCAGCCCCGCAGCCCGTGATGACCTCTCCCGAATGGTCCGGTTCGGAAACCGGCGGCCGCCGTTACGCGCCGTTCACCGTGAACATTGAAAAGAAGAAGCCGTTCCATACCCTAACCGGTCGTATGCACTTCTTCTTGGATCACGACTGGATGCACGAAATGGGCGAGGCGCTGCCGATTTACCGTCCCCCGCTGGATATGACCGGGCTCTTCAAGGAACCCGAAATCGGTACTACCGACGGCGTTTCGGTTGCAGTGCGTTACCTAACCCCGCACAACAAGTGGGCTATTCACTCCCAGTACTTCGACAACCAGCATATGCTGACCCTCTTCCGCGGTGGTCAGACTGCCTGGATGAGCCCCCAGGATGCCGAGAAGATCGGCGTCAAGGACGGCGAATGGATCGAATGTGTGAATACCAATGGTGTGTTCGTGGGTCGTGCGGTTGTCTCGCACCGTATGCCTGAGGGCGTGTGCTACGTGCACCACGCTCAGGAGCGTATGATGACGCCGAAGACCGAAACCACCGGCAAACGCGGCGGTATTCACAACTCGATGACCCGCATCCTACTCAAGCCGACCCATATGATTGGCGGCTACGCACACCAGGCATTCGCCTTCAACTATCTCGGACCGACCGGCAACCAGCGTGACATTGTCTCGTACATTCGCCGTCGCAAGTCGCAGGAGGTTACATTCTAATGCGTGTTATGGCACAAGTTGCAATGGTGATGGCGCTTGATAAGTGCATTGGCTGCCACACCTGCTCCGTGACCTGTAAACAGGCATGGACAAACCGTTCCGGTACCGAGTATGTGTGGTTCAACAACGTTGAGACCCGCCCCGGTCAGGGCTACCCGCGCCGCTACGAGGACCAAGAAAAGTGGAAGGGCGGCTGGGTGCTGAACAAGCGCGGTCGTCTGGAGCTCAAGAGCGGTAACCGCTTCCAGAAGCTCTTCTCCATTTTCGCCTCGCCGATTCAGCCCGAGCTCAGCGACTACTATGAGCCCTGGACTTACGACTACCAGAATCTCACCACCGCACCTCTAGGCGATGACTTCCCTGCGGCTAAGCCGGTATCGATGATTACCGGTCAGGAGACCAAGATTCAATGGGGCCTGAACTGGGACGATAACCTGGGCGGCGCCCCCGAGCACGGTCACCTCGACCCCCTTGTGGAGAAGGTGCGCAAGAAGGCTGAGGACAAGATTAAATTCGAGTTCGAGCAGACCTTCATGTTCTACCTGCCGCGTATTTGTGAGCACTGCCTGAACCCGTCCTGTATGGCGGCATGCCCCTCCGGCGCTATCTACAAGCGAGCCGAGGACGGCATCGTGCTGGTCGATCAGGATCGCTGCCGTGGCTGGCGTCAGTGCATCACCGGCTGCCCCTACAAGAAGGTGTACTTCAACCACAAGACGGGTAAGGCAGAGAAATGTACGTTCTGCTACCCCCGTATCGAGGCCGGCATTCCGACTGTGTGTGCCGAGACCTGCGTGGGTCGTATGCGCTACATCGGTATCTTCCTCTACGATGCAGACCGTGTGACTGAGGCAGCATCCGTTGCCGATGAGAAAGACCTGTACGAGTCGCAGCTTTCGCTCATGCTCGATCCTTCGGACCCCGAGATTATTCGTTTGGCACGCGAGAACGATATTCCCGAGGCATGGATTACCGCAGCCCAGAAGTCGCCCGTGTACAAGCTGGCAAAGGAATGGAAGGTTGCACTTCCGCTGCACCCCGAATACCGCACCATGCCGATGGTCTGGTACGTTCCGCCGCTGTCGCCGATTGTGGATCTGCTCAAGGACCAGGGACACGATGCTGAGAACAGCCAGAACCTGTTCGGCGCGATCGAGGCGCTGCGCATCCCCGTTGAATACCTTGCTGAGCTGTTTACCGCTGGCGATACCGAGGTCGTGACCTTCGTGCTCAAGCGCCTAGCCGCAATGCGCGCCTATATGCGTGACATTAATTTGGGCGGCGAAGGCAATGAAGAGATCGCAAACTCGGTGGGTATGACCGGTGCGCAGATGTACGAAATGTACCGTCTGATGGCGATTGCTAAGTATAACGAGCGTTATGTGATTCCTCCGGCTCATATGGAAGATGCGCACAACCTCGAAGAGATGGGATGCTCGCTAAGCGTTGATGGTGGTCCCGGCATGTACGGTGACGCATTCAACGACATGGAAGGTCGCCCGACCCCCGTCTCAACTGGCGTATATGAGAGCTCTAACAAGGTGAGCCTCTTTAGCTGGGATGGGAACTCGCGTCCGGATGGTCTGTTCCCGAATACCACCGGAAAGAAGTAAGTAGTGGCTGGATTCTTTTCCAAGCTTATGGGCAAAGCCGATTCCGGGAACACCCCGGAATCGGCGCAAGCCGCGCACGACGACATTGATCCGTTTGATCGTGACTATGGTGCAGGTGAAGACCGCGACTCGGTGATTTACCAGGTCAGCGGCATGCTGTTGAGCTACCCGACGGAAGAAACTCTTGATCTTCTGCCGGAGTTTACGCGCTTGGCGCAAGCAACTGAGGATCCCGATTTCGCGCAGGCCGTGCAAACCGTTGCGGATTGGCTCACGGCTCGCGAGCTTGAAGAAGTTCAGAGCGACTACGTGCAGGAATACGACCTCTCCCGCAGGCACGCTCTGCACCTCTCTTACTGGACGGATGGCGATACTCGCCGTCGCGGCGAAACCCTTCTTCGATTTAAGAAAATGTATCGCGATTCGGGGATGCTCACCCGCCTTAACGGGGAACTTCCCGACTATTTACCTCTCGTCTTGGAGTTTGCGGCGCTGGTGGATCGTCGCCAGGGTCGCGCAGCGCTTCAAGCATACCGTCCCTCATTAGAGCTGCTTCGTTTAGCGCTTCGGGACGGAGACCTCCCACACTACGGGTTATTACAGAGTATCTGCAATACCCTCCCCGGTGTCTCTCCCGAGACTCAGGAACAGGTGCAGCAGATGGCGGGTTATGGCCCGCCCGTTGAGACCGTTGGTCTGAGCGGGTATGCCGATCCGCGGCTGACCCAAGTTAACCCTAATAATATTTAGACCCCTCAAATTAGGAGTACATCGTGTACGCACTCGCATCCGAGCACGCAGCACATGCGGTGCCTGTCGGCGAGCCGGGGATTGTAGACACCCTCCTGTGGGGCGTGCTTCCCTATGTCACTATTCTTGTTCTGATCGGCGGCACTATTTGGCGTTACCGTACCGATCAGTTTAGCTGGACCACTCGATCATCACAGATTTATGAATCCAAGATGCTGCGTCTGGGATCGCCTCTATTCCACTATGGTCTAGCCGCTGTGTTTATGGGACACGTGGGCGGCCTAGTGGTGCCTAAGATGCTCACAGACCTCGTGGTGGACGACCACACTTATCACATTGTCGCTTTGTTGGGCGGTTCCGCAGCCGCTGCAGCAACTATTCTTGGTTTGTTCCTGCTTCTGTGGCGTCGTCGTCGTAACGCACAGGTTTTCTCTGCAACGACGATGAACGATAAGTTTATGTACTTTGTGCTGGTCGCCGTCATTCTGGCGGGTACCGCCGCAACTTTGATTTCTGCTTTTGACCCCTCGGGCGGTCTGCCCCCGGTTAACGGGCATGAGGTGGAGTTCAACTACCGCACCTCCATTGCGGTGTGGTTCCGTTCTATCTTCTACTTCCACCCGGAGGTAGCGTTGATGGTGAATGTGCCTGTTGCCTTCAAGATTCACATCATTGTGGCTATGGTGCTGTTCATTATCTGGCCTTTCACTCGTTTGGTGCATGCACTGACTGTGCCGCTGCACTACCTGTTCCGTCCCTACACCATCTACCGTTCTCGCGGCAATGAGCGCGTGGGCGCACGTCGTGGTTGGGACAACCCGCAAGAGGCGCTCCCACGTGAGCGCGTCAATCGCTAACAATATACACACAACACATAACACAAAGAGGAATCATGAGTGCTCCCACTGCTGAGAGTTACGACCTAAAAAAGGGGCAGCTTTTTAACCTGCTGCTGGTTACCTTCGCCTCGACCGTTGGGTTCTGGGCGTGGACGATTGTCGGTCCGCTTGCGAAGTACTACGCCAAGCCGGATCAGATGCATTTGAACCCGGGAACCACGAGTTTGCTGGTTGCTATGCCTATCTTTATTGGTGCGATTGGGCGTATTCCGGTTGGTGGTCTAACCGATAAGTACGGTGGGCGCATCATGATGAGTCTGGTGCTTGCCGTCAGCACTCCGCTGGTGCTCCTGGTCGGTGTTGCCGGCTCGATGAAGTCGTTCCCCCTGATGTTGGTATTCTCGTTCCTGCTGGGCATCGCCGGTACCGTGTTCGCGGTGGGTATTCCCTTCAGCTCTGCTTGGTACCCGCCCGCTCGTAAGGGCTTTGCAACCGGTGTTTTCGGTGCTGGTATGGTCGGTACCGCTCTGTCGGCATTCTTTACTCCGCGCCTGATGAACCTCGTGGGTTACATGAATACCCACTACATCATTGCGGCTCTGTGCGCGGTAACCGCCACCATCTCATTCTTGTTCCTGCGCGATTCACCGGCTACCGCTAACCGCGAGGTTACCCCGCTGATGCCGAAGATCATTCGGGCGTTCAAGGTGAAGTCAACCTGGCAGCTGTGCTTCCTGTACTCGGTAGTATTCGGTGGCTTCGTGGCATTCTCGAATTACCTGCCGACCTACCTGAACAATATCTACGATTTCAACGCTGAAGCCGCTGGTGCTCGTGCCGCAGGCTTCGCGGCGGCTGCCGTGATCGCTCGTCCCTTCGGCGGTATCTTGGCTGATAAGTTTGGTCCGAAGATCATTACCTTCATTGCACTGGGTGGCGTATCGGCTTTGGCTCTGGTTACCGCATTCCAACCGGATGCTGAGCATGTTTATGGTCCTATCTTCTTGGCGATGGCAGCTCTGCTGGGCTTGGGTTCCGGCTCGGTCTTCGGTTGGGTTGGCCGCGCGGCTGACCCGAAGAACGTGGGTGCGGTCTCCGGCGTGATCGCTGCTGCCGGCGCTCTTGGCGGCTTCTTCCCGCCGCTGGTGATGGGTGCAACCTACGATGCCGCACATCGTAACTACTTTATCGGTCTAACTCTGTTGGCTGTAACTGCAGCTGTGGCCTTTGCCCCGGCATTTTTGGTCAAGCATGGCGGTAAGCCGGAACATCATAAGGCTGATGCCGCAGCGAAGTAGTAGCTGAGTTTTTCACTCAATTGCTTGTTTCCATGGCTCTGGCCGTTCCCTACTCTGGGGGAGCGGTCAGAGCTTTTTACGTGAGTTTCGTACCCTAAAACCAAATTATGGGGTGGGGGTCATAATTTTGGAACAGATGGCTCTGAATGTAGATACCTCTAATTTATTGATTGCGATGCAGGTTTTGGCTGCCGCCGGTGGTCTGGGCGGGTTCTTCCCGCCGCTGGTAATGGGTGCAGCCTATGACGCTGCCGCAAACAGCTACTTTAACGGGCAGATGCTCTTGTCTGTGACGGCTGCCGCCAGAGTGGGGGGGGGG
>NZ_KV795741.1:53851-113286 GCF_001809115.1 Rothia sp. HMSC071F11
GGGGGGGGGGATGACGCTCCTGGTATGTGGCGGTAAGAAATCATTCGCCGTGCCGTAACAGGTGATCGCATGTATGCCGATAAACCCTTATAACATGCGTGTCACAGGGCATATGTAGCTAGAAGTTTGAGCCCACAATATGGGAAAATTAGTACTGTATATACACAACAGCACTGTTGTGAACCGCTAACGGTTTGCGCCGATTAGGAGATAGATATTATGTCTTTCATTGACCGTCATCTCGGCCCCCGTTCCGCAGACGCTGAGCAGATGCTCAAAGCCCTGGGATACGATTCCCTGGGAGCTCTGATGGACGACGCTGTCCCGCCTCAGATTCGCCTTCACGGCGAGCTTGATCTTCCCGATCCGTTGACAGAGCAGGATGCACTCGCCAAGATCGCCGAGTATGCCGCCGAGAACAAAGTTTATACGCAGATGATTGGCGAAGGCTATTACGATGCCGTAACCCCCGCCGTTCTGCGCCGCAACATTCTTGAAAACCCCGGATTTTACACCTCGTATACCCCCTACCAGGCTGAAATTTCACAGGGTCGTCTGGAAGCTCTGCTGAATTTCCAGAACGTGGTTATGGAACTCACCGGCCTGGATATTGCGAATGCTTCCCTACTCGATGAGGCAAGCGCGGTTGCGGAGGCGGTTGTGATGATGCACCGCGCCAACCGTAAGGTTAAGAATGGTTTCTTCGCGATTGATTCTCGGTGCCTGCCGCAGGTTCTTGCTGTGGTACGCGGTCGTGCCGAACTTCTTGACATTCCGTTCGTGGTCACCGATTTCTCGGAGGGGCTGCCCGAGGGCGATCTGTACGGTGTGGTGCTTGCATACCCCGCATCCGACGGGGAAATTCGTGACATTGAACCGCTGGTGAAGGCGGCTAAGGAACGTAACGCCCTAGTGACCGTGGATGCCGATCTTCTGGCGCTCACCCTGCTGAAGTCTCCGGGGGAACTCGGTGCCGATATTGCCGTGGGCAATACCCAGCGTTTCGGTTTGCCCTTCTTCTTTGGTGGTCCGCATGCCGCCTACATGGCCGTGCATAAGGGTATGGAACGCACTATGCCGGGCCGTCTGGTCGGTGTGTCGCAGGATTCCGCCGGTAAGCCTTCGTACCGTTTGTCTCTGCAGACCCGCGAACAGCACATCCGTCGCGAGAAGGCTACCAGTAATATCTGTACCGCTCAGGCTTTGCTGGCGATTGTGGCTGGTGCTTACGCTGTGTATCACGGTCCCGAGGGGCTGCGCGCTATTGCCGAACGTCTGCATACTAACGCGGCTCGTGTAGCGACAGCCCTGGAAAGCGCCGGATACGGTATTGCCTATGAGCATTTCTTTGACACCGTGGTGATTGATGCACCGGCTCGCGCAGATGAGCTCGTTGCCAAGGCGCTTGAGGCTGGTATTAACATTCGCCGTATCAACGAGAACCGCGTGGGTATTTCGGTCGGTGAATCTCATGATGACCGGGTTTTGGAGCGTCTGGTAAAGGCATTTGGCGCAGAACTTCCCTCCGAGGCAGATGCCAAGTTCAGTATTCCAGCAAATCTGCTCCGTACCGATGAGTATATGCAGCATCCCGTCTTCCATAGGTACCGTTCCGAGACCGAGATGATGCGTTACCTGCGCCACCTCTCTGATAAGGATTTGGCTCTGGACCGCACGATGATTCCTCTGGGCTCGTGCACTATGAAACTCAACGCGGCTGCGGAAATGGAACCGATTTCCTGGCCCGAATTTGCGAATATTCACCCGCTTGCACCCGCCGATCAGGCTCAGGGCTGGCATAAGCTCATCAAGGAACTTTCCGACTGGCTGGTCGCTATCACCGGATACGATGTCGTGTCTTTGCAGCCGAACTCCGGTGCAACCGGTGAGTACGGTGGTCTGCGTGCTATTCGTGCCTACCACGAGGCTAACGGCGATCACGAGCGTGATACCGTGCTTATTCCGCTTTCGGCGCACGGCACGAATGCCGCGTCCGCAGCGCTTGCTGGGCTCAAGGTTGCGGGTGTGGCGACCGCATCCGACGGCTCGATTGATGTTGATGATCTGAAGGCGAAGATCGAGAAGTACGGCGATAAGATCGCTGGCATCATGATTACTTATCCCTCGACGCACGGCGTGTTTGAGCCTCAGGTATCTGAGGTTTGCGAGCTTGTGCATGCCGCGGGCGGTCAGGTTTACCTGGATGGTGCAAACCTGAACGCGCAGATGGGCTTCGCACAGCCGGGTAAGTTCGGCGGCGATATTTCCCATCTGAACCTGCACAAGACCTTCTCCATCCCACACGGCGGTGGCGGTCCCGGTGTTGGGCCTCTCGCTGCTCGTGAGCATCTGGCGAAGTACCTTCCCGGCGATGCCGCGACTGCGGATGCCGAAGGCAAGTTGCCTAGCGGCGCGGCACTTCCGATTGCGCAGGCGTTCTTTGGCTCTGCTGGTGTGCTTCCCATCAGCTGGATGTACATTGCTATGAGCGGTGCTGAGGGCTTGAAAAAGTCCTCGGAATACGCGGTGCTGAACGCAAACTACGTGGCGAAAAAGCTCAACGATAAGTTCCCTGTGCTCTACACCGGCAACGCAAACCTGGTGGGTCACGAGTGCATCCTAGATATTCGTGAGCTTACCGACCGCTCCCATGTGACCGCCGAAGACGTGTGTAAGCGTCTGATGGACTTCGGTTTCCATGCGCCTACTCTGGCATTCCCAGTTCCGGGAACTTTGATGATGGAGCCGACCGAATCGGAGTCGAAGGAAGAACTCGATCGCTTTATTGAGGCGATGGAGACTATCTACGGCGAAATTCTTGAGGTTGCCGAAGGCAAGGTCGCAGTGGAAGATTCTGTGCTGCGCAACGCTCCGCATACGGTGGATGTTGTTTCTGCCGACGAGTGGGACCGCCCGTATAGCCGTACCCAGGCTGCCTTCCCGGTTCCTTCGCTTCGCGCCAACAAGTACTTTACGCCTGTGGGTCGTATTGACGGTGCGGGCGGAGACCGTCACTTTGTCTGCGAATGCCCTCCGATGGAGGCATTCGATCTTGAAGCTCACGCCGAGTAGCTTCGACGATTCGATGAACTTCTGTGCGTCCCGCATTCTTCGCCTGTTTTTCAGGAAGCGGGGGAGCGGGGCGCCCGGAAGGCTTACCGTACACACATAAAATAGAATGAATGTTCTTAAAAACAAGAATAATCGTTCTGGTATAAACCGTTCTGGCACAAAGCAGTGTATATGACTATGTACTAAGGAGAAACATGTCACCCAAGAAGACCGCACTCTACCCCGTCCACGAAAAGCTAGGAGCCGCATTCACCGACTTTGGCGGCTGGGATATGCCGCTCAAATACGCCAACGATGTTGCCGAGCATCAGGCTGTGCGCACCCGCGCCGGTATTTTCGACCTCTCCCACATGGGTGAGTTCCGCATCACCGGGCCCGATGCCGCTGCATTCCTCGACTACGCTCTGGTCTCCAACATGTCCGTACTCAAGCCTGGTCGCGCCAAGTACTCGATTCTCGCCAACGACAAGGGCGGCGTGATTGACGACCTTATCACCTACCGCTTGGGCGACGAAGAATTCTTGGTTGTGCCCAATGCCGCCAATATTGATAACGATTTTGCGGCCATGAGCGAGCGTCTGGGTAATTTTGATGTGAAGTTCGTCAACGAATCTGACGACACCTCCCTGATTGCTGTGCAAGGACCGCGTGCCGAAGAAATTCTGCTTGCGGCTGGTGCCTCAGATGAGGATGCGGTACGCGAGCTCAAATACTACGCTTCCGTTCCGGTCACCATCGCCGGAGTAGATGTACTTCTGGCGCGTACCGGCTACACCGGCGAGGACGGTTTCGAGCTCTTTGTGCCGAACGCCAACGCTGTGAAACTGTGGGAGGCACTCGCCGCCGCAGGTGAGCCCTTCGGCTTGACCCCGGCAGGTTTGGCGGCACGCGATTCGCTGCGTCTGGAAGCTGGTATGCCGCTTTACGGTCATGAGCTGGGCCTGGACATTACCCCCTTCGAGTCCGGCTTGGGTCGCCTAGTTGAGATCGCTTTGGAGAAGAAGACTGTTGATTTCGTGGGCCGTACCGCCCTGACCGAACTGGCGAAGTCTCCGTCGGAGCGTATTCTGGTTGGGCTGAAAGCCCAGGCAAAGCGCCCGGCACGTGCGGGTTCGTTCCTCGTCGATGCCGAGGGTAATCAAATCGGTGAGGTAACCTCCGGTATTCCTTCCCCGACCCTGGGTTACCCGATAGCAATGGCACTGGTGAAGCGCGAATTCTCCGAGGTCGGTTCCGAGGTGGATGTGGATATTCGCGGTAAGCGTGCAACTTTTGACGTGGTCTCGCTTCCGTTCTACAAGCGCGAGAAGTAAATACTGCTTCATCTCAGGTAACCCGAGCAAGAGGCATAGGGCGGGTGAATGTGCTGAAGTATATTTACCCGCCCTTCAGCATGCCTGTGTCGGTATATCGACTCGAAGTTTATCGCACAGGCAAGCCCGGGCGCGCACGCAAACATAATGTCGCCTTAGTTTATCCATGACTTGAAGTAAGCTAGGATGAACTCAGCAGGTTGCAAGATGCTCGGTGAGCATAAACCTCAGGGAAAACCAGCAGACAATGAAGGCTGCATACCGTCTTCGGGCGGTTACATCGGGAGAACCTACAGGTGTACTTCCAGAAGCTAATCCCAACAAACGGACGAACCGCCGCATATAAAACCTGGCGGGCAAGCGCATACTCACACAGATGAAGGAATAATGTGGCACTAGATACTGGCGTTCCAAGTAGTGTGCAAAAACAAGCCGAAGCGCTCGAATACGATATCAGCGTGTTCGAGCTCTTTAGCATCGGCATAGGTCCTTCCAGCTCCCACACCGTAGGGCCGATGCGCGCCTCCAACCGTTTTATCGCCGAACTTATTGACACCAACCTGCTCTCACGCATCACGAAAGTGCATATTGACCTGTATGGATCACTCGCCGCAACCGGGGCAGGGCACGGCACCATGAGCGCGGCGCTCAAAGGGTTGTGCGGGCATGTGCCCGAAACTATCTGCCTCACCGAGGCAGACGCCATGATCGAGCGTAATAGCGTGGACGGCACTCTGCCGCTCGCCGGGTATCCTTCCAGTATGTACGGTGCGACGGCTCCCTGCGGCGAGGAGGGCAAAGTTTACGGACCGGTTCTGAACTACCGAGAACTCGATATAACCCTGCGTCCCCTAACAGTGCTTCCGCGCCACACAAACGGTATTAAGATCGCTGCATTCGAGGGCGAGAAGATGCTTTTGGAGCGCACCTATTTTTCCATCGGTGGTGGATTTATTGTCGAAGGTGACGAGCCCGCAACCGGGGGAGCATCCCTAGAACGCCCACCCTACCCGTTCGGTTCCGGCGCCGAGCTCTTAGACATGGCGAACGAGGCCGGGATGAGTATTGCCCAACTCAAAATGACGAACGAATGTTCGCTTCGCAGCGAGGCTGAGGTACGCCAAGGAATTCTGCACATCTACAAGGTTATGAAGGAATGCATCGGGTCTTCACTATCGCGTGTTGGTTACCTGCCTGGGCCCCTCAAAGTACGTTGCCGCGCCGGGGCATGGCACCGCGACCTAATGACCGAAGACCCCAATAAATCACCCGAATACGCCATCGACTGGGTGAACCTAATCGCGCTCGCCGTGAACGAAGAGAATGCGTTTGGCGGCCGCGTGGTGACGGCGCCGACGAATGGTGCATCCGGCATTATTCCGGCGGTTTTGCACTATGCGATGAACTATACGCCCGGAATACGGCATTGCGGTCGGGGCAAGCGTGAGGATGCGGTGATCGACTTTTTCTTGGCCGCCGCCGCAATCGGGGTGCTGTATAAGAAGCGTGCCTCGATTTCCGGTGCCGAGGTGGGATGCCAGGGAGAGGTCGGCAGCGCCAGCTCGATGGCCGCCGCCGGTCTTGCTCAGGTTTTGGGCGGTACGAACGAGCAGATTGAAAACGCCGCAGAGATTGCGATGGAGCATAACCTGGGGCTGACCTGTGACCCTGTGGGCGGGCTGGTGCAGATTCCGTGCATTGAACGCAACGCGATGGCCGCATCGAACGCGGTCACGGCGGCACGCATGGCACTGCGCGGTGACGGTGCGCATCGTGTTTCCCTAGACCAAGTGATCGAAACGATGCGCCAAACCGGCATGGATATGTCACACCGTTACAAGGAAACCTCAATGGGCGGCCTGGCGGTTAACGTGGTGGAATGTTAGCTCCAAAACGGTAGGGGAGCGCTCGCCCGGAATCCGCAGGGGCATTCAGGGCGAGCGTTTTCTTGATCTTTTATTGTGCAGTCGGCTAGAACACCGGTCGAGTGGTTACCGGTACGGCGAAAGACTGGCGATCTCCCACCCAACCGTTTGTTGGTACCATGCTCTCCAGGGCGGCTAAATCTTCTGCCTCTAGGTGGTAGCGCATAGCCGCGGCATTTTCCTGTGCCCTCTGCGCATTGCGTGTTCCGGGGATAGGAACAACATCGTCGCCCTGCGCAAGAAGCCACGCCAGAGCCAGCTGGGCCACGGTCATGGAGCGGGACCGCGCAAACGAGGCGAGGGCATCAACTTGGCGCATATTAGCAGTGAGACTGGAACCGTTAAACCGCGGGTCATTCGCCCGGAAGGGGCTGTCGGCAACACTGGTGGTGTTGAGACTTCCGCCAAGCAACCCACGGCCCAGAGGGCTATAGGGGACTAGGCCCACACCCAACTGGCGTGCCGCCGGCACAATATTTACCTCAGGTTCACGCCACATGAGCGACCATTCGAATTGCACGGCGGCAATCGGATGAATAGCGTGGGCACGGTGCAACTGGTCAGCTGTCACCTCAGACACTCCAAGATGGCGTACTTTCCCCTGGGACACCAGCTCGCTCATTGCACCAATTGACTCTTCGATTGGCACCTGCGGGTCTACACGGTGCAGGTAGTACAGGTCAATCGTTTCAGTTCCGAGACGACGCAGCGACTCGTCACAGTAACCTGCAATGTGATCCGGGTGGGCATCCAGGCGGACACCGTGATCGCCCCGCGCAATGCCGAATTTAGTTGCGATCTGCAGATTGTCGCGGGGCACGCCACTGGACGCTATGGCGCGACCTACCAACGCCTCGTTATGGCCCTGGCCATAGCTTATTGCGGTATCAAGCAGCGTAACCCCAGCATCAAGAGCAGCATGAATGGCCGCGATGGACTCGGTATCATCAGCAGACCCGTACCCCTGGGACAGACCCATGCAGCCAAAGCCTAAGGCTGAGGTCGTCAGAGCTCCGAGGTTCCGGGTGGCTGGACTATCTGTATGTTGATGTAATGTCATATGAAAAATTTTTCCACCCACACTCTTATATGTCTAAGACAATGTTTTTATAGAATCCATAACGTTTTATTATGGATAGATGGAACTACGCTACCTGGAATCCTTTGAGGCAGTCGTGCGGTGCGGCGGGTTCACCAAAGCTGCTGCTGACCTGCATCTGGCACAGCCTGCTATTTCCGCACACGTCAAAAGGCTGGAGAAGGAGCTAGGGGTCACGTTGTTGAACCGCTCCCGAACTGTGACCCTCAGCGCTGCCGGGGAACAATTTTTACCCTATGCTCGGCTGGCGTTGGCGAATCTTGACGAAGGCAAGCGGCTGATGCAGTCTTTCCACTCGGTTTCAGCGGGTCATGTGCGTGTAGCAGTCACGCCACTCACCGGTAATTTTGATGTTGCTGGTCTGCTGAGTCGATTTCGTGCACGTTACCCACAGGTGACAATTTCATTGTCTACCGGGCTTATTGCAGAACTGCTGGGTAAGTTAGAAGCGGGTCAGGTTGATGTGGTGATCGGGCCGGCAGGTGCTGCCGATAAACGTCAGGGATGGCAGCGAACCGAAATTACGAGTGAACGGTTGGTACTTATCACGCCGCTTGCTGGCAGGGGTCATGTAAGTACGCTGGCTGATGTGGCGCATGAGCCATTTGTCTGCTTACCCTCAGATAGCGGTCTGCGCCACCTGCTGAACGAGGCATTCGGCGTAATCGGAGTCGAACCGCGAGTGGATTTTGAGACACACAGTCCGGCCAGTATCCGCGAGATGGTTGCGGCAAACCTGGGATGTGCCATAATCGCGCAGTCTATCGTTGAGAAACAGGGAGCAGCAGTGCGGGTGCATCATATTCCAGGTCTTCCCCCGCACCCACCGATAAGTGTTATGTCGGAAGAAGAGCCCGCTCCGCCTACCGCGCGGTTTCTTGAAGAATTGGAGGCAACAATTCGAGAACATACTCGTTAAAAAGACCTGATGGGGCGCGGTGATGAAATAATGAGAGTTTACATAGGAGGAAAGCGATGGCGATGAAACCTAATAACACCCACGACCCCAATATCATAAATTTCAATTACGATGCTGACGAAGAGTTCTATGTGAGTGACCCGGTGGACGTGCCTGCGCTCAAGAAGGCATCGGTAACGTTTAGTTTCGATACGAAGACTCTTGACTCTGCCGGGTGGCAGCGTATTCGTGCCGCGATTGACAACCTCCGCTCACCCGATACCGATATTTTTGCCCAGGCAACCCCTTATGTGTACCAGTTCTACCGTATGTATTTTGATATGGCGGATGAGTATGGCTGGGAACAATACTTGCCGGATATTCCCGAATCTCAGGTGTGGACTCTTGTGGATCCTATCTGGGATCGGTGCACGGTTGCCTGGGACAATAACAACGTGCTGATTGTGGTGGAAGCCGAGACTGAGTGGGATGTTGAGCACGGTATGATGATGGTGCTCCAGGACGGCACGAAACTGGTGAAAGTGGGTATGGTGGTTGAGTCTTACACCAACCCTGACGGCAGTATTTTCTTGCGCGAAGAATAGGTTTAGCAGGGGAGCGTAAGAGGGTGTTCATGCGCGATCTCAAAAGCCTAGGAGATATACTGCGGAAACTTCCGGAAGGGCTATAAAAAGCTCACTTGAATCCGGCGCTTGCATCTGCTGTACGGGTGTGGTAGACAAACGCGCGAGCATAGTGTATTGTTAATATTTACGCTTTCCCTGACCTTTGTGCCTTCATATAGCGGTGGGCACGGGCTGAAGGTGACGTTAAACCGTTCGACATCTACTAGCTTTGCACACCGTTTTCGGGGTCTTCATCATGATGTCTTACGGCTCTGTCGCCGGGAGGCAGATTGCTAACAGACATGTCTGTGGAAGGATCCCCATTTTGGTCGCTTCGAGCACCTTTAACCATGACGCCGCTAACGGTGCGGAAAATAATTCCGACCGTCGTATCTCATTCGCAAAAATTAGTGAACCGCTCAAGGTTCCCAACCTGCTGGCTATCCAGACCGACAGCTTCGACCGCCTCGTGGGTAACGAGCGCTGGGCAAAGCGTCTGGAAAACGCCCAAGCAACAGGTGACACCTCTGTACCTGAGAAATCCGGTCTTGCTGAGATCTTCGAGGAGATTTCCCCGATTCGTGATTTCCAGGAAACCATGCAGCTGTCCTTCTCGGATCCGGAATTCTCCGATCCCAAGTACACCATGGAAGAGTGCAAGGACCGTGACGCAACCTATGCGGCACCCCTGTACGTTAAAGCTGAATTCATGAACCTGACCACCGGTGAGGTTAAGCAGCAGACCCTGTTCATGGGCGACTTCCCGCTCATGACCGAATCCGGTACCTTCGTGATCAACGGTACCGAGCGTGTGGTCGTTTCCCAGTTGGTGCGTTCACCCGGTGCATATTTCGAGAAGGCACCCGATCGCACCTCCGATAAGGACATCTACTCAGCACGCGTTATTCCTTCGCGCGGTGCATGGTTTGAGCTTGAAATAGACAAGCGCGATCAGGTGGGTGTGCGCCTGGACCGCAAGCGTAAGCAGTCTGTGACCGTGCTGTTGAAGGCTCTGGGATGGACCGAGGCAAAGATCCTTGCCGAGTTCGGGAACTATGATTCTATTCGTGCAACCCTCGAGAAGGACTCCGTCTCAACCCGCGACGAGGCTCTGCTCGATATTTACCGTAAGCTCCGCCCGGGCGAGCCCCCGACGGTAGAGGCCGCACAGGCGTTGCTCGACAACATGTACTTCACCCCGCGCCGCTATGATCTGGCGAAGGTTGGCCGTTACAAGGTGAACCGTAAGCTCGGTGTAGATGTTCCTCTTGATTCCCCCGAGGCATCGGTGCTCAGCCAGGACGACATCGCTCAGATGATTCACTACCTGTGCGCCCTGCACGCTCAGGAGAGCAGCATCCCCGGTAAACGTGACGGCAAGGAAATTTCCGTTAAGATCGATATCGACGATATTGACCACTTCGGTAACCGCCGCATCCGCACCGTGGGCGAGTTGATTGAAAACCAGATTCGCACCGGTCTTTCCCGCATGGAGCGTGTGGTGCGTGAGCGCATGACGACTCAGGACGTTGATTCCATCACCCCGCAGTCCTTGGTGAACATCCGTCCCGTGGTTGCAGCGATTAAAGAGTTCTTCGGTACTTCGCAGCTTTCGCAGTTCATGGATCAGAACAACCCGCTGGCTGGGCTAACCCACAAGCGTCGTCTTTCGGCGCTGGGCCCCGGCGGTCTTTCCCGCGACCGCGCGGGCATGGAAGTGCGCGACGTGCACCCCTCGCACTACGGCCGTATGTGCCCCATCGAGACCCCTGAAGGCCCGAACATTGGTCTGATCGGTTCGTTGGCAACCTACGGGCGTATCAACTCTTACGGCTTTATCGAGACCCCCTACCGCGTGGTTGAAGATGGTAAGGTCACCGACAAGGTGCGTTACCTGACTGCCGACGACGAGAAGAGCGTTATTATTGCGCAGGCAAACGCCCCGCTGACTAGCGAGCGTACCTTCGCTGAGGACGAGGTTCTCTGCCGTGCAGGCGATGGTTCTGGCGAGGCCGTGCTGGTTGCCCCCGGCGCTGTGCAGTACATGGACGTTTCCCCGCGTCAGATGGTGTCTGTGGCAACCGCTCTAATTCCCTACCTTGAGCACGACGACGCAAACCGTGCGCTAATGGGCGCTAACATGCAGCGCCAGGCTGTGCCGCTGTTGGAGTCCGAGGCTCCCGTCGTTGGTACCGGTATGGAGAAGTACGCTGCGCTTGACTCCGGCGATTCCGTGCTGGCGAAGAAAGCTGGCGTGGTATCCGAGGTCTCGGCCGATCTGGTGTTGGTCCGCAACGATGACGGCACCACCAGCTCGTACCCGATCATGAAGTTCTCCCGCTCGAACCCGGGCAACTGCTACAACCAGCGTGTTGTGGTGAAGGCCGGTCAGCGTGTGGAAGAGCGTGACGTTATCGCGGACGGCCCTTCGACCGACGGCGGTGAGCTCGCTCTGGGTAAGAACCTGCTCGTGGCATACATGCCCTGGGAAGGTCTGAACTATGAGGATGCTATTATCCTCTCCCAGCGCATGGTTTCCGAAGATGTGCTGACCTCGATTCACATCGAAGAGCATGAAATCGACGCTCGTGACACCAAGCTGGGTCCCGAAGAAATTACCCGCGATATTCCCAACGTTTCTGAGGAAGTTCTCTCTGCACTGGATGACCGCGGTATTATCCACATTGGTGCCGAGGTTGAGGCTGGCGACATCCTGGTCGGTAAGGTAACCCCCAAGGGCGAGACCGAGCTGACCCCCGAAGAGCGCCTGCTGCGCGCAATCTTCGGCGAGAAGTCCCGCGAAGTTCGTGACACTTCTCTGAAGGTTCCCCACGGTGAATCCGGTACCGTGATCGGCGTTCGCATCTTCGACCGCGAAAGCGACGATGAAGACGATCTGCCCCCGGGTGTTAACAAGCTTGTGCGCGTGTACGTTGCGCAGAAGCGTAAGATTACCGACGGCGACAAGCTCGCAGGTCGCCACGGTAACAAGGGCGTTATTTCCAAGATCTTGCCGGTCGAAGACATGCCCTTCTTGGAAGACGGTACTCCCGTTGATGTCATTCTGAACCCGTTGGGCGTGCCCGGTCGTATGAACATCGGCCAGGTGCTTGAGGTTCACACCGGCTGGCTCGCTAAGCAGGGTTGGAAGATTGAGGGCGACCCGGCGTGGCTGAAGAATATGCCGAACTTCCCGAAGGAATCCGGACCCACCCGCCTGGCGACCCCCGTGTTCGACGGCGC
This sequence comes from Rothia sp. HMSC071F11, assembly GCF_001809115.1. Lineage (NCBI taxonomy): Bacteria > Bacillati > Actinomycetota > Actinomycetes > Micrococcales > Micrococcaceae > Rothia > Rothia sp. HMSC071F11. The sequence continues at coordinate 66,028 of NZ_KV795741.1, forward strand.
TCATGAGGATGAGCTCTTCGACTTGATGGATCACGCGAACCCGAACCGTGACGGCGATCGTCTGATTACTCGCTCCGGTAAGGCACGTCTGATTGACGGTCGTTCGGGTGAGCCGTTCCCTGACCCGATTTCGGTGGGTTACCAGTACATCCTGAAGCTGCACCACCTGGTGGACGACAAGATTCACGCTCGTTCCACCGGTCCTTACTCGATGATTACCCAGCAGCCGTTGGGCGGTAAGGCACAATTCGGTGGTCAGCGCTTCGGCGAGATGGAAGTGTGGGCGCTGGAAGCATACGGCGCCGCCTACACCCTGCAGGAAATCTTGACCGTCAAGTCTGACGATGTGGCCGGTCGTGTGAAGGTTTACGAGGCGATCGTCAAGGGTGAGAATATCCCCGAGCCGGGCATCCCTGAATCCTTCAAGGTTCTTATTAAAGAAATGCAGTCACTGTGCCTGAACGTCGAGGTACTTTCTACCGACGGGAAGACCATTGAAATGAGCGACTCGGAGGAAGAAGGCTTCCGGGCAGCAGAAGATATGGGCGTGAGCCTAACCCATGAGGAGCCCAGCTCCGTGGACGAGCTCTAATCACAGCCCCTCCTTCGCGGGCAGGGCGTAGTCACGCACGATTTTCGCCCCGCCCATCAACCCCAAGTCTTCGAAACTACAGAAAGAGATTAGGACCGATATGTCCAACGAATCTTCGCTTGGTTTGATGCGAATTGGTCTTGCCACCGCCGACGATATCCGTCGTTGGTCTTACGGCGAGGTCAAGAAACCCGAGACCATCAACTACCGTACCCTGAAGCCGGAGAAGGAAGGCCTCTTCGACGAGCGCATCTTTGGTCCCACCAAGGATTGGGAGTGCTACTGCGGTAAATACAAGCGCGTGCGCTTCAAGGGTATTGTGTGTGAGCGCTGCGGCGTTGAAGTGACCCGCTCTAAAGTGCGCCGTGAGCGCATGGGCCACATTGAACTGGCTGCACCCGTTACCCACATCTGGTACTTCAAGGGCGTTCCTTCACGCCTAGGCTATCTGCTTGATTTGGCGCCGAAAGACCTGGAAAAGGTCATCTACTTCGCCGCCTACATGATCACGAGCGTGGACGAGGAGGCTCGTCACGAGGATCTGCCGAACCTGCAGGCGGCACACGACCGTGAAAAGCGTGAGCTGGAGTCTCAGCGTGACGCCGATATTGCCGCTATTTCCCGCGAAGTTGAGCAGGAATTGGCTCGTATTGAGGCCGAGGGCGGCAAGAAGACAGCCGAAAAGCGTAAGCTGCGCGATAATGCCGAGCGTCAGATGGCGTCTGTTCGCAAGCGCGCTGACCGTGAAATTGAGCACCTGGAGAAGGTCTGGGATCGTTTCAAGAACCTGAAGGTTGCTGACCTTGAGGGTGATGAGGCGCTCTACCGCTCCATGATCGATAAGTACGGTCTGTACTTTGAGGGTGCAATGGGTGCTGAGGCTATCAAGAAGCGCCTGGAAACCTTTGATCTAGAGGCCGAAGCTGAGGCCCTGAAAGAGGTCATTCAGACCGGTAAGGGTCAGAAGAAGACCCGCGCGCTCAAGCGTCTGAAGGTTGTAAACGCCTTCCTGACCACCAATAACTCCCCGCTGGGTATGGTGCTGGATGTTGTTCCGGTTATTCCGCCGGAGCTGCGCCCGATGGTTCAGCTCGATGGCGGTCGCTTTGCGACTTCCGACTTGAACGACCTGTACCGTCGTGTGATCAACCGTAACAACCGCCTCAAGCGTCTGCTGGAGCTTGGCGCTCCCGAGATCATTGTGAATAACGAAAAGCGTATGCTGCAGGAAGCTGTGGATTCGCTCTTCGATAACGGTCGTCGTGGTCGCCCCGTGACCGGTCCCGGTAACCGCCCGCTGAAGTCGCTCTCCGATATGCTCAAGGGTAAGCAGGGGCGTTTCCGCCAGAACCTGCTCGGTAAGCGCGTGGACTACTCCGGCCGTTCCGTGATCGTGGTTGGTCCGCAGCTGGAAATGCATCAGTGCGGTCTGCCGAAGCAGATGGCGTTGGAGCTCTTCAAGCCCTTCGTCATGAAGCGCTTGGTGGAGCTTTCGCACGCGCAGAACATTAAGAGCGCTAAGCGTATGGTTGAGCGTTTCCGCCCGCAGGTGTGGGATGTTCTCGAAGAGATCATTACCGAGCATCCTGTGTTGCTGAACCGTGCACCTACCCTGCACCGTCTGGGTATTCAGGCGTTCGAGCCGAAGCTGGTTGAGGGTAAGGCTATTCAGCTGCATCCGCTCGTGTGTTCTGCGTTCAACGCTGACTTCGATGGCGACCAGATGGCGGTTCACCTGCCGCTCTCGCCCGAGGCTCAGGCTGAGGCACGCATTTTGATGCTCTCCTCGAACAACATCTTGAAGCCTTCGGACGGTCGTCCGGTAGCTGTTCCTTCGCAGGATATGATCATTGGCTTGTACCACTTGACCACCACACGCGAAGGTGAGAAGAACGAGGGCCACGCATTCTCATCGATCGCTGAAGCTCTGATGGCGATGGATCGTCACGATATTGAGCTGTACACCAAAATTAAGGTGCGTCTCTCTGGCGACGAGTTTGTAGCGCCCGAGGGTTGGGAAGCCCCTGAGGGTTACACGCCTGGCGATCCGATTCTGCTGGAGTGCACCGTCGGTCAGATTCTGTTCAACCAGACTTTGCCGAAGGATTACCCGTGGTTCTCTGGCATTGCAGATAAGAAGGGACTGGGCAAGCTCATTAACGACCTTGCTGAGAAGTACCCGATGGATATCGTGGCGCGTACCCTGGATAACCTCAAGAACGCTGGCTTCTACTGGGCATCGCGTTCGGGCGTGACCGTCGCCGTTTCTGATATCGCGACCCCGGCGACTAAGCCCGCGATTATGGAACGCTATGAGAAGCAGGCCTCCGCGATTGAGGATGAGTTTGACGTCGGTATGATTGGCGACGACGAGCGCCGTGAAGAGCTCATTAAGATTTGGACCGAGGCTACCGATACGGTCGCTGAGGCTATGCGTGAGAATCTGAGCGACAACGGTGGTCTGAATACCATCTACCGCATGGTGACCTCTGGCGCACGTGGTAACTGGATGCAGGTTCGTCAGATTGCGGGTATCCGCGGTCTGGTGTCTAACCCGAAGGGCGAGATTATGCCCCGCCCGATTAAGTCCTCCTACCGTGAAGGGCTGTCGGTGTTGGAGTACTTCATCGCAACTCACGGTGCTCGTAAGGGTCTTGCCGATACCGCGCTGCGTACCGCTAACTCGGGTTACCTGACCCGCCGTCTGGTGGACGTTTCGCAGGATGTGATCGTGCGTGAACACGACTGCGGTACTCGCCGTGGTCTGGTGCTTCCGCTGATCGATGCTGACGGCAACCTCCACCCGGATGTTGAGACTTCTATCCACGGTCGTACCTTGGCAATTGACGTCAAGGACTCTGACGGTAACGTCATCGCATCCGCTGGTGAGGATGTTTCGGATGTGCTGATCGAGAAGCTGTTCAAGGCTGGCGTGAAGGAACTGCGTGTTCGTTCTGTGCTGACTTGCGAGTCCAGCATCGGCGTATGCGCCCTGTGCTACGGACGCTCGATGGCATCGAACGTTCTGGTTGATATTGGCGAGGCTGTGGGTATTATCGCGGCTCAGTCCATTGGTGAGCCCGGTACTCAGCTGACTATGCGTACCTTCCACACCGGTGGTGTTGCATCGGCTGACGATATTACCCAGGGTCTGCCCCGTATTCAGGAGCTCTTCGAGGCTCGCACCCCTAAGGGCGTGGCACCGATTTCTGAGGTTTCCGGCCGTGTGACCATTGAGGACACCGAAAAGTCGTACAAGATCGTCGTCACTCCGGATGATGGTTCTGAACCGCAGTCTTACACGGTTCTTCGCCGTGCGGCTTCGAAGCTGCAGACTGGCGACCACGTTCAGGTGGGCGATCAGCTGGCTGCTGGTGCGGTTGATCCGAAGGAGGTTCTGCGTATTCGCGGTCCTCGTGAGGCGCAGAAGCACCTGGTGAGCGAGGTTCAGGGCGTGTACAAGTCTCAGGGTGTAGAGATCCACGATAAGCACGTTGAGGTTATTGTGCGTCAGATGCTCCGCCGTGTGACCGTCATTGAGTCTGGCGATACCGAGCTGCTGCCCGGTGAACTTGTGGACAACATTGTGTTCCAGAAGGCTAACCGCAAGGCGCTCGTCGAGGGCAAGAAGCCTGCCGCTGGCCGTCCCGAGATGATGGGTATCACTAAGGCATCGCTGGCCACCGAGTCCTGGCTGTCTGCCGCATCCTTCCAGGAGACCACTCGCGTTCTCACCCAGGCTGCGATGGAGGCTAAGACCGATCCGCTGCTTGGCCTGAAGGAGAACGTCATCATCGGTAAGCTGGTTCCCGCCGGTACCGGTTTGGCTCGCTACAACGATATTGAGGTTGAGCCCAGCCAGAAGGCGCGTGAGGAGCAGATGCAGGCGTTTGATGGCTTCGGCTACCAGAGCGCGTTCACCCAGCTAGGTGAAGACCCGTACCCCTACGCCAACAGTGGCTATATGGCCGTTCCTTTGGACGAGTACGGCCGCGGTCTTGAGTAAGGATCGCATGATGGGCTCGTAAACTCGATCGTGAATCGGGCCTAGTGTCCTAGATGATGGAGGCGGTTTCGGGAACTTCCCGAGACCGCCTCCTGACGTTAGCTAGGGGAGAGGACTACTCTATTTCAGTATCAAGTGATGAATACCATAGTGTATTTACCGTGATGGATGGTGTTCTCTCCGAGTTCAGCTAGATTAACAGGATTTTAACCTGTATAGTCTTTATCCGAAGTACCTAGCCTCGGCGTGGAATTCACCACCGTGATTCCTTGTGATAATTAATCGTGAGGTCTTGGGTCAACGAATCAATGGCAGTATGGATACCGTCCTTTGGTGTTGCCTGTGTGCTGACACCTAAATGCCATTTTTAAGTGTGCCCAAAAACTTTTTCATCAGAAATAAGTTTAAACTCGCTGAGAGCAAGAACCCGTGTGCCTAGATGGGCTGCGGGCTTCTGTAACCGAGAGCATTTCGTGGCAACACAAAATGCCAGTAAGTTCCCAAGGACTTGAAGACAGATAAGTCCACATAGTAACGGAGAAAACGTGCCTACTATTCAGCAGCTGGTCCGTAAGGGCCGGACTCCCAAGGTCGTTAAGACCAAGGCGCCCGCACTGAAGGGCAACCCTATGAAGCGTGGCGTGTGCACCCGTGTGTACACCACCACCCCGAAGAAGCCGAACTCGGCACTGCGTAAAGTCGCTCGTGTCAAGCTCAACGGTGGTATCGAGGTTACCGCATACATTCCCGGTGAGGGTCACAACCTGCAGGAGCACTCGATTGTGCTCGTTCGCGGTGGTCGTGTGAAGGACCTCCCCGGTGTTCGTTACAAGATCGTTCGTGGTGCTCTGGATACCCAGGGTGTTAAGGGTCGCGGCCAGGCTCGCTCCCGCTACGGCGCTAAGAAGGAGAAGAAGTAATGCCTCGTAAGGGTCCCGCTCCCAAGCGTCCCCTCGTAAACGATCCTGTTTACGGTTCTGCACTGGTTACCCAGCTCATTAACAAGGTCCTGTTGGACGGCAAGAAGTCCGTGGCAGAGCGCATCGTATACGGTGCTCTTGAGGGTGTTGAGAAGAAGACCGGTTCTGATCCGGTCGTCACCCTGAAGAAGGCTATGGATAACATCAAGCCCTCGCTTGAGGTTCGTTCCCGCCGTGTTGGTGGTGCAACCTACCAGGTGCCGGTCGAGGTCCGCCCTGGCCGTTCCACCGCTCTGGCTCTTCGCTGGTTGGTTGGCTTCTCGAAGCAGCGCCGCGAAAAGACTATGACTGAGCGTCTGATGAACGAGATCCTGGATGCATCCAACGGTCTCGGCGCCGCTGTCAAGCGCCGCGAAGACACTCACAAGATGGCCGAGTCCAACAAGGCCTTCGCACACTACCGTTGGTAATTCTCCGTTTACAGCCTGTCGAGGTTATGGAGCCTGGCAGGCTTTCGGAGTATCTCATTTAGGGAGAAAAACGTGGCACATGATGTGTACACTGACCTGAACAAGGTCCGCAACATCGGTATTATGGCGCACATTGACGCCGGTAAGACCACTACTACTGAGCGCATCCTGTTCTACACCGGTATTAACCACAAGATCGGTGAGACTCACGATGGCGCTTCAACTATGGACTGGATGGCTCAGGAGCAGGAGCGCGGTATTACCATTACCTCCGCAGCTATCACCTGCTTCTGGAAAGACAACCAGATCAATATTATTGACACCCCCGGTCACGTTGACTTCACCGTTGAGGTGGAGCGTTCGCTGCGCGTGCTTGATGGCGCGGTAGCGGTGTTTGACGGTAAGGAAGGTGTTGAGCCTCAGTCTGAGACCGTGTGGCGTCAGGCTGATAAGTACGATGTCCCCCGTATCTGCTTCGTCAACAAGATGGACAAGATGGGTGCGGACTTCTACTTCACCGTTCAGACTATTGTCGATCGCCTGGGCGCTAAGCCGCTCGTTATGCAGCTGCCTATCGGCGCTGAGAGCGATTTCGTCGGCGTGGTTGACCTACTCGAAATGAAGGCATACGTATGGCCCGGCGACTCTAAGGGCGACGTGACCATGGGGGCAGAGTACGAAACTCGAGAAATCCCCGCTGACCTGCAGGCTAAGGCTGAAGAGTACCGCGCAGAGCTGATCGAGGCTGTTGCCGAGTCCAGCGAGGAACTCATGGAGAAGTACCTCGAAGGTGAAGAACTCACGATTGATGAGCTCAAGGCTGGTATTCGCCAGCTGACCATCAACGGCGAGGCATTCCCCGTGCTCTGCGGTTCCGCATTCAAGAACCGTGGCGTTCAGCCTATGTTGGATGCTGTGATCGACTACCTGCCTTCCCCGCTGGATGTTCCCGACGTTGAGGGCTCTAGCCCCTCGAATGAGGAAGAGAAGCTTACCCGTAAGGCATCTTCGGATGAGCCTTTTGCGGCTCTGGCCTACAAGGTTGCAGCTCACCCGTTCTACGGTCAGCTCATCTACACCCGTGTGTACTCCGGTCACGCGGCTCAGGGTCAGCAGGTTCTTAACTCGACTAAGGGTAAGAAGGAGCGTCTCGGTAAGCTCTTCCAGATGCAGTCCAACAAGGAGAACCCGGTTGACGAAATCACCGCGGGTCACATTTATGCGGCGATCGGTCTGAAGGATACGACTACCGGTGATACTCTGTGCGATCCTGCAAACCCGATCGTGCTTGAGACGATGACCTTCCCCGCTCCCGTGATCTTCGTGGCTATTGAGCCTAAGACCAAGGGCGACCAGGAGAAGATGTCGACCGCAATTCAGAAGCTCTCCGCTGAGGACCCCACCTTCACCGTGTCGCTGAACGAAGAGACCGGTCAGACCGAAATCGGTGGTATGGGCGAGCTTCACTTGGACATCATCGTTGACCGTATGAAGCGTGAGTTCAAGGTTGAGGCTAACGTTGGTAAGCCTCAGGTTGCATATCGCGAGACCATCAAGAAGACCGTTGAGAAGGTCGACTACACCCACAAGAAGCAGACCGGTGGTTCCGGTCAGTTCGCGAAGGTGCAGGTTTCCTTCGAGCCGCTGCCTCTGGATGGCGAGGAACTGTACGAGTTTGAGGATAAGGTGACCGGTGGTCGCGTGCCTCGCGAGTACATTCCTTCTGTCGACGCTGGTATTCAGGACGCTATGAAGTTTGGTGTTCTGGCCGGTTATCCGATGGTCGGCGTGAAAGCAACCCTGATCGACGGTGCCTACCACGATGTCGACTCCTCTGAAATGGCGTTCAAGATCGCTGGTTCTATGGTCTTCAAGGAAGGTGCTAAGCGCGCTAACCCTGTTCTGCTGGAACCACTGATGGACGTTGAGGTGCGTACCCCCGAGGAGTACATGGGCGACGTTATCGGCGACCTAAACTCTCGTCGTGGTCACGTGCGTTCCATGGAGGATGCATCCGGCGTCAAGATCGTCAAGGCTCTCGTACCGTTGACCGAGATGTTCGGTTACATTGGCGACCTGCGTGGTAAGACCCAGGGTCGTGCAGTGTTCTCGATGGCATTCGACAGCTACGGCGAGGTTCCCAAGAACGTCGCTGACGAGATCATTCAGAAGAGCCGCGGCGAGTAATTTCCCGTCTCTTCTCTGAGGGTTGCGGGTTGAGAAGCCCGTGACCCCTCACTAAAATTTTTAAATAAAAATCCACCATTGAAGGCATGGACAGTTTCATCTCTGCCGCGTAATCCGCTATTCTAGACGCTAGACCGTTTTTTGCGGGTTGCGCCGGAGCGAAGATCCGGGTGCATGTTTTCAATACGTTCTAGGAGGAACACTCTTGGCTAAGGCTAAGTTCGAGCGCTCCAAGCCTCACGTTAACGTCGGTACCATTGGTCACGTTGACCACGGTAAGACCACCCTGACCGCTGCTATCTCCAAGGTTCTGGCTGACAAGTACCCGGACCTGAACGAACAGCGCGACTTCGGTATGATCGACAGCGCTCCTGAGGAGCGCCAGCGCGGTATTACCATTAACATCGCTCACATTGAGTACCAGACTGAGAAGCGTCACTACGCACACGTTGACGCTCCCGGTCACGCTGACTACGTCAAGAACATGATTACCGGTGCTGCACAGATGGACGGCGCAATCCTCGTGGTTGCTGCTACCGACGGTCCCATGGCGCAGACCCGTGAGCACGTGCTGCTCGCTCGCCAGGTTGGCGTGCCCACCCTGCTGGTGGCACTGAACAAGGCTGACATGGTTGATGACGAAGAGCTTCTCGACCTCGTCGAGATGGAGGTTCGTGACCTCCTCTCCTCGCAGGAGTTCGACGGTGATGACGCTCCCGTGATCCGCGTGTCCGCTCTGAAGGCTCTCGAAGGTGACCCCGAATGGGTTGCTAAGGTTGAGGAGCTCATGGAAGCAGTTGACACCTACATTCCGGATCCGGTTCGTGAGACCGACAAGCCCTTCCTTATGCCCATTGAGGACGTCTTCACCATTACCGGTCGCGGCACCGTTGTGACCGGTCGTGCAGAGCGCGGTACCCTGAAGATCAACTCTGAGGTTGAGATCGTTGGTATCCGCCCCATCCAGAAGACCACCGTGACCGGTATCGAGATGTTCCACAAGCAGCTCGACGAAGCATGGGCAGGCGAGAACTGTGGTCTGCTTCTGCGTGGTCTCAAGCGTGACGACGTTGAGCGTGGTCAGGTTGTTGTGGAGCCGGGTTCCATCACCCCTCACACCGAGTTCGAGGCAAACGTCTACATCCTCTCCAAGGATGAGGGCGGTCGTCACAACCCCTTCTACTCGAACTACCGTCCTCAGTTCTACTTCCGTACCACTGACGTGACCGGTGTTATCAAGCTCCCCGAAGGCACCGAAATGGTTATGCCCGGTGACAACACCGAGATGAGCGTTGAGCTGATCCAGCCTATCGCTATGGAAGAGGGCCTCGGCTTCGCTATCCGTGAGGGTGGCCGCACCGTTGGTTCGGGTCGCGTTACCAAGATCATCAAGTAATTGCCGTAGCAACGACAATTCGCTGATGATGCGTTGAACAGTTTGATCTTTCAACGCTAGCGATTTTAGAAGTCCCCCTGCATCATTGCAGGGGGACTTCTACGTTTCACAGCCTTTGGGGAGAGGTGCTTCTATGAGCGATAGTTTGTGTTTGGTATCTAGCCCCGGTGGCATTCCCCTAACCATAAGCACGGCTGGGGGAGGGCGTGCCGGGGTGGATTGGGCACCTTCTTTTAGCGTGTCCTGCTTGGGCAGGCTTTTCTAGAACACGCTAAAAGGCAACGGGGTAAATAGTCCGGGATTGCATTACTTCACCTTATCTTCTCCATAAAAAGAGCCTTGATAGTGAATGAAGCAAAGTTTCCAATGCTTTGTTCACCATCAAGGCTCTTTTGTAGGAGCTAGAACATCTGTAATATTCTAGGCTTGACTATTTCCGTTCGGGTTGTTGTGCTGTTGTGAGTATCCAGGATACTGTGCCTGACCATTGGGCTGGTTATAGCCTTGGTAAGGTTGCTGCCCTGCCCATGGTGCCTGTCCGTAAGGTGCGGATGCGCCATTCGGAGGAACGAATCCGGCAGGCGCGCCCTGATACGGGTTCTGCGGAAGAGCGGGAGCCCGTTTATCCGCTGAAGGCCCCTGATCGCGAGCCAGCAAACGCCACACAACACCAGCAATGAGAAGTACCGAGATAATCATGAGCGTGAGCGGGTTGAGCCCGTTGAGCAGAAGCGCAAGATCTACCGTAACGAGAGCCGCGCTGACAAATACCCAGATACGGTCAAGAACAACGCTGACGAGTGCAGTCAGGAGAATGCCCAAGAGCATGATGACCGCACCTTGCTGAAGGTAACCAGTGCCCCATGCCATGATGGTGAGGAGCCCCTGTAATCCTATAGCCGTGTAGAGCAACGCCGCAGAGATACCTTGCTGAGCGGGGTGTTTCTCGATGAGGTTTCGGAGTATCTTAGAAGCCACGACAGCAAGCAGAATGAGGATCGCAGCTTCCAAAAGGCTCTGGAAGAACCCTGTTACCGAGAAATCCAGAAGAATTCGTGTAGTAAATGCCACCGGCGCGGCAACGATGGCTGTTGGCAGCATGCGCTTAGTGCTGACGGAAGCAAAGCTCAAAGCTGTAAGACCCCACAGCAGGGCGCTCTGTACCGTATCTTCGGAAGCAATCGAAGCAAGAGTCCAGAAGGCGATAGCTATGATCGCCGGAACCATCAAAAAGGTGTTGTGCGGACCGTAGAATCGGGTGCTGTCATTGCGCTGAGAAACCAAATAGTTTTTCGAGGATCGGGCAGGCCCGTGGAGCGGAAGCTGAATAACTTTCGCTGAGTTCTCCAACTGCACGTTAAGAGGCTGAAGCGAATCATACTTGCCGGGGATCTCGCGCTTCAGCAGAGTTGTTAGACCGTAGAGGACTGCACTGCATAGGGCAGCGGCAAGACCCTGGTAGATAACATATTCAGAGAACCGTGCATGATTGAGGTTCAGCATATGGTTGGTAACGGTATAACCTGTCAAAAGCAACGCGATAGAGGCGCATACTCGGAGCATAGCCAGGTTTGCTGCCTCCCCGAGCCCCCACAGCACTAGAACAGCAAGGGGACAGAAGATGGCGGTGAATAGAGCATTGTCTGAGTACGCGAAGGGAGCAATGAAACCGGGTAGGCACGCTGTATAGAAGATAATGTAGAACACGATCCGTTCGCGTGGCTGGCGGCGAGTCATGTACAAAATTCCACTCAGTAAACCTTGAATAAGGAGCAGCCCAGAGGCAGTGAGGAACACTTGATCAGAGGCAATGCTATTGGAAGCCCACAGCACAATGACTGACCACAGCATCGGGAACCTAGACGTCATAAACATAATATGACGTTCCGAGGTTTCTTGAGGAACAATGTAAGACATTCCAAACATATAGATGCTGGTCAGAACCAGAACCCCGACTGCCCACCAATCCCCAGCGGGGAAGAGGTAGTTCATCGATGTTGCTGCAATGCCTAAACCGCATAACGTGAGATAGATGCAGATGAGAGGCACAATCTTTTGATCTTTATACGCACTCGATGCTCGGAGCGTCAAGAAGCCAAGAGCCAGAACCGCGAGAAGAGCGACAACATAGAGCGAGGTATCAAGGGTTGGGTCAACAATCTCGCGGGGAGTCCACGTGAAGATCGAACGCAGCAGAAAGAATACAACTGCCATGACAAGGTACACCAGAATTTCCCAGAAGGCCGTCAGAGAACGTTTCTGGGGCAGCATCTCGTAACGGAGCGCGGCGAACAACCCAAGAGCGGTAATGGTGAGAGCACCTGCTAGGAGGATACCTCGTACGCCCCATCCGAGCTGAAGCGTAAAGAGCAGGTGCATGGTACCTAGGAAGAGGAATATCTTCGTTGTACTCGATACAAGGAGCTGAGGCAGCTGAAGCTTGCGGGCGGTAAGCATGAGAATGCCCGCTGTTACGAAGTACAGGTAGAAAGCGGATTCGTGCTGGCCTAGCAAAATCAGGCTTAACCCACTGCTTATTCCAGTGATCAGGTATACGTACTCCTGAGCAAGAAGATATTTGCGGTAGGCAACAATAATACCCACGCAGAGCACAGCAAATACCCATGCACGCGGAAAGGTAACACCGTCTAGATGTACAAGCAGCATAAATTCTAGCCCAGTTGGGAAAGAATCTATATTGGTCAGAAGTGCATGTGGCATTTCGATAAAAGTGACGAATGCAGCAAAAATAATGCTTATATAGGTATCAATCCGAACATCCCAGCGCATGATGGGATGCTTAGGTAGATTCGCCTTCATTTCACGCTGCATAAGGGGGTACCCTACCAAGACTGCGAGAAGGTGCAGCGCATATAGGCCCATGAGGACTATTGTGACGGTAATAGGCCTCTCTAAGCCCCAGCCGAAACTGATCAGGGCGATGAATGGGTAGAGGCGAGCCTGAATGTAGTAGTCAAGCTTGCGTTCCAGAGCGGTAAAGACGAAAGCATGAGCCGACATAACGGAGAAGACTATGCCCATATCAGAGCTACTCATCTGCGGTATAAAGAAGAGCACTACGATCGCTGTGACGGGAACGAAAATACGAGAGGATTCTAAAAGACCCTCACGCAAACCAGTAGGTACAAGGCGCGAATTCAGGCGTATGAGCAGGCCCAGGATAATGGCGAGCACTGTGAGCGCGACGAAGTACCACACAAAGGGGAGAGCAGCCACGTTCGTGGCGGCAAGCGCATCCGAGACGAAGAATGAAATAAGAACATAAGCCATCACCCTGTTGCGCATAAAAGAGCAGGCCAGAATAATCGCAGCTGTGCCAACGAGTGAGACCAGCAGCCAGATGAGGCTTCCGTCATTCCAAAGCCCCAGAACATAGGTTGCAATACCGGTAAGGGGTAAAAGTGCTAAACCGGTGGCGGTGAATGAGTAGGATGCAATGCGCAAACGTGCCACAGTTTTGTAGGTAATAAGACCTGCGCTGTAGAAAAGTAAACTACCTAATCCTAGACCAGCTACACGAAGAATAACGCTGGTCCTATCCTGCGAGGTGATCGAAGTGATGAACAGCGCCGCAGAACCGATGAGGAGCAATGAGCCCAAGTAAAGCAGAACATTAAGGAAAAGGTCTTCGGCACGGCGGCGTGTCAAAGAACGGGTGGTCTGCTGGGGAGCCTGCATCGTTGCCTGTGACGGATCAGAATACCACGTTGTTTGTGGGTTTTGGCCCTGCCAAGGCATCTGTGCCTGAGGGCATGAATACCCGGCTGGTGTCTGAGGAGACTGCCCTGAACCCTGCGGCTGAGCACCAGAGGGGAATTCGTGGTTGGGGGTAGACATGATATTTACTCCTTTGATGATTTACCTATTTTCACCATAGACGAATGCGGAGCATAGATTCTTTGATTTGATGCTTTATTCGGCATAGAGGTTTCTGGAAAAAGAATGAGAGAATCCTGAATGCGAAATAACCGCATTTTTAAGGAGTAATTCTGGTTTTCGAGATTTCCTCTTGATAAATTCTCTGGACACTCAAACGATATGAAAAAATAAAATAATGAACCTCAGCATGAGAGTCAGGCAGGACTGCGAAGCAAAGGCGTGTATCCTTGCCAGTAATTGTGTTTTTAACAACAACCTTTGAATCTGCTTGCGTGAGATGGTGAGTTTTGAGAGAATGGACGACGTTGTAAAAGCGTTTATCTGTTCTAGATAAGCCCACATATGACCCGGTCCGAGGAATGAAGGGACGAGTCTGTCTTACGGCAGGCGACACGCCCGAGTTCGGGGGTCGGTGCCCATGCGGGGTGAGGAACCCGGTTTTACCGGATTCAGTCCGTGGTGGGCGGCGCACGTGATGAATATATCACGTTCCTTAAGCGCCATGATAAGGGGCACAAGCTCCGATACAGGGAATACATCAAGAAAGAGAGTCCGACAGATGGCGGGACAGAAAATCCGCATCCGTCTGAAGTCCTATGATCACGAGGTCATTGATTCTTCGGCACGGAAAATCGTCGAAACGGTAAAGGGTGCAGGCGCAACTGTAGTTGGCCCCGTGCCGTTGCCGACCGAGAAGAACGTATACTGCGTTATTCGTTCTCCCCATAAGTACAAGGACAGCCGCGAGCACTTCGAGATGCGTACGCACAAGCGTCTGATCGACGTTGTTGATCCGACCCCTAAGGCTGTTGATGCCCTCATGCGTCTTGACCTGCCGGCAGACGTGAACATCGAGATCAAGCTGTAGAGGATCGCATCTCATGACTAACAAATTCGAGCGCCAGGTGAAGGGTCTGCTGGGTACTAAACTTGGCATGACTCAGGTCTGGGACGAGGACGGCAAAGTTGTGCCGGTGACCGTCGTCAAGGCCGATTCTAACGTTATTACTCAGATCCGTAACCAGGAAACTGACGGCTACCACGCTGTGCAGATTGGTTTCGGTTCCATCGATTCTCGCAAGGTTACCAAGCCTCTGGCTGGTCACTTCGAGAAGGCCGGTGTTACTCCCCGTCGTCACCTCGTCGAACTGCGCACCGCAGACGCTGCTGAGTATTCCCTCGGTCAGGAATTGACCGTTGAGATGTTCGAGCCCGGTCAGAAGGTAGACGTCGTTGGCAAGACCAAGGGTAAGGGTTTCGCAGGTGTTATGAAGCGTCACGGCTTCAAGGGTGTTGGCGCATCGCACGGTCAGCACAAGAACCACCGTAAGCCCGGTTCCATTGGTGGTGCATCCTATCCCGCACGCGTGTTCAAGGGTATGCGCATGGCTGGCCGTATGGGCGCAGCTCGTCACACCACTTTGAACCTGACTATCCAGGGTGTGGACGCAGAGAACAATGTCCTGCTGATCAAGGGTGCAATCCCCGGTCCTAAGGGCGGCGTTGTTCTGGTTCGTACCGCTGTGAAGGGAGCCTAGTACATCATGGCTGTCAAAACCCTTAAGGTAGATCTGCCCGCAGAGATTTTCGACGCGCAGGCATCCGTACCCCTGCTGCACCAGGTTGTCGTTGCACAGCTTGCTGCCGCACGTCAGGGTACCCACAAGACCAAGAACCGTGGTGAAGTTTCCGGTGCAGGCCGTAAGCCCTTCAAGCAGAAGGGTACCGGTAATGCGCGTCAGGGCTCCATCCGCGCACCGCATATGACCGGTGGTGGCGTGGTGCACGGTCCGACCCCGCGTAACTACGCACAGCGCACCCCCAAGAAGATGATCGCCGCAGCACTGCGTGGCGCTCTCTCTGACCGCGCTCGTCACGACCGCATCCACGTGGTGGAGAACTTCATCTCTGGTGAGACTCCCTCGACTAAGGCTGCTAAGGCTGCATTCGCAGAGCTTACCGATCGCAAGAATGTTCTGTTCGTTATCGATCGTGCAGAGGATGTGCTGGCACTGTCCGCACGTAACCTGCAGAAAGTTCACGTGCTCTACGCAGATCAGCTCAACACCTACGATGTGCTGGTTTCGGATGATGTAGTCTTCACCAAGGCGGCATACGACGCGTTCGTAGCTGCTAATCAGAAGAAGGAGGGCGCTAAGTAATGAGCGTTTCCACCAAGTCTGTGTACGACGTAATTATCGCTCCTGTTGTTTCTGAAAAGAGCTATGGACAGATCGACGAAGACAAATACACTTTCGAGGTCGCTCCGGACTCAAACAAGCTTGAAATCAAGCAGGCTATCGAAACAATCTGGGACGTCAAGGTTGCTTCCATCAATACTATGAACCGTAAGGGCAAGCGGAAGCGCACCCGTTTCGGATGGGGCTCTCGTAAGGACACCAAGCGTGCTATCGTGACCCTCAAGGAAGGCCGTATCGACATCTTCGGCGGTCCGCAGGCATAAGGCTTGCGGAGACCACTTTAACGAAGGAAAGAAATATCTCACATGGGTATTCGTAAGTATAAGCCGACGACCCCGGGTCGCCGCGGTTCGAGCGTTGCTGATTTCGTTGAAATCACCCGCTCCACCCCGGAAAAGTCCCTGCTTCGTCCGCTTCACAAGACCGGCGGCCGTAACAACACCGGTCGTATCACCACTCGTCATAAGGGTGGCGGACACAAGCGTCAGTACCGTCTGATCGACTTCCGCCGTCACGATAAAGACGGTGTGAATGCACGCGTTGCGCACATCGAGTACGATCCAAACCGTACCGCACGCATCGCACTTCTGCACTACTTCGATGGTTCTAAGCGCTACATTATCGCTCCGAACAGGCTCTCTCAGGGCGACATCGTCGAGTCTGGCCCTTCAGCCGACATCAAGCCCGGCAACAACCTGCCCCTGCGCAACATCCCCGTGGGTACTGTGCTCCACTGTGTTGAGCTCCGTCCCGGTGGTGGCGCAAAGCTGGCACGTTCCGCTGGTGCTTCGGTTCAGCTGGTTGCTAAGGAAGGCAAGTACGGTCAGCTCCGTCTGCCCTCCGGCGAAATCCGTAACGTGGATGTTCGCTGCCGTGCAACCGTGGGCGAGGTTGGCAACGCAGAGCAGTCCAACATCAACTGGGGTAAGGCAGGCCGCAACCGCTGGAAGGGCATCCGTCCGACCGTTCGTGGTGTGGTTATGAACCCGGTTGACCACCCGCATGGTGGTGGTGAGGGTAAGACCTCCGGCGGTCGTCACCCGGTTAACCCCAATGGTAAGCCCGAGGGCCGCACTCGTCGTCCCAATAAGGAAAGCGACAAGCTCATCGTTCGTCGCCGTCGTACTGGCAAGAAGCGCTAAGGAGCCTGACACATGCCTCGTAGTTTGAAGAAGGGCCCTTTCGTTGATCAGCACCTCTACCTGAAGGTAGCGGCTCAGAACGAGAAGGGCACCAAGAATGTTATTAAGACTTGGTCCCGTCGCTCGATGATTATTCCCGATATGCTCGGGCACACCATCGCAGTGTACGACGGACGCAAGCACGTACCGGTATTCATTACCGAGTCGATGGTTGGGCACAAGCTCGGCGAGTTTGCACCCACCCGCACTTTCCGCAGCCATGTGAAGGACGACCGTAAGGGTAAGCGTCGCTAATCGGATAATCCGATCAGTTATGTTTCCTTTTCGGCATAAGACGAAAGAGAGATAGGCAATGGAAGCCAAGGCATCAGCGCGTTTTGTTCGCGTTACGCCTATGAAGGCCCGCCGTGTCGTCAACCTGATCCGTGGTAAGCAAGCGGAAGAGGCTCTGGCGATTCTGAAGTTCGCACCCCAGGGTGCTTCAGAACCGGTATATAAAATCGTTGCTTCGGCAATAGCAAACGCTCGTCAGAAGGCGACCCAGGAAGGTCTGCCGTTCCGCGAGGAAGAGCTGTTCGTCAGCGAAGCATTCGTGAATGAAGGTCCGACCATGAAGCGCATTCAGCCCCGCGCGCAGGGTCGTGCATACCGTATCAACAAGCGCACCAGCCACATCACCGTGGTAGTTGCTACCCCGGAGAAGGAGGAGGACCGCTAAATGGGTCAGAAAATTCACCCGAACGGTTTCCGACTGGGCATTACCACCGAGCACGTCTCCAAGTGGTTCGCTGATTCCAACAAGCCCGGCGAGCGTTACGCAGACTTCGTTCGCGAAGATGTGAAGATCCGCGAGCTTTTGGCAAAGAACCTGGATCGTGCGGGCGTTGCAAAGGTTGAGATTGAGCGTACCCGTGACCGTGTGCGTGTGGATATCCACACTGCGCGTCCCGGTATCGTCATCGGCCGCCGTGGCGCTGAAGCAGACCGCATCCGTGGCGAGCTTGAGAAACTGACCGGCAAGCAGATTCAGCTGAACATTCTTGAGGTTTCTAACCCCGATCTGTCAGCTCAGCTGGTTGCTCAGAGCATTGCAGAACAGCTTGCAGCGCGTGTTGCATTCCGCCGTGCTATGAAGAAGGCAATCCAGTCCGCACAGCGTGCAGGTGCAAAGGGTATTCGTATCCAGTGCTCCGGTCGCTTAGGCGGCGCTGAAATGTCCCGTTCCGAGTTCTACCGTGAAGGTCGTGTGCCCCTGCACACCCTGCGTGCGAACATCGATTACGGTTTCTTCGAAGCCAAGACTACCTTCGGTCGTATTGGTGTGAAGGTCTGGATCTACAAGGGCGACTTGACCGACAAGGAACTGGCAGCTCAGCAGGCAGCTAACAACCGTCGCGGCAACCGCCGTGATGGTGATCGCCGCCGCTCCGGTGGCCGTGGTCCCCGTCGTGAACGCCGCAACGAGAATGCTTCGGCAAACACCGAAGCCAAGACTGCAGAGAACGGTGAGGCATAAATGCTTATTCCCCGTCGAGTAAAGTTCCGTAAGCAGCACCACCCCAAGCGTCATGGTCTCGCAAAGGGCGGCACCGAGGTTAGCTTCGGTGAATGGGGCATTCAGGCTCTTTCGCCCGCATATGTGACCAACCGTCAGATTGAGGCTGCACGTATTGCAATGACCCGTCACATCAAGCGTGGCGGTAAGGTCTGGATTAACATTTACCCGGACCGTCCGTTGACCAAGAAGCCTGCCGAAACTCGTATGGGTTCCGGTAAGGGTTCACCCGAGTGGTGGGTCGCTAATGTTAAGCCCGGTCGAGTCATGTTTGAGATCGCCGGTGTATCCGAAGAGGTGGCTCGCGAGGCGCTGCGCCTGGCAATCCACAAACTCCCGATGAAGGCACGTGTTGTGCGTCGCGAAGGTGGTGAATAAGCGAGATGGCAGTTGGATCCAAGGATCTGAGCATCGATAAGCTCGCAGAGCTCTCCAACGAAGAGCTGGCTGCAAAGCTGAGCGAATCGAAGAAGGAACTCTTCAACATCCGTTTCCAGGAAGTCACCGGTCAGGCTAACGCTGGTCGTCGCCGCACCATCAAGCGTGATATCGCACGTATCTACACCGTGCTGCGTGAGCGCGAGCTCGGTATTCGTCCCGCAACCGAAGGTGAGTCCAAGTGAGTGAAGTAAAGAACGAAGAGCGCGGCTACCGTAAGTCCCGCCGCGGCTACGTTGTCTCCGACAAGATGGACAAGACCGTTGTCGTCGAGGTCGAGGATCGCGTGAAGCACGCTCTATACGGCAAGGTTATGCGCCGTAGCTCCAAGATCAAGGCACACGACGAGCAGAATGTCTGCGGCGTTGGTGACTATGTTCTGTTGGCAGAGACCCGTCCGCTGTCCGCTACCAAGCGTTGGCGTGTCGTGGAGATCCTAGAGAAAGCTAAGTAAGCGCCTAGGACTCTGTTTGAGCACTATACGAGGTAGGGCCTCTTCCCCCATAATTCCGTGGGGGAGAGGCCCTACCTCTATGTTCTATACGTCTCTTATATGAAAGATGTGCAGATGATGAAACGAAATATATTCCAGTACTTTATGAAAACTTTACTTTTTGAATATGGTTGAAAATCCGCTCTAGTATTGCTTACTATCGAAGGTACGCTTACTAAGTAAAACCTATATTTGACGTGGTTTCGCTGATTAGTGAGCTTCTAGGGCGTTATGCCCCCGACACACTGCATACTGAGGAACACAGACATGACTCCTTCATCTAATCACGGCATATCTCGACCCACGCAGAGAGCGTTAGCATCTGCTGGAGTCGTATCGCTTGTGATGGCATCGTTAAGCGCGATGCCTGCATCGTTCGCTAACGAGCAACAGCCCGCTCCCCACGACAACAGTTCTGGTTGTCGTAATATTGCGATCACCGCTGATCGATACCAGGGGCTTCCGGGCGAATATCAGCTGGCATATTCCAACTACACCCGGAACCTTTATACAACATTCTCAAATGGACGTCCGCCCGTTTACACCGGCGGCATTGGAGTGTGGACAACCTACGGTGAAATCCCAACCCTCGATGAAGTGATGCTGCCGGGAACCGTAGATTTTGTACCCAGCGGGCAGACCGAAGCGACAAGTAAGCAACTTGCTTCTCCTGACGGTATTGCTATTGATGATGCACACGGTACCATCTGGGTAACCCAGACTCGTACCAACTCGGTAACCGTGTACGATCTGTACACTAAGAAGGAACTGTGGACCAGCTACGATGCACAGAATCCGGAAAACGGGTCTGTATCGCGTCCTCGTGAGGTTAAGGTTGATGCGAAGTCAGGGAAAGCATTCGTTTCTGGTTCTGGCGGCGTTACTGTGTTCGACTTGAAGAGCCACCAGGTTATTCAGAAGATTAACTTTACTAGTTCCGATGGCTCTGCTGATACGGGTATGAATATGGAGCTGGATTCCGAAGGTGGTCGCCTCTACGTACCTTCGCTGAACTCGGGAACGCTGAAAGCTATCAATACCGAAACCCTCGCTGTTGAGCAGACCATTGAGCTGCATAAAGATGTGGCGGACGCGCAGCTGCGTCCCTCCGATGTAACGATTGATAAGTCTCTGGGTGAAATCTATGTTTCGTCCCAGGGCGATATGGACCGCGAGACGAAAGTTTCTAAGGGAAACTCTGGTATCACGGTTTACGACTTAAAGACGGGCGAGTACAAGAAGAGCATTAATTTCGGGAAACAGACGCTGGCGATTACTGCCGACGAAGAGCATGACGTGGTTTATGCTACCGATTTTGCCACCGGAAAGATCGGCGTTATTGACGGTCGTACCGGCTCCATCACGCATGAGGTGAGCACGGGTGCAGAAGGCGGAGCTAACGACGTTCTTGTAACCCCCGAAGGCGAAGTCTACGCGGTTGTCAGAGACAAGTTTGCTGATAACGTGACGACGGGGTACACGCTGGATCCCACCACCGGTAAATTTAAAGAGGCGGCAAGTGCTGAACCCAAGGGTGAGAACGGCGCAGATACTCCAATCACGGTAAATTCCCTTGTCAAGATTACTCCGACGTTTACTGCTGTTCCAAATATTCCTCAGTGCGATCCCGTGCAGACTCAGCAGGTTGTCGCCACGACTTCAACAGCAGGTGCTGTATATCCTAGGGGCACCAGCACAGTTCCCGTGCAAACCAAGACTGATACCCCCGTTTTCTCGGATGTTCCTGAAGGTTCTCCCTTTTACGCCGATATTCAGTGGTTGGCGCATCAGCGGCTTTCTTTTGGGTGGGCTGATGGCACCTATCGTCCCCAGCAGACGGTAGATCGTGGGGCTATGGCGGCGTATTTTTACCGTCTAGCGGGTTCTCCCGAGGTAGCGCTTCCTGAGATTTCACCTTTTAAAGATGTCGATTCGTCACATCCTTTCTACAAAGAGATTGTGTGGATGTCCCAGCAGGGCATTACAACTGGGTATGAGGATGGAACTTATCGTCCCGGCATATCGGTAGATCGTGGAGCAATGGCGGCTTTCTTCTTCCGTTATGCGAAGGTGACAAACTATGAGGTACCGCAGACTCCTCAGTTCAAGGACGTCGATCGCAATAATCCGTTCTACCGCGAGATTTCCTGGTTTAAGGACCAGCACATCACGACTGGCTGGGGTGACGGCACTTTCCGTCCGAACGAGCCTATTCAGCGTGCTGCGATGGCGGCTTTCATCCACCGATTCGCCGTCAAATAAATAAGAGGCGACATAAGCGAGTACGCAGTTACCGAGGCGGTGCTTACCCCATGTTCGTGGGGTAAGCACCGCCTTGTTACTGTTATTTGGAGTATTCGAGGTAAATCCATTGCTCAGGTGAACGTGGGCATGAGAGAGCCACGATCTTGAGTGAGTACCGCTGCTATTTGCCTAAATAGTAGAGAATAACGCCGCGACCTTCGACGGTGACGGCGTTATTTGACAGTTAAAAGCGGTTCGGCTCCTGCAGACGGACTAGCAAGGAATATGGGACCCAAGAAATCTGTCTGATAAGAGCCGAACCTGTAAAATGACGCAAGCGTCTTAACCATTATGGTGCAAAATGTTAGATTTTGCATCATGTTCACGAATAAAAGAGAAAAAATCTTGTTAATTCATGAAGTTATCTATCTTTATATCCGTAATGTGTCTAATATGCAGGTACACGAGTCTTAAGGGTCATAAGCCAATTTCATCCAGGAAGTACAGAGCTTCGGGCGTTTTATAGAGTATGTTGCGTTATGGTGCTGGTAGGAACTTATTTAAGGGCAATGTTCGCTTCGATATGGGACATGCTAAGTGGCAGAGCATATGATGGGTAGAAATTTCCGAGCCCCTCATGTGGAAGACAGTGACATGGTTCAAATTTTGAGCCTCACAATTTGTAAAGCTCATGAGAATCTTGAGCAGCATCAAGTTGGGGCCAATCCTAAAACTCATAAGCTTTTTTGTTAGCGGAAGTTTCAAACATGCTCGCACGCGTGGGAATGCCGTTGCGACAACCGCCCGCGTTAACCCGAATACCTTGGTATCGAGACGCTTGCAAAATGACCGGTTGCACTGGATGAGCATCTTCAAACGGCAGGGCAGTACTACCTGCAAAGCCCATATGGTTCGGTACTCGATAACCGCGACAGTAATGTTTGGGTGGGCGGCGCAAACACTGTCGGTGATGGTATACGCGCACGATAATTTTTCACCAGTATAGAACCCCGTCCGAGTTGCAGAACCTGAAGGGTCTGACAGTGATACTCCCGATGTGATGGTTGCGGTAACCCGCAAGATGGTGCCATCCAGCGGATACCCCCGCACTGTCTTCTAATAATCTGAGAATGTGTGCATTGAAGCCCGGTATGATGCGCTATGCCTCACGATAAATCCTTTGAAATATCAGGAAAATTCCGGTAAAGTTTTAAGACTGTGTGGCTATACCCAGATATAGTCTCATAACCACGGGTTTCTCGTGCCAGTGCATAATGCCGCTATAACGGGTGGATACGCCCGCTTACGCGGGTCCAAATGCTCCTGGCATGGGTTACCCCAGGCGTTTCCGCTAACCCGCACATTTTTATGATGCTGTGGGCCCGGGGCGTCAATCAATCCCGTAAAAATGTTCCGCAAGGCTGGCTCGCGCTTGAAGGCGAGTCGGAACCGGCGAGACGACAGGAGAAATATGATTCAGCAGGAGTCGCGACTGAAGGTCGCCGATAACACTGGTGCGAAGGAAATCCTGACCATCCGTGTGCTTGGTGGTTCCTCGCGTCGCTACGCAGGCATCGGCGATATTATCGTCGCAACCGTCAAGGATGCAATTCCTGGCGGCACTGTTAAAAAGGGTGACGTTGTGAAAGCAGTCGTCGTCCGTACCAAGAAGGCAACCCGTCGCGCAGACGGATCCTACATCAAGTTCGACGAGAACTCAGCAGTTATTCTGAAGAACACTGATGGTGATCCCCGTGGTACCCGTATCTTTGGTCCCGTTGGTCGTGAACTTCGCGATAAGAAGTTCATGAAGATTGTTTCGCTGGCTCCGGAGGTGCTCTAACTTATGGCTAAGATCAAGTCCGGCGACCTGGTTCAGGTTATTTCCGGTGCAGACAAGGGTAAGCAGGGCAAAGTTCTGAAGGTTATCCCCAAGGAAAACCGCGTGATTGTTGAGGGCGTTAAGGTCGTCACCAAGCACACCAAGGCAAACCCCGTAACCGGCGCAGCAGGCGGTATTCAGAAGGTGGAGGCACCGATTCACGTTTCGAACGTGGCAATCGTTGATCCTGAGACCGAGAAGCCGACCCGTGTTGGTTTCCGCGAAGAGACTGTAGAGCGTAATGGCAAGCAGCGTACCGTTCGCGTGCGCGTTGCTAAGCGTTCGGGGAAGGATATCTAATGAGCGAGACCAAGATTACCCCCCGCTTTAAGACCAAGTACGCTGAGGTTGTCGTTCCCGCGCTGCAGGAAGAGTTCAAATACCAGAACGTCATGCAGACCCCGAAGTTCGTTAAGGTCGTCGTAAATATGGGTGTTGGCGAGGCAGCTCGCGATGCAAAGCTCATGGACGGCGCAATCCGCGATCTCACCGCTATTACCGGTCAGAAGCCGGTTGTAACCCGTGCCAAGAAATCCATCGCACAGTTCAAACTGCGTGAAGGTATGCCAATCGGCGCACACGTTACCCTGCGTGGCGACCGCATGTGGGAGTTCCTGGACCGCTTGGTTACCCTGGCTCTGCCCCGTATCCGCGATTTCCGCGGTCTTTCCGATCGCCAGTTCGACGGTAACGGCAACTACACCTTCGGCCTCACCGAGCAGTCCATGTTCCACGAAATCGATCAGGATTCGATCGACCGCGTGCGTGGTATGGATATTACCGTGGTGACCAGCGCCAAGACCGACGATGAAGGCCGTGCCATGCTGAAGGCACTGGGCTTCCCGTTCAAGACCAACTAACGACTACGTTGCAGGTCCAGAGTCTGTTACCGCAGATTAGGGAAACCACAACGAGGAAGGGCTACAGCCCAAAATGACTATGACTGATCCGGTCGCAGATATGCTGACCCGTTTGCGCAACGCAAACTCCGCATACCACGACACCGTATCTATGCCCTACTCGAAGCTCAAGGCTCGCATCGCCGAGATCCTGAAGGCTGAGGGCTACATTGCCGATGTTAAGGAAGAGGAAGCAAAGGTTGGCAAGACCCTGACCCTCGTTCTTAAGTACGGTCCGTCCCGCGAGCGTTCCATCGCTGGCGTGCGTCGTATTTCCAAGCCGGGCCTGCGTACCTACGCAAAGTCCACGAACCTGCCTCGGGTTCTGGGTGGTCTCGGTACCGCTATTCTGTCCACCTCCTCGGGTCTGCTCACTGATAAGCAGGCTGCGAAGAAGGGTGTGGGCGGCGAAGTTCTCGCCTACATCTGGTAGTCGGTTAGAAGAGAAAGGAAGAGAAGAATGTCACGTATTGGACGTCTCCCCATCTCGGTTCCAGCCGGCGTTGAGGTAAAGGTCGATGGCAACCTGGTGACCGTTAAAGGTTCCAAGGGTGAGCTGAGCCACCAGGTGGCTTCCCCCATTACTGTTGCTCTAAACGACAATGAAATTGCGGTATCGCGCCCGAACGACGAGCGTGTTTCTCGCTCGCTGCATGGTCTGACTCGTACCCTGATTCAGAACATGATTATCGGTGTGACCAACGGCTACGAGAAGAAGCTGGAAATTGTTGGTACCGGTTACCGTGTGACCGCGAAGGGTAACGACCTGGAATTCGCTCTAGGTTACTCCCACCCGATTAGCGTTTCTGCACCCGAAGGTGTTTCCTTCGCCGTGGAAGGCGCTAACAAGCTGACCATTTCGGGTATCGATAAGCAGCTCGTCGGTCAGGTTGCAGCAAACATTCGTGGTCTGCGTAAGCCCGATCCCTATAAGGGCAAGGGTGTTCGCTACGCAGGTGAGCACATCCGCCGCAAGGTCGGAAAGGCTGGTAAGTAAACATGGCTATCAAGTCGAAGGCATCGCAGCGTGCACGCCGTCACGCTCGCATCCGCAAGTATGTTTCGGGTACCGCTGCGCGTCCGCGCCTGTGCGTCACCCGTTCGAGCCGTCACATGTTCGTTCAGGTTATCGACGATGTCAAGGGTGTGACCCTGGCATCCGCCTCCACTATGGAAGCAGAGCTTCGTGCCGCAACCGATCTGGACAAGACCGCTAAAGCAAAGCGCGTTGGTGAGCTTGTAGCAGAGCGCGCTAAGGCAGCCGGTATTGAAACTGTCGTGTTTGACCGCGGCGGCAACAAATACCACGGTCGTGTTGCAGCAGTTGCTGATGGCGCACGTGAAGGAGGTCTGGCACTCTAATGAGCGAACAGAACGTAAAGGAAACTCAGGTGAGCGAAGCAGTAGCAGCTGAAACCGCTGAGACTTCCAAGCAGCGCGAAGAGCGCCGCAACAACCGCGGTGAGCGTCGCGGTCGCGGTGATCGTAAGAACCGCGCACGCGAGGAGGAAAAAGACAAGTACATCGAGCGCGTGGTAACCATCAACCGCGTGTCCAAGGTCGTCAAGGGTGGTCGTCGCTTCAGCTTCACCGCTCTGGTCGTTGTTGGTGATGGTAATGGCATGGTCGGCGTTGGCTACGGCAAGGCTAAGGAAGTTCCAGCAGCTATTGCCAAGGGTGTTGAGGAAGCTAAGAAGAACTTCTTCCGTGTACCCCGCATCGAGAACCGCACCATTCCCCACCGCGTACAGGGTGAGGAAGCAGCAGGCGTTGTGATGCTCCGCCCGGCAACCGCTGGTACCGGTGTGATCGCTGGTGGTCCGGTGCGTGCAGTGCTCGAAGCAGCAGGTATCCATGATGTGCTGTCGAAGTCTCTCGGTTCCTCGAACCAGATCAACATTGTTCACGCAACCGTTGCAGCACTCAAGCAACTGGAAGAGCCTCTGGCAGTTGCAGCCCGTCGTGGTCTGCCCAACGATGAGGTTATCCCCAGCTACCTGCGCAACACCAAGTCCGATAAGGCAGGTGCGTAATGGCTAAGCGTATTCAGCCCAGCGACGCAAAGCTGGAAATCACCCAGGTTAAATCCTATGTTGGTCAGAAGCAGAATATGCGCGACACCCTACGTTCCCTCGGCTTGAAGCGCCCGGGCAACAAGGTAGTGCGCACTGCCGACCCCGTCACCGTTGGCATGGTTAACACCGTTGCTCACCTGGTGAAGGTTGAGGAGGTCAAGTAAGATGGCAGACGCTATCAAGATTCACGATCTGCGCCCGGCACCGGGTGCCCACAAGGCAAAGACCCGCGTAGGCCGCGGTGAAGGATCAAAGGGTAAGACCGCAGGTCGCGGTACCAAGGGTACCAAGGCTCGTTACCAGGTTCGTCCCGGCTTCGAGGGCGGTCAGCTTCCGCTGCACATGCGCCTGCCGAAGCTGCGCGGATTCAAGAACCCGTTCCGTACCGAGTACCAGGTTGTTAACCTGAAGCGCATTCAGGAACTGTTCCCCGAAGGTGGCGAGGTCACCGTCGAGGCCCTGGTCGCTAAGGGCGCCGTTCGTAAGAACGAGCTTGTGAAGGTTCTGGGCGACGGCGACATCACCGTCAAGGTGAATGTTGTGGTTGATAAGGCTTCTGCATCCGCAATCTCTAAGATTGAGGCGGCAGGCGGTTCTGTAACCGTTAAGTAGTCTTCAGACTCACTAGATGGCTCCCGCACATGAGGCGGGGGCCATCTTCTTTGAGCAGCAAGAGTCTGCATTAAAGCTTTTATGATGTATTTAACGTCTCAGAAATTCTAGAAAATTCATCTTAAATAACGCTCACAGAATACAAAATACACATATCTCGCGCCGTGGTTATCGACAACACCGGTGAACAGGCTAGACTGGAAGGTATGTGTTTAGCGTGTTCCTAACATCTGTGTTAGCGAATACATACCCCAAGATTTTCAGGAGGACATGTGCTTAGCGCGTTCGGGCGAGTCATTAAGACCGCCGACCTGCGACGTAAGCTGCTGTTTACCCTAGGCATGATTGTGCTGTACCGTATGGGCACCTTCATTCCCGCCCCCGGTATTTCCTACGGCACGGTTCAGCAGTGTCTTAACGCCAACCAAACTCACGGTGGCGCCTACGACATCATCAACCTGTTCAGCGGTGGTGCACTCCTACAGCTTTCTATCTTCGCGCTGGGCGTGATGCCCTACATTACGGCAAGCATTATTATTCAGCTGTTGCGCGTGGTCATTCCTCGTTTCCAAGAGCTGCACGATGAAGGGGCTCAGGGACAGGCCAAACTCACTCAATACACCCGTTATCTCACTATTGCTCTTGCGCTTCTCAACGCGACCACGATTGTGTCTATGGCACGCTCTGGCGTGCTTCTGGGGAACTGCCCCGGTATCATCCCGCAAGACGATGTGCTGCACATCCTGGTTATTATCATTACTCTGTGTGCCGGTACCGGCGTCATCATGTGGATGGGCGAGCAAATTACTGAGCGTGGCGTGGGTAATGGCATGTCTTTGCTTATCTTCACCTCAATTGCTTCCTCATTCCCGAATGCTCTGGGCTCCATCCTGGAACAGCAGGGTCCGTTCGTCTTCTGGTCCGTGTGTCTTGTGGGCCTTGCCGTGATGCTTGCTGTGGTCTACGTGGAGCAGTCTGTACGCCGCGTTCCCGTGCAATACGCTAAACGCATGATTGGTCGCCGTACTATTGGCGGCACCAGTACCTATATTCCGCTCAAAGTCAATATGGCAGGCGTTATTCCCATCATTTTCGCCTCCTCACTGCTGACTTTGCCTGGTATTATCGCGCAGTTCAATACACCACAGGGTGGTGCAGCACCCCCCGAATGGGTGAACTGGGTAAATACTTACCTTACGAGGGGCGATCATCCGCTGTACATCGCTCTGTACTTCCTGCTGATTCTTGGATTCACGTATTTCTATGTTGCGGTGACTTTCGATCCGGTCGAGGTTGCAGACAATATGAAGAAATATGGCGGCTTTATTCCGGGTGTTCGCGCGGGTAAGCCCACTGAACGTTACCTCAGCTATGTGCTAACCCGCATTACACTTCCGGGTTCGCTTTACCTCGCTGTGGTTTCCATGATTCCGCTTGTTGCGTTGGTTCTCTTCAACGCAAACCAGAACTTCCCGTTCGGCGGTGCATCGCTGCTGATCGTGGTGGGTGTTGGTCTTGATACTCTCAAGCAGGTCAGCGCCCAGCTTCAACAACGAAACTATGAAGGATTGCTTCGATGAACCGTCTTCTGATCATAGGTCCTCCCGGTGCCGGTAAAGGCACTCAGGCCGTCAAGATCGCTGAGGAGCTGAAGATTCCCGCGATTTCGACCGGCGATATTTTCCGGAAGAACATTAAGGAAGAGACCGAGCTCGGTAAGGAAGCGAAGTCGTATATTGACTCCGGCAACCTCGTGCCCGATTCTGTTACGAACAATATGGTGCGTGCTCGCCTTGACGAAGCCGATGTGGCACACGGTTTCCTTCTCGACGGATACCCCCGCAACATCGCTCAGGTTCACGAGCTTGATGCTATCCTTGCGGATAAAAACCAGCAGATCGACCGTGTACTTCTGCTTGTTGCGGATGATGACGAGCTTGTTGCCCGACTGCTCAACCGAGCCGCTGAGCAAGGTCGCACCGACGATAATGAAGAGGTCATTCGCCATCGCTTGAAGGTGTATGAAGAAGAGACCGCACCGTTGGTTGCGAAGTATCGTGAACGCGGTATCGTCAAAGAGGTTGATGGTCTAGGTGAGATTGCCGACGTGACCGAACGTATTCTTAAAGCCCTATCTTAGGGATATACATCATAAACTGCGCCTCCGTCATCGTGCGGGGGCGCAGTTGCATGAACGCACTGCCGCAGTAATGGTGATACGGCAATGCTCTTAGGACTCAGAACGAGAAGGAACCCTATGGCACGTGTAGAGATCAAAACTAATGCCCAGTTACATCACATGTCGCGCGCAGGCATCATAACTAGCCGTGCGTTGGATGCGGCAGTTGCGGCAGCAAAGCCCGGGGTGAGTACCGCAGAGCTCAATAAAGTTTTCGAGCGCAGTCTGGAAGAACAGGGCGGAATCTCGAACTTTTATGGTTATTATGACTACCCTGCAAGTATCTGCACCTCTGTGAATCATGAGGTGGTACATGGCATACCCGGTGACTATATCCTTCAAGACGGCGATATTATCTCCATCGATGGAGGCGCCTATATTATTGACCCGGCTACTAAGAAGCAGTGGCATGGCGATTCTGCGCGAACTGTATTGGTTGGACATACTTCACAGGCCCGCCGAGACCTATCCGATATAACCCGGGAAGCCCTCTGGCACGGTATCGCAGCCCTGGCACACGCAAAGAAAATCGGCGAGGTTGGGATTGCGATCGAAGAATTCGTGCGCAGCGAAACCGGGGATACATACGGTATCATCGAAGACTATGTAGGCCACGGCATCGGTACCCAGATGCATATGGCACCCGACGTGCTGAACTACGCCGCTCGTGACCTCGGCCCAAAAATTAAACCTGGCATGGCATTTGCAATCGAACCCATGCTTGTAATGGGGAATACCGATACCACCGTACTTGAGGATGACTGGACAGTCATTACAACCGACAGGTCGGATGCCTGCCAATGGGAGCACTCGGTTGCCGTGCATCGAGATGGTCTATGGGTTCTAACCGCAGAAGATGGGGGAGCCTCTGAACTGGCACGCTTCGGCATTATCCCCGTACCGATTCCTAAGTAGCATCTGCCCGCTTTGGGGCGTGCATCCTTGACAAGCATCATAACCACAGGCTGAGCATCTATAACGCCCGAAGGAAAACTATGAGCGAAACTCTGACAGGCTGCGCCGCAGCTTCAACCGATTCCACGTCGCGCTCCACCAAAGTACCCGTGGAGATTTCAAGCGTGCGCCCTGAACCGGGAAAAATTGCGCTCAAAGCACCCCGGCGAACAAAACCACCCAAGCATATTGCCGATTTTGATATGGCAGGGCGCCGTGAATTCCTCAAGGAACTGGGATACCAGCCCTTCCGCGCATCGCAGCTCTCAAAGCACTATTTCGAGCGGCTGGTTAACGATCCGGCGCAGATGACAGACCTGCCTGCTCAGGACCGTGACGAAATAGTATCCCGCGCAATGCCGCAGCTGCTAACTCCCGTGCGAACCCTAGAAGCTGACGGCGGGGATACCCTCAAAGTCGTACATCGTCTTTTCGATGGGGCGCTTATTGAATCGGTCATTATGCGGTATGACAACCGTGTCACCATGTGTATTTCCTCGCAAGCTGGATGCGGGATGAACTGCCCCTTTTGTGCCACCGGGCAGCAGGGGCTCACCCGCAATCTCTCGACCGCAGAAATCGTGGAGCAAGTAGTTGCTGGGGCACGATATCTGAAACAGATGAAGGGTCTTGACAAGGCCGATGGAGGGTCGGAAGATACCCGCCCGCTACGCGTCTCCAATATTGTATTTATGGGAATGGGCGAGGCGCTCGCAAACTATAAATCAACGATGGGTGCGGTGCACCGTCTGATCGATCCCGCCCCCGAGGGACTGGGTATCTCCGCGCGCGGACTTACGATGTCTACCGTGGGTTTGGTGCCCGGTATCCGCAAGTTTGAGCTGGAGAAACTGCCGATTACGCTTGCCCTATCGTTGCACGCGCCGGATGATGAACTGCGCGATGAGCTTATTCCCATTAACCAGCGGTGGAAGGTTGATGAGACTCTGGATGCCGCATACGACTATTACCGCACGACCGGGCGGCGCATCTCGATTGAATATGCTCTTATTCGCGATATTAATGACCAGGGATGGCGCGCCGATTTGCTGGGGAAAAAGCTCGCACAGCGCGGTCGCGGATGGGTGCATGTAAACCCTATTCCGTTGAATCCGACTCCTGGCTCAAAATGGACAGCATCGCGTAAGGGCGTGGAGCAGAATTTTGTGGAGCGTCTGCGGGCACACGGTATTCCAACGACAATTCGCGATACTCGCGGTTCTGATATTGATGGTGCATGTGGCCAGCTCGCTGCCAAAGAAGAGGAATAGGGGCGCCTCATACCGAGTAATAACCCTTATTCTGCAGTTGTTTAAAAGGCAACTATGTCGTATAGTTGATAGTTGGCTGTTTGTACCAGCGTTAAGTGCGCCCTTTTTGCAGGTGCAAAACGCTCTTCACCAGTGTGTGAAGATATACAGCATCAGAAGATAAAACTGTTCAGAGCATAAACTCTGGGCACCGACGTTAGCGGAGGATATGGCAAAGAAAGACGGCGTCATCGAGATCGAGGGCTCTGTGGTTGAGGCTTTGCCCAATGCGATGTTCCGTGTTGAGCTAGACAATGGTCACAAAGTTCTCGCGCACATCTCGGGTAAGATGCGTCAGCACTACATTCGAATCCTGCCTGAGGATCGCGTGGTAGTGGAACTGAGCCCCTACGACCTGTCCCGTGGTCGTATCGTCTACCGTTATAAGTAAAACCCGATCATTAAACGTCGCTTCGGCGGCGTTTAAGTCGTGTTCATAGGGATAAATAGTTCTTCTGGTTGCCCAGTAAGAACCTCTTATCTCGCCAGTTATCAAGTTGCAATCAAAAGGAATGCGATGAAGGTCAAGCCGAGCGTTAAGCCGATCTGCGATAAGTGCAAAGTGATTCGCCGTCATGGCGTAGTCATGGTGATCTGCGAAAACCCGCGCCACAAACAGCGCCAGGGCTAAGCCCACGGTAGCTGCGTAACACCGCCTGCGGGCGGAATCGTCATAGGCACCGCTCCGCATTGTTTATCGAGTGATAAAGGATGCGGATACCTCCGGACTCAGAGGCCGGGGACCGGGCAAACACCCGGGCAGTGATGCTACAGACCTCTGGAAAACAACAAGGAGAAGCCAGTATGGCACGTCTCGCTGGAGTTGATATTCCCCGCGAAAAGCGCGTGGAAGTTGCTCTCACTTACATTTACGGCGTGGGCAAGACCCGTGCTCACGAAACCCTTGCTGCTACCGGCGTGAACCCTGACACTCGCGTCAAGGATCTCACCGACCAGGAGCTTGTGGCACTTCGTGACTTCATCGAAGGCAACTACAAGGTTGAAGGTGATCTTCGCCGCGAGGTTGCAGCCGATATTCGCCGCAAGGTTGAAATCGGCAGCTACCAGGGTCTGCGTCACCGTCGCGGCCTGCCGGTTCACGGTCAGCGCACCAAGACCAACGCACGCACCCGTAAGGGCCCGAAGCGTACCGTCGCAGGTAAGAAGAAGTAAGCAACGTTGCTCTGTCGAACTATCAGTATCGACCAACGTATTAGAAAACCTTTGTAGGAGAATCAATAATGCCTCCCAAGACTCGCGCCGCGGCTGCTCGCAAGACCCGCCGCAAGGTCAGCAAGAACATCGTTGCTGGTCAGGCTCACATCAAGTCGACCTTCAACAACACTATCGTCTCCATTACCGATCCCACCGGTGCAGTAATCTCGTGGTCCTCTGCAGGTGATATGGGCTTCAAGGGCTCTCGTAAGTCCACTCCCTACGCCGCACAGCTGGCTGCTGAGACTGCCGCAAACCGTGCTAAGGAACACGGCGTCCGTAAGGTTGATGTTTTCGTAAAGGGCCCCGGTTCTGGCCGTGAGACCGCAATCCGCTCTCTGCAGGCAGCAGGCCTAGAGGTTGGTTCGATTCAGGACGTAACCCCCGTAGCTCACAACGGTTGCCGTCCGCCGAAGCGCCGCCGCGTCTAATTAGGCGAATGCCTAATCCCTCTGCGGCTGTCGTCTTCACAGATAACACCAAAGAGTCCAGACACCCGTCTGCTTCCTAAAATCTGTTTTCCCAAACTTGTGGGCTCATATAGCGGAGCTCACCGAAAGGAAACAAAGTGCTTATTGCACAGCGCCCCACTCTGACTGAAGAGGTCGTAGCGCCGAACCGTTCGCGCTTCACCATCGAGCCCCTTGAGCCGGGCTTCGGCTACACCATGGGTAACTCCCTCCGTCGCACTCTGCTGTCCTCCATTCCCGGCGCCGCTGTTACCAGCGTTCGTATCGACGGTGTTCTGCACGAGTTCAGCACTGTTCCCGGAGTCACCGAGGATGTCACCGAGATTATCTTGAATGTCAAGAAGCTCTCGATTTCCTCGGAAAATGACGAGCCTGTAGTTGCATACCTGCGTAAGCAGGGCGAGGGTGAACTTACTGCAGCCGACATTGAAGTACCTGCCGGTGTTGAGATCCACAACCCGGAACTGCACATCGCAACCCTCAACGCGAAGGCAAACTTCAATGCCGAACTGATTATTGAGCGCGGTCGCGGTTATGTGTCTGCAGCTCAGAACAAGACCGGTGATGCAGAGATCGGCCGTATTCCGGTTGATTCTATTTACTCCCCGGTTCTGAAGGTTACCTTCAGCGTTAACGCAACCCGTGTTGAACAGCGCACCGACTTCGACAGCCTGACTTTGGACGTCGAAACCAAGGAAGCCATTGCACCGCGCGATGCCGTCGCATCCGCAGGCAGCACCCTGGTTGAGCTCTTCGGACTTGCACGTGAGCTCAACGTTGCTGCCGAGGGTATCGAGGTTGGTCCGTCGCCTGCCGACGAGTCCATGGCTGCCGATTTGGCTCTGCCGATTGAGGACCTTAACATGTCCGTTCGATCCTACAACTGCCTCAAGCGCGAGGGCATCCACACCGTAGGTGAGCTCGTGACCCGTAGCGAGGCAGATCTGATGGATATTCGTAACTTCGGTGCTAAATCCATTGATGAGGTCAAGGCTAAGCTGCATGAGCTTGGTCTGGCTCTCAAGGATTCCCCTCCGGGCTTTGAACCCGTTGCTCGTGCATACGATGACGAAGACGGTTCCGGCGAATAAATTTCGATCGAATAGTTCACCCGGTTGTTCCGGGATCAGTAAACGTGGTTCCTAAGTCCCGTTGTTGGGGCGGTGGAACGTAAATCATGGAGAAATAACTATGCCTACTCCCACTAAGGGTCCCCGCCTCGGCGGTTCCCCGACCCATGAGCGCCTAATGCTCAATAACCTGTCGGCGCAGCTCTTCCAGCACAAGCGCATCACCACCACCTTGACTAAGGCAAAGCGTATGCGCCCGGTGGCTGAACGTTTCATCACCTTCGGTAAGAAGGGCGATTTGGCGGCTCGCCGTCGCGTGCTGCGATCCATTACCGACAAGTCCGTAGTACACGAGCTTTTTACTGTAATCGCACCGGCAATGGCCGAGCGCCCCGGTGGCTACACTCGCATCACCAAGATCGGTAACCGTAAGGGCGATAACGCACCTATGGCCGTTATCGAACTCGTAATGGAGCCTGTAGAAACCAAGGGTGCTGTTGCAGAAGCTACCAAGGTTACTGAGAAGGCTGCCGAGGCTCCTAAGGCTGAAGCAAAGAAGGCAAAAGCTGAAAAGGCTGAACCTAAGGAAGAAGCTAAGCCCGCTAAGTCTGAAGGTACCGAGGGTCTGCCTGCAGGCGCACACGCTCCGTTAGAATCTGGTGAGGCTCCCGAAGGCTTCGAGGTCAAGGGTAACGCTGACTCGATGAAGTACCACGTGCCCGGCTCCCGCTGGTATGCAAACACCATCGCCGAAATCTGGTTTGACTCCGCTGAGTCGGCTGAGGCGGCAGGTTACGCACCCGCCGGTGGTGCAGCAGCTCAGAAAGTTTCTGCTGAGTAAGTACAGCTAACGCGTTAGCTTATTGTCAAAATCCGTCGCCTAGGTTCATAGGCGACGGATTTTGCGTGTTTCAGACGTACATTCTTGGGCAATTCACCAGGTATTGTTGAAGGGGGAAAGGGAAAAGCTACTGTGTCGGATCAGTTACAAGAGCCTGTTCCTCAGGCATCACAGATCAACCTGGACTCGCAGCCATCATCTGGCGATGGGGACGTGGTGCTGGGCACGCAGCGGGTACGTATCGACTGCGCCTATGAAGGCACGTGGTTTAGCGGGTGGGCAAGGCAGCCTAATCTGGTAACTGTGCAGGGTGTATTAGAGGATGCGCTGGAGCTGGTGCTTCGCGCGCATCACCGAGTGACGGTCGCCGGTCGTACCGATGCCGGAGTACATGCGCAGGCGCAGACTATCCACCTCGATATTGCCGCTGAAACCTGGCAGAAACTTACCGGGCGTGACGGGCTGGCAGATCCAGCTGAGTCGCTCAAACGTAAGGTTTCTGGTGCCCTGAAACGAACCCTGGCGCAGGCAGAACATACGCTAGGAATCCCTGAGCGCATGCGCGGGCTTCTTCAAGGATCTCTTGTGCTTCACCAGGTACAGCCCGTGCCGCAGGACTTTGATGCGCGGTTTTCAGCGACCGGCAGGCGGTATACGTACCGCATCCTGGATGGACAGGGGAGTAGCCCCGATCCGCTGCGCCGCGCGTATGCCTGGTGCATTCCCGAAAGCCTAGACCTTGAAGATCTTAACAAGGCAGCTCATGAACTTACGGGGCTACATGATTTTCTCTCGTTCTGTAAGCCGCGTGAGGGAGCTACGACGATTCGTGAACTCCGCCGTATATACCTAACACGCCATGATGACGGAGTTATTGAAGCGACGGTTGAGGCAGACGCTTTTTGTCACCATATGGTGCGCTCGCTTATAGGGGCACTAGTTCTCTACGGCACCGGAAAACGGACCCAAACATGGCTGCGGGAACGCCTAGAAAACCCGCAGCGGGATGCCTCACTCATTATGGCACCCCCGCATGGATTAGCTCTTGCACACATTGATTATCCAGCGCCTGAAGAGTACGGTCTGCAGGCACGAGCTACTCGGGCAATGCGGTAGAGCAACATTTTTAACGGGGAATCCGCGCCATTTAAGGGTTTTGGTGTGGATTAAGCACCTAAATTGCTGTATAGTTTTGCTAGTTGTGCGTGTTCTGCCCGAGCACGCTCTCGGCACTGTCTAGTTGCAGGACGTCAAGGTGTCGCAGAGTACGGGCCAGAACGGGCGAGCATTCGGTCCTCACCCGGATTCGTCATGCACGTAGTAATAGGCGTGATACCCAACTAAGCGCCGAATGTACATTTCGAGACAAAGGCCAATATTTTGCGCACTTATACTCCTAAGCCCGGCGAAGTTGAGCGCCAGTGGCACATCATTGATGCCACCGATGTGGTGCTCGGTCGCCTCGCAAGCCAGACCGCTATCCTGCTGCGCGGTAAGCACAAGCCGACTTTTACCCCTAACGTGGATACCGGCGATTTCGTGATCATCGTGAATGCCGAGAAGGTCGCTCTGACCGGTGCAAAGCTTGAGCAGAAGCGTGCATACCGCCACTCGGGTTACCCTGGCGGTCTGAAGTCCGTCAATTATGCAGAGCTTCTTGAAACCAACCCTGTTCGTGCGGTTGAGAAGGCTGTGAAGGGCATGCTGCCCAAGAACAAGCTAGCTGCACAGCAGATCAAGAAGCTGAAGGTCTACGCTGGTCCCGAGCACCCGCACGCGGCACAGCAGCCCAAGACCTACGAATTCAACCAGGTCGCCCAGTAATTCGGGCCTACGAAGAAACTATTAGGAGAAATCGTGGCTCAGAACGAAGAGCAGATCGTAGTCGAGGAAGAGCTCACTAGCTACACCTCGGAATCCGCAGCCCCCGTCGCGGCGGCTGCACAGACAAGCCGTCCGGCACTGACTGTTGCAGGTGCTGCAGTCGGTCGTCGTAAGGAAGCAGTGGCACGTGTTCGCGTGGTTCCCGGTTCCGGTAACTGGACCATTAACGGCCGTAGCCTGGATAGCTACTTCCCCAATAAATTGCACCAGCAGGATGTGAACCAGCCGTTCAAGATCCTGGAACTTGAAGGTGCTTACGATGTGATTGCACGCATCAGCGGTGGTGGTCCCTCCGGTCAGGCAGGCGCGCTGCGCCTTGGTATCGCTCGTGCCCTCAACGAGATTGATCGTGAGAACAATCGTCCCGCGCTGAAGAAGGCAGGCTTCTTGACTCGCGACGCACGTGTTATCGAGCGTAAGAAGGCCGGTCTCAAGAAGGCACGCAAGGCTTCGCAGTTCTCCAAGCGTTAATCGCTGGTTCTGCTGCACAAAGCCCCCGCACTTCCCAAAGAAGCGCGGGGGCTTTGTGCATTATAAGGGGTTTACCTGCATAAGGTTGCGATAACTGTTACATTTGTCACTCATTCTCACTCTCGGTACAGTTAAAGTGTCAAAGCAGACACGAACGGAAAGAGAATTCATGACAGAAAAGAACCTTCAGCCCGCAACGGAGCAGGTCGAGAGTACCGTACCCGAAACTGCTCCTCAGTCTTCCGATGTTGCAGATCCAGCCGTATCAGAGAAAAAGCACGCTATTAAAGAAGCTCTCAAACCCCAAGTTCGTCGCACCTCGGTGGTTGAAGACTATGCGGCAGAACTGGATGAAATGGCATCTCTCACCCATGCTCTGAGCGGAAATAAGAAAAGCTCAAGGGGCGATGCCTGGAAGATTGGCTACCCCTACGATGAAAAACTCGGTCGTAAAGCATACGAAAAAGAAAAACGCGCACTGCAGATTGAGCTTCTGAAGCTCCAGCTATGGGCAAAATCGACCGGGCAGAAAATCCTCATTATTTTTGAGGGACGCGATGCTGCGGGTAAGGGTGGTTCCATCAAACGCTTTACGGAACACCTGAACCCCCGTGGGGCTCGCGTGGTGGCTCTTGAAAAGCCAACCGATATTGAACAGACTCAGTGGTATTTCCAGCGCTATATCAAGCACTTACCCTCTGGTGGCGAGATCGTCATGATGGACCGTTCCTGGTACAACCGCGCCGGGGTTGAGCGTGTGATGGGCTATTGCACGCAGGCCCAGTACTTCGAGTTTATGCGCGAAGTACCCGACCTGGAGCGTATGCTCGTGAACTCGGGCATTAAGCTCATTAAGTTCTGGTTCTCAGTTACCAAGCAGGAACAGCTGGCACGCTTTACCTCACGCCGTACTGATCCTGTTCGTCAGTGGAAGCTATCACCTACTGACCTAGCTTCGCTCGATAAGTGGGATGATTACACTGCTGCGAAAGAAGCCATGTTCTTCTACACCCATACCGGCGATGCTCCGTGGACCGTTATTAAGTCAAATGATAAGAAGCGTGCTCGTTTGGAAGCCATGCGTTACGTGCTTTCACAATTCGACTACACCTCAAAAGACCGTGAAGTCGTGGGAACTTGCGATCCTTTGATTGTACGTTCTGCAACGGATGTTTTTGAAGAAGAAGGCGGCAGTGACCCCGAAGGTTTTCCTGTCATCCAATAAATAAAACTTTTGGTTGGTTTATTCAATAAACCTGCTAAGAAAATAACTAAGAACCGCCCCTGCCTACCAAAGCGGGGGCGGTTCCGGCGTAAGATAGTAAGGTGACTGAACGACTTTTTGGAACTGACGGCGTGCGCGGCCTCGCGAATGAGATTATCACTCCGGCACTCGCTCTTGAGCTCGCGCAGGCAGCCGCCCTTGTACTTGGACACGAGCAGGTCGCCGAAGGCACCCGCCCCCGCGCCGTAATCGCTAACGATTCACGCGCATCCGCAGATTTTATTGTCTCTGCCATGAAAGCCGGGTTTACCAGCGCTGGTGTGGATGTGTTGGACGCGGGAATCGTCCCCACTCCGGCCGCCGCCTACTTGGTTGCTTACACGGATGCAGACTTTGGTGTGATGATCTCAGCATCGCATAACCCCGCCGCCGATAACGGTATTAAATTCTTGGCGCGTGGTGGACAAAAGCTTGAAGACGCCACCGAAGATGCCATTGAGCGCGTGTACCGGGAAAAGAACTTTAGGTACCCTACCGGGGGTGAGGTCGGCTCTATCTGCGCCCTAGAGAACGGTACCGAGGCATACGTTAAGCACCTAGTTTCCACGCTAGAAGACGAGAAGCCCCTCACGGGTCTTAAGATTGTGCTGGACTGCGCAAATGGTGCGGCTTATGCAGCCTCTCCTGCGGCCTTCACCCGGCTAGGGGCCGAAGTTATCGCGCTCGCTGCTGAACCGAACGGCACCAATATCAACGATGGCGTAGGTTCTACGCATCCGCAGACCCTTCAAGCTGCCGTCGTTGAACACGGCGCAACCTTGGGGATTGCCCATGATGGTGACTCCGACCGATGTCAGGCAGTTGATGAGCAGGGGAACCTGGTAGACGGCGATCAGATTATGGCTATTCTTGCCTTGGCGGCGCATCGTGCTGGGCACCTGAGCCAGAACACTCTGGTGGCAACCGTGATGAGCAGCCTAGGGCTTGAACTCTATCTGCGTGAGCACGGTATTTCGCTGGTGCGCACCGCCGTGGGAGATCGTTACGTACTCGAAGAGATGCGTGAGCACGGGTATAACCTAGGCGGTGAGCAGTCCGGGCATGTGATTATGAGTGACTATGCGACCACGGGCGACGGTGTGCTCACCGGGATTCAGCTTGCCGCTGAGGTGGCGCGTAGCGGGGAGAAACTTTCTGTGCTGGCCTCACGGATGCAGCCCACCCCGCAGCGTTTGATTAACGTGAAGGGCGTAGATCGTGCCGGCGTTTCAACCAATGCTGCGCTGAATGCTGCTGTGGCCGATGCTGAGAAGGGGCTGGGGGAGAGCGGGCGTGTTCTTCTGCGTGCTTCTGGAACCGAACCGCTGGTGCGCGTTATGGTTGAGGCCGCTACGCAGGAGCAGGCCGATTCTGTTGCTCAGCACCTTGCGGATGTGGTGGCGAAAGAACTGGCTCTCTAGTCTTACAAGCTTTCTAGAAAATTGATGCGTATCGTCGGCGAAATAGAAATATTTCGCCGACGATACGCATTTTGTTTATAGCGCAGGTTTAGCTCATATCGGCAGATTTATTCGAGCTGAAAAATACCGTGGGGCGCATCCAAATTCGGATGCGCCCCACGGCTTTTGTTGAATGACTAGTATGTTTGAATCGGAGTGATCCGTAGATTACTTCTTAGCGAGGGAATCGCGGATTTCCTTGAGAAGGGTAAGCTCGGTTTCTTCTTCCTCTTCTTCACCCTTGTTGCGGGTAGCCCTTTCATTGAGCTTCTGAACCGGAAGAACCACAGCGAAGTACACAGCAGCCGCAATGAGCAGGAAGTTTACGACAGCGGTCAGGAAGACACCGATCTTAATCTGACCGATGACGAGGAAAGAATCAAAGTTCGGAGACTGGACGAGCATGGAAATTGCGGGCATGAGCACCGACTGAACCAGCGCAGTCACAACTGCGGTGAACGCAGTACCCATGATAATACCGACTGCAAGGTCGATAACGTTGCCACGAATCAAGAAATCTTTAAAACCTTTAAGCATGTACCTAGGGTATCGTGTTTCCCAGCAAATTTTCAGGAAAAACCAACAAAAACCGCTCCAAATAAAGTGATTTTCTTCACTAGTGCATCATATATCAATCTGTAAAGGTTGATTTTAGATATTTGTTTCTGTGGGTTAGAACCCCGTCTAAAGACTAGTTAGGGGTGTAAGCTGTTGATAAACCTATGAGAGGTAGCTGAGTCTACCCAAGATAATCTGGTGCCGCACCGGTGCCAAAAAACTCTTCCAGAGTCTTTGCGCCGGACGCCGAATACTCCTGAGTCAGACCAACACCTAAATAACGGTAATGCCAGGGTTCAAAGATATAGCCCGTCACATGCTGCTGGTTCTTTGGGAAACGCAGGATAAACCCGAAGTCGGGGGCGTTTTTCGCCAACCATTGACCCGCACGAGTATCTTGATAGCATTCTTGCAGCAGGCATCCTTCGGGGGAACCGAAATCGATAGCCAGTCCGGTCTGATGTTCCGAATATCCGGGCCGTGCAGAAAGTGTATCTGCGGTCTTCTGCCCATTAACCTGAACCCAATGCTGGTAGGTCTGTTTCTGCGCCGCGAAGGAACGATAAGCACTGCTGACCGTGAGGGTTACCCCATCCCGTGCTGCCGCATCCATCATGGACTGTGCCGCCGCAGCCGCCTCAGCACGTAACTGCTGTCCATAAAACGGCACCAAATCCTGCGGGGCCCAATCTTGCGGTGAGAATGGGCGAGTTTTATTGACGATGCACCGTAACGATTCCGGATGCGACTCGACCGATGTGTGCTCAGCAGGTTTTTTGCTCTCGGGCGCGGAAGGTTCTTCTGTAGTGCCGCCTTCTGGTTGCGACTTCTGGTCTTTGGGATGTGAAGACTCTGAGACCGTGGCCTCTGGGTTAGCTTTTTCAGACGGTTTCGTCTCTGGGGTTTTCTCGTTTGCCGTCGGGGACGCACTAGGTTTTATCGTAGGGTTCGATGGGGTGGAACTCTTCGTAACCTTCGGGGTGGCGGTAGGTGAAGATGACACACTTGCCGGAGAAGTCGTGCCTGTCGCGCTTGGTGTAGTGGAAGCAGTAGCTGATGTATTCCCGCTAGTCTGAGGTTCCTGAGAGCCGCATGCAGACAAGACCCAAGACCCAGATGCTGCAGTCAGCAGCGCTCGGCGTGAAAAAACTGATGTACCCATCGGGAACCTCCTTGGGAAACTGGTCTTTATTCTGGAATATGTCAACGGCAA
The DNA here is from genome assembly GCF_001809115.1 of Rothia sp. HMSC071F11. Taxonomy (NCBI): domain Bacteria; kingdom Bacillati; phylum Actinomycetota; class Actinomycetes; order Micrococcales; family Micrococcaceae; genus Rothia; species Rothia sp. HMSC071F11. Next base: position 107,929 of record NZ_KV795741.1, read on the forward strand.
TGCGCTAATTTTTGCGCAAGAGAACCTGCGCCACCTTATGGTCGGAACCTTTCTGCAAGATCAGGTGCGCGCGAGCGCGAGTAGGAAGAACGTTCTGTACGAGGTTAGGCTCGTTGACGGTTTTCCAGATACCGGTGGCAAGCTCAATCGCTTGGTCATCGCTTAACTCAGCATAGCGCTTAAAGTAAGAATCCGGGTTCGTAAACGCGGAGGAGCGCAGGGTGAGGAACCGGTTAACGTACCATCGCTGAATATCTTTGGTATTTGCATCGACGTAGATGGAGAAATCAAAAAAGTCACTGAGCGTCAGGTCTGAGGTTTCGGGGCCTTCAGTGCCAGCAGGAGCGAGTACATTAAGTCCCTCAAGAATCAGCACATCAGGAGTCGTGACCTCAATCTGTTCATCGGGAAGAATGTCATAGTACAGATGCGAGTATTTGGGGGCTCTGACCACAGGGACCCCCGATTTTATATCGGAGACAAATTGCAGCAGTGCCCGCCTGTCGTATGATTCGGGAAAGCCTTTGCGGTGCATAATGCCGCGGCGTTGTAACTCAGCATTTGGGTACAGAAAACCGTCGGTGGTGACGAGCTGAACCTTCGGGGTTGAGGGCCAGCGCCTCAGGAGTGCCTGCAGCAGGCGTGCCGTCGTCGATTTGCCGACCGCTACGGACCCGGCTACACCGATAATAAAGGGAACTCGTCGGTGGGATGCCTGAAGGAAGTCATTCGTCATGTGGTTGAGTGAGGATGCCGCATTGACGTACAGATTCAAAAGTCGGGAGATCGGCAAATAGATCTGACGTACCTCATCGAAGTCTACCGGTTCTCCTAAGCCGCGGAGCGCATCGAGTTCCTCTTCGCTGAGGGGTACCGAAATTTCGGTCGCTAGCCGCGACCATCGTGAGCGCTCCAGCTCGACAAAACGCGAGCTGGCGGCAGAAAAATTTGAGGAGCTCATTCCCCTAAGTGTACGAATTTTGCGCGTCAGATGCGAACAAGACGTGGCATCCTTTAGGTTAAGAATGCACAAAGGCTGGGGCTATACCTTGAAAGAAATGCCTTTTGACTAGGGGTTATTCTGCCCACAGGTGTAAAGGGCGCCGGGTTAGCTGCCCTGGGGCGTGAATAAGATAAACTTGAGCTATGTGTGGAATTGTAGGATATGTAGGTCTGGACGCAGCTCCGGACGGTAATAAATTCGACCACGATGCATACAAAGTGGTCATTGAAGGTCTGCGCCGCCAGGAGTACCGCGGCTATGACTCGGCCGGTGTTGCGCTCGTATGCCCTGACGGCATCGAATTCCGCAAGAAGGCGGGCAAACTTATCAACCTAGAACATGAGGTCGAGGATGCGCCGCTCACCGAATCACAGATTGGTATTGGCCATACCCGTTGGGCTACCCACGGTGGCCCCACCGATAATAACGCGCATCCGCACGTGGTCGATCACGGTCGTCTAGCGGTTGTGCACAACGGTATTATTGAGAACTTCGCCGAGCTACGCGCCGAACTGCTTGCCGAAGGGGTGGAATTTCAGTCTCAGACCGATACCGAGGTAGCTGCGGCACTTATCGCAAGTATCTATAACAAACTGGGTACTAAAGACCTGACCGAGGCTGTGCGTGAAGCATCAAACCGTATGGAAGGTGCTTTCACGATTCTTGCGGTTCACGCAGACCACCCCGACCGTGTGGTGGCAACCCGCCGCAACTCTCCTCTGGTGATTGGACTGGGAGAGAACGAGAATTTCTTAGGATCTGACGTTTCGGCGTTTATCGACCACACCAAAGAAGCCGTAGAGATGGGGCAGGACCAGATTGTCACCATCACCGGTACTGACTATTCCATTATTGATTTTGCGGGCAACCCCGCCGAAGGCAAGCCCTTCCACATCGAATGGGATGCCGCAGCGGCGGAAAAGGGCGGCTACAACTCGTTCATGGAGAAGGAAATCCACGAGCAGCCCACCGCCGTTGAGCAGACCCTCATGGGACGCATGGATGAAAAAGGTAACCTCGTTCTGGACGAGCTTAATATTGATGATTCCGTGCTGCGCTCGATCGATAAGATCATCGTGGTGGCCTGCGGTACCGCAGCGTACGCGGGTCAGGTTGCGCGCTACGCTATCGAGCACTGGTGCCGTATCCCCACCGAAGTCGAGCTTGCCCATGAGTTCCGATACCGCGACCCAATCGTGAACGAGAAGACCCTGATTGTGGCTCTCTCGCAGTCCGGCGAAACCATGGATACCCTCATGGCGGTGCGTCACGCCCGCGAGCAGGGCGCTAAGGTCATATCCATCTGCAACACCCACGGTTCAACCCTGCCGCGTGAATCCGACGCGGCGCTGTACACCCATGCTGGACCCGAGATTGCGGTCGCATCGACCAAGGCGTTTCTGGCGCAGATTACTGCAGCATATCTGCTGGGTCTGTATCTTGCGCAGCTTCGCGGCAACAAGTACAAGGATGAAATCTCTGCCATCCTCGGTGAGCTGCAGAAAATGCCCGCCAAGATCCAGAAGGTTATCGACAACGATACCCTCGTGAAAGAACTTGGCGCCGAGATGAAAGATACCTCTTCGGTGATCTTCCTAGGGCGCCACGTTGGGTTCCCTGTTGCCCTTGAAGGCGCGCTTAAACTCAAAGAGATCAGCTACATCCACGCCGAAGGTTTTGCCGCTGGCGAGCTGAAACACGGTCCTATCGCCCTGATCGAAGAGGGCCAGCCCGTTATCATCATTGTGCCCTCCGCACACGGGCGTGAATCCCTGCACGGCAAGGTTGTTTCCAATATTCAGGAGGTGCGCGCTCGCGGCGCCTTCACCATCGTCATTGCCGAAGAGGGCGATGAGGCTGTCAAGGAGTATGCGGATCGTCTGATCACCGTTCCTGCCGCGCCTTCTCTGCTGCAGCCTTTGCTTGCCACCGTGCCGCTGCAGATTTTCGCGTGTGCACTTGCTGAGGCGAAAGGACTGGACGTTGACCAGCCTCGTAACCTCGCCAAGTCGGTGACCGTGGAGTAATCCTCATCCCGCATATGCGTTCGCGTGGGCGGTGTCGTTACCCTTCAGGGGACGGCACCGCCCACGCCTCGTTAACCCGCACCACAGTGCGAGACCGAGGAAGTTTCATGATGCGTTAACATTGTTCGCTGTGCTGTCTTCCCTGTACCAACCTCGCTAAACTTAAAACAAAACTCGCATTTTGGCAGGAAAGGCGAAAAATGATTATCGGAATCGGCGTAGATACCGTCAACATTGAGCGCTTTGAACGAATCGTCACCGAAACACCCGCTTTTGTGCGCAGGGTATTCACACCGAATGAGCGCACTCGTAATATCCGTTCTCAAGCCGTACGTTTTGCCGCCAAAGAAGCGGTCGCCAAAGTCTTAGGGGCACCCGATGGGCTCAACTGGCAAGATTGCGAAGTCGCCAGCAGCGAGAGTGGGCAGCCATACCTGATTCTTACGGGAACGATCGCCGAACGTGCCCGTACCCTCGGCATCAATCGTCTGCACCTGAGCCTAACCCATGATGAACCCGTAGCCGTTGCCATCGCCACGGCGGAATATCTGAGCGCTACAGAGCTTGCCCATCTGAAAAGGTTCGATCCTGAAAGCTACAGTATGACGGTTCTCGCCGAAGACCCCACCGACTAGCCCCTGCCGCATCGACGCGAGCATTTGATCAGGAGGAGTTATGAAGCTCGTCTACACGGGTACACAAATTCGCAACGCTGAACGTCCTTACCTTGAGGCACCGGACTACGACGGGTATTTGATGCAGCGCGCGGCGGATGCGCTCGCCGCCGAAGCTCACGATATGCTCGCTGATGCGGGGCAGCACAGCCAGTACACGCGCATCCTCTTATTGGTTGGGCCGGGGAATAACGGTGCGGATACAGTGTATGCAGGCACCCGGCTGCATCAGCAGGGGTACCGCATTGAGGCCGTTCTCTTCGACCCAACCGGTAATAACCTGGAGCTGCTCGCCCGCGAAAGCGGTGAAGGAACCCGCGTGCTTGACACCGCCCAAAGTCTGCGCGATATTGCCTCCTACTCCCTGATTATTGACGGTATTTTGGGAACCGGCGCGAAGGGAGCAGCACGTGGGGAAGCGGGGGAGTACCTGGCTAAACTCCGTGCCGTGCAGATAGACGGTAAATTACCCCCAGTGCTCGCCTGTGATGCCCCGACCGGGCTCGATAGTGAACGCGGCACCCTGCACGAACCCTCACTCGCGGCTGCGCGAACGGTCACGTTTATTGGGCGTAAGCTACCGGCAGGAACCCATATTGCGGAGCACTGCGGAACTATTAAACTCTACGATTTAGGGGTTCCCGAAGCTCTCAAGGGGTATAAGCCGATGCTGCGCGTTATGGAACGTGAGGACTATCGGGATCTGCTCGAAAAGCCTTCGGTATTCTCACATAAGTACAATCGCGGTGTGCTTGGTATGCTCACGGGAAGTCGCGATTATCCCGGTGCTGCCCTGATGAGTGTGCGTGCTGCCCTCAATACCGGGGTGGGGATGGTGCGTTTCAATGGGAAAGACGATACCCTGCGCACTCTCATGCTTGGGCAAAACCCGGAAACGGTGTGTTTTACAGGGCCTCCCGCCCATGAGCATGTGCACGCCTGGGCTGGCGGCAGCGGTACCGGTCCCGAAACCCTGGACCATAACAGGTACCTGCTCAATGCCCCTGAACCTGCAATTCTGGATGCTGGTGCAGTAGACCTTGCCGCAGATTATTTAATGGCGGGTCACAGCCTAGGCGAACATAAAATTCTGACTCCGCATGCGGGAGAATTGGAACGTTTTCTGCGGCGCATTCATGAGCATTCGCCGCAGCGTTGGGAAGAAATGCTCGACGGTGCTCTCGTGCCCAGCCGGGAAGATATTAACGCCGAGCCGTTCCGGTGGGTTCGTGCCGCATGCGAGCTCAGCGGTGCAACCGTGATGCTTAAGGGCTCGACGACGCTTATCGCCGCCCCCGTGGGTGCCACCTATAGCGTGCACGGGGCTACCGGGTGGCTTGCTACCGCCGGAAGCGGCGATACCCTCACCGGTATTCTGGGTGCTCTCTTGGCACAATATATGGCGGCTGCGCAGGAACATCATGAGCAGGTCGAGGGATGCACGTATGCAAGTCTTGCGGCACTGGCGGTTTACCTGCATAATCGTGCGGCGCTGGCATCGTTGGAGGGACGCAAAGGGCCGGTTCCTCCCAGCCGAGTGGCCGCGTATTTACCGCAGGCGATTGCGGGACTTCTTGATGAGAAAGCCGTTCTCGACGATTAAAACCTGAACGAGACACATAGTATGGTGGGGCGTGACATGATGTCACGCCCC
>NZ_KV795741.1:113386-141135 GCF_001809115.1 Rothia sp. HMSC071F11
GTGGGGCGTGACATGATGTCACGCCCCACCGCTGTATTGGACTATACCGACCTTGGCATAGTCGGGCACGAAAATTAGTAGGCGCCTTCCTTGGCGAAGACTGCTCGTACCGTGCGCAGCAGGATAATAAAGTCGGTTGTCATAGACCAGTTTTCGACGTAGTACAGGTCAAGACGTACCGATTCATCCCAGGAGAGATCGCTTCTGCCAGAGACCTGCCAGAGCCCGGTAATCCCGGGTTTGACGAGCAGGCGGCGGTACATAATATCCTCATATAGGTCTACCTCTTCCGCCAGCGGGGGCCGAGGGCCCACCAGGGACATGTCGCCAATAAAAACATTCCAGAGCTGCGGTAGCTCATCAATGGAGAACTTGCGAATAAACCGGCCGATTGGGGTGATGCGTGGGTCATTCACCATCTTAAAGAGCACCCCGTTGCCTTCGTTCTGTTCCATAAGCTGTGCTTTTATCTCTTCGGCGTCGGTGCGCATCGACCGGAATTTGACCATGCGAAAAACATCGCCGTTCATTCCTACGCGCTCTTGGAAGAAGAATGCAGGTCCGCCGTCGCGTCTGATAAGGATACCTACCACCAAGAAAACAGGGGAAAGCACGAGAAGCCCCAGTCCAGAGGCGAGCACATCCAGGGAGCGTTTCGCCAGTGCAGCGATACCCGTAATATGCGGAGTAGAAACGTGCACGAGCGGTAGCCCGTTGAGCGGCTGAATATGCATGCGAGGCCCTGCAATATCGGTGGTTGCGGGAGCCATAATCAGGGCGATGTGCGCATCCGCGAGACGCCAGCCGAGCATCCGCATCTGTTCCGGGGTCAGCTGATGCCCGTTCGAGATGGCGACCATCTGAATATTGTTTTCCTGCACGGCCTGCATAATATCGTCAGGGTTCGTGGAGTAACCCAGAATGGGCAGATCGACGTCTGCAATCGTGGTACCGGCGTAGATTCCCGGCAGGTAAAACGCAGCTGGTGAAAGCCCCGATGCGACGGCGCCGGAGAGGCTCTTATACAGATGTTTACCGGTGGGAACGTCGGAAATAATCATGACGCGGGTTAGCGAATACCCTTGCAAACGTTTCTGTACTAGTCTTTGGCGCAGTAGCCAGCGCTCTATCATGATGAGTCCTAAACCCAACGGGTAGGCGATGAGCAGGTACATGCGGGTCAGGTCGATTTTGAGAAAGAACGCCACTATCACGAGTGTGCAGAAAAAGTAAGTGCTGCCGCGTGTGACCATACGGTATTCGTCGGTTCCCATTCCTAGAACGCGAATATTTCGTGAGCCGTTGACTTGCAGAGTCAGCCACCAGATTATGATCATTCCGATATCGAGGAAGATATAGTCGATGGGTGCGACGGAAGGATCGAGCAGGTTAAGCGGCCAGACATTCACAGGCGGTAAATCCGCGTTTACGAAGCCGAAGCGAATAAAGTGCGCAGCAAAAATAGAGATGGCAATGGCAATCAAGTCGCCCAGGTAAAGAGATTTCAAAACCTGTGGATGCCACTCACGTTTGGCGACATATGTGGTGCCCCAAACTTTTTTGAGTCTTTCTTTTGCTTTCAATGAAGTTATCTTCCCCGGTCGTGGTGAGCGCGCATATCGGTGTATGCGCGGAATGCTCGAGTTTGAGACCCGCAGCCCGGTGGTCAATCGGAATACAGATGAATGATGTGTGTGAGCGAGAAGTAGAGAGAACAAGAACCAGCTTTGAGGTCCCGAGGCGGTCCGGAAGAGAAACCTGGCCTTTAGCTGATTCTCACGATAGTTCTTCAAAACTACTCAGTCCTTATATTTTACGGTTAAACCAGGAGTTTAGTCCTTCTGAATGGTTGTCTAAACTTCAAGGATAAAGAGTGAATTCAATCACCTTAATGTGCCATAAAGGTGTTGAAGACACGATTATTAAAGGTTAATGTGGATGTTTACTATTGTAAATAGCTTTAATAAATATACTAGTCAGAGAGTTTTAATGCCCGTAAACTAATAAAATACCTTGAAAGAATAAAAAACCATAGCCTAAAAGTTTTACCGAAATTGTTTCAATGAGGCGTGATTCACCAAAAAATCAATCAGCGGTTCGTAACGATTCGGCGGAACATTATCATCCATCGGAACACACACCGGTAAATCACCCTGCTCTGCGGCAATAAACAATCCCGGGTCGTTACAGTCGGCAATACCGAGCGTCAGCAGCTTCTGCTGCGATGCCGCATACCCCGCCATCCCGTGATCGGAAACCACAAGATCGGGCAGCTCGCCGCGCTCACGAAGCTGGGCGAGGGCGATGCGCATCGGCCCCGGGAAATGCGTATGCTGCAGATTCCCGTACTGCTCAAACATCACCACACCCATGATCTGGCGAATATCGCCGTCCAAAAACCGCTCACCCTGCTCAATACGCAGCACCGTGGCCCCGGCGCGTTCGGCGACGCGCGCCAGCTCAGCATAAATGGGGAAAAGCCCGGCGGGATGGCCGGTGGCGAACAGGATCTTTTGGCGGGCGCGTACCGCATCGCCAAAAATACGGGCATACTCTTCGAGAGCATCAATGCACTGGGCGGCACCAATCGTATCTTGCCCCTGAACATGCGAGCGGTCGGGGTTCAGTCCAACACGGCGTACCATGACCTCAAAAACTTCGTCATAGGTCCAATCCTTCGACCATGTAACTCCGAACTCGAGGTGCTCATTGTGATCGAGAAACCCTTGAATATGCGAAAGGTTATTCTCGCGCGGTGTAGCAACATCGCCCGTGATGCGGGCAGAATCAAGATAAGCGGCAAACTCGTCGCGCGTCATTGCAAAACTCATACGTCAAGTGTAGCCGCTTGAACAACTTTCGAGACCGTGCTGTGGTGCGTTCTACAGGTTTTTGGGGAAGAGCAGAGTAATTCGGCAATAAACTATGCGGAACCCTCGGCCCGCTCTTGTGCTAAATGACGACCGGTTATCGCCTCGGAATAGACGCACAAGGTTTTTCGGGCGGTCGCTTCCCAACTGAAAGAACGTGCACGAGCTGCCGCATTCGCCCCCAGTGTTAAGCGCAGACGTGGGGCACGCACCAGCCGCTCGATCGCAACCGCCCAACGCTGCGGGGTACGCGGCGCCACAAGCAACCCCGTTTTATGGTTCTCGATAGCGAAACGCAACCCATCCGCATCGGTAGCAAGTACCGCAGCCCCCGAAGCCTGCGCCTCCAAAGCCACTAGCCCAAAAGATTCAGACGAGGAAGGAGAAGCCACAATATCGGCGCGGCGAAAAATATCGGCAAGAATATCGGCAGGAACCGGACTGCGCAGATGCACCCGATCGGCGATGCCTAAATCGCGGGCACGGGCAAGAAGATCTAATTCGTATCCGGAAGAAGACTTGCCGATAATATCCAGTTCAACATGCAGATCCGCGGGAAGAAGCGCAAGGGCCTCTACCAAAATATGAGGTCCCTTTAACGGCTGAGGACGCCCAGCAAAAACCACCCGAGCGTGCGTATCCGAACCCTCATGTTCGGCGTGCACCCCCGGCAGTGGGTGAAAAATACCGGTATCAACCCCCGGCGCAATCACACGCATGCGTGCGGAATCTGCCCCATAGTAGTCCTGCAGCTGCTGCCCTTCAAGAGAAGTATTGACGATCGTCAAAGCGGCATGTTCAAGAACTCGATGCTCACTTTCATAACGTGCGTGTGGTTCTTCGGGCTCGTCGGGGGAGCGGCGCGCATCCTTCGCTGCGGCGGTCGTATGAGGGGTAAATACTACGGGAACAACTGTTCCTTCGGCAGCGTAGGTCTGGGCAGCCCCCAGCGCAGCGACGCCCGAAAGCCAATAATGTGCATGAATAACCTGCGGATGCCAGCACGCTAATGAGACGCATTGCGCCGCAAATTCGGTTGTAAACTCAGCAAGTTGATTTTTGCGAGCACCTAAAGCCTGCGGAATCAACACCTGATGCACCCGCACTCGATCACGATACGAGTTGAGAAGAGTCGGAACCTGTACCCCGGGCTTTGCATGCTCACAATCGGGATCGGTAAGAAGCGTGAAAACCTCGACGCGCAAAGTATCGTCTGCCGCCAGCATAGCCGCAATCGAACGCGCAATATAAACGTTCATGCCCCCGGCATCGCCGCGACCGGGCTGCGCAAAAGGATCGGTATGCAGAGAATAGACATGCACAACAGGCTGGGGCAAGCGGGACTGCGAGCTCTCGGGAATCTTCACCATCCTAGTCTAACGCGCAGTTTTATAAGACAGCGCGTTCTGCAAGCCGAGTGAGTCTAAGGGTGAACGTGTAAGCCTCGACGGTATCGAAGAGGCGCATTCGCACAGTAAGAACATGAACTGTTGATGAACGCTCCCTAAACCGGGATAAGAAGAGCGAAAATACATGAAAAGACGGGCTAGAATGAGTGTAACTAGACGCTCCCCGCGTTCACCGAGTACCGGAGGTATATAGAAATGACTGTTCCCACACGTCCCCTCTACACCCCGAACCTGCAGCCCGGTGAGGCGGAGCGAACCGCTATCATCGACCTTAATGCTCTTGAGCACAATACGCGCGTGCTCAAAGATATGATCGGCGAACGTAAACTCATTGCCGTGGTGAAGGCGGATGCCTACGGTCACGGCGCCTACCCCGTGGCACGGTCAGTACTCGAAGCCGGTGCCGATATTCTGGGCGTTGTGCATGTGACCGAAGCCCTGGAATTGCGCTCAGAGGGTATTACCGCCCCGATTATAGCTTGGCTGCACACCCCGCAGACGGACTTCGACGAAGCACTCGAAGCAGATATTATCCTGGGTGCCTCCGGCTGGGACTTAGAAGCAATAGCAGAAGCTGCCAATCGCACCAAGAAGCGTGCTCGTGTACATCTGAAAGTAGACACGGGGCTTGGGCGTAACGGCTCCACCTTTGAGGACTGGCCCGCGCTAGTGGCGCGCGCCCTTGAACTTGAAGCCGCAGGGCTGGTGCGCATTGAGGGCATTTTCTCGCATCTGGCGGTTGCCGATGAACCCGAACGCCCCGAGACCGCACGGCAGATCACCCGACTCAACGAATTCGTAACCGTCGCCCGCAGCGCGGGTCTCACCCCCGAGCTTGTTCACCTGGCGAACTCCCCGGGAACGATCACCGGCGCGAGCCCCCTATATAACACGAACGAGGCAGTTCTTGCCGATGCGGTACGCTGCGGAATCGCCCTCTACGGTCTTTCCCCGCTCGCGGGTGTGAGCTCCAAAGACCTAAATCTGCGGCCCGTTATGACCCTGGGAACCCATGTGTGCAATGTCAAAGAAGTACCCGCCGGGCAGGGGGTCTCATACGGGTTGCGGTACAGCACCGATAAGCCCACCACGCTGGCCCTCATTCCGCTCGGATACGCCGATGGCGTGCCGCGCATCGCTGAGGGGGCGCCGGTCCGTATTTACCCGCGTGCCGATGCCGCAAACCCCGTGGAACCACGCACGTACCGTGTCGTGGGCAGGATTGCTATGGATCAGCTCGTGGTTGATTTGGAAGAACCCGGACTCGCCGATCCTGCGCGCGGTATTCTCGGCGGTTCCGCCGTACTTTTCGGCTCGGGAGATAACCCTCCCGTTGAAGAATGGGCCGCTGCAGCGCAGACCATTAACTACGAGATTGTGACTCGTATTTCCCCGCGCGTGATACGCATCTACCGCGGTGGCGCCTGGGTGGAACGCGAAGTAGATGGTCTGCATGCCTTGGGATCCCTCTTCGGTCTCGACGATGAACAGACACCGGAAACCGTCTAACGATATGTGAGTTCGAGTCTTCGCATCCCTGTTTAACCCGTACCGTTCCCCGGAAAGAAGCCCATGCACGCACATCCCGTTTTAGAAGTTGATCTTGCCGATCTTGCGCATACCCGCGCGGCGGCGCACGCGCTTGCACCGTTGCTCACCGCCGGGGACTTGCTCTTGCTCTCGGGAGAGCTTGGTGCCGGGAAGACCACTTTCACCCGCGCCCTAGGCGAGGGGCTTGGAGTGCGTGAGGGCGTTATTTCACCAACTTTTGTGCTCTCGCGGGTGCATCCTAATCTACTGGACGGCACCCGCCCAGGCGGGCCCGATCTCGTGCACGTGGACGCATACCGGCTCTCTAGCGCCGAAGAATTAGACGACCTCGATCTAGAATTCTCGCTGGAAAAATCCGTGACCGTCATCGAATGGGGACGCGGTAAAGCCGAGCATCTGAGCGATTCCCGCCTGGAACTAGACTTCACGCGACTCACCGGCGCGGACGCCTCCATCGCCTACGCCGCCGAGAACTACTCGCCCACAGGGGAAGGGGAGTTCGACTGGGATGCGCTCGACGACCGCGAGGACGAGAGCGCTGATGCCTCAGAACCGCGGCTGCTGCGCATTACCGCTTATGGACCACGGTGGGAAGGCGAAGCGTATCGAAGTCTTGAAGCCGCCATGCTCAAACTCGGCGGCGAGTAACCTGTTTTAAGAGTTGCCGGGAGCGAACGGAAGCGCACCTCATGAGCCTGCCTTGGGGTATTTATGAAGCGAGAACCCGTCACAATAGTGGGTACAGGCAGCACGTTAGAATGATAGGGTGCTCATACTTGCTCTAGATTCATCAGCCACCGCATCCGTGGCTTTGGCGCGCCTCGACGGCGAAAATCCCGGTTCAACCGCAACTATTCTCGCCGCCCGCGAAAGCGCCGATACACGTTCACACGCCGAAGTGATGTCGCCCTTCGTAGCCCAGGTACTCGACAAAGCACAGGTAAACGGACAGAACGTGGATGCGATTCTCACCGGGACCGGGCCGGGCCCTTTCACCGGACTGCGTGCCGGAATCGTCACCGCCCGAACTCTTGGATTTGCCTGGAACAAACCCGTTTACGGGCTTATGAGTCTAACAGCCCTGGCAGAGCGAGCATTCGTTCAGGATTTCCAGGGCAAAGCCGCCCAGATGACCGAGATTCTGGTAGCCTCCGATGCGCGCCGCCGCGAAATCTACTCTGCAATTTTCACCGTTACCGAGAACGGATACACGATAAAAACCGGTCCGCAGGTGGCACCCGCAAACGAAAGTATGCCTGCACCCGGCAGCGTTTCTGGACAGAATACCGCAGGTTATCGTGCCTACGGTTACGGTGCCGAGCTTTACCGCGAACAACTGGAACAATCGGGGGCGCAAATTTCTTCCGAATTATCGCAGCTGCACCCCAACGCAAGCGACCTCGTGCGTGCCGCCGCGCGCTTGGGTATAAAAAATCTTAGCACCGACACCCGCGCCCTCTACCTGCGTGACTCGGACGCGAAGGTTCCAGCCGCCATGCTTGCGCGGCAGAGCCAGTGCGCTTCGGGAGAACCCGTATCGTCTAAGGGATAGGGGGGCGTAAATATGCACTCGAAACTTCAGCATCCAGAACTTCCCGGTGCGCTCGCCCACGGCGCCCGCCTGCGCCGCGCCGATATCAACGATGTACCGCATCTGTTCACCCTCGAACAAGAGCTCTTCCCCCTCGACGCCTGGAACCTTGATATGTTCCTCGCCGAAACAACCCACCCCACCCGCACCTATTACGTACTTGAGCGGGCGCATTCCGGTGAAAATCCCCAGGAAAACCCCGATGAAAAGAACGCTCCGAATATTATCGGATACTGCGGGGTTATGACGGTGGCAGACACCGCCGATGTGCAGACCATCGCCGTGCTGCCCGAGTACGAAGGCAACGGATACGGAAGAGCCATGCTCGCCACAATGCACCGCCGGGCACAGGATTTAGGGGCGCAGCGCATCCTTTTGGAGGTGCGGGCCGATAATCCCCGAGCCCAGAACCTCTACCTGCGCACCGGATACACGCATATTCACACACGGCCCGGCTATTATGACGACGGCACGGATGCGCTGATCATGCTCAAGGACTTCGCCGCCGATGCCTCCACAACAACGGAAACTACCTAAGAAATGATGACTGAAAAAACACTTTCTGCCGCAGCCGAACCGCTTGTATTAGGTATCGAATCATCCTGCGATGAGACCGGGATCGGCATTGTACGCGGCACCCGTCTGCTCACCAACACGATTTCATCCTCTATGGAAGAGCACGTGCGGTTCGGTGGGGTGATTCCCGAAATTGCTTCGCGGGCTCATCTTGATGCCATGATTCCCGCTCTCGAAGCCGCACTTGCAGACGCTCACGTGACCCTCGACGATATAGACGCGATTGCCGTCACCGCCGGTCCCGGGCTCGCCGGGGCACTCATGGTCGGTGTTTCTGCCGCGAAGGCGCTGGCTACCGCTACCGGAAAGCCGCTCTACGGCATTAACCACCTGGTGGCGCATGTAGGCGTGGGGCTGCTCGACGATAACGGTACCGAAGACGGCTCGGCGCTGCTTGAACACGCGCGAGATGGCGGGCTCGGGGCACTGCTGGTTTCTGGTGGTCACACCGAAATTCTGCAGGTACGCGATATTACTCAGGATGTTCGTCTGCTCGGAGCCACCCTTGATGATGCCGCCGGTGAGGCCTACGATAAAGTCGCTCGTTTACTGGGACTCGATTACCCGGGAGGCCCCGCTATTGACCGCGCCGCGCGCACGGGGAATGCTAAGGCGTTTGTTTTCCCACGCGGGTTGTCAAACCGTAAGTTCATGGGTACCGCCGAAGCCCCGGGGGCACACCGGTATAATTTCTCGTTTTCAGGGCTCAAGACAGCCGTAGCGCGTGTGATTGAAGGCTTCGAGGCACGCGGTGAAGAGGTTCCGGTCGCCGATATTGCGGCATCTTTCCAGGAAGCGGTTGTCGATGTTATCACGAAGAAAGCCGTGCTGGCCTGCCGGGAACAGGGACTGCACACCCTCTTACTCGGCGGCGGCGTTGCGGCAAATTCGCGGCTGCGTGAGCTGCTTTCGGCACGATGCACTTCAGCTGGGGTGCGCCTCATTATCCCGAAGTTTACGCTGTGTACCGATAATGGTGCAATGGTGGCGGCGCTTGGGGCACGCCTTGTCGAGGCCGGGTATGAACCTTCGGGAATCGATTTTACGACCGATTCTTCGCTGCCGGTCACGACGGTGTGTTTCTAGAGCATTTGCTTAGACTAGAGGGAACCGTCAGCCCACCTCCTGAGAAAATTCGGGGGAGCGGGCTGGAACTTTATCGGCCCCTAGCGGATGGGACGCGCCCGTGACTGGAGCGCGACATCTCGAATAACCTCGTGGAAAGAGCCAGTTTTCTCGTAGATAGCGCGCTGCCGGTCGGCGCCAGTGCCCTCCGTCAGCATATTCCTTACATGCTGCAGCTCCGGCAAACAATCCAAATCCCGGGCAACATCCTCTAGCTGAGTAACAAGAAGCTCAATATCCTCGCGCAGCGGGCGCACCTGCGGCTCGTTAGACACAATAATCTCGGTGTCTAAACCATAGCGGGCGGCACGCCATTTATTCTCCTGCGCATGCCAAGGGTTTAACACCTCAATCTTCTCGCCAGCCTCAATTTTGCGCGAAAAAAACTCCACTAAACATTGGGTGAGCGCCGTAACCGCCGCCACATCACGAATCGACGGAAGGCCGTCGCAGTACCGCATCTCTAAGGTGCCGTAGCGGGGAACCGGGCGCACATCCCAACGGTCCTCGCTGACCTCTAAAATAGCGCCCGTCTTCACCAACGCATGCAAATAGTCGCTGTACTCCTGCCAATTTTCAAAATGGAAAGGCAGACCATTTGAAGGCAGCTGCTGATACAGCATCGTGCGGTGCGAACCATACCCGGTATCCACGCTGTCCCAGTAGGGCGAAGACACCGAAAGCCCCAGCAGATGCGCGCAATAGTTGGTGAGCGCATCCACGAGAGGCAAAACCTTATCGCGTGAATCGACGCCCACATGCACATGCACGCCAAAAATAACCATGTGCCTACCCCAGTACTGGCCGCGACCCACCACACGCTGGTACCGTTTCTTCGCAGATACCTGCTGTTTCTGCCAATGCGCCGTAGGGTGCGTGCCCGCCGCATAAAAATCAAGCCCCAGCTCATCAGTAACCTCACGGATCTTATCGGTCACCGAGATCAACTGCTGGCACGCCTGCGGCACTGTAGTACACACGCCGGTAATAATCTCAAGCGTATTTTCCAAAAATTCGCCCGTCACATGAGCATGATCCAGGGAAGGTTCCAAAAGTTCAGGATAACGTTCGCCCACACGGGTAAGTACCTCTTGAGCGCGCGCTACCAGCTCTCCGGTATGCTGGTCAATCAGCGCGATCTCCCACTCTACGCCTAGAGTGGATTGCGCCGAGGAAGCGAACGGAATCAAAACTCTCTCCTTCTTAGGGTGACTGCATTTATTCTACGGTGTTGGTGACCACAACAACGCTTTTTCGAGTGCGTATGAACTAAATACGACACGAACATGAAGTATCTGACATAAAACGTCACACACCGTCATCATAGTTTTGTAGATACGCCGCCCACATAAACCCGCTAGACCAGAGAACTCTTAGTGTCCGAGGCGGAGACTTGCGCTGCATCAGAAAAATCTACAGGTCGCACATGCCACCCGATGCGCCGCGCCCGCTGCCCAGACCCCACTCGAGTAAACACTAAAGTCGCCGGGTTATAGCCCTGATTCTTCGCGGCCTTCTTACCTGATTTCTTGCCCGCACCGCCTGCCAGCAGGGTCGCACGCAATTTCTCGGGCACCAGATCAACACCGCGTTTCTTGATCGTCAAAGCCGTAAAACCGCGCTCGCGCACCCACTTTTTGAGCTGTTTCTCATGCACCGGGATTTCCTCAAGAACCTCATAACACTGTGCCAGCGGACTCTGAACAGCTTTTGCCGCCGTGAGGTACGCCAGGTGCGGATCAATCAGGTTCGCCCCAAGCTCTTGGGCTAACTCCTGCACCAGATGCGCCCGCACTACCGCGCCGGAAGGCTCATAGAGGTACTCACCGGGGGAGGGGAACCGGGTTTGCTTTTCATCAACAGGGGTTACTTGTTCCGCAGAATAGGGACTCCTCAGCGTGGTTTTGTGAATGCGCAGGCCCTTGTCTTCAGCCTGTCCCGTCGCCTCCTGCCGCAGCACCGTGACCGTGCGTGCAACGCCCTCCTGAGCCAAAGCATTAAACCAAAGCACTAACTCCACGAGAGAACCCTCATGCTCAACCCACTGCGCCGTGACACGCGGATGGGGGTTCGCCTCGCTACGAATATCCTCGGGGCGCGCAATAGCCTCATGCGGCATCCCCGGACCAAGTTTGACACCCATCGGCATGCCAGTTCTGGCCAGATCCACTACGAACGAAAGCGGGGGAGAATAGGCTTCGGGATCAAAAATACGTTCTGTACGGGATTTTACGACTCCGGTCAGATCACGTCTGGCCGGATCAAGCCATATGCCCTGCACGACCTTGCCGTTGCCATCACGAAAACTCTCGGGGTTAAAATTCGTCACATCACCGACCACAACCCGTGAACCCGAAAAATCCGCCAGATTTGCGGCAGCAAAAGATGCCGTCAACGGGTCAAGCTCCACAGAAACAGTCGCTAAGGATGCGCGCGCGAACTCCAACGAATCCGCGCCAATACCGCATCCCAAATCGGCAACCGAACGAACCCCGGCACGGGCAAACACGGCCGCATGCTCGGCAGCAACAATCGGTCGAGTCGCCTGCTGCGCGCCGTGCTCGGTCAAAAACATAGTGCGCGCCCTATCGCCGAACTTTGACAGCGCCCGAGTGCGCGCCTTAACAAGGCTGAGGATATTGGCGGTCTCATCGGGCGTGAACCCCTGCGCCCGCAGCCGCGTAACCTGTTCGAGCGAGTGCTCTTGACTATAGGGGAAAAGCGCATCCGCGGCATCTAACGCCTGCCGGGTAAAAGGCAGCTCGGGCGGCAATGCAAACGGCGGCGGGGGCACAAAATCAACCATAGGCTTAAGTGTAGTGGCATGAGCATATGCAGAAGGCTTGGATGCTGCGGCAGGTTCACGGGGCGCTCGCGTATTATCCTGTGCGCGAAACGCCGCCCTCGAAACGGCGCGCATTCTTGACCGGGTGCCGCCGGGATTCTAAAGTTGAATTTAGCACTCGAAGCGGTGCAGTGCTAAACGCCCAGGCACTAGGGCTAAACCGCTTCACAAATTTTTAAAAACGCTGACTAAAAAGGAGCATACCTATGGCTATTAAGCCCCTCGAAGACCGAGTAGTTGTCAAACTAGAGCAGGCTGAGCAGACCACCGCATCCGGTCTGGTTATTCCCGAAACTGCAAAGGAGAAGCCGCAGGAGGCTCGCGTAGTAGCTGTGGGCCCCGGTCGTGTGGACGATAAGGGCAACCGCGTTCCCGTCGATATCGCCGAAGGTGACGTAGTCGTGTTCTCCCGCTATGGCGGTACCGAGGTCAAGTACCAGGGCGAGGAATACCTGATTCTCTCCGCTCGTGACGTTCTGGCGATCGTCGACTAATTTCGCATATATGCAGGATGCGCCGCCGGTTTCTCGCGCGGCGCATCCGCTATACCTGACCTGGATTTGGCGCACGTGCGCCTTCTACGATATCGAACGCTCACAACCCTCAAGGAGTAGCGAATATTCATGGCTAAACAGCTTGAATTCAACGATGCCGCCCGTAAGTCCCTGCAGGCCGGCGTCGATAAACTCGCCGATGCGGTCAAGGTTACCCTCGGCCCACGCGGGCGCAATGTTGTGCTCGATAAACAGTGGGGTGCACCGGTTATCACGAATGATGGTGTCTCGATCGCCCGCGAAGTTGAGCTTGAAGACCCCTATGAAAACTTGGGCGCGCAGCTCGCTAAAGAGGTAGCCACCAAGACTAACGACGTTGCCGGTGACGGTACGACTACCGCAACCGTGCTGGCGCAGGCACTCGTGAATGAGGGACTGCGCAACGTAACAAGCGGTGCGGCACCTGCGGAGGTGAAGCGTGGCATTGAGGCCGCCGTTGAGAAGGTCTCCGAGCGTCTGCTTCAGGATGCCCGCGAGGTACAGGGCCCGGAAGTTGCGCATGTTGCCGCTATTTCGGCTCAGTCCGACCAGATCGGCGAGCTTTTGGCATCTGCTTTTGAGAAGGTCGGTCAGGACGGCGTCATTACTATCGAGGACGGCTCCTCCACTGAGATTGAGCTTGATATTACCGAGGGTATGCAGTTCGACAAGGGCTACCTTTCGCCTTCGTTCGTGACCGATGCCGAGCGTGGCGAAGCGGTTCTTGAAGATAGCCTCATTCTGCTCTACCAGGGTAAGATCTCCACTGTTGCCGAGATTATGCCTCTGCTGGAGAAGGTCGTACAGGCGAAAAAACCGCTGACCATTATCGCCGAAGACGTTGATGGTGAAGCACTGTCCACCCTCGTGGTGAATAAGCTCCGCGGAACTCTCGACGTTGTGGCGCTTAAGGCTCCCGGGTTCGGCGATCGCCGCAAGGCTATTATGCAGGATCTCGCCATTCTGACCGGCAGCATCGTGATTACCCCCGAACTGGGTATTGACCTGGCTCAGGCAACTCTCGAAGAAACCGGTTCGGCGCGCCGCGTGACCGTCACCAAGAACACCACCACGATTGTGGACGGCGGTGGCAGCAAGGAAGCGGTTGAAGACCGTGTGCAGCAGCTGCGCCGAGAGATCGAGGCCGTCGATTCCGAGTGGGATCGCGAAAAGCTCAAGGAACGCCTGGCGAAGCTCGCCGGTGGCGTGGGCGTGATCAAGGTGGGCGCGGCAACCGAGGTTGAGGCTAAGGAACGTAAGCACCGCATCGAAGACGCTGTGTCTTCTACCCGCGCGGCTCTTGAAGAAGGCATCGTATCCGGTGGCGGTTCGGCACTGATCCACGCCAGCAAGGCGCTCGACGGTTTTGAACTCGATAGCCACGACGCAAACGTAGGTGTGCAGATTGTACGCCGCGCCCTGGTACAGCCGCTGCGCTGGATTGCCGAAAACGCTGGCGACGACGGCTATGTGGTGGCGGCAAAGGTCGCCGAACAGCCCGTTGGTCACGGTTACAACGCCAAAACCGGTGAGTATGTTGATCTGTTCGAAGCGGGCGTAATTGACCCCGTGAAGGTCACCCGCTCTGCGCTGCAGAATGCATCATCTATCGCGGCTTTGGTACTCACGACCGAGACTCTGGTGGTTACCAAGCCCGAAGAAGAGGACGAAGACGAATAATTGATGGGTTGCCCGGTTCGAGGAGAGAAAATCTCGTTGAACCGGGCAACAACTATCTGTAGGGGCTTGATGCAGACTGGCCTGAAATAAACGCAAGCGCAGCCTCGAACCGGATACTGCGGCCTTGCAGGAAAGGCACACATCCGAACCGCTCCGTGTACCCCGAAGCAGACGTAAGCGTTTACCATAGAGATACGACGTTTTACACCCGGTGGCACCACTCGCTACACAACATCTATACATCCGGTACAGCATTTGAAAGGCTAAACATGACTGTCCCCACCGCCCTGACCGACGATCCCTTCGGTTTCACTGGTCTGACCTATGATGACGTGTTGCTTCTACCCGGCAACACCGATGTTATTCCCTCCGATGCCGATACCAGCACTCGACTCTCCAAGCGTATTACCCTGGGCACCCCCATTATTTCCGCTGCGATGGATACCGTGACTGATTCCCAGATGGCGATTTCGATGGCGCGCCTAGGCGGCATGGGCGTGATCCACCGCAACCTTTCGATCGAGGATCAGGCAGCACATGTTGATCGCGTGAAACGCTCCGAATCGGGCATGATCATTAATCCCGTCACCATCGGTGCTGACGCAACTATCGGCGAATACGATAATCTGTGCGGCTATTACAAGGTTTCGGGTCTGCCGGTGGTCACCGAAGATGGCAAACTTGAAGGTATTATTACCAACCGCGATATTCGCTACCTCTCGCGCTCGGACTATGAAAGCACTCTCGTGCGTGATGTTATGACCCCGATGCCGCTCATTACCGGTTCACCGAACCTCACGAAGGATGAAGCCTTCGCTCTGCTCTCGAAGAATAAAATCGAGCGTTTGCCCCTCATTGACGAGGCCGGTAAACTTGCCGGGCTGATTACCCTCAAAGACTTTGTGAAGACCGAACAGTACCCGCGCGCCACCAAGGATGACGATGGTCGCCTGCGTGTTGGCGCTGCTATCGGTTTCTTCGGCGACGGCTACGAACGCGCTATGGCCCTGGTCGAGGCCGGAGTGGATGCGCTCTTCGTCGATACCGCCAACGGACATTCCCAAGGCGTGCTCGATATGATTTCCCGCCTGAAGAAAGATCCCGCAGCCGCACATGTCGATGTGATTGGCGGTCAGGCGGCAACCCGTGAAGGCGCTCAGGCCATTATTGATGCGGGCGCAGATGCCGTGAAAGTCGGCGTGGGTCCCGGATCAATTTGCACCACTCGTATTATCGCGGGTGTGGGCGTACCCCAGGTAACCGCGATTAACGAATCCGCGAAGGCAGCTATTCCCGCCGGTGTTCCGCTTATCGCCGACGGCGGCATGCAGCACTCCGGCGAGATCGGCAAGGCTCTGGTTGCTGGCGCCGATTCCGTGATGCTTGGCTCGCTTCTGGCGGGAACCGCCGAGGCCCCCGGCGATCTGATTTTCATGAACGGTAAGCAGTTCAAAGCCTACCGCGGCATGGGCTCGCTGGGCGCTATGCAGACCCGCGGTCGCCACAAATCATACTCGAAAGACCGTTATTTCCAGGCAGATGTTTCCAGCGAAGAGAAGCTGATTCCCGAGGGAATTGAGGGGCAGGTTCCGTTCCGCGGACCGCTTTCTGCCGTGCTGCATCAGCTTGAGGGTGGTCTGCGCCAGACCATGTTCTACGTGGGTTCACGCACCATTGAGGAGCTTAAGACCAAGGGTAAGTTTGTGCGCATCACCCCGGCGGGTCTGAAAGAATCTCATCCGCACGATATTACGATGACTGTCGAGGCGCCTAACTACCGCCGTTAACCACCGCTGACCGGCTTAGCGGTGTGTATGGCTCGAACATTAGAGAACCTATTCCGTCGTGCATTTTGTGATATTTCTGAATAATCTGCGGCGGAACGGGCTATACGCCGAGTAGAGTAGATACTGCATCAGGCGCGTAGTCTTGCGGGGCAGCCGTGCGCCAAGAAACACCGGTCAGAGACCTTCCGAAGGGAAACATACATGTCCGATATTCAGATTGGGCTCTCTAAGAGCGCCCGCCGCACCTATGCGCTTGACGATGTGGCGCTGGCACCGACGCGCCGCACCCGTGACCGTCGCGATGTCGATACGTCATGGCAGATTGACGCCTTCAAATTTGACACCCCAATTGTGGGCGCACCGATGGACTCTGTGATGTCTCCAGCGACTGCGATTGCGCTCGGAAAGCTCGGTGGTTTAGGCGTGCTCAACCTAGAAGGCTTGTGGACTCGCTATGAGGACCCGCAGCCGCTTCTAGACGAAATTACTGAGCTTCCCGAAGCTGATCCTGCCTCTGCTACCACGCGCATGCAGCAGATTTACGCTGAGCCGATTAAGCCCGAGCTGATTACCGCGCGCCTAGAAGAAATTCGTGATTCGGGTGTTATTGTGGCGGGCTCGCTTACCCCGCAGAACACCCAAGAACATTACGAAACGGTGGTGCAGGCTGGGGCCGATCTTTTCGTGATTCGCGGTGCTTCGGTCTCTGCGGAGCATATTTCGACCTCGCATGAACCGCTGAACCTCAAGAAATTCATTTACGAGCTGGATGTGCCTGTTATGGTCGGCGGCGTGGCAGGGTACACTCAGGCGAAGCACCTGATGCGCACCGGTGCCGCCGGTGTTCTGGTTGGGTTCGGCGGCGGTTCTGCGATGACCACCCGTAAGGGGCTTGGTATTTCCGCACCGATGGCAACCGCTATTGCCGATGTTGCTGCGGCCCGTTCGGACTACCTGGACGAATCCGGCGGACGATATGTTCATGTGATTGCCGACGGCGGGCTCAGCCGTTCCGGTGATCTGGTGAAGGCGCTGGCTCTGGGCGCGGATGCGGTGATGATCGGCGCGCCCCTGGCGCGCGCATCTGAGGCGCCGGGCCAGGGCTGGTACTGGGGCAATGAGGCGCATTCGCGGGACTTCCCGCGTGGGGTGCGCACCCCCTTGGGCGTGGTTGGAACTCTCGAAGAGGTGCTGTATGGGCCCTCGCACCATGTGGATGGTACCCGCAATATTGTGGGCGCCCTCAAACGCGCAATGGCGAACTGCGGCTACCTGGATTTGAAGAAGTTCCAGAAGGCAGAGATGACACTCGTGCCTGAATATCGGGGATAATCTCGGTCAGTCTCGTGTTCCGTTGAGTGCGCAGGAACCGAGCGAACATTCTCTTTGCTAAAACGTATTGCGCCCTCACCGGTGAAAATATCCGGTGGGGGCGCAGTGTTAGAGGTGCAGCCGTTGCGGTTTTTGTGCGCCAAGCTGGAGCATTGTGCGCACCGCGTGGGCTGGTTATCTGCCGTTAGTCTTTTGTGGTGGCAGGCTGTTGGTTGAGTGAGGGAACCTCGCCGACGACTTTCGGGTACCCGGCGAACGGAACCTCGGTGGCTTGCACAGCATCCTGGGTGGGTACGGTGCAGCTGTCAATGTACTTGGGGTTGTACTCTTCGACCTTGAACTTTATGGTGAGAGAGCGCTGCTTATCTCCTTTGGTTTTGCCAGAAGAAATGGTCACGCTGTGTTCCTCACCAGGTTTCCAGTTGGCGGGCACCTCAATGTCACGGGTGAACGACGTCTCTTCCTCGGAGAGCTTGAAGGTCATTTCACCCTGCCCGTTTACCTTTGACTTGCCGTCATCCAGGGTGACGGTAATATCCGAGGGAAGATAGTCTTCTCCATACGTCCAGTCAGACCCTCCAATCGTGAACTTCTGCCCCGCATATACGGTCTTCGGGGCGGAAACAGTGGCCGCCTCACTGGTGTTATCGCTTACCAGGCGGGTCTGTTCAGGCGCGGACGCAGGGTCGATAATCCGTTTGGTTTCGCCGGGCGCGGTACCTGCATCTTCAGCCTTGAACCGGGAGAGCGTGTTTGCAGTAATATTCACGGATTCCTTGCCGGGGTATTCGTCCACGCTGGCGCTCTGGTACTCGCCGGTGGTGGGGTCAATGCGGAAGTCCACATTTGTGTTTTTGTACGTTTTATCACGGGAAACAGCCACTACGGAGCCGTCGCCCATCAGGTGCGGGTGGGGGAGACGACCGTGGAGCTCACCCGCACGGAGTTCGAGCTGCTGGTTGCCCTCGCCCTGCGCCCCGGCCAGGTGCTGACCCGCCACGACCTGGTCACCGAGGTCTGGGACACCACCTGGGTCGGTGATGAACGCATCGTCGATGTCCACATCGGCAACTTGCGTCGCAAGCTCGGCACCGACACCCGGGGCCGGGGGTTTATCGACACCGTGCGTGGCGTGGGCTACCGGGTGGGGCAGCCATGAATCACGGACCCGGCCTGACCTTCCGCTTCCTGGCCGCCCAGGTGTTGGTCGTGGTGATTAGCCTGCTGATGGCCGCGGCCGTGGCCACGATGGTGGGCCCGACCCTGTTCCATGATCATATGTTGATGACCGGCCGGGAGGACCCCTCGCTGGAGCTGTTCCATGCCGAGCAGGCCTACCGGGACGCCAACCTGATCACCCTGGCCGTCGCCCTGCCCACCGCCTTGATCAGCGCCCTGCTGGCCAGCCTGTGGTTATCGCGTCGCCTGCGCACCCCCCTGCAGGATCTCACCCGCGCCGCTACCAGCCTGACGGTCGGCAACTACCGTATCCGCGTGCCCGCCGGAGAAGCAGGCCCCGAGGTCACCACCCTGGCGCATGCCTTCAACACTATGGCCGACCGGCTGGAACACACCGAACAGGTCCGCCGCCAGATGCTCTCTAATCTGGCCCACGAAATGGGCACCCCCTTATCGGTGCTCACGGTCTACCTCGATGGTCTCCAGGACGGGGTCGTGGACTGGAATAATGCCACCCACACGATCATGGCTGACCAACTCGCCCGCCTGACCCGGTTGATGGAAGACATCGACGATGTCTCCCGGGCCCAGGAACACCGGATCGATTTGGACCTGGCGGAGGAAGGGTTCGGGGATCTGCTCCATACCGCCGCTGCTGCCGGGGGGCTTATGCTGACAAAGGCGTCGATTTACAGGTCGAGACTATTACGGACACCGCCCGGGTGCTCGTGGACCGGCAACGCTTCGGCCAGGTGATGAGCAATCTCCTGTCGAACGCGCTACGGCACACCCCGGCCGGCGGGCAGGTCCGGATCAGCGTCTACCGACAGGGGGCGTCCACCGCGCTCATCCACGTCGCCGATGACGGCGAGGGCATCCCACCTGGCCAGCTCGGACACATCTTCGAACGCTTCTACCGGGGGGGATGCCGTCCGCAGCCGGGACAACGGCGGGGCCGGTATCGGTCTGATCATCTCCAAGGCATTGATCGAGGCCCACGGCGGCACTCTCACCGCCACCTCCCCCGGGCCCGGTCGCGGAGCGGTGTTTGCCCTCCGCCTCCCGCTGTCCCCTCCCGACAGTGAGGAGGCTGCTCGGTGACCACACCCTGCCCCGCGTGAGGGCCGTGCCCTCCACCCCTTGAAAATATACCCCATGGGGGTATATGCTGGAGAGTAGCATCGCCGAATCCCACCGACCCGTAGGAGCTTTCCCATGATCACCTCCCCGCCCCGCCTCTTGCCGATGACCTCCCACGACTGCAGCTGTTGCGGACCTGCCTCACGTGCCGACACCGCCTCCATCCCTGCCGCCAGCGACTCGTCAGCAGGAGGGTCCTCCCCTAGCTACCAGGTCACCGGCCTGACCTGCGGGCACTGCGCGAAAAGCGTGACCCAGGCCCTTCAGGCCCTCCCCCAGGTCGACGACGTCCAGGTTGATCTCGCTGCTGGTGGTGTTTCCACCGTCACGGTCACCGGTGTCGTACCTCCGGAGATGGTTCGCCGGGCTATCGAGGCGACCGGCTACACCGTCTTATCCTGATCGATTTTACCCATCATCTCGACCCCGACCGGGTTGAGCGAAAGGAACGTCATGAGCACTCCCCACCATTCCGGCGATCACCATGGTGATCACCCCGCTCCGGAAACAGACCACACCCACCACCCGGCTCATGCCAGCCACGAACACCACGCAGATGCCGACACCCACGGCCAGGCGATGCCCCACGGTCACCCGCACTCCGTCCTGGACGAAGACCACCAGGTTCATGGTCACGGCGAACACGCCGGGCACAGCACCGCAATGTTTCGGGACCGCTTCTGGTGGTCGCTGATTCTGTCCATTCCCGTCGTTATTTTCAGCCCCATGGTCGCCCACCTGCTCGGCTACCACCTCCCGGCATTCCCCGGATCCACCTGGGTCCCCCCGGTACTGGACACGATCATCTTCGTCTACGGCGGAACGCCTTTCCTCAAGGGCGGATGGAAGGAACTGAAATCCCGCCAACCCGGGATGATGCTCCTGATTGCCATGGCCATCACCGTGGCGTTTGTCGCCTCCTGGGTCACCACTCTGGGGCTGGGCGGTTTTGACCTGGACTTCTGGTGGGAGCTGGCCCTGCTGGTGACCATCATGCTGCTGGGCCACTGGCTGGAGATGCGCGCTCTCGGGGGTGCGTCCTCCGCGCTTGACGCGCTGGCTGCCCTGCTGCCGGATGAGGCCGAGAAAGTCATCGACGGGACCACCCGCACCGTGGCCACCTCCGAGCTGGTCGTCGACGACGTCGTGCTGGTGAGGGCCGGTGCCCGGGTGCCGGCCGACGGAACCATCCTCGACGGAGCCGCCGAATTCGATGAGGCGATGATCACCGGCGAATCCCGTCCCGTCTTCCGCGACACCGGTGACAAGGTGGTCGCCGGTACCGTGGCCACCGACAACACCGTCCGCGTCCGGGTGGAGGCTACCGGCGGGGACACCGCCCTGGCCGGGATCCAACGCATGGTTGCCGACGCACAGGAGTCCTCCTCCCGGGCCCAGGCCCTGGCGGATCGGGCGGCGGCGTTGTTGTTCTGGTTCGCGCTGATCTCTGCTCTGATCACCGCGGTGGTGTGGACTATCATCGGCAGCCCGGACGATGCCGTGGTGCGCACGGTCACGGTGCTGGTCATCGCCTGTCCGCACGCCCTGGGCCTGGCGATTCCGCTGGTCATTGCGATCTCCACCGAGCGGGCCGCGAAATCCGGGGTGCTCATCAAGGACCGGATGGCGCTCGAGCGGATGCGCACCATCGACGTGGTGCTCTTCGATAAAACCGGCACCCTGACCGAGGGTGCGCACGCGGTCACCGGTGTCGCGGCAGCTGTCGGCGTCACCGAGGGCGAGCTGCTGGCCCTGGCCGCCGCCGCGGAGGCCGACAGCGAGCACCCCGTGGCCCGCGCCATCGTGGCGGCCGCGGCCGCCCATCCCGAGGCCTCCCGTCGGCAAATCCGTGCAACTGGTTTCAGCGCCGCCTCCGGCCGGGGGGTCCGGGCCACTGTCGATGGCGCTGAGATCCTCGTGGGCGGGCCGAACATGCTGCGCGAGTTCAACCTCACCACCCCGGCCGAGCTCACCGACACCACCAGCGCCTGGACCGGGCGTGGGGCCGGTGTGCTCCATATTGTCCGCGACGGTCAGATCATCGGTGCGGTGGCCGTCGAGGACAAGATCCGCCCCGAATCCCGCGCCGCCGTGAAAGCCCTGCAGGACCGCGGGGTGAAGGTCGCGATGATCACCGGTGACGCGCAGCAGGTGGCCCAGGCGGTTGGCCAGGACCTGGGGATCGATGAGGTCTTCGCCGAGGTCCTGCCCCAGGACAAGGACACCAAGGTCACCCAGTTACAGGAGCGTGGCCTGAGCGTGGCCATGGTCGGCGACGGTGTCAACGACGCCCCGGCCCTGGCCCGCGCCGAGGTCGGCATCGCCATCGGGGCCGGCACGGATGTGGCGATGGAATCCGCCGGAGTGGTCCTGGCCAGTGACGATCCCCGGGCAATGTTGTCGATGATTGAGCTCTCGCAGGCCAGCTACCGCAAGATGATCCAGAACCTCATCTGGGCGTCCGGTTACAACATCTTGGCCGTGCCCCTGGCCGCCGGCGTGCTCGCCTCTAGCGGCATTCTGCTTCCCCCGGCTGCTGCTGCGGTGTTGATGTCGCTGTCGACGATTGTGGTGGCGCTTAACGCTCAGCTGCTGCGCCGGATTGATCTGGACCCGGCCCACCTGGCTCCCACCAGTCCGAAGGAGGAACACACCACGCCTACTCCGGCATCCACCGCCGTCCACTGATCCACCACTTCTCTCCACTGCCCCCATATGACCCTGAAAGGCTCCACCATGAAGCGCACCCTTGTTCTTTCCGCTCTCGCCGTGGCCTCCACCCTGGCGCTGGCTGCCTGCGGTAAGGCCACCGAGTCAGGCAACACCGACGCCACCACCTCGGCCACCAGCACTGCGACGACTACCGCTGAGACGACCGAGACCACCACGGCGACGACTGAGGCGGACGGGGAGATCTCCGCCGATTACAACGACGCGGACATCATGTTTGCCCAGATGATGATCCCCCATCACCAGCAGGCCGTGGAGATGAGTGAGATGCTCCTGGCCAAGGAGGGTATCCCCGCCCAGGTCGTGGAGTTTGCCCAGGGGGTTATTGACGCCCAGGGACCGGAGATTGACCGGATGAACGCCATGCTCGAGGCCTGGGGCCAGCAGCCGGTCACCGACTCTGGGGGCATGGGGACCATGGACGAGATGGGTGGAATGGATCACGGCGAGATGGGTGGCATGAGCGGGATGATGAGCCAGGAGGACATGACAGCCCTTGAGGAAGCCCAGGGCACCGAGGCTGCCCGCCTCTACCTGGAGCAGATGACCGCCCACCACGAAGGTGCGGTCGACATGGCCCGTGACGAGGTTGCTGACGGCCAGAATCCCCATGCGATCACCCTGGCCGAACAAATTATCAACGACCAGGAAGCCGAGATCGCCCAGATGCAGCAGATGCTCACTGACCTATGACAGGTCCCCGTCTTTTTCTGATCTCGAGGACAGGAATCTGAAAAAGAGGGATACCTGCGTGTCGTCCAGACGACCCTATAAACTCTCAGATGGTTACCCCAGAAAGGAACGACTATGCCGAGCAACAAGATGATCAGTGATTTCTCGGACAAGCCGAAGACTGATTCCTTTTATCAGGCGATCGATGGGTATGTCATGAGCCTGGGTAAAGTCAAGAGGGAGTTTCGCGCGCAGGTCAGCTACTCTGTTAACCGGAAGTTTCTCTGGATGTGGGCATACGAGAAAACCAAGGATGGTACGTTGTACTTCAACGTGACCCTAGATCGCCAAGAGGAGAACAAGAATATCCACAGGGTCACTCAGGTCAGCCCTAATCGATGGAACCATCACGTTGAGGTCAAGTCACTGCAGACGGCGAAGAGCCAATGGCTACGTACCTTGATCGACATGGGTTTCGAATTCTCCACCCAGTGATCATCGGGGAGATACAGACCACGGTCTGCTGGGGACATGTCCACGATGAATGCGATATATCATCTGTTCTTAAACGGCATGTGGTGAAATCTCGTCGAAAGTGTTGTCTGCCTACCAACGAGTTCTTCCTGTTATATTTTTCTTATCGTTAGGGGCACATCACGCAAACGCGCTACCCTAGATATGTGTGGAAATTGGCGTTTACTCCCCGCTGGTTGGGCGGGCTTTTGCTGGCTCTCGTCTTTGTGACGGGGTTTGTTGCGCTCTCCAGCTGGCAGTTTAACGCCTCCACCTCACAGCAGGTACATTCTGATCCTGCGAAAGATCGAGTGCGACCCTATACCGAGATTCTGCAGGCGCATCAGCCCGTGACGAACTTGACGGTTGATACCGTAGTGCAGGCGAAGGGGAAGTACGTTCCAGGATCCTCCATGCTGGTAGCAGGCCGCCTGAATGAGGGGCAGCACGGATACTGGGTTCTGAGTGAATTTATTCCCGAAGGAACCGATAAAGCCGCCGCTTTGGGAAGCACCAAGCCCCGCGCTATTACAGTGGCACGAGCCTGGATAGCGGGTGAAGACGATCACGCGCCGAGCATACCCGCCGAGCCGACAGGGACAGTTGAGGTTGCCGGTCGTGTAGTAAATGCCCAGGGCGCCGCCCCGTACACGCGCATGGCTGAGAAAGTATTGGAAAGCGCATCCCCGGCACAGCTGACAAACCTGTGGGATTCACCCCTCTATGACGGCGTGCTCACGCTTTCTGTCGAAGTCCCCGAGGACCAAAAAATACCCCTCACCGAACAGCACACAATCGCAGAAAATGCCACTATTATTGGACAGTCCGAGAATCTGCGCCCTATTCGCGCAGCCCAGGCGACCAATGATGCCAACATCAACTGGCTCAACATCTTCTACTCGCTCGAGTGGCTGATTTTCGCGGCGTTCGCCCTCTACCTATGGGGACGCATGCTTAAGGATGCGGCGCATCGTGCCGCCGAACCTGCCGAATACACCCAGTATTTCGAGTACGAGGGCGAATACTTTGTGGACGAGACCACCGGACGCCCCTACTATTGGGACCCCGCCGACGAACAGTACTATTTCTTTGATGAAGCTCCCGAAGAAGCATCCGTGCGTATGGAAGATACACCACGCAACGCACCGGAGAGTGGTAATCCCCAGAAACCTGCAGATACAAAAGACTAACGCCAGCTAAACTCATCAGCACACACGAGAGGCACAGCATGTCAGAGAACTCCGAGAAGAACACAAAAATTACCCCGGTAGAACGTACCGACGGGCGCAAAGTCACCCTATCGCAGAATGCCTCAAAAGCATCAGCAGACGGGGCAGAACACGCGCCCCAGGGTGGATTTACGGTGCGCAAAAAATTTGGCGGTACCGAAACGCAGATTCGTTCCGCGCTAACCTTCTATAAATGGTGCGCATGGATATCCGGTACCTTCCTGTTGCTGCTGGTGGTTGAGATGATCACTCATCACGGGATGGGTTATGACCTGGTGGCGGGTGCAAAAGACGCCGCAACCGGTTCCGATGTATCGTTCGGCGTCCTTAACCGCGAAACCGGCAACCTCACCGGCGGAGTAAACATCTCCACATGGGTGCTTATCATTCACGGCTGGTTCTACATCATTTACCTGTTCTCCTGCATCCGTATTTGGCTGCTCATGCGCTGGGGCATCGCCCAGCTCATCGTCATGGCGCTCGGCGGCGTGGTGCCATTCCTCTCATTCATTGTTGAGAAACGCATCCACGCAGAAACCCTGGCGCAGCTTGAAGCAAACCCGCAGGCAACCAAACGATACTAGCCCCCCCAGCATCAGCGAAAACCCAACGGCGAGTACCCCTGAATGGGTGCCGCATAAAACTTTTGTCTCTCCCGTAGAATAGAAATACAAGACTTCGCGCGCTCGCGCGGAATTTCAAACCTGACACGTGAGGAAAATCCGTGACCGACTCTGTACACCCGGATCAGCTTGAAGAGCGTCCGGTTCTGGTGGTAGATTACGGTGCCCAGTATGCGCAGCTTATCGCTCGTCGTGTGCGTGAGGCGGGTATCTACTCTGAAATCGTTCCCCACTCTATGAGCACCGAAAAGATGCTCGCTAAAAACCCCGCCGCGATTGTGCTTTCGGGCGGGCCTTCATCGGTGTATGCCGATGGCGCCCCCCGTGGCGATAGGGCACTATTTGAGGCTGGCGTGCCGGTCTTCGGTATCTGCTACGGTTTTCAGGTGATGGCGCAAACCTTGGGCGGTACCGTGGCGCAGACCGGTTCCCGCGAATACGGCGCAACCGATGCGACCCTGTGTGCAGTTGAGTCTTCGTTCCTCACTGGAACCCCGCAGACGCAAAACGTGTGGATGTCGCACGGCGATTCCGTGACCGAAGCCCCCGCCGGGTTTGAGGTTCTGGCGCAGACCCCGGGTGCGTCCGTGGCGGCGTTCGTGGATGAGCACCGCAAGCTGGGCGGCGTGCAGTGGCATCCCGAGGTGAAGCACTCCGACTACGGTCAGGTTGCGCTTGAGAACTTCCTCTACAACATTGCCGGACTTAAACCCACCTGGTCAACCGACAATATTATTGAGGAACAGGTTGCAAAGATTCGTGAGCAGGTTGGCGAAGACCGCGTGATTTGTGCGCTCTCTGGCGGCGTGGATTCTTCTGTTGCCGCAGCCCTCGTGCATAAGGCTGTAGGCGATCAGCTGACCTGCTTCTTTATCGACCACGGGCTGCTGCGCGCGGGCGAGCGTGAACAGGTTGAGCAAGACTACGCCGCGTCAATGGGTATTCGCGTAATTACCATTGACGAATCAGAGCGTTTCCTCACTGCACTGGCTGGCGTGAGCGACCCTGAGCAGAAGCGTAAGATTATTGGCCGCGAGTTCATCCGCTCCTTTGAGCAGGCCGAGCGCAAGCTCATTGAGGAAGCGGGCGAAGAGGGCGCACAGATCAAGTTCCTGGTGCAGGGTACCCTGTACCCGGATGTGGTTGAATCCGGCGGCGGCGAGGGTGCGGCGAATATTAAGTCGCATCACAATGTGGGTGGTTTGCCTGAGGATTTGGCGTTTGAGCTGGTCGAGCCGCTGCGTACCCTGTTTAAGGATGAGGTTCGCGCGATTGGCCGTCAGCTGGGTGTTCCCGAGAAGATCGTGGCGCGCCAGCCGTTCCCCGGCCCCGGTCTGGGTATTCGTATTGTGGGTGAGGTGACCCGCGAGAACCTTGAGACCCTGCGCGCGGCGGATGCGATTGTGCGTGAAGAGCTGACCGCAGCCGGTCAGGACGAGCATATTTGGCAGTGCCCCGTGGTTCTTCTCTCCGGTGTGCGTTCGGTGGGTGTGCAGGGCGATGGCCGCACTTATGGGCATCCGATTGTGCTGCGCCCGGTTTCTTCGGAGGATGCGATGACCGCCGACTGGTCGCGTCTGCCCTATGATCTGCTGGCAAAAATCTCGAACCGGATTACGAACGAAGTCAAAGACGTGAACCGCGTGGTGCTGGATGTAACCTCTAAACCCCCGGGAACCATTGAGTGGGAGTAACGCACTAGGGGAGTAGCCCCTAGGATTCAACCCAGTTTTGAGTAGGTAAGCCGCCCGGTGTGTTCTGAGCTTTCAGGATGCACCGGGCGGCTTTGCTGTGGTCATAAAGGTATAGAAGCTGCGCCATGGTCCTCTCGAAACGGAACATTTCATCAAGTCCTTCTGTAGCAGAGTATGGTTTCGGACGCCCATGATGGGAATGTGAAAGTCTGGATCGTACTCGATAAAAGGTGCAGGCTTGGTTTTCAGAAAATCTTGCTGGTGTTCTTGATATTGTTCTGCTTGTGTTTTTATTGGAGCTCAAACCCACAAAGTGAATAAAACTTAGAATAAGTGTTATCAGCATAATGAGAAAAGCAGTACAAATAACTGATAAATCGGTTTAGCCACTATGAGAACTGGGGACAGCGTTGTAGACAAGAGTCACGAACCAGCAGAGGTAAGAGCCAGTGTTTTTACTGTAATCTAGGGGTTGCCTCTAATGATTAACCCTCAGTGTTTTTGTCCTGAAAGCTGGGTGGTCTTCTTAATACTATTTGTCGTGACAACAATCATTAAGATGCCCAAAATAACCTCGTAAAGGGCTACTATAACCCCCACTATTGTAAAAGAGCTCTCGGCAGATGAAGATGGATCAAGAATCCGCTCTAGCATAAACGGCACATAGGTA
>NZ_KV795741.1:141235-191383 GCF_001809115.1 Rothia sp. HMSC071F11
CTAGCATAAACGGCACATAGGTAACCTCGGAGATTGGGGCAACAATAAGGCCGTAAATATTGGCGCCTCGTATCCACCGAAACTTGACTGATCTCCTAAACCGCATAAACGCGACAACCTGCAAGAAAATGTGGATCATGTAGGGCAGTGCAACAACGGTAGCAATAGCTACAATGGCAAATATAAGATCGCTAAATTCATCGCGTTCAGACACCATAATATAAATGGCTGCTTGGATAAAAATAAACAATAGGACAAGTACAGGAATAATAATCAGAACATTCCTGATAGCCTGTGCTATGAGAAGACTTTTGCGGGTGTTGGGGTCTATATCGAACTGTTTTGGTACGCGCTCATGAGATTCTTCCTTTTTCTTGGTCCCCTGAGGTTCCGAGCCAGCCTGAGGCTCCAAGGACATCTTACCCTCAATACCTTCTAAGCCGTATAGCTGTGTATATTTGGGATCTTGATGGGCATTCTCCGGATTATTGCCCGATGCACTTTGCTTTTCCACGGGAGGCTGCGGATCATTATTATCAGTGGCTGAAAAATTCTTATCGGTGCTCATTGCTGTTCACCCTAATCTTTCTTCTGCGACCTAACATTAACGCGCTGCCAAGGAATTTCTACAATCGGATCTTCATGGTGCTTCTTCAGGGTTTTTAAATCATCCGTTTCGTATATTGCATTCTTGAAACCGGATAAAGTATTATCTGGCGTTGGGCGTTTATCAGTATCCATATTTTTATTATGAGAGGATAGTTTTTTCTTTTTCCAGTTATATATAATCACTGCAATAATAGTGAAAACGCTTATAATCGCCTCAAGAGCGCAGGCACCTAGCAACCACCGTAATGGTTGAATATCGGCACTTGTTACATTTGGAGCCGACATCTCAATCACGAACCATGTATAAAAAGCAGCAATAGGCGCAACAACGAGCAAACTATAGATGTTCGTCCCTAAAAACCATGCGGTTTTGGTTCCCCGAATCATCTTTATACATGCCACAATTTGCAGCAGAATATAAACGATAAAGGGCGAAAAAAGGATGAGTAGAAGAAGAAATCCTTCAAAATCATCAAAATCACTGGCAAGGAGGGAAAATACCACACTCTGGAGAATCATGGTTTCGAGAATTAGCCTAATAATCTGCACAGTTATAAAGCTAGAAAGAAGCAAGTTCCGCTTCTCAGTCGAATCTGCCTCAGATTCTTTCTCTATTTCATGAACGTTTTGAGCCTGGCCTATAGCAAACTCATCATTAACTATCGGAAAATTCTTATCGGTGCTCATGGCGCTCACCCTAATCTTTCTTCTGCGACCTAACGTTAATGTGCTGCCGAGGAACCTTTGCATCCGATTTATCATGGTGATTCTTCAGGGGTTTTAAACCACCATCCGTTTCGTATGCCCCGGAGTTAGAACCTTCCAGAACATCGTCAGATATTCGAGGCTTAGTGACAGTAATCCTTTTGCCTTGAAAATCACGAAGATCATTCCTCTTGATTACGTTCATCACGACGATCATGACGATGCTGATAACAGCTTCAAGAACGCAGGCACCTAGCGACCACCATAATAGTCCAATATCAGCACCTGTTATGTTTGGAGCTGCCACCTGCAGCTCCATCATGAACCACGTATAGAAAGCACCAATAGGCGCAACAATCATCAGGCTATAAATGTTGATTCCTACAACCCAAGCGATCCGAGTTTCTTTCTTTGCCCGTGACCATGCCACAGCCTGCAAAATAAAATGCAAACCAAAAGGCAGGAAAAGAAGGAAACCTCCAAGACCAATAGTGAGCAAAGGGAGTAATGGCAGTACTAATATAAATTCAATGACAGTCCTTATGGTCTGCACAGCTATAAGACTAGGAGGAAACGAGGTCTGCTTCTTGGTCGAATCTGCCTTAGGTTCTTTCTTTATCTCATGAACATCTTGAGCCTGGAGCGTTCCATGCTCAGGTTTTGGAAGGTTCTTATTAGTAGTCATGGCTTCACCCTAAGCTTCTAGCCTGGGTATTCCGTGGAAGCTCCCTGAATATTCTCAAAAAACAATACTTTTTATTTTTTATAAAATAAAAAATGATATTTATCTAAAATAGAGTTTCTAATGCTTTATGGAGGATTATTTATTAGGGCTCCTTTAGATGACAGTAAAAACAGTGGTTCCTACCCCTGCTATACGTATGATGGTGAAAGAAGCGACCAGCCACCAATCACATGCAGGTGGAAACCGTTGCTTTCTTGCCGTCACTGGACTGACCACTGCATAATTCGCAACCGCCCTCAATCGCTTAGTCATACTCTGACTTGGGATACCCCCAAGCAGCTCTCGCCGTCCTTTGTTGACCATGGTGCATCTGAAGAGTATGTTTGTCGGATAAATTAGATCTAATAGTGCTAAAAGCCGCCTGGTATATTCTGGTCTTTCAGGATGCACCGGGTCTTTATATTCTTTGTAAAGGCAGTAACTGTGGTCTATACGTTAACCAGGGTAATCCACCGATCAGGTCGCAAACTTCGGGAGCGCAGATCTTCTTCGGGGTCCGTGCTCCCGCTATAAACTTCCGCTCCCGCTAAGAGAATGCGCCATCATGAAAACACTTTGAGGATAGGGTCGAGAGAATAATTTGAAGCCTGGTGTTTGGAATGTTTGTCGGCATTATTCTCTGCCTATGTCATCGATAATTCCAAACAAACTATTTCCCATATATATATGTTTAGAGATAGTCTGCGCCATCGAGTATTTTGCCGAAGAAATTGAAAACCTTCTCGGCAAACTTTTCGCCGCCATCCGGTTGTTCAGGATTCTTGCGGGAGAGCTTGAAAAGCTTAATTGTTCCCAAGATAGGGAGTGCCGCAAGTGATACTGCCGCAAGAAAGGCAAGAAGTGTGATAATTAGGTTAATAATAAAAATACTAGTAACATGCAGCAGATTAGCGCTAACAGCTACTCCGAGGATAATAAAGATAAGCGCCCAAGGAATCGTAGCTACAAAGCATATCCATGCAACTACACGCAACAAACTTTTGCGGAACCCGCGCGGATTTTCTGGGGCTGAGAACCCATATGCACGATATTTTTCATATGTGTTGGAGAAATTCTGGAACTCAGGCGAAGAGTCTTTAGATGTAGTTTTTTGAGGGGTGTTATTTCGAGTATATTCCGCGGGATGAGTAGTTCTACTGGGGTTTCGGGACGTGCTCATAGTATTTTATATCTTTCATACAATGATGATTTGAATACGGTATAAATAATGTACCAACACGTTCTGAATATATCCTCAATGTACTCTGAGAAATTGCTGATGATAGAAGATAGGCTGTGCTTTTTGCCTTGGTAGCATCTCGCATCAGGCATTGACAACCAGTTGTCATATTTGTAAACTGGTTGCCAAAATTGCCGCTGGAGGAAAAAATGGATGCTTCATTGCTCAGCGAACTCGTGGTGCAGATCTTCCGTGTGAACGGAACACTCACCGCATGGGGAGACCGGTTCGCCGCCGAAAGTGGTCTCACAACTGCGCGCTGGCAAGTATTAGGTGCAATCTCAATGTCGAAAGAACCGAGTACTTCACCGCAAATCGCCGAACGCATGGGAATAACTCGGCAGGGCGTGCAAAAGCAGCTCAACCTCCTGCGGGATGAGGGGCTGGTGATGTCCGTCGAAAACCCTGCGCATAAACGTTCCCCACGGTATTCCTTGACCGAACACGGCGAGCAGAAATTAGCGGAAATCCGAAAACGCTGGCGCCAACAGGTCGAACAATGGAGTGGGTCATATCAGCATGAATCTGTTATTGCCGCTCTTGAGACGCTAGAGGTTTTATCTCAGCATCTTAAGGAATAATACGAAAAGCTACCGGCGGAGGTTTACTATGAATCCCGTTTTGCTAACTATAAATACTATTTCTGCACTCGTAACAATCGCTAGCGCGGTATTGGCTCTGTGCCGCCCCGGGCTTATGGTTCACGCTTCTTCCGTTGACGCTAATACTCGTTTCTACGTATACATGTATGCTGTGCGCGCCATACCAGCCGGAATAGCCGTTCTTATTGCACCCTTCTATTTTCGAGGCGGTGCCGTGGTCCTGCTTCTTGCGACTTTTGCGGTCATACAGGCGGGCGATGCCTTCATCGGCTGGACACGCAAAGAATGGGGCATGGTATTCTTCCCCTCACTCAGCGCGGCAGCCCACACGGTCGTCGCTTTTTCGGTTCCGGGCATATAGGGATAGACCTCAATGAAGGGAAGGATTGTTCGCAGGATATGTGCCCCCCGTGTGCACCGGCTCAGCCAGCGGTACTGGGACGCGGAGCTGTGCATAACAGAAAAAACCTGCTCCGAATGTCCTCTGCCACTCGGTCCTTCTAAGTAAAAACTCTAGGTATTTCTGTCCTCAATCTGTAGTGTTAAAAAGAGCGTTGTATTCCCAAGTACTTCGTGGATTTAGTCATCGAGTAAACATAAAAAACGAGGAGGAACCCCATGAAACGCTTTGAAAACAAGACCATTCTGATTACCGGCGCGAGCAGCGGTATTGGTTTGGCGGGCGCAAAACGCCTGATCGAAGAGGGCGCGCACGTTATCTTTACGGGTCGTACCGAAAGTCATGTGCAGGCTGCAGCAGCCGAGTTGGGCGATCATGCTACCGCCGTTCTGGATGATGTTTCGGACGGCAACACTTTGGAGCGCATCATGCCCGTGGTGGAGCGTGCTGGTGCGTTGGATGGTGTGTGGCTCAATGCCGCATACGCAGCCGGAGGTCCTTTAGAAGAGATGGATCAGGCGACTCTCGATCAGATATTTAAGGTGAATGTGGTGGCACCGATGATCCAAATGGGCGCGCTTTCTCCATATGTGAAAGACGGCGGGTCGGTGCTAGTGACGTCTTCGACGGCGGCTTATGAGGGAGCACCTATAGTCTCTGCCTATGCCGCAACAAAAGCTGCTATTCTGGCGGCGGCGCGCGGGTGGGCCTCCGAGCTTGCACCGCGCAATATTCGGGTGAATAGCCTGGTTCCCGGGCCGATTACGAGCAACCTGAGGTCGGTTCTTCCCGATGAGATGCGTGCCCAATTCGAGGAACGGCTTGCCGAGGCAGTGCTCCTCAAGCGTGTGGGCGATGCGCGTGAAGCCGCCGCGGTCGCGCTATTCCTGCTCTCTGATGAGGCCAGCTATGTGACGGGTAGCTCGTATACGGTAGACGGCGGTCTGATCATGCAGTAGCGCTCTGTTGTTCGGCGGTGCGTGAATACGCGCATAGCTGTCTAGCCCCAGGTAAGCGCTAAAAAGTGCCTTTATGCGAATAAAATGTTTTCTAACGCATTATTCACATAAAGGCATTTTTTGATCGAAAAGTGCGACGAAGATTTTAAGCTAATGAATGTCTATATTTTTACTCAGTTATGCGCGATATGCAGGGTTTCACAATACCTTGATGCCTAGAGTCGTATTCCCATCCCCAATCGCACATGAGTTGTAGCACCGGTAGAAATGTTTGCCCTTCCGTGCTTAGCGTGTATTCCACTCTTGGCGGTACTTCCGCATATACGGTGCGTTCGATGAGTTTATCCTCTTCAAGCTGACGGAGCTGCTCAGTTAGTACTTTGGAACTGATCCCTTCAAGTAGCAGAAGCAGATCGCGGGTGCGTTTTGCCCCACCGC
The DNA here is from genome assembly GCF_001809115.1 of Rothia sp. HMSC071F11. NCBI lineage: Bacteria > Bacillati > Actinomycetota > Actinomycetes > Micrococcales > Micrococcaceae > Rothia > Rothia sp. HMSC071F11. The sequence goes on from NZ_KV795741.1 coordinate 146,913, forward strand.
TCAGATGGTAGAGAATGAGGCACTTATATTTGCCTCCAACTAGATTCATTGCCATCTCTATTGCAGAAATTTTTTTCATTAAAAACCTACCGTAAATACTTAAAACTTACCTAAAAGTATGTATAGAACTTATAAGTAAGTTATGTTTTAATGCATTTTTGTACATTATACTGAATTTTGTAATCACCCGAAGAGAAAATGTTACCCATGACTTTGCAAGACCTTATACGTGACCGTCGCTCTACTCGATATTTTGACCCGGCCTGCCTGATAAGCCACGAGGAAATATACCGTCTTATTAATCGTGCTAACCAGGCTCCCAGCAGTAATAATTCGCAGCCGTGGCGGGTTGTGATCGTAACCAAGCAGCATTTACGCGAAAAGCTGTTGCCTATTGCGTATAACCAGCAGCAGATTATGACTGCATCGGCCGTGTTGATTCTGCTGGGTGATCGGCAAGCATACTATGCGGATAATTTGAGTCGAATACATCATGAAGAATATATTGCTGGATGCTTCTCCCAAGAAATCTGTGAGGCTCTGACCCAAGCCGCTATTGAATTTTATGAGCCGCGTAGCGAGCAGGAAATACAGAAATTTTTAGGTTTAGACTGCGGGCTCTGGGCGATGACTTTTATGTTGGCGGCGCAGGAAGTCGGGTGGAATACGGTACCTATGACGGGATATCAGCGTGCAGAATTGCGTGAGATGCTGCGCCTGCCAAGCCGATATCTTGACAATATGATGATTGCTGTAGGCTCCGGAACACGAGAAGGACATCGCACTTTACGGCATGAGGCGGAGCGCGTAACGGTGTGGAATGCCCCTCCCTCAGGGCAACCTTAAGATCTCCGATTTGCCGCCCCGTATATGGTGGGATGCCGCTTTTCTATTCAGAAGTATCTTGCACATTCTATATGCATTTTGAATGCAAAACCTTCTCTATAGACGGGGTTACAGGGCTCACCCTACAATGAGGAATACCCACCAGAAGACAATAAAAGGAGCGTGCACCGTGAAAACCCTAGGCATTATCGGCGGCATGAGCCCTGAGAGCACCGCCCTGTATTACCGAATCATTAACCGTGAAGTCAACCGCCGCCTCGGAGGCAACCACAGCGCCGACATTGTGATGCACAGTGTAGATTTTGAGGAAGTCGTGCGTCTGCAAAAAAGCGGTGACTGGGAAGCCGCCGGGGCTCTACTGGCGGCAAGCGCCACAAAACTTGAGGGTGCGGGTGCGCAGCTGCTGCTGGTGGCCACGAACACCATGCACAAGGTTGCCCCCGCGATAGAGCGCGCCACCACCGTACCGCTACTGCACGTAGTTGACGCCACCGCCACCGCCATCCAAAGGCAGGGGCTGCAGAGGGTGGGGCTGCTGGGCACAACCTTCACCATGAGCGACGGGTTCTACACCGAGCGCATGGCGGCGCAAGGAATCCAGACGATCGTACCAACCGAACCGGAACAAGCAGAGACTAGCCGCATCATCTTTGAGCAGCTGTGCCTGGGTCGTGTGGAGCCTGAAGCCGTGCAGTATCTTCAGCAGGTCATTACAAGGCTGAAGGAACAGAGCGCCCAAGGCGTGATTCTGGGGTGCACCGAACTCTGCCTGGCGGTGGAAGCGGACAAGACCCCGCTGCCGGTCTTTGACAGCACCACCATTCACGCACTCGCGGCAGTAGAGGCAGTGTTAACGCTGCCGCTTACCGCATAAACCCCGCTTCTTGACCGAAATAAATAACTGTTCCCTATGAAAAGACTAGCTGCAGCCCTTGAACATAAAGTTCCGCCGCCACTTATAGGGGCACTGTGCGCCTCACTGATGTGGCTCATCTGCGGGATGCCGCCGCTGACAGGCAGACCACCACTGCTGCTGGTGCCTGCCCTTGCACTGGTTGTACTCGGCCTAACGGTAGACGCGGCGGGGGTGCTGTCATTTAGACGTGCCCGCACCACAGTAAACCCGTTCGCCCCTGAACGCACCGTAAACATTGTCTCCTCCGGAATATACCGTTTAAGCCGCAACCCCATGTACTTGGGCATGGCCTGCATACTTACCGGGTGGGCGGTGTGGCTGTGGCAGGTGCAGGCTGTGCTCGGGGTGGTGCTTTTCGTCGTCTGGATAACGCGTTTCCAGATTATTCCCGAAGAGCGGGTTCTCACCCAGAATTTCGGTACAGAATACCGGCAGTACCGCCAGCGGGTGCGGCGCTGGGTATAGCCCAGCACCTGCCAAAACTGTGTATGGCTGGCTTACGTACATACATCCTGCCAACCGAAACCCTGAATGGTTCGGGGACTCACTATCGTATGTGTGTCTTTTCAGGATAGACTTAATAGCGGTGGGATCTCATGAAAGACGGTGATATGCATGAATCGTATCTCAACCCATTTTCTCGATCTTGAGGGCATTAAAACCGCGTACTACAGTACGGAGGGTGAAGGCACGCCTATCGTGCTCCTTCATGGTGGCGGGGTGGATCATGCCATGCTCTCCTGGAAAACGATCATGCAGACCTGGACCGGGTCTCAGCCTTTAGTTGCCCTGGATCTGCCAGGGTACGGAAACAGCGATAAACCCGAATTAGAGTACTCGCTGAGTTTCTACACAGGCTTCCTCAATGCCTTCCTGGATACTTTGAACGCTCAAAATGTTACCTTGTGTGGCCTTTCAATGGGCGGCGCCATTGCTTTGCAATATGCGCTGCGGTATCCGGAGTATATTGGCAAGCTGGTGCTGGTAGCGCCTTGGGGTGTGTCCGCTTCAGCACCGTATTCACTTATGGGACGGTTGCTGGTGCGTTTGCCGCTCAATCAGGCGGCATATAAAACCTTGCAGAACAGGTGGCTGGCAAAGAACATTATTGCCGGGTCACTGATTGGAAATCGCGAGAAAATTACCCCCGAAATTCTGGATGAGGTGCAAACCGCCGCCCATTCGAAAGATGCGGCACGAGTTTTTCAATCATTTCAGATCAGTGAGCTGTGGGGAGAATATCCGGTCGGGCACCTGATACCGCTTCTGCCACAGATCAAGGTGCCAACCCTATTTATTCAAGGGGATAAGGACCCCGGCGTCAAAGTCGGTGATGTGAAGCAGGCAGCCGCTTCTATGCCGAATACACGGGTCGAAATTTTTGAGCATCATAAGCATTGGGTTCAGAAAGAGAGCCCCGAACGGTTTGTGGATATAGTGCGCGACTTCGTCGAATCGTAACTCTTGTCATACTGAACGAACAGTATAAAAATGAACTCCGGGAAGCGCTTTGAGAACAAGATTTTCTGGTGATCGGCGGGAGCAGCAGTATCGGCTGGACATGCGCAAAACGTCTTTGAACTCTGAATAATGCAGCTTTGGGCGTATTACAAGACCCTAGAGGGTAGGTAATACGCCCAAAGCTGCGTTATTCGGATTGGGAGGGGAGAAGAATTCTACTTCACGATGCGGTAGACCTTCGCTTCGTAGGGGCGTAGGGTGGTGCTCGCATCGGTCAGGGCGCCGGCGTCATCCCGGTAGTTGGAGTGCACCAGTTCGACGGACGCTCCGGCTGCACGCGCATCATCCAGCAGCGAGAAGGTGCGCTCCACCGAATCAGACGTGAAGTTAGAAACCACGAGCAGAGACTGGTTCGCGTCGGTGCCGTCCGGACCGCCGGTACGAGTGTAGGCGTACACCTGCTCATCCTCGGCATGAGGAACCTCAACCGAATCTACGGGCGCGAACGACCCGTACACCATCAAATCTTTGAGCTCACCGCGGCGCAGCTTCGCCAATTCCTGATAGTGGTAGAACACCGAATCCTGATCGTCCAGGGCAGCCTGCGCATTAATCTGCGGGTAGTTCGGGTTCACCTTCAGCCACGGCTCGACTCCCGCGTTCGTGAAACCACCGTTCGCCGAGTCGTCCCATTGCATTGGAGTGCGGGCGTTATCACGACCCTTAATGTAGATAGCGCGCATCGCATCCTCGTGGCTGAGCCGCTGATGATCCACGTGCATATCCTCGTAGAAACGAATCGAATCGCCGTCGCGGTAGTCGTCGATCGACTCGAACCGCACGTTGGTCATCCCCAGTTCCTCACCCTGATAAATATAGGGGGTTCCCTGCATAAAATGTAGGGTGGTTGCCAACTGCTTCGCTGAAAGCACCCGAAATTCGGGGGAATCGTTGCCGAACCGTGAGACCACGCGCGGCTGATCGTGGTTATTCCAGTACAGCGAACCCCACGCCTTGCCCTCAAGTTTCGTCTGCCACTCGTTCAGAATGCGCTTAAGCTCGGTCAGCTTGTACGGCGCGTACGACCACTTGCCGCCCAGCGAACCTTCGGGGTCGTTATCGACGCCCATGTGGTCGAAGTGGAAGAGCATCTGCAGTTCGCCCGCATCGTAGCCCGCCCACAGCTTCGCGTCCTCGGGGCTGGTCGCGCTCGTTTCGCCCACGGTCATCACATCGTACTTCGAGAACGCCTCACGGTTGAGCTCTTTCATCCACGGATGCACCATCGTGCCGTTCGCAATCACAAACGGGATCGACGACGTATGCTTTTCAAAATCAGTGGAAGGGTCATCCGGGAAGCCTTCGGGCTTAGAAATAATGTTGATGGCGTCCAGCCGGAAACCATCCACGCCCTTATCGAGCCACCAGCGCACCATCGCATACAGGTCTTCGCGCACCTTCGGGTTCGCCCAGTTCAGATCGGGCTGTTCCTTGAAGAAAATGTGCAGGTAGAACTGTTGCGTGGCTTCATCCCACTCCCAAGCGGAGCCACCGAATTCGGAAGCCCAGTTATTCGGAGGAATCGGGGCGCCATTCTCGTCAAACCCGTTGGGGTCTTTCCAAATGTAGTAGTCGCGGTACGGGTTATCCTTTGAGGAACGAGACTGCACAAACCACGGATGCTGATCCGAAGTATGGTTCGCCACCAAATCCATCAGAATTTTAATGCCGTGCTCATGTGCGGTCGCCAGCAACTCATCGAAATCTTCCATTGTTCCGAAATCGCTCATAATGTCGAAGTAGTCGGAAATATCGTAGCCGTTATCCACATTCGGCGAATCAAACACGGGGGAGAGCCAGATAACGTTAATGCCCAGTTTCGCCAGGTACGGGATTTTTTCGGTGATGCCGGGCAGGTCGCCGATACCGTCGCCATTGGAGTCGTTGAAGGAACGCGGGTACACCTGGTAGACCACCGCTTCCTTCCACCACTGCCGCCCGGCGTAGGAAGGAACCGCACGCTCTTCAGTCGTGGTTTCACTGCTCATCAGAAGCCTTTCTTTAAGGATTGCGTCGTTCGGCTCAGCGGGAAGACCCGTAAGCCGCATCGCCGCAGGTATATCTGTAAAAATTCTCAGTCAGGGTGTGCCAGCGCGCCACTCGCCGCGCACTCTACGCCCTACCGGTACAGGTACACCTTCGCCTCATAGGGGCGCAGAGTGGTACCTTCGTCCGTGAACTCGCCGTGCTCATTCCGGTAGTTTGAGCTGATCAGCTCGGGTGCTTCTGCCATAGCCGCAAGCTCCTCAAGTTTCAGCACGCCCGGGTTCTTGAGCGCCAAAGAAGCGAGCTGACCGTCTGCATAGGGTAAAGATAGTGTTTCTTGGGTGAAATTAGCAACCACCAGCAGGGCGCGCTCGCCGGATGCGGCGGCAGCATCTTCGGCAGAGTTCACACGCAGGTAGGCATACACCTGCTCATCCTCGGGGTTGAGCACACGGTATTCGCCGGTGAGCACGATGGGGTGCTCTTTGCGCAGATGAATGAGATCGCTGTAGTGATAGAAAATAGAATCATCGTTCGCCAATTCTTCGGCGGCGTTAATGTCGGTATACTGCGGGTTCACCTTCAGCCACGGGGTGCCGGTCGTAAAGCCCGCATTTTCGCTCGCATCCCACTGCATGGGGGTTCGCGCATTATCCCGACCCGAAGCACTGATGTACCGCAGCATATCCTCGGGGCTAACCCGCTGGGACTCCACCACGTATTTACGCCAAGAATCATGGATTTCAAGGTCGTTATAGTCATCTACCGAGTCGAAGAAAACATTGGTCATACCCAGCTCTTCACCCTGATAGATGTACGGCGTTCCCTGCATCATGTGCAGAACCGTGCCGAGCATCTTACCGCTGACCTCACGGAACTCGGGGGAGTCATTGCCGAAACGTGAAACCGTGCGCGGCTGGTCGTGGTTATTCCAGTACAGCGAATTCCATCCGCGACCATGCAGCCCCGTCTGCCAGTGGCTGAGAACCTTCTTCAAATCCACCAGGTTAAAACGAGTATCCGACCATTTGCCGGTAGTGCCGCCTGCGCTGGCATCCACATCCATATGCTCGAACTGGAACACCATCTGCAGTTCGTGGCGGTCAAAACCTGTGTACAGGGCGGCATCTTCCACGCTCACGCAGGGAGTCTCACCCACGGTCATCACCGGGTACTTGCTGAGTACCTCGCGGTTCATCTCGCGCAGGAACTCGTGCACACGCGGACCGTTCGCGGCCACCGCCAGAGAATTATCTAGCCCTCCTGCGGTGACGGCGGGGTCATCCGGGAAGGAAAGATCCATAGAAATCAGGTTGATAACATCCATGCGGAAACCGTCGACGCCCTTATCAAGCCAGAACCGCATAATGTCGTAGACCTCTTCACGTACTTTCGGGTTTTCCCAGTTGAGGTCGGGCTGCTTCACCGAAAAATAGTGCAGATAGAACTGCTGAGTGCCCTCGTCCCATTCCCAAACCGATGGTGAGAAACAGGAAATCCAGTTATTCGGCGGAATCGGGGTGCCGTCTTCAGAAAACCCGGCAGGGTCACGCCACACATAGTAGTCGCGGTACGGGTTATCCTTCGCAGAACGTGCCTGACGGAACCATTCGTGCTCATCCGAAGTGTGGTTCACCACCAAATCCATCATGAGTTTGATGCCGTGCTCATGTGCGGTCGCCAGCAGCTCGTCGAAGTCGGCCATTGTGCCGAACTCGGTCATAATCGCCCGGTAATCCGAAATATCGTAGCCATTATCGTCATTCGGCGAAGCATAGATCGGGGAAAGCCAGATAACATCTATACCCAGCTTCGCCAGATACGGAATTTTTTCGGTGATACCGGGCAGATCGCCGATGCCGTCACCATTGGAGTCGTTGAAGGAACGCGGGTAAATCTGGTACACAACGGGCTGTTGCCACCACTGAATTTCAGTTTTCATGAGCTGTCCTTCCACGGAATACATATCAATTTAAAATCTGAAGGCGGAAACGCGCTAAGCTGCGGCACCCCTAGGATCGCCGCACTATCCGGGCTGTACCTGCGACGGCAGCGGCACGGGGTGCATCCTGGCAGTGGGCTCGAAACTCGACTCGTTAAGCTCCACCAGCACACCACTGTGATCGGAAATCGCCTTAGGAGAATTATCGCGAAATACCACCGCATGCGAAAGTACCTTCACCGCGCGGTCGGCAAACACGAAGTCAATGCGCTTGGCTTCCTCCTGCCCTTCCCACCCGGCAATCTCGCGATGTACGGTGAATTCGCCGTCGGTACGCTCGGCAATCTCACGAGTATCCACCAGGCCGGAAGAAAGCACAAGATCGTACCCTTCGCCACGCACCTGCGCCGCCGTGTTGAAATCGCCGCCCATCAGAACGGGCGCATCCTGACCGCGCTCGGTGAGGGCCTGCGAAAGCCGTGCAAACTCATGTGCGAAAAGCGGTTCGCCCTGAAAATCCCACCACGACATATGGGCGCTTGCACACCATACGGAACCCGCATCAGTACCAACCCGAACCGCGAGAGAAGACCTGCGCTCAACCCGGTCGTAGCTGTACTGCGGGCTCATTACAATAGGCTCGATGCGTTCAATAGGCACGCGAGAAAGCACCGCCACACACTCGTCATACCGATCCCACCCAATATGTGTTTCGGTCAGCGCCCATTCGTACTGAAGCCCTAAATCAGCCAGGAACCGAACCAGCAACAGTGCATAATTATCCTCACGGATAGGAATACCGGCCCCGCCCTGGTACCCCAGTGGCGTATCCACAATAGGGGAGTGCAGGTACTGATTCACCTCCTGCAACGCAATAACATCAACCCGATGGTGGGCAATGAAACGGGCAAGCTCGTGAATTTTAACGATCTGGTGAGGCTCGCACCAGCTGTGAGTGTTAAGAGTAAGAAAACGCATCGTCTCTAGAAATATAAAGGTGAGGGGACAACACGCGGTTCTCGCCCTCTGCACTTCGTGAAAATGTCGGTGGAAAACTACTTTTATATGCTAACCATTTGCATGGTCAATAACGCAGCAAAATACTCACCGGAAACACCAATACTTTTACCCGGTACTGGGACATGTTTCGGGTTCTGAAAAACTATGCCAAAAAACCCGATCAAGGAGGTTTTAGTCCGTAAAAGATGACATGATATTGCTATTAAATAAAACATTGCACCACACGCGCGGGCGCATCGCGCGGTAATTCCTGGCCAACACACGGCAGACACCTAGGCGCCCGCTCACTCTCAACCAGAAAGGGCGTCAGCCTTATGATGGAAAAAATTCAGAGGTTCGGGTCCGCCATGTTGGCGCCCGTGCTTCTTTTCGCCTTCGCTGGCCTAGCGGTCGGTATCGGCACCGTTGCCACCCTCCCAAATATTGTTGGCGATCTCGCGAACGAAGATACCTTCTGGTACCAAGCGTGGACTGTTTGGCTTGACGGCGCATGGACCGTTTTCCGGCAAATAGAGCTCCTTTTCGTGCTGGGTCTGCCGATTGCGCTCGCAAAGACCGCAAACGCTCGTGCCGTCCTCGAAGCCGGAATGGTCTATCTGACCTTCAACTATTTGGTGGCCGGTATGCTGAATTTCTGGGGCCAAGGCGGTTCGGGATTCTTCCAGCTGGATTACAACACCTCTATTTCGCTAGATAACTCGGATTCTTACGGTACCGGCCTGAAAATTATCGCCGGTATTAAGACGATCGATACCGGTATTTTCGGCGCTATCATCATTTCCGCGATCGTGGTGTGGGTCCATAACCGATACTTCGATAAGAAGCTGCCCGACTTCCTCGGTATTTTCCAGGGCACCCAGTTCGTCTACGCGATCTGCTTCTTCCTGATGATGCCCATCGCCTTTATCTTCGCGTGGCTGTGGCCTTACGCTCAGCATGGTATCGCAAGCATGCAGGGCTTCTTCATCGCCTCCGGCGCGTTAGGCGTGTGGATCTACACTTTCTTGGAGCGCATCCTGATTCCAACCGGCCTGCACCACTTCATCTACTCGCCGTTCATGTTCGGTAACGCTGTGACCCCGAACGGTATCGTGAAGGATTGGCCGACCCACATCAGCGAATTTGCCAAGAGCGACAAGCCTCTGCGCGAGCTCTTCCCCGGCGGCGGTTTCGCACTGCACGGTAACTCGAAGATCTTTGCGCCCCTCGGTATCTCTGCCGCCTTCTACACCACGGCACGCCGTGAGAAGCGTAAAGAAGTTCTCGCCCTGCTGATCCCGGTGACCCTCACCGCAATGCTGATCGGTATTACCGAGCCGCTGGAGTTTACCTTCCTGTTCGTGGCACCCCCGCTGTTCGCTGTTCACGCGGTGCTGGCGGCTTCGATGGCGTCGATCATGTACATGCTTGGCCTCTCAGGCAACATGGGCGGTGGCTTGCTTGATAACTTCCTCTTCCTCAACTGGGTTCCGCTGTGGCAGAACCACTGGCCCACCTACCTTATGCAGATCGGCGTGGGTCTGTCCTTCACCGTCATCTACTTCCTGCTCTTCCGATTCCTCATTCTGAAGTTCGATTTCAAGACCCCGGGTCGCGAGGCTGAGGGCGGCGAAACGAAGCTGTACTCGAAAGCCGAATACAAGGCCGCGAAGGCAGCCGAGAAGAAGGGTGCCGCATCCGCAGATGACGCTGGCGATGCAGATCTGTATGCCCCGCGAGCGGCAGGATTCCTCGAACTGCTTGGCGGTGCCGATAACATCACCACGGTGAACAACTGTGCTACTCGCCTGCGTGTCTCGGTGGCGGATGAATCCCTGGTTGATACTTCGGATGCTGCCTTCAAGGATGCCGGAGCCCTCGGTATTGTGCGCAAGGGCAAGGCATTCCAGGTGATTGTGGGTATGGACGTTCCGCAGGTTCGCGAGCGTTTTGAAACCATGGTGAACACCAAAGAGTAAGGTTATATTCACCTTCTAGGGAAACCTACCGAGCTCCTGAATCGAAGACGTTGTAATATTTATGTATTGCGCGTTTTCGATTCAGGAGCTTTTGAGTGGATTTACAAGATGTGGTGAACGCGAACCAACACAGGTTCAGCGATACCGAACGCGATATTTTGGCGTTCATGCTTGAAAACGAAGAATTTGTTGCGGAGGCGACTATCAACTCCCTCGCGCACAAGACCTATACTTCAACCAGCTCCATTATTAGGCTCACCAAGAAGCTCAATTTTTCGGGTTTTGCCGAGCTGAAATACTTCATTAAATCTTCCTTGACGAAATCGGAACCCTATAACCCGCGTTTTATCGAAAGCGGCCGCGAAGATATTTTGCGCACCTACGATTACCTGGAACATATGGAGCTTTCCGGGCTTTTGAGGAAACTTCATACGGCGCGCACAATCTACTGTTTCGGAACCGGGTACGCGCAACGAAACGCGGTACAAGAATTTGCTAAGTCTATGCAGGTCTGCGGCAAATTCTGCCATGTAATTCCTGCACGCAATGAATTTGAAAGCACCATGAGCGCTATGAATCAGGACGATGTCGTGATTCTTGTCTCCTTCTCAGGACAGACTGAAAATATGCGCGAACACGTCAAAATGCTGGCACTGCGGAAAATCCCCATGATCGCAATTACCGCTATTGGCGTGAACTTTATGTCCTCCTACGCCGAGTACTCACTGCACTACCAAACCACCCCCACCCAGTTGAGTACTCAGCGCAAGCCTTACCACTCGTTCGTGGCGCTCTCAGTGCTTTTGGACTATATTGTGCGCCGGTATATAGACCATGTTGAAACCCAACAGCGCGGCAACTCCACCAAAACAGCGCAGGTTCTTGAAAGTTCTGAATTTAGCGCCGAAACCGGGGCACTCGACGTCGCCGATATACGTGCCCAAGCTGGTGCAGTAGCTATTGATCGGCAGCACACAGACCCATCGGAGACCTAGCCCGTGATCGCAATCCTCGAACTTATCAATAATCCGCAGAAAATGCGCCGATACCTTTTCTGGTATCTCATTATCATGCCCCTGGCGCTCTTTGCGTGGATTCTGTTGGGCGCCGCCAACTCCGGCTTGGATTTCAAAGCTGCGATCAATATTCCGTTTTATGCTGTAGCATTTTTGAACGGGTGCCTGTCGATTCTATTCGCGGGACTACTCAAATTTGCTGCGAGCGAGAATGAACACACCGAACGCATGATTGCCTTCTACACCCTGGTGATGCTGGTGTTTGCAGGGAACCTGCCCGGTGCCCTGCTTGCGTTCTTCCTTTGGTGGGCACTGCGCGAGGCTCCTGAGGAACCCTTCGCCCCCAATTATCGATGGGTTTTTATCGCCTCGATGATTTTCTTCGGGCTGGTAACCCTTCTCGTACTTTTCGCAAATATACGCCTCTGGTCGGCATGATAACGGTACGTGAGGAACGCCCGTTCCCCGACCTGATCCGTGGAAAAGCACATCGGATACACGGGAATTAGCTAGAGCCTCCGTATGATGTTATGTAAGATTATCCCCACACTCACCACGAATCATCCAAGGACGAGCACACTGTGAACGAAACCCCGGATACACTGGAGAACACCGCTGCTAAGGAACCCCGCAGCGCCGAATTCCAGCCGGAATACCTGGATCCCAGCTCTCCCGCCTTCGACCCCTCGGGGGGTCTTGAACGCTGGGCGCAGCAGATGGACGTGTATACCGGGCCGGATGCGATGCTCGACTTCAACCAGGTCGATTACGTACACATCAATCTCAGTGACGCTAACCCTTCCGGGCTTGCGCAGCTGTTGGCCGGACGCAAAACACGTCTTTCCACCCTGATTCGCGATAAGTCTCTGCTGGGACATGAGATGCGTGCCGCGCGTACCCTGCGCACCAAAATTTATGAGCTCTCGACCGGGCACGGGCTCGATGCCGGGTATTTTGTGGCGGGCACCGCATCATGGTTATCGCATGCGATGCGCGATGATGCCAAAGCCTCTGAAAAACGGTTTATCGCGCCAATTCTGATGGCGCCGCTGAACCTGACACCGCATCCGACAAGCGATGATTTTGAGCTGCAGCTAGCTGGTTCTGCACGCCTGAACCCCGCTATGGTGCGCCAAATCAAACAGGAATATGAGATCGACCTGGGCACTATGGATGTTGCGCAGCTCGCCAACTCAATGTCACGCCTGGACCCTGAACCCGTGATCGAGCGGATGCGTGCCTCCGCCGGGCGTATTCCAGGGATGACCATAGAATCAAAGTATTTTATCTCAACCTTTGCAGATCTGAAGGAAAGCATGGGGGAGCTGCCGCACACTGCGCATACCCCGCTCGTGCGCGATCTTGCGGCGCTCAAAGTTCCCGGTGCGCAGCCGCGCGAGATGAACGCGCACAACCTGCAGCAGCCCCTCAACCAGCGCGATCCCGCCCAAGAAACGCTGCTGTTCGACGCAGACCCCGTGGCGCAGAATATTATTGATACCGCCGCCAGCGGATTTTCGATGACTGTGACAGCCGCACCCGGAACAGAACCGTTACGCACCGCCGTAAATATCGCCTCAACCCTGATGGGGCGCGGAAAGTCGGTTCTGGTCGTGGGAGAAAAACGTTCGACCCTCGCATCCTTTAGCGAGCTTCTGGGACGCACCGGGCTTAACGATCTGCGCTACGATCTGCTGGCAGAACACACTGCCGAAGATCAGCGAACCGAGTTTATTCGCGCTATCGTGCGTAACGAGAATACCGCAGAGCCTAATTCCACAAACCTTAATCGTGAGCTGATCGAAACCCGCACGGCGCTCACAGATCACACTCATGCACTGACGGCGCGCGACCCACTGTGGCATATTTCTATCAGTGAAGCCTTGCAGCGAGTAGCCGAACTCGCCTCTGAGGAGAGCGCGCCGCAGACCCAGGTGCGTTTTAGCCGTCAGCTGCTTGATACCCTGCAAGACCGTGAAGCCATTACCGCCGATATTGTGCGTTTTGCGGAACTGAACGGGTTTACACGCGCAACCCGCACTTCGCCCTGGCATCGTGCCCGTCTGCTTAACGAAGACGAGGCGGCGGATGCCTATGCCCTCGTCATTACCCTGCGTTCCTCGCTTCTTTCCCTGCGCGAGGCGATGAACGCCATGAACGCGAGCCTGCATCTGCGCCGGGCACGTACTATAGCCGATTGGGATGCGCAGCTTGCTATTCTGATTCGCATTCGGGAAACTCTCAAGCGCTTCCGGGCAGAGGTGTACGACCGTCCGGTGACCGACCTGATTGCGGCTACCGCATCCGGCTCATGGCGACGGGAAAACCGTATCGACATGAGCAGTATGCAGCGTTCGCGCCTGCGTCGAGCGGCAAAAGAGTATATTTTGCCGGGAGTGCATATTGGCGATCTGCATGAACATCTCAAAGTTGTGCAGACCGAGCGCGCCGAGTGGATTCGGCTTCTTGATTCGCCCAGCACCCCGAAGATTCCCGAGAACCTGGATGCTTTGGCGAACGCCCTGCACTCGCTGGGCTCAGAGCTTTCGGGGCTTGAGATCATACTCCCTGATACCGCCGAAGGCGTCGACTTTGTGCATACGGATCTTGACCAGCTCGAAGCCCGCCTGGATGCTCTGCTCAACGACCGCGAAGTGCTCATGAGCTTACCCGAACGTGACGTACTCTTAGGGCGGCTCACGAATGCGGGTCTGAGCGATTTTCTGGACGAGCTGGGTGAGCGTGAGGCAAACGCATCCGAGGTGACATCGGAACTCGAACTTGCGTGGTGGCAGTCCGCGCTTGAAGAGCTTCTGGAGCAGCACGCCGAAAAAATTCTTGACGGCGACGAGCTGCGCGATATTGAGGCTCGGTTCCGCCGCGCGGACTACGCCCATATGTCGAGCGCCCAGGCGCGTTTGTTAGCGCATACGGCACGGTTGTGGACGGAACGTATCGAAGAATTCCACGAGCAGGCTTCGTATCTGAAGAGTCAGCTGCGCGGCCGTGAGTTTGATCTCGAGTCGCTTCTGGTGAATGCCCCGGTCATGGCGCGTACTTTGCTGCCGCTGTGGACTGCCAGTCCGTTTTCGCTGGCGCGCCGGGTTCCCATGTCGATGCGTTTTGATGCGGTTATCCTGCTAGATGCTGAGTCCACCCCGCTGGCGGCTAACCTTCCAGCGATTACGCGCGCGGATCAGGTAATCGCCGTGGGCGATCCTCATGCCGGGTTCCCTGCGCCGTTTATTGTTTCGGCGCCAACTTCGGGTGCACCAGCATCGGATTCTCACCGGTTGGAGAGCACTTTTGGGGCGCTTTCACGTCTGCTTCCGAACCGCACGCTCTCGCTCGTGCATCGTCCCTTTGACCGCGTGCTTTTCGACTACCTGAATCGGGAATTCTATGGGTCTCACCTGCGCGAAATTCCGGTGAGCCCGGCATCCCGCAAGCCCGTGAGCACGCTGAGTATTGAGTATATTGATACGCGCGGGAAGGTGAGCGATAACGCGAACCTGGAATCCCCGAGCGTTGAAGTGGACCGTGTAACCCGTTTGGTGCTTGAGCACGCCTACCGCCGCCCCGAACGTTCTTTGGCGGTGGTGACGGCGAGCCCGAAGCATGCCCAGCGGATTGCCGGGGCGGTGCGCCAAGCCTTGAATACGTACCCGCAGCTTGCCGAGTTTTTCAAGCCCGGTACCGAGTCTTTCCGGGTGGTGGATGTAAACCGTGCGGGGTCGCTGGAACGCGATACCATCATTTTCTCGCTGGGTGTGGGGCGTGCCCGGCTGGGGCAGAGCTCCCATAATCTGGGGCTGCTATCGGGCCCGCACGGTCGTGAAGGCTTCGTAGTGGGACTCACTCGTGCACGGCGGGCCACGCATATTGTTAGCTGCGTGAGTCCAACCGATATGAATGCGCAGAAACTCCACGAGGGTGCGCTGGATCTATACCGGTTGATGCTCGCCTATGAGGAGAACCAGCAGCAGATTGCGGCGCAGACTCCACGCGAGGACGTTCTTGCGTCTAACGCCTGGCTAGAGACTGAGGACGAGCCAACCGACCCGGTAACGCAGGACTGGCTGCTTAACGATGCAGTAGCACGCCTGCGCGAACGCGGCGTTCGGGTGCGGCCCGGCGAAGACGAGATAGCCTTTATCGCGCTGGCACCGCAACAGCTCATTCATACCGAATCTGAACAGGAGAGCGCACAGCGGATGCCGCTCATGGTGGGGTCGGATGTGCTGTTTGATTACACGACCGAGAGCGTGCGTGAGCATACTCGCCTGGTTCCTGAAAGGTTGAGCCGCACGGGCTGGAACTACGTAACCCTTAACACCTTGGAGGTTTTCGCCGATCCCGAGGCAGTGGTGGCGCGTATCCTACGGTATTTGGGTATATATGCAGACTAGGCGCTTCTGCACCCTCCCGGCAGCGCAGAGCTGAAAGGACGAACCTATGGGTGAGTATTCTCCAACACCGAAACCGCGCAGAGGCCATCGACGCGCCAGCGGGGGAGGCGCATTAGCAGGGGACGAGCCGCGCATTGCGGGCGTGAACGCACCGCTTCACGCACATACGCCAACGCCTGCACGCAAAGAGATCTCCGGGAAGTCAGCCGCGAATCGAGGAAACCTACGGCATGCCCGCGGCTCGGCGCAGGAACATTTAACCCCCGAAGAACGTGCCCGTCTAGAGTGGATGCGCGAACAAAAACCCCCGCACTGGGGCTAGTGCCGCAGTACAGGGAGGGAACGATTCTTCGTGTGACTACTCTGCTTGAGATGAGCTTGAGCTGGAACCTTTATCGGTGCTGTAGAACCCGGATCCTTTGAAGACGACGCCCACGGTGTTGAAGCGTTTGCGAAGTGTGTCTTCACCGCATTGCGGGCAGGTGCGCAGGGCGTCCTCGCTGAACGACTGGCGTTTCTCGAAAGCGTGCCCACAGTTTTTGCACTGGTAAACGTAGACCGGCATGGTTCTCCTGAATGACAGATCCTAGGGCAGACGCGAGCGCGGCGGCTGCCGTGTGTTGCGTATAGAGTGTACCGCGAACCTCACCCGGTTTCGACTTGGGTGGCGTGCCGCGCGGGGCTTAGCGCAGGCAGAATGTTCTTAAGTTCTCGGTCTAGAGCGTGGAATCGCCGAGGGGCTCTATGCCGTTCTCGGTCAGCACGCGGGGGAGCACGGCATCCCATTCATCGTAGGGAATGCTTTCGAGCACTTCATGGGAAAACACCACGCCTACGGTGCTCTCACGCAGTTTATCTGCCGAAAGGGCAGGGATGATGCGGTCATAGTAGCCTCCGCCCTGCCCTAGACGGCGGCCGTTGCGTGCATAGGCGAGCGCCGGAACTAGCCGCAGGTCGGCGGCAACAAAAGCCTGGGTGTCATACTCTTCGCCTTCGGGTTCGGCAATGCCCAAGCCGTTGAGCGGATGCTCCACGTGTGGGTCCCAGACAACCCAGGCGAGGGTGCGTGCCGGGCGTACTACGGGCACCAGGATGCGGTGCCCGCGCGCGTGCAGGTCGTGAAGCGCTGCGGTGATAGGCGGTTCGGAGGCGGTGGGCAGGTACGCCGCGATAGTTTGCGCCTGCGCGTCCTTGGGGATCAGCGAAAGAATATGGTCGCGGTATTGCTGTTTCATCTGCTCGTGTTCCGCCGCTGTGCGGGCGTTTTTGACGATCAGGCGTTGCGGGCGAATTTGGGAGCGCAGTATCTGCTTGTCGAGGGCGGTATCTTCGGGAGTTTTGCTGTGGGGCGCATCGTTGCTCTCGTGCGGGGCGGATACGGTGCTGGGCTCGGGTTTCATGGTTCTCCTGGGTGAGTGCGTTCACCATTGCGATAATGTTGTGCAGCGAGTGCGATGCTCGACGATATCTTATAGTGCCTAACCTGCAAAGGTGCAGCGGGGTATTTTTTAAATTCTTGCACGAAGGTACGTGTCAAATTGTAGTATTACAGGCTGTGAAAGAGGGTGCATGAGTTATGCTTATTGGTATGACTAAAGTATCTAAGTCTGTCACTAAGGCTGTTATTCCGGCGGCTGGTCTGGGGACCAGGTTCTTGCCCGCAACGAAGGCGACTCCTAAGGAAATGCTTCCGGTCGTTGATCGCCCCGCAATTCAGTACGTGGTAGAAGAGGCAATCCGCGCCGGCCTGAACGATGTTCTTATGATTACCGGCCGTAACAAGCGTGCGCTTGAAGACCATTTTGACCGTGTTCCGGTCCTAGAAAGTCAGCTGGCCGAGCAGGGTAAAGACGCCCTTCTGAAAGCTGTTGAAGCAACGAATGAGTTGGGTGAACTGCACTATGTGCGCCAGGGCGACCCTAAAGGTCTGGGCCATGCAGTTTTGCGCGGCAAGGTACATGTAGGGGATGAACCCTTCGCGGTTTTGCTGGGCGATGACCTGATCGACGAAAAAGAGGATTTGCTCTCGCGAATGGTCGAGGTTCAGCAGGCTACCGGCGGTTCCGTGATCGCTCTTATGGAGGTTCCCCACGAGTCTATCTCAGCCTACGGTGCCGCTGCTATCGAGGCGGTTGAAGGTCAGGACGGCTACGTGAAGGTCACCGGTCTTGTTGAGAAGCCCGCCCCCGAGGAAGCACCCTCGAACTATGCGGTGATTGGTCGCTACGTGCTCAGCTCGAAGGTATTCGAGGTGCTGGAAAACACGGCTCCGGGTCGCGGCAACGAAATTCAGCTGACCGATGCACTGCAGACTTTGGCAGTCGGCACCGGCGAAGGTGAGGGCGTATACGGTGTGGTCTTCAAGGGGCGCCGCTTCGATACGGGGGATAAGCTCTCGTATCT
This sequence comes from Rothia sp. HMSC071F11, assembly GCF_001809115.1. Taxonomy (NCBI): domain Bacteria; kingdom Bacillati; phylum Actinomycetota; class Actinomycetes; order Micrococcales; family Micrococcaceae; genus Rothia; species Rothia sp. HMSC071F11. Next base: position 164,930 of record NZ_KV795741.1, read on the forward strand.
GAAGGCAAACGTTATTCTTGCTTCCGAACGCGAAGATCTCGGCCCTGAACTTCGTGAATGGCTGAAAGAATTTGCCGATAAGAACTGCTAATCACTCTTTGCATAATCTCTAGTCCTATCAGGGGCGATAGTTCGGTTTTATGACCTGCTGTCGCCCCTGATTCATTTACATAATGTTCGACTGTGTTCGATAGTATTTATACATGCACGGGAAATGTGCTGAGCGCATATTTTCTAGAAGAGCCCTGAATATTCCAGGTTTCTTTGGTATATTTTCGCACGGTATACGTAGATGAATGCGAACACTGTCCTGTACTAGGTAAGATGAAAAGTCCTAGGTTTTATAAATGTTAGCTTGAAGGGATAGATACACATGACGATTTTGAGCACGTCGGGTGTTCTCGTAGTTTTAGCGGTCGTCATGCTGTTGTGGTTTATACCGCGGAATATGCGTCGTGCATCCGCCGCAGACACCCCCGAACAGACGGTTGTAAACCCACATTCCATGACTGATGATGTTCTGACCTCGCATTCCATTCTTTTTTCTGAGGAGTCCGCAGTGCCCGGTTCTGACCCCAAGAAATCCAACGCCGCGAGCGGAAACGTGCCCCCGCTCAGTGAAGAAGAGACGAGCGCCGCGCTCTCCGATCTGCGCGAAGCCTCGCCGGTCGAACCTTTTACCAGCCCTGTGCCCGTTTTAGAACAGAAACCTTGGTTGCCGGAACGCCTGCATCGCCTAGGAACCCTGCGCCTGACCCTGCTCGGTATCGGCGCGCTGGTGGCACTTATTCTGATTTTCTCGCTGATTCTCTCCCTCATGGGGTGGCTGCCGTGGAGCGCCCCCACGGTTTCCTTCGTGGCGCTCGCGGGGATCGGCGGTGCCCTCTACTACCTGGGGCAGCCCAAGGATGGGCACGAAGAACCTGATGCGGCGTATCCCGAAACCTCCGGACATAATGCGCTGCCCATCGAGGGTGAGGCTACCGAAGAGGAATTCGCGCAGGATGAGGCACACGAGCTAGACGTCGAGGAACCTGAAGAAACCTCACCGAGTCGTTCTTCCAAGGCCAGCAGGTGGGGTTCGCTACGCTGGAACTCGGGGCGTGCATCCCGCAAATCTACGCTGGAGGAAGAGTCTTCAGAACAGGGTGTTCCCGCAGACCATGCGCCACAGATCGGTGCCGATGAATTCGCAGCAGAGCCTCACGAGCTGAGCGAAGAGCCGGTGCATGAGGAATACGTCGAATACGCTGAATCGTACTCAGCTGAGGATGCGCAGCAGCACTTTTCCGGTACTTCGCACGCCCGCAGGCTTCCGGCGCAGTTGCACCCTAAGTACCCTCCGCAGCAGGCCCCCGAACCCGTTCTGTACGACGATGACCAGGGTGCAAGCCACGAAGCTTCATACGAGCAAGCTCCTTCCGCACACGCGTTTTCAGCATCGGCGGCGGAGGAGGCTCCCGCACAGGATGTTTTTGTGCAGCCGAAGAACCTGCACCGCGCGCCCGCACCCCAGCCCGAGGCGCAGCGGCACGAGACCCGTTTTGTCGGGTCTGCATCTGCTCAGGGGCAGACCCCGCGCCGTCCGGCACGCATTCCGGGAACGCATCTGCGCCCGCTGGAACGCACGAGTGAACTTTTCGATCAGGAAGTTCAGACCACTCCAACCGGGCAAATCCCGGTGACTCCCGCACCCGGAAATACTGTGAATGCTCCACAACGCGAAGGTGCTGCGCCTAGGAACGGATTCTTAGAATCGGCTCCCGCGAATACAAACCAGACTCAGGGGTATTCCGCGCCCTCTGGTATGAGTAATACTTCTGCTCAGGATGCGGCGTTTGGCTCCGGCATGCAGGATCGCGCGGATGACTCTGCACATTCCGCGCCGTATCGTAGTGCAGCACATAATCCATACCTTGCGCAGCCGCAGAATACCGCGCAAAATCCGTATGCTGCGCCAGCTCAGGGCTACGGTACGCACCAGGGCCAGGGTGTGGGGCAACATCAGCAGGGTATGCAGCAAAACCAAAACGCAGGTCAGAACCGGCAGGCGGCTCAGACAGGCTTAGGACAGCAGAGCCTCGGCGAACAGCAGGGATACGGTCAGCGCAGCTTTGCACCGCAAAACCAGAAGCACCAGACCTCCACGGCTCAGCATACGAACGCTCAGAATTCCGGGCCTGGATTTGCGCCTTCGCGCTCTGTAGCGGAGGAGAAGAATCTTCCTCCTGCAGGGTTCACCCCGCAGGGAGCTATCCGCCCCATGAACCAGGAACCTCCGCGGTCGCAGCGTCCGATGGGAACCACCACAGGCTCAGGTGCGCAGAATTCACGCTTCCAGCAAGGACCGGCGACCGGTTCTGTTCCGGTAGGAGGCGGGTCTGGGTTTACGAATACGAGCCAATTCGATGTTCCGGTTCCACTTGATCTCGACGATTCTGAGTTCGAGCCTCTCGATATTATTCCGGTCGTGGATGAACCCGGCGAGCGTTCGGGCTCCTCCTCGAACGCATCCGCGTCCTATAAGCGGGGGAACATGCCGGGGACAGGAGCATCTTTCACCGGGGTATCACAGAAAACATGGACCCCCACCCAGCTTCCGAAGCCGCTGAGTTCTTTGCATCAGAAGAAGCCCAATGGAAGTGATGGCGGCCCGAATAACGGAGAGCAGAAGTAGCGGTTCGCTGGATCTCTAGATTAATTTCTGCAACAGAGTAAAAAGGCTCCCCATACATCTGGGGAGCCTTTTTACGTGCCTTGGGAAAAGAATGAAGCGAGTAATTCAGTAAGGATGCTTTTGCATAGGGAAAGGAGGAGGTTCCATCTGGAACCTCCTCCTTCGCATCACACACAGGAAGAAAAGTCTTCAAAACCGTATCTAGGAGGCCTTCCCACAAGGCGTATCCTATTTGGTAATAAAAATATAACCTAATTTCGAGGTGTCTGCCAACCGCAAATCCTGGAAAAATAGCGACACTCTGTCAGTATATTTAGGGTTACCTAACCGAAAACCCCGTGTTTACGGGGATAGACCCCAAATAATAGGGTGCAGAAAAAAATTTAAATTTTTTTGATTGCGGGACCATGTGCACTACGTAGAACCTCAAAGCAACATATGTACACCCTCAGCTGATGAGTACCATACCCAAAACATGAGAGAATGAGGGGGTGAAAGAATGGTTTGCGGCTCTGCCTCTCGAACTTGCTGTCGTCATCATGTGGGGCATCGGTATTTTGCGCACCAGCATCGTCTACGCCCTGGGCTACCTTGCCGCCACGGGAAGCGCGCGCCTAGAGCGCATCCGTAACGCCATGCAGACCCCGCTCTACACACGAGCCACCGCCATGATCAACCGGTGGGGAGCCTACGCCGTGCCGCTGTGTTTTCTGACGGTCGGACTGCAGACCGCCGTCATCATTACCACGGGGTTCACGAAAATGCCGATGCGCCGCTGGCTGCCCGGCATGCTTCTGGGCACCCTGATATGGGCGATTATCTACGTCACTATCGGGTTTGCCCTCCTCGCCGCCTTCGGATTTGAGCCGTGGATGGTGCCACTCATCTTTGTCGCGCTTATTCTGATCAGCCTGACAGCCTCAAAGATTCGCACCTATATCGCTGATAAGCGGCAGTCTTAGCCCGTTTTTACCCTATATTCCACGGATACACCCCGCGTATCCCGCCCGCTGTGCTAGCGTGGTGGCATGAGTGAAAACAGCACCAACGCACGGGCAGAGGAAAAAGCAAGAGCCGACGAGCTTCCGCACCATATCGCAAATCTTCTCTACACTCCGCAGGCCCTACCAGCCCAGGTGCTTGAACGCTCTGAGTTGCGCATTGCATATGTGCCGGGAATTATGCCCGGAAAATGGTTCACCCGCTGGCATGAGCGTTACGGCGACCGCGCGCCCCTGGCTGAAATTCCGGTGGGGGAGGGGTTGGGAATTCAGGCCCTTACCATAGAGCTTTCCACCTCCCAAAGCGCAGAACCGCTTGCACACATGGCGATTGTGCGCCCCAACCACGAACCGCGCAGCAGAGACACAGACGAGTACCACAGCATCAGGCTGTATGAGGAAATACCCGTGCTGATCATGCCCAGCGACCACGTGCTCACAGTGCTTGACGAGGTGAGCTTTGAAGACCTCGCCGAAGAATTTCTGCTTCACGACCCCGCCGATTACCCCGCCTGGGCTGAAGCCTCCAACACATGGCGCGCCGAAAACCCAAGGTTCCTGCCCGAATTTACCGGCGATCGTGAGGCTCTTGAGCTCGTTGCCGCAGGAATTGGCCTGTACATTGCACCCATGTCCGTGGCGCGATTCTACCATCGCAAAGACCTTACCTATCGCCCGATGCGCGGCCTTGAACCCTACCCGGTGACCCTCACCTGGAGGCGGGCACCGGTGGCGCATCCGCGTCCCGAAAGAGAAGAAACTCTGATCCAGGACTTTATCGGTATTGTGCGCGGGCGAACCGCATCCAGCGAGCGAGGAAGTGAGACGAAGCAGAGCCGCGCTAAGCGCATTGCTGATGAGAAAGCAAAGACGAAAGCGAAAAACCGTGCCGCCAATGCCCGCCGTGAGGCTCGTGATCGGAAGAAATCGAACGCCAAAAAGAGCGGAAACCTCCGAGAATATGCCCGTCACAACGCTCAAGCCGTCCGTGCGCGGCGTGCAGGAAAGAAACGCTAAAGCGGTAAACTTAACATCATGGCATTGGTAATGGAAACCCGTCCCGCAGCCTACGCGGTCATTATCGAGCAGGGCAAACTGCTCATGACCCGCTGGGTGCCCGAGGATCGCGCCCAAAGTCCGCTCTGGTCGCTGCCCGGCGGAGGCATGGAACCGGGCGAGCAGGCCGACGAAACCGCCCTGCGAGAAACCCTCGAAGAAACTGGGTACAGCGTTGCCATCGAAGATATTTTGGGCGTGCACGCCGGGCATTTTCCCGCGCGTAACGGGCTCTCCGACAGTACGCTGCCGTTCTGCGCCCTGCGCATCGTCTACCGCGCCCACGTGGTCACCGGCGAGCTGCGCGCCGAAGAGAACGGTTCTTCCGACAGCGCCTGCTGGGTGCCTATCGCTGAACTCGATACCCTGCGCTACGGCACCCTCATCGACGAGGTCGCATCCATGATGGGCTTTCAAAATGCCGCCGCTTGGTCGCGTGAATACCAAGAATTTCTTGCCGACGAGAACGCGAGGAAAATCTAGTGCATTACCCAAACCGCCCCGCGCCTACCCGCCGCACCATGATAAGCGCCTTAGCCCTAGCTCCGCTTCTTGCCGCCTGCTCGTCAGAGGACGATAAACCGAAAGTGGATCCTTCAGCATCAAGCTACGGAACCCTGCGCGTGGGCATCGGTGCCCTGCGCGAGATGCGGGCGGTCGCATACCTGTACGCTCAGGCGCTTCGCAACGTGGGATATAACGTTGAAGTCGTCACCAACGAAGACAGCCGCAGCAAATTTCTGGATGCGCTCAAACAGACCGAAGCGAACACCCCCGAACCAGACACGCTTGACCTTGTTATTGATTACAGCGGCGATTTGCTGCTGCATCTTACGAACGACGGCAAACTTAGCCCCGCACAAATTCAGGCGGAACGCCAGGCTGCCAGTGCCAGCGCATCTGCGGCGAGTGCCGGGGTCACACTACCGCCCACCCCCACCAACACGCCTTCGCATGATGCGTCCGCCTCCGAAGGTGCAACCGCAAGCCCCAGCGGGGCCATTAACGCGCGCGCACTGAATATTACCGATACTGTTGCCGCTATTAACCGTGTGCTCCCCGAACACCTGGAACTTCTAGACGTTGCTAATGCCCAAAACCGCGATGTTCTCGTGACCACTCGCCAGAACGAAGTGCAGCATAAACTTCGTAGCCTCGCCAACCTTGCGGATGTAAAAGCTACCCTAAGTTTTGCTCTCACCAGCGGATACACCAGCAGCAACTACGGCGTTGCAAGCCTCAAAACCGTCTACAAATACACGGTCGAAAACCCTATTCTCAACGAAAATTCGGCAGAACGGGTGAGTATGCTCAGCAAAGACACCGCGCAGGTGGTCCTTTTGCACAGCGCAGACCCGGCGATTGAGGATAACCGCTTCACAACTCTCGAAGACCCACAGACTACGCAGCTGAACCAACAACTTCTTCCGATTGCGCGTCGTAACCTGCCAGATAGTGCACGCGAAGCTATAAACCGCGTATCATCTACATTAGATACGGGAAACCTATCGTTCTTGCTTCGTCTTACGAGCGGTACTAACCCCATCGCTGACGACGAGGCCGCGAAATTCTTATTAGAGCATCCAAGGAAGTAATGTAACTATGACGAAGTACCGTCAGTCCTCAAAGCTGAACAACGTCCTCTACGATATTCGCGGACCTATTCTCGAAGAAGCCAACCGCATGGAAGCGCTTGGCCACCGCATCCTCAAACTCAATATTGGTAACCCCGCTCCCTTCGGATTTGAAGCGCCGGATGCGATCATGATGGATATCATCCGCCACCTGCCTGTCACACAGGGTTATTCCGATTCCCACGGCCTGTACTCGGCGCGTACCGCCATCGTGCAGTACTACCAGAATCGCGGGATTCTCGACCTTGACACCAACGATATATATCTGGGCAACGGCGTTTCGGAACTGATCCCTATGACCCTGCAGGCGCTATGCGAACCGGGCGATGAAATTCTGGTTCCGATGCCCGACTACCCGCTGTGGACCGCCTCCACCACGCTCGCAGGCGGCAACCCCGTGCATTACCTGTGCGACGAAGAGAACAACTGGTACCCGGATATTGAAGACATTAAGTCGAAGATTACTGAGCGCACCAGGGGCATTGTGGTTATTAACCCCAACAACCCCACCGGTGCCGTGTACTCCCGCGAGATTCTGCAGCAGATTGCTGATGTGGCGCGCGAACATGAGCTCGTGGTCTTTGCCGACGAAATCTACGAGAAGATCACCTACGAAGGCGCCGAGGCTATCAACATGGCCACCATCACCGGTGATGATGTGCTCTGCATGACCTTCTCGGGGCTTTCCAAAGCATACCGCGTCTGCGGTTACCGCGCCGGATGGCTCGCCATTACCGGGCCAAAAGAGGACGCTAAAAACTATATCGAGGGCATTACCCTGCTTGCGTCGATGCGCTTGTGTTCCAACGTGCCCGCCCAGCATGCAATTCAGACCGCACTCGGCGGCTACCAGTCCATTGACGAACTCGTTGCCCCCGGCGGGCGTCTCTACGAGCAGCGCACCCTGGCGTATCGTATGCTCAACGAAATCGACGGCATTACCTGTGAACAGGCCGATGGCGCGCTCTACCTGTTCCCCAAAATTGATACCGAAAAGTTCAACATCAAGAGCGACGAACAGTTCATGCTTGACCTGCTCAAAGATCAGAAAATTCTCTTCAGCCACGGCAGCGCCTTCAACTGGCATAAGCCCGACCACTTCCGCCTGGTTTTCCTGCCGGATGTGCAGACCCTCAAGAGCGCGCTTGAGCGGCTGGGTAACTTCATGGCGGATTACAAACAAAAGAATTAGCGGGGTTTGCTAGGCGGTTTTCCCGCGCTAGTTCGCGCCCATTCCTACTGCTCTTGATGTGTTATCAAACGGATTTTTTCACGCCTGGTAACGCATCAAGAGCTTTTTACGCCTTAGTCTTCGGACTCGGAGCCCTCAGACTCAGCTTCTTCACCCGTTGCATCCTGAGTGTTACGCACCGCGTGCAGGCGTTCCCGGGCGCCTTCAAGCCAGGCTTCACACCGGGAAGCTAACGCCTCACCGCGTTCCCACAGGGCTATCGAAGACTCCAAATTTGAGGTGCCAGATTCTAGCTGCCGCACCACATTCTCAAGCTCGGAGCGCGCCTGCTCATAGCTTAGGGTCTCGACGGGAGCACCCAGCTCTTCCGTATGAAAACTAATATTCTCAGACAATGTTGTACCTTCCACCAGAGAGTTATAAATCAAGATTTGAGTCGTAGGTTTTGACCACACTGACCTCGGCGCCGCCCACCGCTGCGCGCATCGTCAGCTTGTCATGAGCCGATAGAGCCGTGGCATCACGCACCAGATCACCATCGGCACGCTGCACAATCGTGTACCCGCGCTTGAGCGTTTCTACGGGCGAGAGTGCCCGCACCCGCGCAATCGTATGCGAAATCGCGTCCCGTTCGCGCGCCACACGGTACTCCACCGAACGGGCGGCTCGCTCCCGCAGCCGAAAAATATCCTCACTGCGCCACCCTAAATCCGTCTCCGGCTGGGTCAGCACCGGGCGCTCATGCAGCTGCCGAATATACTGCTCCTGATAGTTCAGGTAGCCCAAAACCGCGCGGTCGGCACGCGCTCGCGCCTCACGAATAACCGCCAGCTCCTCGGCGACATCAGGCACAATACGCTTACCCGCATCGGTGGGGGTAGAGGCGCGAACATCCGCGACGGCATCCAGAATTGGGCTGTCTGCCTCATGCCCAATTGCCGAAACGACCGGAGTCTGCGCCGCCGCCACGGCACGTACCAGAGCCTCATCAGAGAACGAGAGCAGATCCTCAAACGAACCGCCTCCGCGGGCAATCACAATCACATCAACCTCAGGATGCGCATCCAACTCACTCAGCGCCGCCATCACCTCGCTCGCCGAGCCTTCGCCCTGCACTTTCACGTTCCGTACCTCAAACTGCACTCCGGGCCAGCGCAGCGAAGCATTGCGAATCACGTCTTTTTCGGCATCGGAATCACGCCCGGTAATCAGTCCTACACGATGCGGCAGCAACGGGAGCGGCTTCTTGCGAGCATCCGCAAACAGCCCCTCAGCGGCCAGCTTTTCACGTAGTATTTGCAGCTGTTCGTGCAGGTTACCCGTGCCCACCGCATAGATACGCCGCCCAATCAGGGAGAGCCGACCGTTCTTCCACAGGCTGGGCTTCGCTAAGGTCACCACCCGCGCGCCAACCTTCACATCCGAACCCAGGCCGCGCCCCGCCTGACCGAACAGGGCGAGCGTAAACGAAAAATCTTCCTGCAGATCCTTCAGCTCGATAAAAACGTTCCCGCCGCGCCCGTTGAGGGAAGCAACCTGCGCCTCAACCCACAGCTGCGGAACCTTATCGATATAGTTCTTCATATTCTGAGCCAAAAGCGCCAGAGGCCAAGGATTCTGCGGTGTAGTCTCCTGCGACTTTGCAGGAAGCTGCCGCTCAGCCGCAGGCGGCACAATCGGGGGAGCCGAGTGCGGGTATTCATGGTGCGCTGCCGAAAAATCAGTCATAACCCCATTCTCTCCCACAGCCTGCGATTTTGCCCATCTTTCGGTCATGTGCGTACTCTTCACGTCACAGTTTCCGCTGAGGGCACACTCATTCAACCTTTTCTGCCGAACCCGGTAATCTGTAACCTATGGGTGCACATGACGACCCCCAACCCCACGAACCCAAGCGCACGATCAAACTTGAGGTTCCAGAGGACTCACCAGACACCACCCGCGTATTGCCCGAACCTCCGCGCGATGACTACCGGGTTATCTCCAGCGAACCGCATGATCTTGAGGGCGCGGATGAAACCACCACGCTCTTATCTGCCCCCGAGATAAACCAGCAGACGCGAGTGCTCAACGAGTCCTTTGATGCGCTGCGCCCGCACAGCGAAACCCCGGAACCGACGGGTGCTCCCGTAGCCAACCTGGCGAATCAGAAACCGCAGCGGCATGTGCTAGAACCCACCAGCGTCTCAAAGCTGCGGTACGCTCTGGCGATTCTTGCTGCATCCTTGAGTATTCTGTGCGCGCTAACGGGTTCGGTTGCCAGCTGGGTCAATCAAAACCTCATCAGCCAATCCGGGTTCAACCAGCTCAGCACCCAGCTGGTGGAAGACCAAGACTTTCAAAAACGAATTGCCGATGCCGCTGTCACCGATGTTATGAACTCTGATGCGGTCAAGCGAGTCTTCCCCGAATCCGGCAATAACTTTCTCACACAGATTCTGAGCACAAGCCGCGGCGAGGTGAAAAAACGCCTGAGCGAGAATGCACAGAGGCTCACTGGAACCTCCGAATACCGCACCATGTGGCGGCAGGTTGCGGCGGATACGCACACCTACAACCTGGCGCATCCTGATGATCCAGCCGCGCTCGACATCAGCGCCTTCTATCGTGAGCTTGATGCGCGTGTGGGCAGCATCGGCATATACGACCCCGATATTTCATCCTGGGGGAAACACCTGATATCTATCGACCGTGACGGAAACCCCGTGCAGCATGCGGTGCAGCGGATGCAGTGGGTTGGAAGTATGTCCGGGGCACTGATCGTAGCAAGTATTATCGGTCTGGTGATCGCCCTGATTCTGCTTCCGCGCGGACGCTTTGTGCTTCTGACCTGTACGTTCTTGATTCTTGCGGCGGGCTTGTGGATTCTGAGTGCGGTCATGGCGCAGCAAACCCCGCAGACACTTGGGCTCAGTACCGACAGCACGGTGGGAACTGTTTTCTTGGACGGTCTGGTGAATACGGCGCGCCCCATGCTGACAGGTCATCTGAATTCGCTCGCAAGTTACAGTGCATGGGCGGCCGTGGTCTCGCTTCTGGGCGGTATTCTTGCCAAACTCATTGCGCTCACTGCGAGCGGCACCACAGTACGCACACACTAGAGGAACAAACAACGTAGGATAGTAGTCATGTCCACTGAAACCATTTCCCTCGGTCTGCCGCCGCTGCCGCGCACCCGCCGAAGCCGCGCCGATATTGAGGCTGCAACCCCCGTCACGAGTGCCAAAAAGGTACTGCTGGCCACCCCACGCGGATACTGCGCCGGCGTTGATCGTGCCGTGATCGCCGTTGAGAAGGCTCTCGAACACTACGGTGCCCCGGTGTACGTGCGCAAACAGATTGTGCACAACCGTCACGTGGTGGAAACTCTCGAACAGCAGGGTGCCATTTTTGTGGATGAAGTGGACGAAGTACCCGAAGGGTCCGTAACCGTATTTTCGGCGCACGGAGTTTCCCCGGCGGTTGTATCTGCCGCGGGGGAGAGGCAGCTGAACACGATTGATGCGACCTGCCCGCTGGTGAATAAAGTGCACCGTGAGGCTGTTCGCTTCGCAAAACAGGACTACGATATTCTGCTCATTGGGCATACGGGGCACGAAGAAGTCGAAGGTACCGCCGGTGAAGCACCCGAACATATTCAGATCGTGAATTCGCCTGACGAAGTGGACTCGGTTACCGTGCGCGACCCCGAGAAGGTCGTCTGGATTTCACAGACCACCCTCTCCGTGGACGAAACCCTAGAAACCGTGGCGCGGCTGCGCGAACGGTTCCCCTCCCTTCAAGACCCACCTTCAGACGATATTTGCTACGCAACCTCAAACCGTCAGGGTGCTATCAAAGAGATCGCCCCGCAGTCAGATTTAGTGATCGTGGTCGGGTCTGCGAACTCTTCAAACTCTGTGCGACTTAAGGAAGTCGCGCTAGAGTACGGTGCCAAACGCGCCGAACGTGTGGACTTTGCACATCAGGTGGATGAATCCTGGTTTGAGGGTGTGGCGACCGTAGGGCTGACTTCTGGCGCATCGGTGCCCGAGGTGCTGGTGCAGGAGGTACTGACGCTGCTGGCTGAATACGGGTACGAGAACATCGAAGAGGTAGAAACCGCGAAGGAAGACATTCTCTTCTCCCTGCCCAAAGAGCTGCGCGCCGCCCTGAAAAATGACGAAAACACAGGTCGTCAGCTGGGAGGCCGCGGGGCAAAACCCACGCGATAGTTCGCGCCTTACACGAACTTACAATTCCGGGAGCGTTTTCTTCATTCGGGAGCACTTTAACTGCTCCCGAATGAAGAAAACGCTCCCGGATTAGCGGTACAACCGCAGGAAGCCCTAAAGCCAACCGTTATCGGCGGCTATACGTATTGCCTCCTGCCGGTTCGAGGCGTTAAGCTTCGCCATCGCAGAAGACAGATGATTACGCACCGTACCGGGGGAGAGGAACAGCTGCTCACCAATAGCGCGCGCCGTAGCACCATGACCGGCAACCCGCAGAATTTCGGTCTCACGCTCGGTCAGCGGAGACTCCCCATACGCCAAAGACTCTGCCGCCAGCGCCGGATCCACCACATGCATACCCGCATGAACACGCCGAATACCCTCCGCCAGCTGGGATGCGCTTGTATCCTTCACCATAAACCCGCTCGCCCCGGCGGAGAGAGCACGCCGCAGGTACCCCGGTCTGCCGAAGGTCGTCACAATGAGCGAACGTACCGGCTCGCCGGTGAGCGTCACCAGCTTCGCATCCCGAATCGCAGCTGCCACATCAATACCGCTGGAGAGATCAGAACCGGGCATCTCGATATCGAGAAGCACCACATCCGGGTGATACCGGTTGATCGCGGGAAGAACCTCATCGCCGCCGCCAACCTGCGCGACCACCTCAATATCGTGCTCAAGCCCCAACAGCGCGGCCAGCGCCTCACGCACAAGCTGCTGGTCATCGGCGAGCATAATCTTAATCATCTGTATCTCCCGAAGGCTCAATCTCGGCGGTATTACCGTCCATACTAACCCGAACCCGCGTGCCCCGAACGTCCGCCGCCCCAGAACCGGCAGGATGCGCCCGCAGCCAGTGCGCCGGAGCATCCTCAACAATAAGGGTTCCGCCCGCAGACTCCACACGACTCTTCATGCCCTTGATACCACTTCCAGCGGCGTACTCGGCAGGAATACCCACCCCATTATCAAGAACTTCAAGCCCGGTATTACTCAACCGCACCTCACAGAACCCAGCCTGCGAATGCCGCACAATATTCGTTACAGCCTCACGCAGCACCCACGAAAAAAGCGAAGAATTCACCCCAACCACTGAGAGAGCACGTTCCGCATCGGGCAGTTTCGCGGCGATCGACGCCGTCTGCAAGGCACGCGCCGACGCCTGAATCTCGCCCGAAAAATCCGGGATGCGCAGCCGCGTGACCGTCGAACGAACCTCCGCCAGCGAAGACCGAGAAAGCTGGGCGATAGCTTCAAGCTCCGCATCGGCACGGTCAGGGTCAGCATGCAGAAGTTTACGCGCCAAATCGGCCTTAAGCGTGATCACGGTCAGAGAATGCCCGAGCACGTCATGTACATCGCGGGCGATGCGCTCGCGCTCGCTGACCATGTCAAGCTTGGCCTGGGTTTTGTCGGCGTTTTTACTCAGCTGGATTAGGTAGGAGAACGCCATAATCCCGATCATAGGGATTCCCAGCGATAAGGTTAGACGGGATTTATCCGCAAAATTGATAGGAAACCCGTCAGAGAACATATAAATTATCCAGGAAACCGCCGCTATGGCGAAGGCACCGCGAATCCGCGTGCTGTAGGGAATGTCCTCGGTAAAAGTCCACAGTGCCACAAAATAGATGGTGAACCCGATGAGTACATCTGCCGGTGGAATGGCGGCTATCAGCATTACGCCACATACGGGCACGAGGAGAAGGATCGTCCAGAGAAGCAACCGCCTGAAATATGATGACGCCGGAAGAATCCAGGGAACCGTATACGCGGCAACATCTATGATCGAAAAAACGGCCAGGCAGATAATGACGTACACATGCTTCCACACCGGAGCGTTAGGCTCTAAAAGGCCGTCGTAGATGTACCCCAGATATACGAGCCAAGGTGCGGAGAATCCTAGGCTAATCCAGTCGATAGTGCGGTTTTCAGGTGTTTTATTGCGGGGTTTTAGCGGTGTCATATGCTCCTCCTGGACTCTAGTATAAAGACGACTTTGTGCGTAGCGCAGAGGGCGCATCCGGCGGTATGAATACCGGATGCGCCCAATACCTAGCAGCCGTTGTCGTGAAGATTTAGCGCCGCGTGGTTCGCCGCATAAGGAGCATGGTCGCCAGAATGAACAGCGCGCCCCAGGCTGCGAAGTTAACAACGCCGTACCAGAGTGGTTCGATCATGTTCCAGTCGGGGCCGCTGCCGTTGATAATCGTGAGCCCTTGAGTGAAGGGATAGCGGGAGATTTCGGCGGCACCGTACAGCGGAGTGAACCGGGCGTAGGGCATAAGGTCTTTGGTGAGCGGGGCAAAGAGCGTGCCGAAGAACGAGAACACCACCAAAACGCCGTTGGCAATACCTACTGCGCTTTCGCTGGGTACCAGAAGCCCGATGGCCAGCCCGAAGAACCCGAAGACCATAGCGCATAGTATGCTAAGCGCGGCGCAGGCGATCTGCTGATTCAGCGGCATATCGATTCCGGTAAGGCGGGCAGCAATGTTCACTGCTATGACGGGTACCGCCGCCATAACGAACGCCACACAGCATTTGGAAAACAGATATTTACCGGTATTCATGGGGGTGAGGGCTAGCTGCCTGCCCCATCCGGCCACGTTTTCGACCACGGTCAGGCCGCTGACCGATACGGTGCTGCTGATAGCGCCGTAGAGTGCCATGCCGATCATGACATAGGCGGAGGCGTTACCGTCTGCGACTTTGACCTTTGCGTAGTCTTGCAGGGCCCCGAAGAGCATATAGAGCCCCACCGGCAGGATGATCGTGTAAAACACGGAAGACGGCGACAATACCGACCGGCGAATTTCGTAGAGTGTGTAACGTAGCATGTCTAGGACTCCTTTGTGGCGCTAGATGCGGCTGATTCGGTGTCTGAGGTGAGGAGCATGAAGGATTCGTCCATGGATGGTTTGACGATTTCAAGGTCACTCACAGTCTGCGTGTTGAGCAGAAGCCGCACGAAATCTTCGGCATCCGAGACGTTCAGCCGGTGGCGGTATTTGCCGTTTTCCTGGGTAATTTCGACCTGCTGATGCGGTAGATCGTCAAAGGTGAGGGGCGCATCCGCTAGGAAGCTCACGTGCCGGTACCCGGTAAGGTCACGGATTTCTTCGGACGTGCCATCGGCAATAATGGTGCCGTCGCGCATGAGCACAATGCGCTGTGCAAAGTTCTGCGCCTCTTCCAGGTAATGGGTTGCGAAAATAATGGTTTTGCCGGTTTCGGCGAGTTTATCCATGCGTTCCCAGAAGGTGCGGCGGGCGGTAACGTCCATGCCGGTGGTGGGCTCATCCAGAATGAGGATATTGGGATCATGCATGGTGGCGATAGCGAACCGGATGCGCTGCTGCTGCCCGCCGGAGCATTTGCCGACTTTGCGATGCGCCAGCTCGGTCAGGTCTGCGCTGGCAAGCACCTTATCAATGTCGATACGGGTGGGATAGAGCGTAGCAAGCATTTCGAGGGTTTGCCGCACGGTCAGGTCTTTGAGGAGCCCACCGGTTTGCAGAACAGCCCCAATATCGCCGCGCTGCACCGCTTTTTTGGGGGAGATACCTTGCACGGTGAGGGTTCCTCGCGCCGGTTCGGTCAGCCCCAAAATCATATCAATGAGAGTGGTTTTGCCCGCCCCGTTTGGGCCGAGCAGGGCTATGATTTCGCCCTTGCTGATGGTGAGGTCGAGATTATCGACGGCAGTGAGGGTGCCGCCTGGAACCCGGAAAACCTGGGTCAGATTCTCTGCCTGAATAACTGTTGTCGTGTTCATACCTCTAGTACACCAGCTTGTACCGGGTGCTATAAGTGCGTGCTGTCATGACATACCTATGACAGGTGTCATGGTTTTTGGATGCGCCGCCTCGGCGGTGTTCTATTTTGTTCTATTTTGCGAGTTATTGTGTATTTTGCGGTTATTTAAGTTGCCCAATACAACATAAACCCCAAAATAGCGGGGTAGGGCGGGCGTGTATCCGGCGGGGAAGGAATCTGAACCTCACCCTTCAGCGCAGAGTAACCGCCCGCGCGGTAGAATGTTAATTGTCTGTGCCTGCGCCTGGTATCACTCGGGGGTGTGGGCGAATTATCGTCGTCATTATGAAGGATTTTCTGTGGCTCTGACTATCGGCATTGTCGGTCTTCCTAACGTGGGCAAGTCCACCCTGTTCAACGCGCTCACCCGCAACACGGTGCTGGCGGCTAACTACCCGTTCGCTACGATTGAGCCGAATATTGGTGTGGTGAACCTGCCGGATGCCCGCCTGAACCGGCTCGCCGAGATTTTCGGGTCTGAGCGTATCCTGCCCGCAACCGTCTCGTTCGTTGATATTGCGGGTATCGTGAAGGGTGCCTCTGAGGGTGAGGGGCTGGGGAATAAGTTCCTGGCTAATATTCGTGAGGCGCACGCGATCGCGCAGGTGGTGCGCGCGTTTGATGACCCGGATGTGATTCATGTGGACGGTAAGGTTGATCCTGCCTCTGACATGGAGACTATCAATACCGAGCTGATTCTGGCGGATTTGCAGACTTTGGAGAATGCGATTCCGCGTCTTGAGAAGGCCGTGAAGATTAAGAAGGGCGATGCCGCCCAGCTGGCAACTTACAAGCAGGCACAAAAGATTCTTGAGGACGGAAACACGATTTTCTCACGTGCGGCTGCCGAGAAGCTTGAGATGGCGCATTTGAAGGAGCTGAACCTGCTGACCGCCAAGCCTTTCATCTACGTGTTTAACGCGGATGATGGTGTGCTGGCTTCTGAAGAGAAGCAGGCTCAGCTGCGTGAGTTGGTGGCCCCGGCGGAGGCTGTTTTCTTGGATGCGAAACTTGAGGCTGACATGGTGGAGCTTTCCGAGGAGGAGGCCCGCGAGATGCTGGAAATGAGCGGTCAGGACGAATCGGGCCTGGATAAGCTGGCTCGCGTGGGCTTCTCAACCCTGGGGCTGCAGACCTATCTGACGGCTGGTCCGAAGGAATCACGCGCCTGGACGATCTATAAGGGCGACACTGCACCGCAGGCGGCGGGCGTGATCCACTCCGATTTTGAGCGCGGCTTCATCAAGGCTGAGGTTGTCTCCTTCGATGACCTGGATGCGGCAGGCTCCATGAACGAGGCAAAAGCCCGCGGCAAAGTCCGCATGGAAGGCAAAGACTACATCATGGCAGATGGTGATGTGGTTGAGTTTAGGTTTAATGTTTAAACACGAGAGTTATTTTGTTGAAAGGAAAAAATGATGAATACCGAAGGTAACCCGAATCTCGTTGTACCCGTCAGTGAGCATGATGATTCTCAGACTGCGCTTCCTTCATTGACGATAGAGCTTTTTAGGACGGCTGCGCGTGAATTTTCAACGGCACTCTCGGCGACACCACTTCCTGATCTGTATGGTATTACCGATGGTAAAGCTGTTGGTACAAAAGTCGAGTCCATGTTTAAAGAGCATCTACTTGCCCGCTACGACCTGAAAGTAGGTAACGCAGCCAACGGACTGGATTTTCCGTCACTGAACCTCGACCTTAAAGTGACTTCAATCAAACAGCCGCAATCATCTTGCCCCTTTCGTTCCGCCACCCAAAAGATATATGGGCTCGGTTATAGTTTGCTTGTGATTGTTTACTCGAAAAGAGACGTAGATGCAGAGCATGTTGCTTATCTGGATATTGAGAATGTTGTATATATCGATAAAGAGCGCACTGGAGACTTCACCCTAACCAAGATGATTCGAGAAATTATTGAGGGTGCTGAGTCGCAACCTGGAGGAGTAGAAGCAGTAATTGACGATCTCGATGCGCTTCTACAGGATAAAGCAATTCCGCTCGATGAAGTTAGTCGGCGTCAGCTGGCTGAACAACTTGCGTACAATATGCCAGAGCAGGGTTTTTTGACGATTTCAAACGCTCTCCAATGGCGGCTACAATACGCACGCGCAATTGCTGCAGCAACCGCAAAAACTATTATGCCTGAAGTTGAGGATCTTCATGCCAAATAACGAGTTTGGTGACTTTCAGACTCCAATTGTATTAGCTACACAGTGTCTCAAGACTCTTAAACTTCCGTCTCACGCACGTATTTTGGAGCCTACCTGTGGAGCTGGATCCTTTCTGCAAGCTGCCGCAGATATTGCCCCTCGATCAGAGCGAATGGGGGTTGAAATCAACCCTGATTATGCAAAAAAAGCATCTGCATGGGGTAAGGTTCAACATAGGAATGTCTTCGAACTTGAACTATCCTCACCCATTTGGGGAAATACCGATGCGCCGCTTTTTATAATAGGTAACCCACCTTGGGTAACTTCAGCGGAGTTGAGGCGTATGAATTCGCGAAATTTACCACCTAAAGAGAACTTTAAAGGAGCCAAAGGCCTTGAAGCGATTCTTGGCTCGTCGAATTTTGACGTAAGTGAATTTATTATCCTTAAGGCTCTTCGCGAAAATGCCCGACAGACTCTAACGCTGGGTATGCTTTGTAAAACTCAGGTTGTTCGTAACGTCATTGAGTATGCTGCTAGGACAGGGCTCTCGATTTTTGACGCTGCAATCTATCGAATTGATGCAATGCATTGGTTTGGTGCTGGTGTAGATGCATGTTGGTTCACATTAAAGATGTGCCCAAACGCCAAAGCCGACTATACGGTGAAGATTTTTGACGATATTTTTGATGAAGGTGCAACAAGCTCTGCGCGCTTTGGTATTGTGGACTCTCGGTTGGTTTCTGATGTAGATCAGTACCTTTGCGTTCGTGAAGCTGATGGTAAGTCTCCATACGAATGGAGGTCAGGTCTGAAACACGACGCTTCAAAGGTCTTTGAACTAATTGCTTGCCCGCAGCCTACAACCAGGTCCGGTGTTACTTTGGATCTTGAACCGGAATATATTTTTCCATTTCTAAAAAGTACGGATATATTCCGTGGCAGGCATAAACAGCTGAATAAATGGGTAATTGTGCCTCAGATGGAATTTGGTGCTGAGACATCCTATCTACGATATTCGGCACCAAAGCTATGGAACTATTTAATGGCTAATTCTGAAGTTTTAGATGGGCGTAAATCGTCTATTTATAGGAACCAGCCTCGGTTCTCAGTTTTCGGGCATGGTGCGTATACATTTGCGCCCTACAAGGTAGTTATATCCGGCTTGCATAAAGAGCCTGTATTCCGACTCGTTACTCCGATCGAGAATCGTCCTGTGGTTGTCGATGATACTTGTTATATGTTGCCGTTTGATGATCCAACCGAAGCGCTAATCGTAACCACTATATTGAATAGTCCTGAGTGTCTCGCACTGATAAATTCTCTAGTGTTTCGTGATTCGAAGAGGCCAATAACAAAGAAACTCCTTGCTCGTGTCGACCTTAATTGTTTACCTGTGGAACCACTAGAAATTATTAAAAGGGCGCAGGAATTGGCGAATGATGTAGGACTACCGTTTGACGTTGACCGAGGTCTTGGTATGATTGGTCACCTAGGTAGTGTTGAAGCTACAATGGGGGCACTCTTCTGAGCCATCCTTTTGAGCATTGATCGTAGAGCGGTCGACGCAATACTTGAAGGTTAAGTATCGAATGCTTCCGTAGAAACAAGCTCACGTATTTTGTTTGCAATCTGATCCATCGTATCTGTAGCTGTATCTAGTCCGCTTCGAGATGCTAGGAGTGGACTTTCTTCACGAAGATCATCGTAGGTTATGCCATGCACTATCGGTACAAGAAGATCGCGTGCAAGTAAGGCTGAGAGCTCCTTGTCAGCTACTCCTTCAGCCTGAATCCTCTTGATAAAGTTAGCTGTAACTAATACAATTCCTGCACGCGATTTAGCTAGTCCTCGGTCAATTTCCCGCATCATGTTTGTGCCTAATTGCAAATTCTTCTCGCTGAACCACACTGAAACTCCGGCCTGCTCCAGCGCCTTGTTAAGGTCAACAGCGATTTCGCGTCGATCATCCCATGCATGGCATAAAAATATATCGTACCGATCACCTTGATTACTTCGTTGTTCGATTGATACACGGATCGGGGTGAGTGCTCTTACTTCCTCTGCTGTATAACTAGCTGTAGAAGAAGGGGGAGACCATCTGGGACGGCGTGTAGACCCGGAGATAGATCTTGTGCTCGACAATGAGACTTTTGAAATCGAAGCCTGGGGTATTCCCAAGTATTGGAGATAATTGGGACTGTAACCATATGATCTACCGCCACACGCTGGGCAGTTCGCTGCGCCACTTGCGGTTCGGTGTCCTATGATAGGTGCTGTACATTGTGCCATACCTCAATTTTACTTGAAAATCTTTGTCTAGTCATAGCATGTGGTCAGGTATTGTGCGGGTATTTCGATGTTCAGCGTGTGTAGAGAGCTGTTTCGCTGGAGGCACCCGTAGATCCAGAAATTAGCTCGCTCATCAAGGAAACACTCTCTAATAGGATACGCCCTACGGGGAAGGCCGGGCATACTGTTATGCTTGGGAGAGCTCCCATGAAGAAACCTTCTATAATTTACGAATGTGTATCCCACTTTATTACAGCGCTGTCATCAACAAACCGAGCTAACACACTGACGACAGCAAGCTGTTCAAGAGCTATATGCTCCTCTAATTCATCAAGTGGATCGTGACTTGCAGGGTTGCGGATTGCTGCGTATAGTCCTTCGGCGAGACTAGCGATACCCCTACGAATTGAGCTTGCTGTCTTGCCACCATCATCATTTGCGGGGCGCAGGCGAGCTTTACCTGGTTTGGGGTCATCGTTGCTGTAACATTGCCAAAAGAGGTCTTTCTCGCTGACGTCACGTCGGCCAACCTTGTTTTGAGTCTCAGCATTTAGCTTCGTTGCTGCTGCTTGTACAGCCGCCCTGTAATGTCCAGATTGCCATAATGACCGTGCAGATTCCCATACCCATGGGTGTAGTGCCGCTGCGCTAATCTGAGGGGCGTTATCACCAAGTTTCTCAGCGATCTCTTCACGATGCTCGATCTCAGACACAGCGCGAAGTGCTGCCTGGCGATGTACCTGCCATCTACTATTATCTCGTTTTTCTAGATAGTTTCGCCATGTGGGGATAACTCTATCCAGAATCTGTTCGATTACCTGAGCAATCTTGATGATCTCGTCGGTTTTACCTCTAGTTACACGATCATCACCGAGATATAAAACGTCCCCAGGTGTGTGCGGAGGGGAAACCAATTCTGTAAGGTTAATAAATGATTGTAGTTCAGCAAGAGCCCAGTTGTAATCCATGTTTTGATTTTAACAAAGGTCTTAGGGCTGTTTAGCAAGATCACCATTCAGGTGTCTCCAAGATACCTAATAAAGCCTGTAGTGTAGATGGGCGTGGTTCTGCGAGCAGCATGCAGGCGCCACCCCATAACATGCCCACACCCCAGCTAATATAGGCTTATGGCTAAAAGAATCTTGCACATCGTGACGAATGCGGGTCAGTACAATAATGGTGACCCGACGGGGCTGTGGCTTTCTGGGCTGACGACCGCTTGGGATAGGTTTGAGCAGAGGGGTTTCGAGCAGGACATCGCTAGTCCACGTGGGGGAGACGTCCCCTTAGACCCTCGATCGTTGAAATTCCCGTTCCGCAATGAGAGCGCAAATTCCTGGCTGAATAACCCGGAACGTATGGCGCTTCTGAAAAGCACCCTCCCCATCCGATCTATAGACCCGAACACTTACGATGCTATATGTCTAGCCGGTGGGCATGGCGCCATGTTCGACTTCACGCATAACTCCGAGCTGCACAACCTCATCGCCAGTGTATACGAGCGGGGCGCGATCGTCGCATCCGTGGGGCACGGGTACTGCGGAATCCTCAATGTACGTCTGAGTGATGGAAGCTATCTGGTGAACGGCAAAATACTGACCGGTCCCTCCTGGAAGGAAGAGAAACTCGCTTTAGTGTCTCGGAAGGTACCCTACAATGCTGAAGAGCTAGCAAAAGAACGCGGGGCGGACTATATTCGCTGGAAGAGGCCTTACAGGAGCTCAGTGGCAGCGACTAACGGACTGGTTACGGGGCATAACAACTCCTCATCAGGTAATCTAGTTGCTTCTTCTGTGTGTGAAGAACTCGCTCGGCTTTCCAAGGCATAAAGGTGTGATGGGCTCTGAATTCCTAGGCCGCTGAGTTTGCATTGCCAAGTATTTTTTTAGTAGGGCTTAGTCCTTGAAGTTAGAACAAATCCGCATGAATAACCCTCAATGCGCTATCTGCACAGAAGCTGATAAGGGGTGGGTTGATTTATTTACAACATTTTGAATAAGTCGCCCACCCCTAATAGATATAATTCTATTTTTTCTTCGATATCCATGTATGAATTGCAGATTCTAGTTCTTGAATTGCTAAAGATAGCTGCTCATTAGTGTATCGTTTATTAAGATTATTTTCTGGATGGTGCACTGAATTCCTAACATAAACTGATATTGGGATATTGCGACTTATACCTGGTTTCCGATTATCGTTCCATTGTAGTGAGCTATTTGCACCCAGCTGCTGTAAGTGATCTACAATTTCTTTTTCACCAGCATGGCTTTTCTGTAAGCAAAGTGTTTGAAAATGTCCATATAACTCGTCCATAAACTCGATGCTGGGAATCCCAAAAGCGTAGTAGTTAATTGCATTCCAAGATACATAAGGTAGCCTGCAGGTATTTAAATCTTCGTGTGTTTGGATACGTTGGGAGTCAGAATTATGTTTAACCACTAGCATGCATGAATCTTTTGGGTTGTATCCTTGAAGCATGTAGGGGGAGTGGGTGATTAGAAAGACTTGCTGAGTGTTGGAAATTTTACGTATTGCCTCTGCCAAATTTAGCTGAGCTTTTGGGTGGAGCCATGTTTCTGGTTCATCAAGACCAAAGATCATTCTTCGGTCATCACTAAGCCCTTTTTGTCCTAGCCTTGCGCTATATACCTGCAACAGAGCAAGCATAAAAGCCCGCTGCAAGCCAGTACCTTTGTTTTCTATGATCGTTTCATCTTCTCCATTTCTGCCACGAGATATCATAACGTGCCCAGACTTTAGTAAAGATACTGGCTCTGGTATCTCGAATGAGAAACGTGTTTGTGCGTCTCCATACTGTGTAGTTAGAATCTGTGAAAGGTCATCTGAAATTTCACTCAGGGCATTCTGAACTGTGCCCTCTCCTTTGTTCTCAAAAAGGGCTTGGTGTGCCTCGGCAAATTTTATCCAGGGGTTTTTAGAATGAATATCGGTTATAGCATTAGAGATTAACTTTCCTAAGGTCTTCGAAGATCCCATATCCACATGAGTATCGGGTGCGTCATCGGCATAAATAAAATTTAAATCAAGTAATGCTTTGAATTTTGCATCAATTCCAGTAGGATTTTCAAACTGTTCAGTTTCAGGATTCCAAAATGCAATTTTTCTAGACGTAATCGTTATATCTCTTTTGCCTTGCTGTATGGTCTCTTCATGCGATTGACGACGTGCACGTAAAATCTTAAATTTTGTATCTTCGCTGTTTGTGTATGAGGCCTCGTGTAGATATTTATTTAATTGAGAAAAATCTCCGGTTTCAAGTGTTTCTTCTAGATCGTCACCAGCGATATCAACAATTACTTTAGAACTTTCAGTATTATTGCTATAAATCTTATTGCTATCACTGGTTCCATTACGTAGATAGTCTAGTGCAAACATAATGCTTGATTTTCCAGCATTATTTTCGCCGACAAAGTAGTTAAGACCTGGGGAGAGATAAATTTCTGTTGTATCAGAGAAACAACGGATATTTTCCATTTCAATGCGCTTAATGTACATGTTGACTCCTTGTAAGTCGATAGTGATCATCATGACTGTTGATGAATCCACTAGAGTAAAAAGTGAGTGGGTAGGAGTGAAACTACCTAAGAGGATATTATCTTATTTCTCCCCCTAATGGTTTAATATACTAAAATATTACGTTAAGGTTGCTATATAGTTTTACTAAAACTAAAGAATTGGTTTTCTGACAAGTTATCCCACCCCAAGCCTCTCAGTGAAGCTCATATGGGAGGGGCCTTTTGTTTATACATTTCTTGGTGGGTGCCGGTTCGGTGGTCATAACACTAAACCCCTGCACACCGGTACCGCGCGAATATTGCCCATCGGCAAGCAATCCCGATAGAATACCTGATACCACGACCGGTTCCGCCTGCTACTGTGATAGTTAGGTTCAGGGCCGGTCTTCACCTTATGCAGGCGCCTAACCGCGCATCGGTAAATACAGCACAGGCAACCCAGGAGAACACCATGTCAGCTCAGCTTGAGAATGCACGTAACCTGTACCTGCGGGGTATCCGTGACGGCGAGATCGCAGAAGTACACGCCAACTATATGGGCGAGAGCTACACGCAGCACTCAACCGGCGTGCGCGACGGCAAAGAAGGCTTCCAACAATTCTTCGAGGACTTCTTCAAACGCAACCCCAAGCGTGACATCCAGATTGTGCGCGCCCTAGAGGACGGCGAGTTCGTGTTCCTGCACGTGCATCAGAACCTCAATGATGGGCAGGCGCAGTGGGTGACCGCCGATATTTTCCGTGCCGACGAACAGGGGCGCATTATCGAACACTGGGATGTGATTGACGCCTACCCAGTGGACGGCGCTCAGCCTGACCCTATCTTCGGCGACTTTGAGCTAGACCTCACCGCGCCCGCCGAAGACAACAAGAAAACGGTGCGCCTGTTCCTCACCGAGGTTATGCAAAATGGCGACTACGACCGCCTGAACAGCTACGTCGATGAAGGGCTAATCCAGCATAACCAGAGCATCGGGCAGGGGAGTGGTGCATACCTGAACTATCTGCGTGACAATAACGTCCACTACGATTTTGTGTTCAACGTACTTTCTCAAGGCGATTATGTGGTGGCGTATTCCCAAGCCGATATTGCCGGAGAAAAGTATGCGCTCTTCGATATTTTCCGTCTCAAAGACGGCAAAATCGTGGAGCACTGGGACAATAAAGAAATTGTGCCGCCCCGTTCAGAGCTCGTGAACTGGGGTAAATTCTAGGTTTGATTTTCACCCATATTATCAATGCCAGCTTGTGGCCTAGTCTGCACATCTTAGAAGATAAAAATCTAAAAAGCTCGATCCCGGTACGGTTATCGTAAACTATACCGGGATCGAGCTTTGCTTCTTTCGTGTTGCCCGGTGCCGGGAGCACTCGGGCGCATAGGGGAGAGGATTAGTCCTCAACACCAACCATGACGTTGGATGCTTTAATAATGGCGGTAGCGGGCTTGCCAACCTGCAGCCCAAGCTCCTCAATAGCGGCGTTGGTAATCGAGGAAGAAACAATCAGACCGGGAGCGATCTCAATCTTTACAATGCCGTTGGTAGCGCCTTCGATAATCTCAACAATGGTGCCAGTGAGCTGGTTACGGGCAGAAAGCTTCATGCTCGGTTCCTTCCATAGTAAACGAATATCCCCTACATGTTACATGTCTTAGCTTTTGCAAGCATCTTCCTATGCGGGTAGTAACTCTCAAGCCCCAGGGCTTACGCCAATTCCTGCGGTGCGAAGCCGGGGTAATACCTAGATAGACCTGATTCAAGCACATATAGTTCATATATAAAATATTTAATATTTCTTATTGTAAGAAGCTTGGAGAAAGATTTATTTTAATTTTATAATACATATCTATTCTTTATTATGTAATATATCCACTTATTTACACCCTGTTATAAAAAATATTTGCAAAATCTGGAAAATTCCTGACAATACATGTGAGCTATGCGACGGTTAAAACACCAGCTGATATTTATCAGGAGAAAGGATGCGAATTATGACTACCACGAAGGTACCTGTATATGTATCCCTGGCTGTTGCTGGAATTATGGCTTTGAGCGCCTGCGGCTCAAATAGCTCTAATGATGCTTCGAATTCTTCCCCATCGTCTTCATCGTCAACAACAGCCTCCAAGACAGCTAACGCCAGTGGATCCGGCACTGTGAATAGTGGCGGTGGAACTTCCGCGAACTCCGGTTCAAGCGCTAACGGCGGCGCAGCAAATTCTGGTGCTGAAGGCGGCACCGGGACGGATCAAAACTCCGGCACTGGCGCACAGAGTGGCAGTGTAACCGGCGCCGATGCCAACGGCGGAGCACAAGCGAACCAGGGCACTGGAGCCCAAGGCGGTGCCCAGCAGCAACAGGCCGATTCTGGAGGGTCGAATGCTGCGAATGATGAACACAATGTCACGAAAAACCCCAACGCATTGACCCCTGGCGAATACGTAATTCACCGCGAAGCTTCCTGGGACTACGTTGATACCACGGGTTCTCGGTATCATGTCGACGGCGACGGTGGCTGGACGAGCGTTGGGGAAGACGGTACCAGTACCGTTGCGGCGGATGGTTCTTGGACTAAGAACTATGCCGACGGGCACACGGTAGCCCGGGTAGAGGCTGACGGAACCTACCGGGTTACCTATGACGGTCAGCTTTCCCCCGAGATACCCAGTAATGCTGTCCCGGTGTCTCCTGGAAAACTCCCTGACCCGAAGGCAGTCCCGGCAGTAAACCCGGTACAGCCCACTAGGCCGGGCATGTAATAACCAGCAGGGACACTTTCGCAAAGTGCTTTGCGCGAAACGGGTGCGCATCCTCAGGTATTGAGGATGCGCACCCTATTGTGTGCACGGCGTACACATCCGCTGAATTTTTTTGGGGGGGGG
>NZ_KV795741.1:191483-201841 GCF_001809115.1 Rothia sp. HMSC071F11
GGGGGGGGGCTAACGTCGTCGTGGGTTATGGGTTGGGGAGAATGTTAAAAATTCTATACCGGTGGAAGCCACCGTCTTGGAAATATGTGCGACAGTATAAATTTATGATTTTTCAAAATATTAATAATCGTGTTAGTTGATTCGTTCATAAATAAAATTTAGTTTAGATATATAAGGTAATTCAATTTCTTTAATGTGTAATACACAGGTGTAACTATATCTCGTGGTAAAAAATATTTGCAAAATCTGGAAAATTCCTGACAATACATGTGAGCTATGCGACGGTTAAAACACCAGCTGATATTTATCAGGAGAAAGGATGCAAATCATGACAACCACGAAGATTGCCGCATGTGTATCTCTGGCTGCTGCTGGCATCTTGGCTTTGAGCGCCTGCGGCTCAAATAGTGCGAATGATTCTTCAAGTTCGTCCTCGGCTTCTTCTTCGTCAAGTTCATCTCGTGCTTCTAGCTCCACAGGAAGCTCCAGCGCTGTGAATAACGGCGGTGGAACATCTGGAAATTCCGGTTCAGGCGCTAACGGTGGCGCAGGTGCGGAACAGAATTCCGGTAATGGCTCAGTGCAGGGTGACGGCGGTACCAGTGCTGGTACCGGCGCTAATGGAGGCGGCGCCCAGGCAGATCAGGGTGCTGGAGCTAACGGCGGTGTCGCTGGCGGCGGAACCCAACAACAGGGCGCCCCCGGAAAGACAGCGAACCAAAATCCCGGTTCTGAAGGGTATGTGCAGGTTGCTGAAGACGGATCCTGGACTGCAACCGAACCCGACGGTGAAATCGTGAGGGTATATCCCGATGGGTCGTGGGATCGGAGCAATCCAGCCACCGGAAACACCGATTGGGTGGGTGCCGATGGGTCCTGGATTACAAATGAAAATGGTCTGCCCAACGGCTCCAATAAGAACTCACAGGTGCAACCTAATGGTACCTACGAGGTCAGGATGAACGGTGAAGCGTCTCATGAGACCCCAAGTGGAACGCCTGAAACCCCCGTGATGCCCAATGGTTCGAATGCGGTAACCCCTAAGGGAGCAGTTCAGCCGGCAAAGCGCTGATATCTTTTTGAAAGAAACGGTTGGCGCGCATCCTTACCATCGCAGGATGCGCGCCTCTCTACCTAGGTGAGGTGAAGGCTAGCAAGAACCACCCTCAGGAGCATCGTGACCCGCGGAAAATACTGGCCCGGTATAGTTCGCGCTTACCTGAAATCTTGAACCTGCCACCGTGCTACAGGTAGCGTGGAATACAGGTACACGATAAACACCCATCTCAGGAGGCTTTATGCGCGAACAACACACTATGCCGAAAGATATTGCGGCGGCCCTGAAAAACGCGGGGTTACGCACCGACTATAAGGCTCGACCAGCGTATCAGCGTAACGACTATATTGGTTGGATCAACCGCGCCAAGACACCGGCGATGCGTATCGAGCGCCTCGAACAAATGCTCACCGAGCTGGCGCAGGGCGGTATCTATATGGGCAAGGAACATAAGGCCTCACGCAAATAGTCCGTATCCTGAAAAACGCACCTTAAGGCGTATTGCGCACCCTCTAGGGGTAGGCGATACGCCTTTACCTGCGTTATTTAGGTCCGCTGAGCACGTTTAGGAGCCTTGAACATGCGATTTAACGATATGAACTTTTCTGATGGTCACTATGTGCAGATACCCGCTAGTTGGGACGCCCAGGAATTTACCCACCGCTTTTTATCTGCAACCCCTCCGTGGGTTCGTGTGATAATGCGGGTCCGTAACCGTGTTGTACAGAAAATGGGGTTTACAGTACAGCCCGCAACGAAATCCACTCAATTGGAGGTCGCGGTTGGTTCATCAGCGGGCCCCTTTACGTTTACTGAGGTCACCGATGAGCATGTTATCGGTGGCCATAAGGATAAGCATATAGAGTTCTCCTCAAAATTCGTGGTTACCGCTGCTGAGGAGGGCAGCACGTCTGCGCGTGGCGGGATTGAAACACATGCTCAGCCTCAATCGGCTGTGGGGAAGGTGTACCTAACATGTATCTGGCCTTTCCATAAGATCCTGGTGCCTTATATGCTGCGTCAAGTCGAGATAAAACCGTGAGCACAAAAGGCTATGATCCTCGCACGGTGAATTCTACGATGAAGACAACCCCAATAAGGCGGACCATGATTATTACCGTTCTCTAGCTCATCGGCGTAATGCCCAAAGAATCCTTGACCTAGGATGCGGTACCGACATACTCACCGTAACTTTAGCTCAATCGGGGCGTGCTGTTATCGGTGTAGACCCGTCAGCATCAATGTTAGAGTACGCACGCAGTCGCCCCGGTGCTTCCAAAATCCGGTGGATTCTGGGGGATAGCCGAAATGCTCCCGACCATGGCTTCGATTTGGTAGTGATGACTGGTAATGTGGCGCAACACATCCCTAGCCCACAGTGGGAAAAGACCTTGAATGACCTACATCGTATAATGCGCTCAGGTGGAATGCTCGCGTTCGAGAGCCGTAATCCAGCATGTCGGGCCTGGGAAAGTTGGACTACGTCTACTACGACTCGCTCTACACGGCACGGACTGATATCTGAATGGTCAGAAGCGGTTGCGCCTGATAATAATGGGCAGGTTCTGCACCGCACTAACTATCACTTCATGGACTCTGGAGAGACTGTGGTCCAAGAGAGTATCCTAACTTTTCGAGATAAAAAGACATTAGGCTACCAGCTGCAGAATGCAGGATTTGAAATACATGCCGTATGGGGTGACTGGTGCCGCACCCCTTTTGATGGCACTCAACCGATTATGGTTTTTGAGGCTGCGGTGCCAACGGGGTAGATATGCAAAATAAGGCAGCATCATTATCCGCACCATGAGTATGATATTACTGATGTGGAGGTTATTATGCGTATAACTGTGACCTTGGATGAAAAAGTTGTTGCTAAGGTGGCGAAACTAACCGGTATTGAAGAACGTTCAGTCTTGGTGCGTGAGGCTATGGAAACCCTATTACGTATCGAAAATGGGCGTCTGCTCGCTGCATTAGGAGGTTCCGACCCTCAAGCCCAGGCGGCTCCGCGGCATCGAAATGTGCAGTCATGATTTTAGTTGATACCAATGTTTGGATAGATCATCTGCATCGTACAGAGCCCGAACTATCAGAGCTCCTGATGAGTGATGAAATTTGCTGTCATGATTTAGTGCTTACAGAACTAGCTCTTGGGTCTCTTAAAAAGCGGAACGAGTTCCTGTCTGCCCTGAGCGAGCTAAAACAACTTCCCACAGTCGATGATCACGAAGTGCGGTGGTTTATCGAGAAACGTAAGCTGTGGGGACGCGGTTTATCTGCTGTTGATGTGCACCTTTTAGCCTCGGTTGTGGTAGTTCCAGGAACTACTCTGTGGACTCGTGACAAACGTTTGCGCGATGTGGCACAAGACCTGGGGTGTCGGTTCGAGAATGATGGATGATACGCATCCTAATCTGTGCTCTGGCCAAATACAGGAGGTGATTTAGTCTGTCTTTAACTAGCGCACCCATAACACACAATAAAAGCGGATCCTCGAAACAGAATGTTCGAGGATCCGCTTTTGCAGAATGTGGAAGAAGCTACTTCTTGTGTGTGACGCTCAAGTAGATGGAGATAGCGACCATCGCGGCGATAATCGAAAGAATCCAGCGGATCCAGTCGATACCGGCGGTTTCAGCAACGCCAAGCAGACCAGCTACCCAGCCTCCGACAAATGCGCCGACAGCACCCAAGATGATGGTCCAAAGAATAGAAATATTCTGCTGACCCTTCATGAACAGGCGGGCAAGGGCGCCAATAATAGCACCCGCAATAATCATCCCAATAAGCTGACCCATAGATACCTCCTTGCGGTTTGGATGAGTCATATACTGCGCAGAGTTCCATAGACTTTGCACACGAGCGATAATGTGTGGTTATCGCATATGAACCCTCAATTGTACAGTACAAATTACTTGATGGGTAAACTATATGTGTATGCGGTTCCAACCCGGATTGTATACTATGCGGAGCCTGCGAAGCTATAACCCCAGGAGCAGAAAAGAGCAGCTGGGGTAAGACGCGCTAAAAGGCAACGGGTTCTGGCTTGTTACCTCACCCATTTTCGGAATGCGGTTTATTTCCTGCTGCGCTTGAAATAGTGCCCCGGCGGGTAAATCGCCGGATCCTGCTTGTGCAGGAAGAATAATCTGATGACGCTTGAAATACGCAGGGTTAGTCTATCCGGTAGTGGAGCATACGGAAGGATTCCTTCAGGAATGGTAAACGCCGCGCTATCATGGCAGACAGTGCCCCGCTCTTCTTCCACGCCGGAAAGTCTGTCATCAGCCGTTTAGCGCTCACCAAGCGAAGGTTATGAGCCCAACGCTCGGGTTCATGATCGTCGTCGCATCCAAAAACGAATCGCGCGCGGGAGTGCTTAAGTGCTTCGTGCTGATCGGAATGCGTAACCATCCACGAGTTTATGACGTCGAACGCGATCTCACTGCCGTGAAAACGCTGCGCAAGATCGCGGAACAAAGCGCGTACCGTGTAACGGTCAAAGTACATCATCATGCCTTCAATCACGAACAGAAATTGGGCATTCGGCTGCAGATCGTTCAGCTCGTCCATCCAACCCGCGTCGAAGGCTGAGGTTCCCAGGAAAACTTCACTGCCTTGCGGGGGCAGCAACTTTATACGCAAAGTCATCACATCGGGTAAATCTAGGCTGTAAAACGGCACGTTCTGCGCGATTTCACCGATGCGTTCCCGGCGGCTGTCTAGACCGCATCCAACATTAACGATCACCGGGTTAGGCTGGCGCTTAATAAAATCGGCCGCCAGTCGGTCAAAGTAATCTGAGCGAATCGCGGTGCCGACAACGGTGTGAATAATGTTATCAAATTTAGAGAAATTGTAGTCTAACTGCGAAACGATGCGCCCCGCTGCCTCATCTTTGATGATTGGGTCGGGCTGTTGCGAGGCGAGGTGCTTCATGTATAGGGGGATAAGCAAGGTCTCGCTGATGGCATCTTCGATTTTCAGCATAGGAAAAGGTCCCTTTCAGCTTTGACGAGGAGGTTAGCTTATCCTTAGTATACCGCGCGAGAACCTTTATTTTTAGGGTCTTTTCCAAAGGTTTTTATGCGGCGGCGCAAGATTGAGGAGTGAGTGCTACATGGGCGAGGGGCGGCTCTAGACATGTAAAGAAGAACCGTGTGAGGCACATACTGGTGCATATTCAGGTTCTTATTCCGGCGTTACAACCACAACATGACAAAGCGGGAGCATTTTCTTCATTCGGGAGCAGTTAAAGTGCTCCCGAATGAAGAAAATGCTCCCGAATTGAGCGTTACCGCAAGAGAGGGACTCTTCCATTACCTAAACAAATCCCACACGCTGAAGGTCGTGCGGCGGTAGATAGCCCCTTTTACGGCTCGCTTCGGGTTTTTCACAAACCCCATGCCGCGCTTACCATAACCGGGAATCACAGCACTTTTTACGGCGCGTTTTGCCCGACCGGTGGTGCGGGCCTTAATCATTCGTTTCACACTGGGTTTACGCATACCAATTCTCATACCTTTAGCCTACTCCCAGCGCCGCAAACATGCGTGCCGCATCGTCACGGTCATGCATAAAGGCGAGGCTTTGAGTGCATAGCCACCACATTGTGGCCATATGTCAAAACCTCGCCCGTATAAATAACCAAAGAGAGTTACATAACCACTACGAGTTTGCCGCGTGTATGTTTCTCGGCTACACGATCTTGCGCGGCGCCAAGTTCCTCAAGTGAGTATTTCTTCTCAATAACTGGGCGCAGCTGACCACGCTCGACGGCATTGGTAATCCACTTCATGGCCTCGGACGATGCCTTGGTCGCCAGCAGGAAACCCACGCGACGGTTCGTGAACAGCGAGGTCAGCACCGCCGGAAGACCGTCAGGCGAGACCGTCATCATGCGCCCGCCCGGCTTCAAGTAGTTGCGGTAAAACGCGGTCACAACGCCTCCGCAGTCCAGGATCGCATCGAATTTCTCAACCTTTTCGGGGTCTGGCAGAGCCTCATGGTCGTATGCCTCAATCGAACCTAGCTCGCGGCACAGAGCTATATTTTCTTCGGCAGAAACAGTCGCCACCTGAGCCCCCAAAATCTGCCCGATCTGCAGTGCGGCATGCCCTACACCGCCGCTAGCACCCACCACCAGCAAACGCTGACCGGCCTGGAGTTTCAGGTTCTTGCGGAGCACCTGCAGGGCGGCAAGGCTCACGAGCGGCAGTGCCGCCGCATCAATTTGGTTCTGGATGCGCGGTGCATGGTGAATCCGGTTCTCACGGAATAGAACGTATTCGGCTGCTGTGCCGGTGGGTGCCATAGAAATGGAGCCGTTGAACCCCCACACGATATCGCCAACTTTGTAGTCCATCACGCCGGTGCCCACGCTGACAATCTCGCCGAGCGCATCCACACCGGTACCTTTGGGGAAGCGTTTGCCCGTAAAAAGCCGCATTTCGCCTTCGCGCACGATCACGTCAATGCGATTCACGCTGAAGGCCTGCACGCGTACCAACACCTGGCCGGGGCGGGGAGATGGCACGGGAACTTCGTTGATCGTGAGCAGATCAGACCCGCCAAATTTGTCGTATTGTACGGCGCGCATTGTGGTTGGTAGCGACATATTTATCTCTTTCTTATCGGTCATTGCGGAAGCATCGGTGTAGGATGCACGGCATTCGACATGAGAACCGCAGCTGTGTAATGGGCGACGGCACCCAAAATAATGCCTCTGTGTTTAACTCTAACCTGTATGCGTGCCAAACCGTGATAAATGACGGTTTTACGACGGGCACCCGGGTATATTTCCAGGCATACAAACCTGCAGCACATGCCTGAGCGCATAATAAAAACCCTTGATGTGAATAAAACGTTGAAGAATCGTGCTTGATTCACATAAAGACCCTTTTTAGCATGGGTGCTATGACGACTACATCTGTGTACTGTCTTTTCTTCGACGGTTATGAGACTCTCGACGCTATGGGACCTATCGAATTTTTGCACCGTGTGCCTGATGTGCGTATGCGGTATATCTCGGTGGCGGGCGCATCCGAAAACGGTGGTTCATTGGTACGTTCCGCCCAGGGCTTTACCCTCAAGACGGAAATCGTTGAAAGTCTTCCTCCGGGGAGCATTCTTCTGATTCCAGGAGGTATAGGTACGCGCTCTCTCGTAATGAATAACCTATTCCTGCAAAACCTTGCGAAATTGGTACAGCAAAGCCAAACCTGCCTAACAGTCTGCACCGGAGCGGCACTTCTTGCCGCCACAGGTGTTCTTGACGGGAAGCCTGCTACTACTAACAAACGTGCCTTCGAGTGGGTGCGTGGGACGCGCCCACAGGTGGGGTGGCGGCAGAAGGCGCGTTGGGTGAGCACAGAGAAGTTTTATACATCCTCGGGAGTTTCGGCGGGTATGGATATGACCCTAGGTTTTATCGCCGACCGGTGGGGTTTGGAAACGGCTCAAGAGATCGCGTCCCGCTGCGAATATCTGTGGCAAAATGACCCGGATACTGACCCATTTGCACATTCTGCCGAGTTCGAATCAGCGTAGCTTCCTCCCAGCGCATAAAAAGACCCTTTATACGAATAAAGCGTTAGAAAATCCGCTTGATTCGTATAAAGAGCCTTTTTTACAACACTAGGGAGAGGGGAGGGGAGAACAGGGCAGCAAGCCTAGTGCGTCGTAACACCACCATCCACGCTCAATACCGCGCCGGTCACCCATGCGGCTGCATCCGATGCCAAAAACGCGGCGGCACGCCCAATATCATCAACATTCCCGATGCGCCCCAACGGAATCAACGCCGAGGCATTTTGCTTCATTTGCTCCTGCGCTTCAGGCGGCATCGCAGAAACATTGCGCAGCAATTGTGGAGTTTCGACCATTCCCGGCGCAATCGCATTCACGCGCACTCCGGCGGAACCCGTCTCAAACGCTAATGACTGTGTGAAAAGATTTAATGCGCCCTTTGTCATGGAATAGACCGTCGAAGGGCGCCCGGGAAGCATTCGCTTCGAAAAATATGACGAAATGTTAACAATATTGCCAGAATTTTTAGCGAGTTCAGGCAATAACTTTTGTGCCAAGAAATACGGGGCTTTGACGTTGAGATTAAAATGCTCGTCAAAAGCGTTCTCATCGGTTTGCTCAAAGGGAATAAACCGTGCAATACCGGCATTATTGACCAGCACATCAATACTTCCCAAAATATCAAGGGCGTGCTCGGCGGCACGGTGTACTTCAGAAATATCCGTTAAATCTGCTGCGAAGGTGTGCACGGTCACGGGGTATTCGCTCAAGCGCGCGCTGGCTTCTGCAAGTTTTGTGGGGGTGCGAGCAATGAGGAATAGGTTAGCACCTTGGCGGGCAAATTCTTCGGCAATACCGTAGCCGATACCGTCGCTTCCGCCGGTAATAACGGCATTCTTGCCGGAAAGCGCAGAATTGGTATTCATGATGATCTCCTTGGGGGAGGGAATGAGTGATAAAGAGTAATTCCCGCATAAAACCTGCTATCTCAGGCGAGAGCAGCGAATGTGCTGCGGGTATTAGAGAGCTGAAGTTGAATGAAAGCGACTAGAAAGCTTTACTCGCCTTTTATAAAGGCCATAAAGGCGGCGCCGTCAAGATAGATGCTGGAGGCAATAATTTTGCCGTCTCGCACTGTGAGAAATTCCGGAACCTCAAAAATCTGGGTGTCTCCTGCGGGGGACTTTGCGGTGTAGCGCGCAATAACCGCCGCTTTGTCACCTTCAACCACAAGATGTGCAAGCTCAACATTAGTGGTGGAATTAAAAAAATTTCCGGCACCCTGCAGATAATCTTGTTTGCCAAGATTTTGTTCTGCACTGTTGAATCCGTAGGCTAATTTATCGGAAATGTAGTCTTGCCAATTTTCGGCGTGAATTGCCGAATAGTAATTCAGGACGGTCTGCTTAGTAGTCATTTGACCCTCTCGCGAATAGAATATATGACATGCGGGTATAACCCACGCATTTAACTGTAACAGACATGTTCTATTTATTAGGGTAATAACTACGTGATTGATTCATCTAAGCCATTGCGAGCTGATGCGCGGCGCACGGTCAATATCGTGCTTCACGCCGCCGAACAAGTATTGCGCCGAGACCCAACCGCCTCGCTAGAGCAGGTGGCTACGGTTGCAGGAGTCACTCGAACAACTATTCATCGCAGATTCGCCAGCCGCGAGGCTCTTCTCGCGGAGCTGAGTAATATTGCCGTTAGAGAATTTTATGAAGCATTTGAGTCAGCAAGTCCCGAGACCGCTCCTGTAATGGTGGCGCTGCATCGCCTGACCGTTAACGTGATGCGGGTGAAGGCGATCTGGTTGTATGCGATGGCGCATCTGAGCGATGATGATCCCGCCGTGATTACAAAACAACGCACTCTTTTAGGGCGTTTGGGTAAGGTTTTTGAGCGTGCACAGCGTGAGGGCTATATCGCTGCAGATGTAGACCTTATCTGGGCGCAGCGTATGTTCCGTGCCATGACTGACGAGGCGGTAGCTGGTATCACCGGCACCGGCATGGGGGCTAAAGCCCCGCCAATGCCGACCGGGCCGGATGATTTGGCCAGACTGGAGGCGGTTGTAGACGATGCCGAGCTAGACCGCCTAACCACTTTGATTATGCACACTTTGTTCACTGGAATTGGAACCCACGAACCCTCTATATGACATGCAATCAGCGAGATGGATACAAGACCTTATTCGGTAGAAAGTATCTAACCTAGCTCGTGAAATATTGCATTATTGCCCGCCTTGGATCGTAAGAGTGAAGGATAAAAATACGCAGAGTTTAACCGCGTTTCGGTAGTCCACCAGGCAGATACCTACTGGGAAAAAGTTGGTGAGAAACAACATATACTCCTCAACAAAAGGTATGAATCACCCCGCAATACCGTGGGGAGCCGGTAGACGCTATTGTGCACCAGAATGGTTTTACCCAACCAACGTGAGAATAGAGGCTGTATCTCGCGCCACTCAACGCCCCATGACACGGGCGGCGTGCGGTATGTTTTTGTGGGTCTCCACCTTGTTGCGCTCATGGTGCACTTCGAGTAGAAACACTCGATGCAATCGAACATCAGAGGAGAGTCGGGGAACCTGTTTGCCAGTGTGCGTACAAAATTCGGTGAGCTACGTCAAAATATCTAATGGATAAGGTGCGCTCATAATAATTCTGATACATCCCTACAATTCAAGATATGCTTCGCCTGTATCAAAAACGAGAGGCGGAGCTATATTTTTCTGTAAAAACTTAATGGAGAAATTTTTTAT
>NZ_KV795742.1:0-12359 GCF_001809115.1 Rothia sp. HMSC071F11
GCTGACCAGTCTGACCCTGACCACCCTGACCGGGGGTACCGGGCTGATCGCTGTCGTGATCACCAGGCGTATCGGGAGTGTCAGGTGTATCGGGAGTATCAGGGTGATCACTGTCGTGATCACCAGGCTGACCGGTCTGACCCTGACCGCCCTGACCAGGCTGTCCCGGCTGACCGGGCTGGCAGTCACATGCAGGAGAGGTGGGAACCTGATCCGGCACGTTAGCAAACGTAGCAGGCATTGCCACGAAGGATGCACCCAACAAGGATGCGGCGGTGCCGGTCGTAACCAGCGCCTTCTTAATTCCGGGAGATTTCCGCTGATGAGAAGTCATATGTAAACCTCTTTTATGTCGGCTTCGTGTGCACGGAAACTTTCAACTACCGCAGGAGTAAACCCTCAAGGGTAGCCTAGACTAAGTATCCAATTCCCAGGCTACAGGGGCTCCACTAGGCATACAAGCATGTTTATAACATTTAAGTGAACATCACTCAGCTTGCACCCTTTTTTGTCTACAATAAACATTTCAAAAATCCTGCATATCCAGGGACCTCTTAAGGACTTTTACCCCCTCATACATCCCCTGCAATTCCAGGGATTGAAGAGAATAAGATCCTTCATGTAGCACCTACTAGAAGCACACTTAAGATTCCCAGGTAAAATCTGCACTTGAGGTTAAAAATAAAGTTTTAATAACACGTGTCGAATCCGGTCACATAGTGGCACACCCTACACAACCCCCGCTTTTCGCTTGATATATCAAGTATTTTCACTATCAAAATGCATTCTCAAAATTTACATATCAAGAGCTTCGTTGCGCAGTCGAAACCTGCTGGTAAACGTACTACAACTCCACAGCACATATACCTTTTGCCGTCTGATTATATAAACCAGCATTGCTCACACTTCGATAGACTACATCTACTACCTCGTTGCAGTATCGAGCTGCCGCCCCATCGTCTAAAGCTACTCCTGGCGGTAAAGTACCGCTTTGTAGTGTCTGCAAAAAACTTCTGGGACGACCAGGTTCAGTATTGAAATGAGAGCAGAAACTGCCAGGCAGTATACCCAAACCGTCATTGAGCGCTTCTAAACCACCAAACGAATCGGTCAGACATGACTCGAACCAGCAAGCTGCACCTGCACTTATCCCCGATAGAACCGTTCCCTCGACATATGCTTTGCGAAGCACACGGTCAAGTCCATGCAATCTCCACACAGCTAAGAGGTTTGCGGTGTTACCGCCTCCGACATAGATGATGTCTTGACGGCGTATAAATTCTTCAAGGTTCGGCTCTGTACGGCGAAAAAGCTCAAGATGAGCAGGAATACACGAATATCTTTTAAAGGCAGTATAGAAACGCTCGATATACGCACGTGAATCTCCACTAGCCGTAGGAATAAAACACACCCTTGGTTTTCTCCGCATGCTGGACTCTAACAGAAACACATCTTGATCAGTATTCTCACCGTCAGAGAACCCACCACTCAGAAGCACAATAGTGCGTTGAGTCTCCATAGGTAACCAACCCTCCACAAATAAGCCATGCAATCATAGCCCATCCTAAACACCGAGCATATCCAGAGTATATAGGTCTATATATGGATTCAACGCGGTAACACCCTACTCAGCATTCGCACTATGAAACTCAACCTTCGTTGGATACTCCACCGTACGAGAGACCGTGCAACCTCCACGCAGCTAAGAGGTTTGCGGTGTTACCGCCTCCGACATAGATGATGTCTTGACGGCGTATAAATTCTTCAAGGTTCGGCTCTGTGCGGCGAAAAAAACTTAAGATACGCAAGAGTACAGATAACGCCACAAAATTTTCAGGGAACTACTGATATTATCGGCGTAGTTCGCCTGAGTTTAGCCAATTCGATCAGTTGCTACATCACATAATAAGGAATAGGGAGAAAACATTGAGCAGAACTACCATGATCATTATTATCACTGTTGCCATTGCCATCTTCTACCTCACCTACGATGCGGTGCGCAGATCACGAGAGAAGAAGCTCCCCTACGTATTTAAGAGGAAGTATCACCAGCTTGAAGGATGGCTGAATGTGACAGCGCTAGGTTTAACAATAGATGCCTTAATCATTCCGTGGGATATGGCATGGACCGGAACGTGGAATACCATTCTTTTCGGCGGTACAGCACTACTTAGCGCGAATTTCCTCTACGCATACGAAATGGAGTACTTTAGTATTCACTCAGACGGTACTATTAAATACCATACTCGAACAGGAAAAATTATTACAACACATTTTAATTGTATTAATAAATATAGTTATTCTCCTTGGGGTAAAAATTTCCGTGGAGGTGAAGATATTTCGTTTCCTGATATTTTCCACCTCAGAACCAGAGACGATAAAACAGCAGCCAAGTTTTCAATAAAAGCTACCAAAGAATACTCCATAGCCGCGCATGTTATCTTCCGACAGGAGAAGGGTCGGTGGGCACACATCCACAGTTCAGAAGACCAGGCTCAGATTGAAGAAATACTTCACGACAAAAAAGCCATTATCCAATATCTGACCGAAAACCCTCAAGGCACCGACCTTGCTGATGATTCTGCGCACTATATGTAATATGTTTCCGCATCAAAGCCCCCCTGCGATAAATGCCGAGCAGATAACTTTTAATAATCTGCTCGGCAAAAATATATGCTTAAAGTCAAGGCCAATACGATAATCCAGCAAAGCCCTACTCAGCATTTACATTATGAAACTCAACCTTCGTCGGATGCTCCACCGTACGAGAGACCGTGCAGTCCTTCTCAGCGCTCAAACGAATTAACCGATCCACCATCTTAGCGGCCTGCGTGCCCGCCTCGGTTTCAGGGAACTGCACATCAAAATCGACCTCAACATCATCAAGACGTACCGCACCGTCCTCATGCTTCTTCAGAGCAGAAGCAAGTACCTCGAATACCTGTGGGATTTCACGGCGGGTGGTGACCGCATCCACATCGACCGAGGAGCATCCGGCGATCGCCGCTAATAAGAGCTCCACCGGAGTTAGAAGCCCATCACCCACCCCGAAGTCCAGGGTTGCCCCATTCGCACCATGTGCCCGGTACCGCAAGCGATCAACCCGTTCTACACGAACTTCGCGGTAGTCCTCAGACTCGCGGCGTACTATTGTTTTCTCAGCAGGCGCTTTATTCATCAGCAATACTCCTTAACACGGTGAAACTGTCGCTTGTACATTGAGCATAACGCAGGCACCACATCTTTATTCCTCCCCTGATATTCCGTACAGCAAAACGAAGTACATAAAACTTCCCTAAAATTGGATAGGATAATTGAAGACTCATTTTCACTCTTGCTGAGAGGCACCATGAAAGATACCGCGAAGGAAACAAGCGACGCAGAACATTACGCCGCGATCGGTCATAACCCCACCGAGAGCGGCTTCAAACAGGCTTTACGGGCATCCAGCGTGGTGCTTGCAAGTTTCGTGGTGTTGGGGTTAGGTTTGGGCGTTATTATTAGTGCTCACCATTTACCGTGGTGGCTTGCGCCCGCAATATCCCTCATCGTTTACGCCGGTTCCGTCGAGTTCCTGGTGGTAGAAATGATCGCAACCGGAGCCAGTGTAGGCGCTATTGGTTTCACAACTCTGCTCGTGAACTCCCGCCATCTGGTGTACGGTATTTCCTTCCCGCTGCAGAACGTCAAGGGTTTCTGGGCGAAGCTCTACGCCATATACACGCTCTGCGACGAATCCTACGCGCTCAACACCGGCCCCAACCGGAATACGCTCTCTCACGCACGTATTCTATGGGTGAGTACATTCCTGCACATCAGCTGGGTGGCAGGAACAACCGCCGGGTTCTTTATTGGCGCATCGTTTCTGAGCCACCTTGAGGGTATGGATTTCGCCATGACGGCGCTGTTTACGATCCTCGCGATTGATGCTTACCGCGCTCAACGGGATAATGTCACGGCTCTTCTCACGCTGATCTCTGGCGCGGTGGGTATTATCCTGGCACCCGGTTCCATGCTTCTGGTGTCGATGGGAACCTACACTGCCCTGCTGATAGTACGGTTCTTTATCGCAAAATCACGGGGAACACTGCCGGAACACCAGATACCCGCCCCAGAGAATAACGCATCGCTGACGGTTGCCGAAGACAGCACGACAGATCAGGTGAAAACTCCAAGCCCCACATTCACTCACTACACCGACCCGCAGGAGAACCCCCATGATTAACGGCCACATCGATAGCGGCTATATTATCAGCGCCGTTCTGGTGGCGGCGGCTGTAACCTTTGTTCTGCGGGTGCTCCCCTTTGGTCTCAAAAAAGCCCTTGCAGGTTCTGAGGTGCTGGATGCGCTCAGCCATTGGATTCCACTCGGGGCCGTAGCGCTTCTGGCGATCTATGCGGTAAGCCGTATTGACTTTTCATCCACACACACCGCGGTTCCCTACCTTGCCGGGTTTGTGGTGACGGCGCTCGTGCACCTGTGGAAGAAGAATATGGTATACAGCATGATCGCCGGTACCGCCACCTGCGTTATTCTCATCAACTGGGTTTTCTAGGGGCATACCATGTTTGAAAGATCTTCACACCCCAACCGCCACCTTGGGGAGGCGCCGCAACAAACCAGCGACGAACAGGTTCTCGATATTATCGCCTCCGCAGGTCTGGCGACCAGCAGCATTCCGGTGGTGCAGGAACGCGAGCAGGCTTTACGCGCAGGCGATGATGCCCTTAGTCTTGAGCTCCGCCGCACTGGCGAGAGCGGATTTCGTGAGGCAATGCGCGTTGCATCCCTTGTGATGCTGGGCCTGTTTTTCGTGGGAATTGGACTCGGTGTTGTGATACACAGCTTGGGTTTTCCTTGGTGGCTTGCACCCCTGCTTCCAGGAGTTTTATTCGCCGGGTCTGTAGAGTTCGTATTGCTGACGATGATGGCAGCGGGTGCCTCGCTGGTATCCGTTGCGGTGATGACGTTGCTCATCAATTCACGCCACCTCATGTATGGGCTGTCCTACCCTATCGAGCGTGTGCACGGCTCTCTCGCCAAGTTTTACACCGTCTATACGCTCATCGACGAGGCTTTTGCCCTCAACAGCGGACCGGAACGGCATACTCTAAGAGGGTCACGCATTCTGTGGATTCATGCTGGAATGCATGTGAGCGTTATCCTCAGTTCCACACTCGGGTTCTTCTTGGGGTCGAGTTTTCTGGCGCATCTTGAGGGGTTCGATTTCGTAATGACTGCGCTCTTTACGGTACTTGCCCTTGATGCCTATCGCGCTAACCCCGATAGGCTCACGGTGCTTTTCTCGGTGATCGCGGCGGCAGTAGCGTTGATTATTGCCCCGGGGTCTATGCTCTTGGTGGCGATGGCAGTGTATATGGCGCTTCTGGTGGGGCGTTATGCAG
Organism: Rothia sp. HMSC071F11; assembly: GCF_001809115.1. NCBI lineage: Bacteria > Bacillati > Actinomycetota > Actinomycetes > Micrococcales > Micrococcaceae > Rothia > Rothia sp. HMSC071F11. The sequence goes on from NZ_KV795742.1 coordinate 5,407, forward strand.
CGGCGAAGAAACGCGGTTCTCTGCCTCAACATATGCTGGTCGCCGACGAGCTTACGCACCATCGCACGGAACACGATCGCGCAGAAGAGACTCCGCACGAACCAGCACAATAGTTTCAAACGGCAGAACAAAGCAGGCACCACGGCACGGAAAAACCGGGCATGGTGCCTGCTTGATAGGCTCAGCTGCGTTTACTTAAGAGCTGCGAGCGCAGCCTCGTAATTAGGTTCGTTGGTGATTTCGGGAACGAGCTCGGTGTACACTACCTCACCGGCGGGGTTCACGACTACGACGGCGCGAGCAAGGAGCCCTTCGAGAGGTCCGTCGGTCATTGTCACGCCGAAGTCCTGCCCGAAGGATGAGCGGAATGCGGAGGTGGTAACAACGTTCTCGATGCCCTCAGCGGCACAGAAACGACCAAGCGCGAACGGAAGATCGTGTGAAACGTTCACGACAACGGTGTTATCAAGACCGGCGGCTTCTTTGTTGAAGTTGCGAACCGAGGCGGCGCATACGCCGGTATCGACCGAGGGGAAGATATTCAGCACGAGGTTCTTACCCGAGAACTGGGCGCCGGTGACCTCAGCGAGGTCGGCGTCGAGTACGGAGAATGCGGGGACCTTAGAACCGATGGCGGGAAGGTTGCCGCTGGTGTGAACTGCAAGGTTATTTTGAAAAGTAATTTCAGCCATTTCCTCATTGTCGCGCGTTCTCTGCCTCTGCGCAAGGGGAACTGTCGCGTAAGAGCCGGGCCGCGCGGTCTCGTCGTACATTCATGCTGTTGCGAAGGGAGTTCATGAGGAATATGAAATACTTACGCAACGGGGCGGGCTATTAGCGTGTATACTTTCGACCCGCAAACCCGGCAGGTCTCCCGCACTGGCGAGTTGCCGCCAGTAAACTAGGAGTAACAACACGCACCGATACGAAAAGAGTTTTTCATGTCTAGATTTCCTGTAAAACCGCTAGTTTTCTGCGCTGGCGCGGCGCTTCTGCTTTCTTCCTGCGGTAACCCGTTTGGCGCATCCACCGATTCGGGCAGCAGTTCGCAGGCTGCACGCAGTTCCAGCTCATCTAGTTCTTCATCCGCTTCAACCAGCGCATCTCACTCTCCCACAGCAAGTGCCACCAGTTCTTCAGCCTCTCCAAGTCCGAGCGTGTCTGTAGTAACGGTAACCGCCAACCCGCAGCCGGAGGCAAGTACCGTTACGGTAACCGCATCATCAAATTCTAATTCGGGGTCTTCGTCCTCAAGCGGGCGTTTGGCGTTGGATTCTAATGCGAGTAAACTTCGCGGTCATCATTCGTGGTCGCTGAGTTCGGCGGATACTTCGACTTTCGATTCGAGTGCGGAGCTCTCGTGGATTACGGTCGGGTCTTCCGATGGTGCGTCACATATTATGCTGTTCCATCACGGAGACTACTTGGGAACCGGCACGCTCAACCCAGTTCAGGGGTCCCCTTCGGTCTCACGGAATTCTGCTAACCAGATTTCGGCCTCTGTGGGGTCTTCCCAAGCGACGTTCACCTGGGACTCCGCTCAGGAAAAGATTGTTATGAACGGGGATTTGCCGACCGGGTAGTTCCTGATAAACGTGTGTAAGCAAGCGGTGAGCCCCGCATCCAACCTTCTGGATGCGGGGCTCACGCAAATCTGCTGTGTATTCAGTTCGTGTGGGCTTTATGTACCCCATCAAAACTGCTGACTCTAGCTTAGGCTGCGAACTTCTTCTTGTACACGAAAAATGCTGCTGCGCCGACGAGAGCAAGTACAATGAGCTTCTTCATAAGAGAGGATTCCTTTCATGGGATCAGTGATTGGGTGCCCTCACGGGCCTTTCCGTGATGTCTTAGCACCGGTTCACTCATTCTACCCTGTTCTGGTATGGATTCGCTATCGTTACACGACGTGTAAGGCTCATGCTGTGCGGTAGAAATGTGAATTTACTCAGTTTTAGAGGTGCGGAACCACGCATGTGCGATGCCCTAGAGAATCCATAAAAATCATCCGGCGGTAGTAGTGCGGATGTGCAAAACTAGAATTATGAGCTTGAAGAAAAACGTATCTGAGGATTCCCGCTCCGGCGGTAAGAAACATATAGCGCCCGTGGTAACAGCCGGTTTTCTAGGGACCACGGGTGTGCTGCATTTCGCGAAACCCGAACATTACGACGCAATCGTGCCTCGTGCCCTGCCGGGCTCCGCGCGGTTCTACACCTATGCTTCGGGGGCTGCTGAGCTTGGTATCGCAGGGCTGCTGACCGTCCCAACAACCCGCCGGGCGGGTGCCCTCGCGGCTATTGCACTGTATACGGCGGTGTTCCCGGCGAATGTGCAAATGGCGTGGGATTGGCGGCATGAGTCAGCGTTTAAGCGTGTTGTGGCTTTCGGCCGTCTACCGTTGCAGCTGCCAATGATTCGCCGTGCCTGGCGCATCTATAAAACCTCCTCTCGGCGCTAAAGCTCTCCTGGCGGTGGCACAAACTGCGGCCGTGCTATGATAAAAAATCTTCACGCCTGGATTATTATAAAGGAGCACTATGTCTAGTACCCGCCAGAACCCGGCCGAGCAGGCGAAGGCCCTTGCTTCCCAGCTTAAGTGCCCCATGGGTGACACCGGTCAAGAGCTAGCACACTCTTTAAACCTGGGGAATCTTCCCATGATTGTGAGCGCCCTGAATGCATTAGGCATTGAGGAAGATGACCGCATCCTGGAGGCGGGCCCGGGCAATGGTGGGCTCCTCAATTATGTTCTCTCCCTCGCAGAGAACCTGCACTATGATGGGGTGGAAATTTCGCCGCTCATGTATGAGCAGGCCCGCGCCGCCAATAACGTGTTTATCGCAGAAGGGCTGGCTGAGTACGCGCTGTATGACGGCGTGAATCTGCCGTATGAAGACGGCATTTTCACGAAGGTGTTGAGCGTGAATACGGTGTATTTCTGGGAGGAACCGGCTTGGCTGCTCGCAGAAATGTGCCGGGTGCTTACCGCCGGCGGGCGGGTGTGTTTAAGCTTCTGTGAAAAAGATTTTATGAAGACCCTGCCATTCACCAAGTACGGCTTCGCCCTGTACGATGCCGCCGATATAGTTGCGCTCACACAAGAACTGCCGCTACATACGGTAGCTGTACAGCATCTGCACGATATGGCGGTGGCGGGCGGCTCTGCCCGGCTGGTACGACGCGACTACGTAAACCTCGTGTTTAAAAAAGAGACAATCAGCTCTACTACATAGCTTGGGAGTTAGAAGGATCGCATGGTAGTACCTTTCGTCATGGCTGGAGTGCTTATGGCACTGGCGTTCGGCGCACATATTTTTGTTGGAACCCGCGAGACGCTGTCTTTGCGTCCGGTTGCGCATCCCGCCAATACAGAAAACATGGTACGTGTCCCTGCTAATCACACAGAGCTTTCCCGGCACTGGACGCAGGCCATGTGCGCGTTTCAGCTGGTGAGTATCGATCTGCTGTTGATCACCATTGTTACGTTCCTATTAGCATTCACCGACTTATTGCCAGCCAAACGAGAAATCGGTTTATTCATCGCAGCGTACTTAGGCGCGTGGGGATTCGTATGGCTGGTGCAGCTGGCAGCTGTGAAAGTCGAACGCCGCACCTACTACATGTTGGGACAATGGATGCTGTTCTTCCTCTGTGCCGCCCTCATGGTGTGGGGCTCTCTTGCTCTGTAGCAATGGCGCGCGTCCTGAGGTAAAAAATCAATATTTTGGATGAAGACCGTCAAGGACGATATATCTACAATTGTGCTTACGAGGTCATGTTTTTAACAGCAGACATCGTCCTTGATTATCACCAATCCGAAAGCTATATCATGTCAACCACGCTACTCGATAAGCTCAAGCCCGAATTCCGCACTAACCCTCCCGCCGAAGAGAATGGCATTCTGCTATGTCTGGATGAAGCGCAGATTCAGGGCGATAACGCCAAATACATGAAATTCTACAACCGCTTAGCCTCCGTCTACGACCTAGGCGAACGGTGGTTTGGGCGTCTCGCTTACGGCAATGAAGTCGCACAGATGCGCCAGCAGTTCATGAAGGAACTAGAGTGGTTTCCCGGCTGCTCGGCGCTGTACGTCTCAATCGGCACCGGTACCGACCTACGCTACCTGCCCGACGATATTGAGGTGAGCGCAATCGACTGGACGGGTGCCGATATTTCGCTCGGGATGCTCAAGAAATGCCAGAAAATCTGGGGTGGGCGCGCGAACCTGAACCTAGTGAACTGTGCCGCCGAGGACCTGCCCTTCATCGATCAGAGTTTTGACGTGGTGCTGCACGTGGGCGGCATTAACTTCTTTAGCGATAAAAAACGCGCGATCAAAGAAATGATTCGGGTGGCCAAACCCGGCACGAAAATTATGATCGCAGACGAAACTTCCGACTACATCGATTCGCAGTACAAGAAGAACGTCCTCACCCGTAAAGCCTACAAGAACGCCACTTTCGATCTCTCAGAGATTGAGGCACTGATACCCGAAGACATGGAGGATGCAAGCACCAGCTTGCTCTGGAATGATCAGTTCTATTGCATCACGTTCAGGGTTCCGCAAGACTAAGAAAGACCAGAATTACAATCATAAACGGGTGAAGCGGGAGCAGTTTCTTGATTCGGGAGCATTTTAACCGCTCCCGAATGAAGAAACTGCTCCCGGAGTCTGCTATTTCAAGGTGAACACACTATGCGGTGGGTTTCTGCCCGATGGAGAAAACCTAGACGATAAAGCGAACGCCGCCCTCAACCCGAATCGCACGCCTATTGTTGATAGGCACAAGGTCCAGCTTATCCGAATATTCGCTTTTCATACGGCGTACCGCCTGTACAAAAGGTTCTTCTTCCTCGTGCACCGCCGGGTAGAAATCGACAATTCCCAACGCCTTAAAATTAAACATTCCCAGAGCAGCGTCAGAGTCGTCCATAACTCGTGCATACTCAATATCAGGCGAAGCGACCATAGCTCCAGCCGACTCCCCCACGTACATCATGCCGTGGCGCACCTTTTCGACAATGAAATTGATGAGGTCTTTGGATTTGAGCTGCTGCAGCAAATAGAACGTATTGCCGCCCGAAATATAGAGAACTTCAGCTTGTTCGATGCGCAACTTCGCGGTTTCTGAATCAACTTCTGCAATGTCGAGAATATCGGGGGTTAGCCCTAAATTTTTGAAAACATTCAGGGCATCCTGAACGTAGAAAGTTGTGTTTTCAACCGTGCTGGCGGTAGGAATAAACACCACCTGCTGTTGTGATGGGTTGCCGCGCAAGAAATTTTTGAAGGCGGGTTCTACACCGGCGAAGTAAGAACAGAGGAAGGCGCGCATCATCTATCTCCTGGCGAAGGCATCTATAGTGTGGTTTTATCAAATCGTACCGGTCGATTTACCCATGCAACACCCCTAGAAGGAAATTTTAGGTTTATGTAGCACCTTATCTTCTTCTAGGGGTGTCAGCACAGAGATTTTCTCTTAATAAAGCCTAGTTCGTGGTCGGAACCAGGGTCTTGAGGGTAATGTCGCTTGCGACTCCGCCATCCGCGTATTCAAGGTATGCGCGTACCACGTATTTCTTTCCTGCTTGCAGCTTATTACCGGGAATAGTCAGGTCGCCCTCGAAGTCGCCGTTCGGTTTCGGGGTAACAGTCGTATTCACGATCTCATCGCTGCTGGGATCATCAAGCTCAACATTGTATTCGGTGAAAATCAACCGAACCTTGGAGCCGTTCTGAGCCGCTGCTGCAGGGTTAAACCCGCCGCCAGCAACCTTCAGGTGATTCTCGGCGGCACTGCGGCTAAGGGGTGCACCGTTAATGATGCCTACAACCTCATCATCCGTATCGCCATAAAGATCCTTAGTCACAGCCCTTACCCAGTCGTCGCTGCTGGATTCAATAAGCACCCGATAGTGCTTGCCTTCCTGAATCTTGGATCCAGGAATCTGAATCTGAGTAGTAAAGTTACCGTTCTTCATCTCTGCCGAGACGTCTTTGGTGGCAAGAGTTTCGTTAACCTGTCCGTTCTCATCCAGACCCTCAACTTTTATCTTGACCTGCTTCACGTCATCAAAATGGGTTCCGGTCAGGGTCAAGACATTGGTGTTCAGGTGGCTGCTGAGCATATTTGTCTTCGAGGAGTTGGTGGTCAGGGTTACGGAAGACTGCAGGTCCTTGCTGTCAACCTGCTGTACAGGCAGATCTTGTTTAGCCTCTATTGTGCGGTTACCGTGCCCGGGGTAGCTCATAATGTAGAGAACATAGTGTTTCTGGGGATCGAAATCGCCTTTAACCTTGGCAGTGCCACGGAAATGACCGTCTTCCGTCACAACAAGGCCTCCGCCGTCTTGAACTAAGTTCTCGCCAGTGAAGTCGCCGTCTGCATCAACCTCGTAGACTTCTGCACCTAAACCGTCAAAAGACTTGTTGAGGTCAATCCCCTCACCAGTAATCGTAAGGTTGTTCTGCCCTGTCAGAGGGTTCAGCGGACCGCCCTCAACGGAAGTTACTTTAGCCCCTGTATTAATATTTGTGTTGTTCCCATTGGTGTTATTAGTGCCAGTATTTTGGCCACCCGGAAGCGTAGAGATAGCCTGCTGAGTCTGCGCACCAGCGTTCCCTTCAGCGGCAAAGGAAGGAACGGACGGCACCACGGATGCACCTAGGAGGGCAAGCGCACCCACTCCGGTCAGGATAAAACGGGTATTGGACATTTTGTACTCCATTCATCGGTTAGTGGAATACTGTTAAATGTAATACATGATTGAGTTTAGGTCTAGCATTTTTAGCATTATTTCTTGATATTTATTTTTATGACAACATGAATGTTTCGATGGAAAATATATACATAAACTAATGTGTCAACACGACTCAAAGGGTCTTCAACAGCATGCCTATTGCTAAAACATACTCCCGAAGACCCTTGAGCCGAAAATATATTTTA
>NZ_KV795742.1:12459-13450 GCF_001809115.1 Rothia sp. HMSC071F11
GAACAACCGGAATGTAGGTACGGTTCCAAACCACGATGGGGTAGTACGCGTAACTCGCCGTTAAGGTATCCTGATCGAATACATCAATGTAGACCCGGTACTGGTGGTTCGGGTTAATCTTAGTGCCATCAACACTCACGTACATCCCGAAGCTCCCGTCCGAACCAAGACTAGACCCTCCGCCGTTGCTAACGTCATCATTAACGATGTTCCCGAACTCATCAAGTTCCTGAACACGCGGCTCGTACTGTACACGGTGGGTATTATCGATCCCCGTAGTCTCTACAGACAGAACGTTATCAGTATTCTGCGGGTCAATGAATCCATCGACAGAGGTAATCGCAATAAAACCGGAGTTCTGATTCGCGGGTGCGGAGGGCTGGCTCTGACGGCTCTGATTATTCTGTGATGCAGAATTCGAGTTTGAGCTGCTCTGGGATGCGGGTGCGCCCTGTTGTTGACCCTGAGCCTGCTGACCCTGGCCGTTAGCATTAGCGTTAGCACTCTGCTGCTGATCCTGGGTTGCGCCGGGCTGAGCCTGCTGACCCTGAGCATCAGCATTGGCGCCCTGCTGCCGACCCTGACCGCTGGCATTAGTACCCTGCTGATCCTGAGATGCGCTAGGCTGACCCTGCTGCTGTTCACCGCCGGATGCAGCTTGCGAAGGATCCTGTGCCGCACCGCCCTGTGTTGCACCATTCTGGCTCTGGTCACTGGCGTTAGCACCCTGCTGACCCTGAGCATCAGCATTGGCGCCCTGCTGCCGACCCTGACCGTTAGCACTCTGCTGCTGACCCTGGGTAGCACCATCCTGGTTCTGACCACTGGCGTTAGCACCCTGCTGGTCCTGACCGTTAGCATTAGCGCTCTGCTGCTGACCCTGATCCTGACCGTTCTGTGCTGCAGAATTTGGCTGGCCCTGAGTGGACCCAGAACGAGCCTCATCCTGAGGACTTGCAGGCGCTGCATTTGCCTGCGCAAGCGGAAGAAC
>NZ_KV795743.1:0-8050 GCF_001809115.1 Rothia sp. HMSC071F11
CGCATAAGACACAGAAAACAACCAAGTTTTCACATAAAAAGCTTCCCTCGGCCAAACACCAGGTGTTACTCATGGTGAAGCCCGAGGGAAGCTTTTTAGCTCCCTACAACCAGCTCTAGACACACTCGTGGTCGTACCCATATGGGCGTACACCATTTATTCAACGTTATCCCGGTAACCTAATACCCGTTTATTTCTTCCGAAGGAGTATCTTCCAATGGGTGACCAGCCAGATCGCAACAGCCCTCACTATGCCAACCGTAATGATGTAGAGTTTGATGATGCTACGTCAGATGCTCTCGCGAGTGCGTGCCGAAACGCCGCGCGCGACCTTCGGGATAAAGTGCCTGGTCAAAGAACCAAAGCAGATACAGCTATGGTCGAGTTCAAAGGGTACTTCTCAAAACTCTATGACAATAACATCAACACTGCCGTTGATAATGGTAAAGATATTGCCACTGTTCTTGACCAGCTTGCCAAAGTGGTAGACAACCTCAAAGAGGCCGCTCATAAAGAACAAAAAATTCGTGAAGACGCCCGGCATTATGAAGATGATTGGTTCGGACTTCGCAAAAGCTGGGATGATTTCTGGGGTTCCGCTCCAAAACTTCCAGACCCCTATATTCCAGACACCACGATTGATACTACCCAGGTTGGTCAACGTGAGCACCCCACCCCGGGCGCTCCCGGAGGTGGATCGGGTTCTACAAGTGGCACCTCTTCAGCAAAGCCATCAGATTTGCGAGAAAGCGCAAAAACCTCACATCAGCTGTTCGTGGATTTCCGTAATGTCCCCGGCGATATTCGTGCTAAAGCCGCTAATTTTAAAGAAAAATGTAAGTGGGGCACCATCGACTGCGAAAATCTTCTGACGACTTTCGACAAATGGAACAACGCCAATGACCAAGAAGATAAATGGGCAACCACAATCGCAGATGAGTTCGCTAAAGCAGGCAGTGAAAACACCGTTAACACGGTTTCTAACGCCGCGCTCCAGGCTGCCCTCGATAATAAATCCATCAAAAGCAGCCGCGAAGATATCAAGGTTCCCGCGCCATCCGTCGTAGGTCAGCCTACCTCCAGCGGCTATGCGAATGACCCGGTCAACGTTGCGACCGGTAACTTTATCGAAGAGGAAATCGATATTGCGTTTAGCAACCTCGCTTCCTCGTGTGCCGTCACGCGCATGTACAACAGTTTGGCTGTGCACGGTAATGGCGATGATTTGCCACCGTTGGCTGGGGTTTTCGGTCCGGGCTGGTCTTCTAACCTTGATACGGTCCTGAATTTCTCTGATGAAGGCGCTACCTGGATTATGCCGGACGGCCGTCACCTGTTCTTTGCCCGCGCTGGTGAGGGTTTTGCGCGAGTTGAGACCGATCCCTACTGGCTTACTCGCACTGGTGCCAGCGAAATCGCCACCACACCTATGGGGCGTTTCATCCTGGAAACCTGTGCTCTGAGCACTGAAGCTGACCTGTATATCATCTCTGATAACCAAGGTCACCTGTGGTTCTTCACTCTCACCGGTGCATGGCTTGGCTCCACGGGTGGAGAAGGCACCACTTTGGCGGTCACGCGCGCTGCTGACGGGCTCATTTCCTCCCTGGTGCATGAGCTGAACCGTTCTATCATGTTTGACTATGTGGATGGGCTCGTCGCGGTAGCACGAACCTCGGCAGGGGAACGTGTCGAATACGCCTACGCCCCCGCAGGCAGTACCGCTGCCGGGCACCTGGTATCCATAACCAGCGGTGCAGGAACACGCACCTACGAACACGATTACAATGCGCTAATCCACCGCGTGATTGCTGCAGATGGCACCGTCGAGGTGACCAACACCTATGATGAGTCTGCCCGAATTGCACATCAGCATACCGAGTACGGTCGTGATGTGCGGTACTTGTACCTTGACGGCGGAGTGACCGAAGTTGCTGATGAAGACGGATCCCAAGCCAATGTGTGGATTAGCGATGACAGCGGCCGCCTAACCGCAATTATTGACGCTGACGGTGGGCGCACATCCTTCGGGTACGACCGGTTCAGCAACCGTATTCGGGTGATTGACCGTGATGGTTCTCGTACAACCCGCATCAGCGACAGCCGCGGACGTATTACCCGCGATGTTACCCCAGAGGGTCAAGATACCCGCTACGCTTACGATGAGTACGATCGCGTGACGGCGGTATCTATATCGGCGTTTGAAACGGACCCGAAGAAACGCTATGAAGCCACCCAGGCGCGCCGCAATGCAGCGGATGCTGAGGCTGATACCGGTGAGGTCACTCCGATCTCAACGGTTACTTACGAGTACGCTAACGCTTGGGATCACAATCCCTCCCGCGTTGTCGATGCGTTGGGCGGGGTCACCGAACTAAATTGGGAGGGTGGCTTGCTGACCTCCCTGACCGGCCCCGAAGGGGTCAGCATGACTCTGAATTATGACGAGTTTGGTAACCTGACCAGCTTTGCCGACCAAGAGGGCAACACAACCTCGTTCACCTATACCGCTGCCGGGCACCTCGCTCAGGTTACTACTCCGCTAGGGCTCACAACCTCGTTCACCCATGACGCGGCTGGCAATATTACCGGGCGGCAAGACCCTGACGGTTCCCGCTGGAAGTTCGAGTACACCGCTGGTCGTCGTTTGGTCGCAGTCATTGACCCCTCTGGTGCACGCACGAGTTATGAGTACGGACCCAGCGGTGATATGACTGCGGTTATCGATCCGCTCGGTCGCCGCACCGAACGCACCTTTGATGAAAACGGAAACGTCGCCACAGTAACCCTGCCCAATGGGGGCGTGTTCTCGTATGTGTGGGATGGACTCTCACGGCTTATTCGTACGGTTGATCCGGCCGGTGGCCACTGGGAGAACACCTATGACGCCGCCAGCGTGCTCACGAAGATGACAGATCCGACCGGGGTACGCGTGCATACTCAGGCAGATCGCAAGAGCGGCAGCGTTACCAGCTGGGACGGCACCGACGGCGTGCGGGTTAAGTTTGACCATCTTGGCCGCCCTGTTGCGCGTGAAGAAATTTTCTCCCCGACGGAGGCAGCCCAGGAAGCTCCTAAAGCACGGGCAGAAAAAACCGATACCCCCGAGTCCGCCGCCGAACTGGTGGTTTACGATCCGGCCGGTAACCCGGTAGAAATCCTGGATGCTGAAGGTGGTCTGACCCGGTACGAATACAACCTCGCCTCCCAGCTTGTGCGTCAGGTTTCGCCTGCGGGGCGTATTACCGCATACACGTATAACAGCTGTGGGCGTTTGGATTCTGTTACTGAGGGCGCTGAAACCGCCGAGGCCGTTACAACTCGGTATTCCTATGATGCCGACGGGCGCCTGACCGAGCGGAATCTGCCCGGTATGAGCGAGAAGATTACGTATGACGCAAACTCGCGGGTTATCTCGGTTATTGGCGGTTCTGGCGGGGACGTGTTCTACACGTATGATGCGTGTGGACGTGTGCGCAGCATTCGAGATGCCGCCTGGGGAACCCGCAAGTTTAGCTATGATGCCGCCGGGCAGGTCACCGAAGTCACCAATGGTCTTGGCGGTGTTACCCGGTATACCTACGATGAGGCTGGCAATGTCACGAAGGTGACGGATCCTGCTGGGCGTATCACCACCTATGAGTACGATGTGCTCGGGAACATGGTGAAGACGATGGATCCTGCCGGCGCTATAACCTTGTATGAGTACGATGCTGCTGGTCGTGTATTGCGTGTAGTTGATGCAGCCCAGAAGGTACATGCGTGGGGCTACGACAGCTCTGGTGCGGCATGTGCGTATTCGGTGGATGGTACCGAACAGCTGCGGGTAGATCGTGATAACCGTACCCGGTCGGTGACGGTGACTGACTATGCCGCCAGTATTCCTGCTGATGACCGTGACGGAAGCCTGCCGTGGGTGTCTCGGTACGAGTTGGATAGGCTCGGACGTATCACCGCGGTAGCACGCTCGTGGGGCGAGTCCCAGTCTGCCGCTTCCGGTAGTGGTGCGTATGAGCTGTCGTATGCGTATGATGCCGACGGTTACCGCACTGGGTTTACCAGTCCGTATGGCGCACTGGCCTACACGCGGAACGCGGTGGGGAATATTAGTGCTATCACGAATACTGATACGGGTGAGCAGTCTTCGCTCAGTTATGATGCCGCCGGTGCGCTCATCCGGGCGCAGGTAGCCGATACGGTGCGCTCGTGGACCTATGACGGTCACGGCGCGATAACGGGGTACACCGAAACCGCTGCGGATGCTGATAACTCTGCCGATGTGCGGGTTGAGATTATTCGTGATGAAGCTGGCCGGATTGTGGGAGTAGATTCTGCCGCCGGGCTGATTACGTATGCATATGACGGAGCCGGTCAGTTAGTATCTGCCCGCCGTGGAAACGAGCGGATGTCTTGGGTGTGGGATGCCGCTGGGTGCCTAATCCGCGAAGAATACACCCGAAACACTACTACTGGTGAAGACGCTACCGATAATGCTGCCTCTGAGGCTGCTGGCTGGGTGCGTGTGCTGGCGTATGATGATGCGGCACAGGTGCGTGCGATTGGTACCTACACCGCCACTAGTGTTGCAGGTAATGCCGATTCTGATGCTAAGCAGGTGCGAGAGTTCCTCGCCGATGGGAACGCTAGCGAGTTTACAGCCCAACTGCCTGAGCATGTTGACCTGAATTTTGCCGGTGATGGGCGCACGGTTGAGAGGCTGCCGCTGACCTTGGTGCGGTTGTATTCCTATGATGCTGTCGGTCGTCGTACGGGTGAGGTTGCCTCGGATGGGTCTTCGGTGACGATGGGGTATAGCCTGGCGGGTAGTATTGCCTCGATGACCACAGCGGATAGTGGTTCGTGTGCTCGGGTGCAGGTGGCTGCCGGAGTGGCCGGTGAGGTTGCCGGTATTTCCTCTCTTGCTTCGGGGTGGACTCCGGTGGTGATGGACCCGACGGCGGAGGTGCCGACCGTGGTGGGTGTGGGCGAGATGCCTGTGCCGACCACGGGTGTGAACATGCTGGGTACCCCTGCTTCTGGTGGTTCTGGCGTGCGTGGTACTTCGTCGTCTGTGCTTGCCGGGGGTGCCGGTGTTCTGGGTGGTTTCACCTCGAATGCTGGGGTGTCTTCTGTGCCGGGGCTAGCTGGCCCGGCGGGGTTGTTGGATCCGTTCCAGTTACCAACCACACCTCTGACGGGTTCTGATGCTGCCGTTGCTGGTGCCGTGCCGGGTGTGGGTATTAATGCTTCCGGTGCACTCACGGTTGGTGGGTATGCACTGATTGGCGCTCGGGTGGCTGACCCGGTGAGTAGGTCGTTTACGTCTCGGGATCCGCTTCTGCCGGTACCTGGTGCTGGTTGGGTGGGTAACCCGTATTCGCTGGTGGGTAATAATCCGGTGGGACTAGTAGACCCGTGGGGTTTGTCGCCGATTAGTGTGGAGGATTTGAACAAAATCCGAGAAGATCGCGCGAAGATGTGGCAGAACATCGGTGAATGGGCTGCTACGGTTGCGATGATTGGCGCTGGCGCTGTTCTTGGAGCTATGGCGACTGGACTAGGTCCTTTAGGCGGTGCTGCTTTTGGCGCGGCTTCGGGCGCTTTGATGGGTGCTGGTATGTATGCATTGGAGCAGAAGGTCTCAGGTAAGTCTATTGATTGGGGTAAGGCTGGTCAAGAGGCTATTAAGGGTGCTATTACTGGCGCTGTCACAGGTGCTATTGGTGGTGGTTTCACGAACCTGGCGAAGCTTAAAGAGCTGGGGAAGCTGGGGAAGGTCGGCAACTTCGTTGCTGATAGTAAAATAACCCAAGATGTTATTCAAAACGCTGCTAGTGGTGGTGTCGGTAATACTGTGGAATATGTCAGTAAAGGCGGTCGGGATCCTTTAGAAGCGCTCGGAAAGTTCGGTTCTGGTGCTGGAAGTAGCGCTCTTGGCGCTGGTGTTGGCGGTAAGATGAAGACTAAGCTAGGTGTGCCAGGCTATGCTGACGGGTCAACGATGGGTAGGGTGCAGTCTGGTCTCCGTACCGTCGGCTCAGATGCGGTAGCTGGTGGTTCTCGGGAGTTATCGAAGTACACGATGGAAACAGCTCCTTCAGGTACTTTCAATCCACGTACTGCCGTAGAGAAGACCGGAACAGGTATGGCGAAAGATGCAGTAAAATCTAGTGTCAAGACTGCTGTGAAGATGGATAAAGAAGATGCAGCATATTACCGGTCAACTGCTGCATTTGCGTTGAAGAATCCGCAACTTACGGCGCATAATGCGGTGCAGGGAATTCAGACAGCAGCTACGAAAGCTAGCGATTCTCTGCAGATCGCGGCGATTAAGGTGCAGAATTATGATTATAGTCAGTTGGTTACTCCCCCAATACTGCGGTAGAAGCTAGAAGGGTTATCAATGGTGCAACAAAGCGTTCGCAATGCCAAGGGATGGAAGGGAATGCTCGTTTCTATTCTTGTTCTTGTGGTTCCTGCTGTAGTTATTATGCTGGCAATACATATTTTTCGTGATGATAGTGAGGGGAAGTACAAGTACTGCACGGTCGAGAAAGCCTGGGCAGAATACCGTGCTGGCGGTGATCTCTCAGGCAATACCGACTATACCCGGGTAGGGTGGGTTGAGACTCGGGAGTGTGGAAAATTAGCGCTTTCAGATTCCCCGAATAAGGATCAATCAATGGATGATTATATGGCCTCCATTGAACCGGGAGGGTATTACAAGGTGTATATGACAAATGTACAGTTGAACTCTCCGGGGCTGACATCGGTGACTCGGTTAGAGAAAGCGGAGCGTCCCTAAAAGAAACGAGGTTTTTATCTTTTAGAGAGAGGAGGGGGTGTGTTCGTGTATTCTGCACGAGCACACCCCTTAGGCATATATTCTGAGAACTTATTTTCACTAGAAGAAACGGTGAGGGGGGGGTCGCTTATATGGGTCCTGCATTTTACGGTCTGCTCGGCGTGTTCCTGGGGCGTGCCAGTTGTAGGTGGGGATTAGTGCCGTCCACGATGACGGTACCGGTGGCCTTCGACAAAGTATCAGCACGGATGGTACCGCTGGTGTTAAGAGATGCAGCAGCACTGTTTCAATCGTGGTGATGATCCGGCTGATGGTGGGTTGCCAGACTTCGAAGTCTTTGGTGAGGGTTTCTTCGGTGTGGTTGTGCCGCAGGTATCGTAGAGTGGATTTCACCCCCTGAGTGAGGGTGAGCTTATGGGGTTTGATGTTTAACCTGTTCCTGGTGAGGGTCGTGTTGAATATGTTCAGTGGGGTGGCGAATTATGCCGTTAAGCCCGTGGTACGGTGTGAAGGCAACGGTTCCTACCTGTACGCGTATGGGTGGTGGTTGGTCTTGATATTTCACCATCATACGTGGACACAGGGTCAAGGGCCGTTATTTTTATGTCTCGGGCAGGGTGCTTCTACATTAATAAATAACGCTCATGGCACTATTTATAATAGAATAAAAAAATTTAAGAAGGTGATTACACAATGATAAAACTATTAAAGTCAAATCTTTCATGGTTCCGACAGAAATATATTATTGTGCTTGTGCCGTTGGGATTTTTATTATTTTTTGGTATATATTTTGGGGTTTCGGCTCACAATAAGAATAATCCAATCATTAAGGAATGCACTGTTACCAAAACCGAGGTCAAAAGACATGATTCGGTATCAGCCAACTCTCCAGAAACCACGTATAGTCTGCATATAGAGTCATCGGACTGCCCTCAGATGGTATGGTCCGATATCGGTGAGAAAGACGCAAACTATTATCATAATCTACTAAAGGAAGGGAAGAGCTATAAATTTGGGCTTCCCAGAATTGTCCTCTTTCCTGGTACTGAAAATAGTATTGTGAGGATCTATGTAAACAGGTCTTAGAGATTTATGAGATGTAAGAATATTAAAGAAACGTTGGTAACAAGTATTATTTTTGTCGTTGCTGTAAGTTTTATGCGTTTTTATATTTTCTTTCGCGTGATGATAGTGAGGGGAAGTACAAGTACTGCACGGTCGAGAAAGCCTGGGCAGAATACCGTG
>NZ_KV795744.1:0-206 GCF_001809115.1 Rothia sp. HMSC071F11
GCAATCATCACGTTCTCAGCACCCATCAGCTCCTCAAACTGTGGAATATACGAAGACGGAAGACCAACGCCGTACCCCACCACCACAGGAAACTCTTCATAGATATACCCACGAAGATCAGAGTAGTGATATACCATGTGTTCAATCAGCTGAAGCATGAACTCAGCCCCATACCCCTGATGCAAATCCGGATGGGTAGAGAAGAT
>NZ_KV795745.1:0-202 GCF_001809115.1 Rothia sp. HMSC071F11
CATCAAACTGCCACGGATCAAAACTCAGCCGTACCCTCTTGATATTGCGGCTGCGTACCCGAAGGTACCCGTTCTTCCCATTACTTTGCAAGAGTACTTCGCTGATACTCTCATACGGCATATACCGGATCTTCCACCGCCAGTTGCGCCAGTAGACTCCCGAGACGGTTTGCTGGATATAAAACGCATGACAATGATTCAC
>NZ_KV795746.1:0-384 GCF_001809115.1 Rothia sp. HMSC071F11
TTTGCTGGATATAAAACGCATGACAATGATTCACAAACGGAATCACCAGGGGACCGCCAAGAACAAACATGATAATAAAGCAAGCGCCTAAATCACCAAACATGACCCCACAAAATATAGGGGTAAGGACTAACGTTACTACCAACAAAGCATAGCCAGCGATATAAGCTATCCGAGGCCGGTGCTGTTTAACCCCGAGCACGGGCTGACCCATCGTACGTTTCAGCGAGGGAACATTCCGAACGAAAAGACCCGCCAACAACCCAATCAACGCAGGAGGCACCACAACCTACTTTCTCCTAGAGCCCAAAGAACCCTCCCCACCCTTTTATAAAGGGCGCTCCGCTTTTTCTAACCGAGTCACCGATGTCAGCCCCGGAGAAC
>NZ_KV795747.1:0-8555 GCF_001809115.1 Rothia sp. HMSC071F11
CCAACCTTATGAATCAACTTCTGACCCTTCTCCTTAAGGACTAGTGGACTAGCGGGTGCATGTACTACTCTATCTTCTCGCACGGATATTCCAGCAGGTATAGAACACCAGAATTAGAACCAAGCGAGTCTTCTAGAGCTTTGCGATCAATACTTGAATCCAGACGAGGCCAACGACCCTCAGTGACACGGAAAGAAACATAGAACAGGAGCTGTTGCAAAGACATTCCAACAGGACGTACCACGACTTTTTGGCCTGTACTGCTACGTAAAATAAAACGATCCTGGTAAGGCTTAAGATTGTACTCTGCAATATTCATATAAGGAATATATTTCTTTCTGCCCATAAAAACCTTATATGTAATACCTTCATCATCAATAGTGATATATGAATATCTATAATTACGAAAAATATGTATAATAATCATGATATATATTACCAAAGGGGTCCATATCGGCCATACGGTCACAAATTCCAGTCCAGCATACAAATAAAGAGTTATATAGATATATACTATAAAGACAAAAAATATATATGATATAACAGCAGCAATTTTATGCACTATTTTAAGGCGATATGTCACCACATCTTCAAGCTTATAATAGTTTATTTTAGTAGTAACAAATTTAGAAGCTATCAATACCCCCAGCGAAGGTAGTACTGCAGCAACAAGAGGTATCATAAGCCTGATAATATCTGTCACTATTATCGCCTCCTTACCAGAATGTTTTTATTAATCTTATTATTATGAGGGTCATCCTGTTTATCTAAAAAGAATTTTACAGAGATGAGAGCATCCCCTGAGAATGCACCTTCTGCTATATTCTTTCCTCACTCTTGAAGGTAAGACCAGAGTAAGACATTACAAGGTCCTGTGTTTCCTCTAGATCGTCATAAAAACATTGGATTTTGTCTTGATCGTCTGAGTGATCATGCTGAGCCCAATACCCTGTTGTGAGACGGAAGGCAAGCTGAGGTATCAAAAGACCGGCATTAGTGAGTTTGGGATCGAAGCGTAATGTACCGTGCTGTGTTTTGAGTACCATCCAGGTCAGATCTCCCTCACGGGCGTAATACCGATATTTATGAATGTTTCGGTAGGTTGCTTGATATTTTTTACCCCATGTGTTCGACCATGAAAACCCTTCCGGGGTGGTCCACAGGTAGAAATTCTTTCGACTCAGGTAATAATAAACACCAGAGTACCACCCTACATTCATCGCTGGTAAAAATATAACTGTCCCAGGGTATTCTGGGATATAAATTCCTATGAGTGAAAGAATGATAACAGGGATAGACGATAGCAAAAGTATAATATTAGCAAGAATTCCTTGGAACTTATCTTTTGTGCCCCGGTACGGGTATTTCAAATTCCGATAATTCCAGTTCCGCTGAGCATATAGTAGAAATATACACGATATGCCGAAAAGAGCGAGGCTTCCTACCCCAAGAACCTGAATCATTTCTTTCCTTAAGTTTCTCAAATACCTATCGTAGAGTCGTGTTTTTATTCTTCCGAAGGCCTTCTCGCAATAAAAGCTAGAATAATATAGCCTACAAAAAATATGATTGTTATCATCATGGCCCATCCTGCAATAGGGAATAACAAAGGCCGCCTCTGAACAATATTCGTAAAACTCTCCACAAACCCCTCGACATCCCTAGCAGGAACAGATTCAGGAGTTTCTCCCAAAGTATCAGAGCGCTCGTTCTCATGCGCAGCACTTCCCTCAGCAGACGAGTCTTCTCCTGCCTTGTCGGGTGTTCTTGGCACACGATGCGAGGACGGTGTGGCACCCCAGCCCATGGCATACGCTGAGGTTATTTTCTGATAGTAGTTCTTTTGTTTTTTCTCGCTTCGATACGAGAGGTAACTACAGATAACGATGCCACTAAAGATGAGGGAATAATAAATATAGTTTCCCATTGCTGTTACTCTCCAAGGCCCCTTATACTCTTTATCCCTATTATTCCTACCAATAACTTATGATTTCGACCCTTAAGCCAGGACTTCCCGTGAGTGAGTACAGCGCCTACACAGCCGGAGGTAGAAATCTAAACATCACCCCTTAAAGGTCAGGTTGGTTGTACTCGACCGGTGCATGTCCGTTCCCGTATATGCATGATTCGGCAACCGCCTCACACACGAAGCAGCCCGACATGCCGCGCCTAAATGTACTGTTCATGACGAATATCCTTGACTAACCCTTATGTGAAGGTTAGGGTAAATATATCCTATACAGTGTTCTGTGACACTCACAAACATTAACTATATCTACGTTGATATAACTACAACCACACAAGGAGCAGCTATGCCGCACGTCCGCCCTGAACCTATCGCCCCTGAAAACAGCGGTTCACCAAGTTCTTTGGGCGGTAAGCCGGCGCCTATGCCTGAGCTCAAGCATGTTGATCCTCCGCAAAGCTCTGTTGACGACAATATGAGTATCGGCACGGCTGATAAGCCGCGCGCTATGCCTGACGTTCAGTTTGATGATGGGGCATCCGATAACCTCAGAAATGCGCTGAATTCTGCCGCAGACACTATCGAAACCCAGCAGGGCGGGCGAGACGGTCTTTTTGATACTGCACGAGATAAATTTGAGGGCAAATACGCCCACGACTTTCATATGTGCCACGTACAACTTGCCAATAACTCCGCCAACGTTGTGACGATGCTCCGTTATGGCGCGAAGCTGGTAGATTACATCAAAGAGTGCGCTCATGTTGAAAACGAAAACCGTAAGAAAGCCCGGGAGTGGGAGAACCGCAACGGTTTGCAGCAAACTTGGGATGGTGTTGTTCTCAACAAACACCGTCCCGATTATGCTCCCAACCCGTCGAAACCTGCTGAGCCCGGCTCTGCCCCGCAGCGCGATGTCAATGCTGGCGCCCCTGATGCATCCGGCGGCACTTCCTCTGCTATTCCAGAGAACCTCGACGGCTACAATACTGCCTGTGTATCCTACGACAACGAAGCAGGGCTCAAGCATACCGACATTACGAATGCGCTAAACACCTACACAAGTTCGTGCCATCACGGGTCGCTCGATATCAGCGAAACAATCAACAGCATGGCGGGGTGGCTTCAACAGAGCAACCAGGTCAATACCTGGGTTTCTGGAGTTGCCCAGGATTTTAGGGATGCTGGGTCTGGCACCGGTAACATCAAAACCGTCTCGAATGCGTATCTGGATCAGCGTATGCAGGAGCGTGGAACTGGTGCTCCTCAGGTTCAGAAAATCGAGGTTCATCCCGCTCAGGTCACGGGCGAAATCCCTACTTCCGGCTTCGCAAATGATCCGGTAAACGTGGCAACGGGTAACTTCATTGAGCCTGAAACCGACCTTTCTTTCCCGGGAACTTTTGCGCGTAATCTGAACCTGAAACGTATGTATAACAGCTTGGCTGTGACTAACTCGCAAGATATTCCTTCGGGTGTTTTTGGCATCGGATGGTCCTCTACTCTGGATCAGCGTCTTGAGTTTGATGCTGACAAAGCATCATGGTTTACCGCCGATGGGCGCATCCTCACGTTCGCGCGTGAAGGTGAAGGATTCGCGCGTGCCTCTGGGGAAGCATGGTGGCTGACAAAGGCAGAACTGGGCTCTGATGCGTATGCGCGTATCGAAGCCTTGCAGCGTGAAACACAGCGACAGCTCAAGAATTCTCGTGGCTTAGATGAATCCGCAGTTCAAGCTTTCATGCAGGAACCCTTCTATTGGATCGTGATGAATAATGCTCACGAATCCTTTGGGTTCAGCGCTTCTGGGGATTGGGTGAGTGCTACTGATGGGCACCCATCAAATACTGTGGTCGCATTCCGCGACGCGCAGGGGCGGGTGACAGATCTGGTGCATCCAGGATCCCAGCGCGGGATTCGTGTGGACTACGAAGAGCTAGGTCAAAGCACTGAGGCTCCCGAGCATCGCCCGATTAGTGCTTATACTTACAACACGACTGGCGCCGAAGCTGATACGCCGCTAATGGCTGCCGAATATTCGTATGAGGGTGAGTATCTGACGAGTGTGGCAACAAATGCGGGTGTCCGTTCGTATACTCACACGGATGCTGGACTTATCCGTGAGGTTATCAACGCCAATGGGATTGTAGAGGTTACCAACACCTACGATGAGCTGGGCCGGGTAGTTCACCAGCTCACCGAGTATGGGCGCGAAGTTTCGTACACCTATACCCCGAGCTTGGTTACTATTGTGGCGGATGCTGAAACAGGGGATAACTCTAACCTCTGGACAAGCGATTCTAAGGGACGCTTGATCGGAATCACCGCCACCGACGGCAGCCGACAGACCATGCGGTACGATTCTTTCGGAAACCGTGTGGGTATTACTGAGCGCGATGGTTCTAGGACTGCGCGCGTATTCGATAACCGAGGCAGGCTGAAGCGTGAACGTACTCCCGAGGGTACCGACTACACCTACGGGTGGGATGAACACGATCGCATAACCGGCGTATCTGTGCGGGATGCACGTGATCCCCGCAATCTGGGTACGCCAATGACCGTGAGCTATGAATATGCGGATTCGGTGAACCCAAACCCAAGCGCTGTGATTGACGCAGACGGTGCTCAGACGCTTTATGACTGGGACGATAGGGGTCTTCTTACCCGAGTCACTGAGCCAACGGGTGTATCCACAACCTTCGAGTACGATGCTTACGGTGATCTCGTCCTCGTGACAAACGGTGCGGGTAATACTACAACCTTGATACGTGATGACCACGGACGTGTTATTGGGGTTATAGATCCGCTTGGTCGTCGCGGTACGGCGACGTACAATTCTTCAGGTGCGCTTGCAAGTATCGAAAACGCAGATGGTGCCCGCTGGACTTTTGCGTACCCCGAGTTTGCCGTAGAATCCCTTCCCTCGCTGGTACGTAACAGCACCAATACGTCTGGGGGTTGTGGAAATCTTCCTACTTCGGTAACGGATCCCTACGGTGCTACCATCCGGTTTACCTACAATGCAGGCGGAGAAATCGCTAGTGTCACCAACCCGCTAGGTCATACGACCGAAGGAACTTTTGACACATGGGGTAACCTTGTTGGCCTCACTACCGCCAGCGGTGCCGTATGGAATTACGTTTATGATGGTTTGTCTCAGTTGGTTGAGGCTACTGACCCGAGCGGTGCTGCCACCCGGTATTCCTATGATTTGAACGGCGAGTTGTCGTCGGTGACGGATGCGACCGGCGTTGAAATTAAACGCAGGGTAGATCGTCAGCGCGGTATTGAGGAGATCGCGGATGCGTTCTCGTCCTCGTTCATTCACACGGATATTTTCGGTCGGGTTACGTCTGAGCAGAAACGTGCCCGGGGTGGGTCTTCTGCGAAGAAGGCCGATGTCGAAAGCGAGTTCATCACTTATGATGTTGCGGGTCGCCCGGTTGAGATTCTTGACGCCGCCGGTGGTCTGACCCGTTGTGAACGTGATGGTGCCGGGCGTGTGCTGCGGGTAATTTCTGCTGAAGGCCGTATCGAGACCTACGACTATGATGGGGCCGGGCGGGTGATCTCTCATGCCGTTGGGCTGGATGCTCCTGAGCGTTACACCGATGAAGAGGGGGTTTCGCGGGTTGTTGAGCCTTCTTGCTTGGGCGATAACTCGCCTGGAGTATGATGCCGCTTCGCAGATTATTAAGCGTATTAACCCTGACGGTACGGTTGAGAAGATCACGTATGACGTGTGTGGTCGAGTGGCCGGTGTGGAAGCCGGTGCGCGTGTGGCATCGTACGAGTACGATTTGTGCGGTCGCTTAATTGGTGTGCGCGATAGTTCTTTTGGGCAGCGAAGGTTTAAGTACGATGCTGCCGGTCAGATTATCCGGGCAACGGATGGTTTGGGGTTCCGTACGCATTTCTCGTATACCGCAACCGGGCAGGTTTGCCGCGTTGTCGATGCTGCCGGCCAGGTGACCGACTATGAGTACGATGCGCTAGATCGTCTGGTGCGTGTTATCAAGGCTGCGGGCACGGATGATGAGTCGGTGCAGGAGTACGCCTATGATGCTGCCGGTCGTCTGATTCGTGCTCATGATGGTGTACGCGAGTATACGCATACTTATGATTACGCTGCTGGTGGCCGCCTGGCGCATACGTGTGTTGATGGTGTGAAGGCTGCCGAGTTTGGGGTCGAGGATCAGGGTCGTACCGTGTGGGTGCGCGATTACGCTAGTGCTCAGGCCCTTGAAGCTGGCGCGTCTGAGGATGCGTTTGTACAGCATCGGTTTGTGTATGATGCACGCGGTTTGCTGATGGAGCGTTCACGTTCGGGCGTGATAACCGATACTGCGGGTCCGTGCTCTGGCACGGCGGATGTAGATGCGCAGGTTCAGGTGTTGAATACTTTCACGAACACGGGCGCGTACACACTCACGTTGGGGTACGATGCCGACGGTTACCGTACGCGCATGGTGACCCCGTACGGTGAGACTGCGATTGCCCACGATGGTGCTGGTCGCGTGGTGAGTATGTCACGCGCTGATCAAGATGCTCACCGTGAGAGCCCGGCGGCGCAGTATTCCTACGATGCGATGGGCAGGCTGATCCGTGCCCAGTTAGGCGACATTCTCTCGCGCTGGGAGTTTGATAGTGAGTCCGGTCTGGTGTGCTCGTACTCGCGCGAGAACACAGCGAAGGCGGATTCGGTTGAGCGTACCGAGGTTATTCGTGATGAGCAGGGTCGTATTGTGGGCTTGGATTCTGCCGATGGGCTGGTGGTGTATACCTATGATGCTGCCGGCCAGTTGACGGGTTCTCGTTCTGGTGATCTGGAGTTTGAATGGGTGTTTGAGGCTGGGCTCATGGTTTCTGAGCGCACTTGGCGTCATTCTGGTGGCACGGGCGAATCTGAGGAGCCTTCGCGGGTGCTGTCGGGTGAACGTTCGTTTGCGTATAACCGTTTGAACCAACTCACCGAAATTATTGCAGCCGACCATACAGCGGAGCATACGTTCACGACAGTGACCACGTATGAGTACAATGCCGCTGGTGAACGTACTCGTGAGATTATTACCGATGACAGGGGCGTACAGCAGGTTCGTGAGTACGCTTGGGGTGCGTACTCCGGGTTGGCCTCGGTAACGGATACGTATGTGACTGCTCACGGCGGTGAAGCTGCATCACGGGTTCGTATGGTGACTGATGTGACTGGTGAACTTGCCCAGGTAGCCGGGGTTAATGGTGTTTCGGTGCCATTGTTGTGGGATCCGGATGCTGCTATGCCACAGATCTTAGGTGCTGGCGGCATGCCTGCTCCCGGGTCTGACGGCGGTTTCTCCCAGGTTGGTATTGCGGGTGGTTTTGACCCGTGGGCTGTGCCGCCCATGCTGGGTTCTGCACCGGATGCTCAAGGGATGAATATTCCCGGTCTTCCCCGTACCTCGAGTGCGGATGATAGCGGTGTGTGGGAATCTATACTTCCTGCCGGGTTCTCGTTTACCGGTGCCGGGTCTGTGCGTGTTGCCGGTTTGGATGTGATGGGTGCCCGCGTCTTTGATGGCGTCTCGAAGCGTTTCCTCTCGACGGACCCGTTGGCTCAGGTGCCGGGTACTGGTTTCTTCGCGGATGTATATGCGTTCTGCGGGAACAACCCGGTAGGGCTAATGGACCCGTGGGGTCTGAAACCGATGTCGCCGGATGAGTTCCAGAAGTACTCCCAGGAACAATACGATAAGTTCTGGCAAGGTGTACGCAATGTTGGCGAATGGGCCGCTGGTGCGATTATGGTAGCAGCAGGTCTTGCGCTGACGGTTGCTGCCGTGGCGACGGGACCGTTGGGTATGGTGCTGCTGGGTGCTGCCTCGGGCGCCTTGATGAGTGGCGGTATGTCGGTGATTACCCAGAAGATGGAAGGTAAGAATGTTGATTGGGGCGCTGTTGGTCGAGATGCTCTGATTGGCGGTCTTGCCGGTGGTGCCGGTGGTGTAGTCGGCGGTATTTTTGCGAAGGGCGCTACTGTGGCAAAGGGCCTAGCAACGGCAGAGAAAGCGGGTAAAATCTCTCGTGTTGTACAAATGGGTGTGAAAGCATCGGATAAAATCAACGCTGGTATTGCCCGTATAGGAAACACCAAGCTTGTCTCTGCGTTCAGGAATAGTAAGTTTATTAATGGGGCGAGTAATTGGGTTGGTAACAAACTCTACGGTAAAACCTTCGAAGGCGGCGTTGATGAACTTGGTGCTAAGGTAATAGGCAGCGGGCTCCAAGAAGGCGTAAAAGATGGTACATCTTCTTCGGTGAAATATGCCGCAACAACTGATAATTGGAATGGTACAGACCAACTATCGGCTTTTGGCATGGGGTTTACTGGTGGTTTTGTATTTGGTGCAGTTGGTGGTGGTGCGAACCAAGGGATGACTGCTTCATCAGATTTAGCAAAAGAAACAGGAAAAACAGCCAGCAAATTAAATAACCCCTGGACTCGTAATTACGCTAATGACTGGATTACTAGTAATGGTGCTGATGCCATATCTATCGGTTTAGACCAAAAGATGAGTCCGGAGGAGAAGGGTCAGAAGTTGATTCATAAGGTTGG
>NZ_KV795748.1:0-328 GCF_001809115.1 Rothia sp. HMSC071F11
TGCGTGAGCGCATCCAAGCGCTGATCGGCCCGCGTGCACAGCACATGTGGATTTCCACCTTCCATAGTTTCTGCGTGCGCGTGCTGCGCCGAGAAGCCAAGGCACTCGGGCTCAAATCCACCTTCACGATCTACGACTCGGCGGATTCGCAGCGCCTGCTTACGCTCATTATCAAAGAGCTGAACCTTGATACCAAAAAGTTTGCCCCCAAGGCCGTGGGGCACAGGATTTCTGCCCTCAAAAACGAGTTGGTGAGCGCCGAAGAATACAGTGCGGCGGCCGCGAATAACCCGTGGGAAAAGACTATCGCGCAGATTTACACCGTCTA
>NZ_KV795749.1:0-245 GCF_001809115.1 Rothia sp. HMSC071F11
TGCACGGTCGAGAAAGCCTGGGCAGAATACCGTGCTGGCGGTGATCTCTCAGGCAATACCGACTATACCCGGGTAGGGTGGGTTGAGACTCGGGAGTGTGGAAAATTAGCGCTTTCAGATTCCCCGAATAAGGATCAATCAATGGATGATTATATGGCCTCCATTGAACCGGGAGGGTATTACAAGGTGTACTTGAAGAATGTGCAGCTTGGTTCTCCGGGGCTGACATCGGTGACTCGGTTAGA
>NZ_KV795750.1:0-206 GCF_001809115.1 Rothia sp. HMSC071F11
TTTTCTCCCTTACTCTACTATCAGGATAAACGTGTGATAATGATCCGGGCTGTAATAGATACTGCCATTACTACCCACTATCAACCGGTCATCACCACGAGTCGTCTCAGGCTTCCCGTTAGGCTTCAACTCAATTTCACCGTTTTCACCAATCTTCGGTTGAGGAGCCATGAAATCCATTTCCGTATACGTAATAGGATTCCCCT
>NZ_KV795751.1:0-622 GCF_001809115.1 Rothia sp. HMSC071F11
GTGACGGCCGCTGGTGGTGTAAGGTGAGCGTTCCCGAAAAGATCGTGGGAGCCCCCGAAAGAACTGATCTTTTCTCACATTTTAGGATGCGCGTAGAAGACCTAACCCCCACACCCGTACCTACACCGGAAGCAAAGAAATAAAGGCGCTAAGGGTTTTCACGATTACGAATGTGCGTACCAGCAAATAATCAGCTGGGAGATCTAAACCTGAGAATATACAAAAATACTGCGGCAATCCCAAGCATAAATCATGGCGCATGGCAGGATAGTTAGAGGTAAACCAACCACAAGAAGCGTTCATGCTCTCTGCCCTAAACATGGATACCCTATTGTTATCCGGGCATAAGCAAGGCTCCGAAAGGAATACTATGAATATCCCAGCACATTATCTGACCCGCCGTTCCGCTCTTGGGGTGATCGGCGCCGGTTCTGCGGCGGCTGCTCTTGCCGCATGCTCAACCAGCAATTCTAATGGCGGTGGCGGTTCTGATTCGTCGAAACGTGACGATTACAGCGGTGAGGTCAAGTTCGAGAAATTTGACACTTCCGCCGGGAACTATGAGCCCGCAACTCGCGAGCATCCGGCGAAGAATGTTCCGAAACCTATTAAGCCGGATAAC
>NZ_KV795752.1:0-203 GCF_001809115.1 Rothia sp. HMSC071F11
GCGGGGGCGTGGCGCAATTGGTAGCGCATCTGCTTTGCAAGCAGAGGGTTAGGGGTTCGAGTCCCCTCGCCTCCACGTTTCGGTGATTATAGTGAGAGGGAAACGCCTGGTTCCATTCCGAACCCAGTAGCTAAGCCTCTTTGCGCTGATGGTACTGCACTTTGATGGGTGTGGGAGAGTAGGTTGTCGCCGGACTAGTTTTA
>NZ_KV795753.1:0-377 GCF_001809115.1 Rothia sp. HMSC071F11
GTTCTCCGGGGCTGACATCGGTGACTCGGTTAGAGAAAGCGGAGCGTCCCTCATAAAGGGGTAGGTTTGCCGGGTTCTAGGAGAAAGGTAGGTTGTGGTGCCTCCTGCGTTGATTGGGTTGTTGGCGGGTCTTTTCGTTCGGAATGTTCCCTCGCTGAAACGTACGATGGGTCAGCCCGTGCTCGGGGTCAAACAACACCGACCTAAGCTTGCTTTCATGATTAGCTATGCATGTTTGATAGGAATATATGCCATACCTACCTATCACTCGGTAATAAAAGGTTTTGATATAACGTTCTATATCATCACAACCGTTCTGGCAGGTCCTTTAGTATTTTCTATGGTGAATCATTGTCATGCGTTTTATATCCAGCAAA
>NZ_KV795754.1:0-298 GCF_001809115.1 Rothia sp. HMSC071F11
GCTGGTGGTCCTGATTTCGGGCCCGAGTTCCGTAGTAGGCAGAGTGTGTCGGGGGATTTCACGTGGGCTAAAAACTTCGTCCTCACTTAACAGGCAGGGCGCATCTGCCGACGGACTGGTGGTGTATACCTATGATGCTGCCGGTCAGCTCACGGGTTCTCGTTTACCGGTGCCGGGTCTGTGCGTGTTGCCGGTTTGGATGTGATGGGTGCCCGCGTCTTTGATGGTGCCTCGAAGCGTTTCCTCTCGACGGATCCGCTGGCCCAGGTGCCGGGTACTGGTTTCTTCGCGGATGTAT
>NZ_KV795754.1:398-66125 GCF_001809115.1 Rothia sp. HMSC071F11
GTACTGGTTTCTTCGCGGATGTATATGCGTTCTGTGGGAACAACCCGGTAGGGCTGATGGATCCGTGGGGTCTGAAGCCGATGTCGCCGGATGAGTTCCAGAAATACTCGCAAGAACAATACGATAAGTTCTGGAAAGGTGTTCGCAACGTCGGAGAATGGGTATTAGCCGGTACCATGATAGTTGCTGGTGCGTTGCTGTCTGTGGCTTCGTTTGCTGGTCCAATAGGTATTTTAGCTGGTGGTTTGGGCGGTGCTCTTTTAGGGGCAGGGTCTGAGATGTTCATGCAGAAGCTTGAAGGAAGGGAAAACCTGGATTGGTCTGCGATTGGGCGTGAAGCCTTAATAGGTGGCGTTTCAGGTCTTGCTGGTGGTATCGCAGCGACCGGTATGAAAGCTATTGGTAAGGTGGAACGAGGCGTTAAAGCTGCCAACGTAGCAAGTAAAGGTAAAAAAGCAGCAGAAGCTGCGAGTAAGGGGGTAATTGCTGAGCAAAAGGCACAAAAGTTAAGTCCTATGAGGAAAGCACTTTCAAGTCAGTATTCACAAGATGTTGCTAAGGGCACTGTGTCTAACGGGGTAAGTACTGCCGAAACTTACCGTTATAACTCAATGGCAAGTGGAAACTTTGATCCCGTTGCATATCTTGGTGCTGGTTCTGCGGGCGCTGGGACTGGTTTTATGGTGTCAACATTTACTGGCGGCTTGAATCGTGGTATTACTGGCGTTGCTCCGAATATGGGTAGGGGTTCGCAAGCATTAGTTAAAGGGACTATTAATGCTGCTGGTGCTTATGGTACCGCTAATGCGAATCTTGGGTTAAGTGAGGCTCTGAAGCCCAAGGAAGCTCGTAAATCTGGTGAAGATATGTTGAAAGCATCAGGTCGCAGTAGCACGTCAGCCGAAACTAAAAGTGTAGCAAAAGATACCGCAGGTTATTTATTGAAGGGTCTAAAGAAATGATATTAAATATAGCTTTAGTCCTTGCTGTTACTCAAATGCTATCTTGTGTATTAATTATTAAGGGGCATAGAAATTGGAATTACTTATGCTATAAATTTCCATACCGTGGAACTAAAGACGGTTTTTTCGGTTTTATATCAAAGGTAGTTTTAGTGTTGTGTGGTATAATGACTTTGATAAGTATCTTGCTCGTTAAATATGATCCGAATTTTAAAAATGCTCCAGTTTGGTTTTTACTTTTGGTAAGCGGTGGTTGGTATATTAGTTTGGCGCTATATTTGGATCGCAAGAACTTCTACTTACAGACAACAACCGAAGGTATATCTTGGGGTAATTTATTGTCAATTTCTTATGATGCATCATACGAAGACATTACAAAGTTTTCATACGAGACACGGGGAATCTACGGTCTTACGTGGCTTGTAGTGAAAACTAATCATGGAAAAACCTTGCGTTTTGACCCTTTACTAACAGGTTCTGGTTCGTTGATTCCACAACTGGCATTTCGGGTTGAGAATGGTTATTGGGCAAAAAGTGCAGATCCAGAAGACCAACAACTGCTTCAGAACTTTATTGATAAGCCTGAGAAGGCTCGTGAAATTCTTATGAGTTGGTCCCCTTGTGTTATAGAACGGTGATATAGGTATAGCTATGGAATTGACAGATTTAATACGAGCCCTTATACCGGTTCTTCCTGTTGTCATTATATCATTGGCAGCTTCAGTAATACCTCGTTTTATTAGCACAAAACCTCCTGTTTTTGAGCTAAAGAAAGAGGTGATATTTCGGCTCCATTGGATATACAAAATTTCTGTATTGGTCATTGATATTATCTGTTTATTGGTTGCTATATTCTTGATATGGGGATCGATAATGTCAGGTCCTAGGGTGCTTGTTGCTCCCATGTTTTGGGTAATTATAGCTATTTTCTCTATTCTGTTCTTATATATTCACAAATCTTTCAGTGATGTGTATGTGCGCATAGACTCCCAAGGCATTACCGTGAGAAAATTTTATGGGCGTAGGAAGAATATACCCTATACAGATATTTCTGAGTACATCTTTAAACCACACAGCGATAAGCTCATCATTAAAGACTTTCGGGGCAGAAAAACTCTTATCCGCCCCTTAAAAACCTCTTCGCAGTTATCCCTTTTCCACTTGGCTTTTCGCATAACTGAAGGGCGCTGGGCTCAACCGCATAGCACTGATGACCGGCGAAAACTTGAGGAATCCATCGAAACCAATAGTGGGGTACAGTACCTTTTGGATCACTCGCACGGCAAACTGTAGTAACCGGCAAACAGCACCCGCACTAGCAGGCAGAGTAAACTGAGAGTATGCGTATTAAGATTCTTGATCACCCGCTGGTGGCGCACAAGATTAGTGTGCTCCGCGATAAAAACACTCCCTCACCCACGTTCCGCCAGCTCGTCGATGAACTCGTTACCCTGCTCGCCTATGAGGCCACCCGTGAGATTCGGGTTGAGCAACGCCCTATCGAAACCCCGGTGGCGCGCACGATGGGAACCGTTATCGCTAATCCGAAGCCCCTGGTTGTGCCGATTCTGCGCGCCGGGTTAGGCATGCTTGAAGGCATGACTCGCCTGGTACCTACCGCCGAAGTCGGGTTTTTGGGTATGGCCCGTAACGAAGAGACCCTCGATATTGTCACGTACGCCGAACGTCTGCCCGAAGATTTGACCGGTCGTCAGGTGTACCTGCTCGATCCTATGCTTGCCACCGGCGGCACCTTGATTGAGGCTATTAAATTCCTGCGCGAACGTGGCGCCGAATCCATCACCTGCGTCTGCCTGATTGCTGCCCCCGAAGGTATTGCGGCTCTCGAAAAGGGCGTTGAGGGTCTGCGGAATATTGACCTGTTCCTTGCCGCTAAAGATGAGCGTCTGAACGAAAGGGCGTATATTGTGCCCGGTTTGGGCGATGCAGGCGACCGTCTCTATGGGCTGGCGCAGTAGCGCATCCTTAAGGGTCTGACGATTGCGCGTGGGCGGTCTTAGACGTCGGGTGCCGCAAACATGTGCTTTGGGACTTGATTCTGAGATTGCACGCGGGGCGTCGGTTCCTTGTCACCTTCATACTGCGGTGTGCCCCTTTCTCCACATGCATCTGCGAGTGCGGCGAAAAACACTAGTAGTGTACGAGTCGCCGGTACCCTTGGGAGCCTCCGCTCCAGAACGTGGAAATTGCGCCCGGTTCGTATGCGGTCAGGGGCTCTGAGCGCGCGGCTTTTTGGGGTATCGGTTCCGAATCTCCATGTATAATATGAGGGAGAAACGGTGCTTGTCAGCGTCGTTTCCCGGCACTGAATCAAAGTTCACGAGGGTGTGAAGCTGCGAGCAGAACGTCGCAGATACCCCAAGTTGCTTGATTTATGAGTCAAATAATAGAAATATTGATAGCAAAGGAAACGCCGCCTTTACCGCGCGGCGTTTGAGCATTCCGCATTATGCAGAATCAAGGGACCCGTACGCAACAAATCTTGAGAGAAGGTTGAACAATGTCAGGTGCAGTACCTGGATACGTCCACATCTCCCAGCGTGGTCGTGCTGCAAAGCGTCAAGTGCCGCAGCAGAACCGCACACAAGGGTCCGCAGCTACTTTGCGCCCGATGACCTTCTCCTCCGGGGATCAGCAGGGCACCCAGAAGGCAGGAGCTCAGGAGAACGAGGCGCGCGGGTTTGTGCTGTATGTGGGGCTCAATGAAGAACTTGCCGCAGCCAACGGCACATCGCTGGTGCGTATTGTGCAGGATTTGCGAACCTATGCACACCATCTGGCACCTGAGGCCGAATCCTATGCCGCTGTTGCTTTGGCTCCCGTTCATGCGGAGGGCAGCGATCTTGAGGTTGTGCGCAATGCGCTTGGCGATCCGACTGCCGTGTTCTACCAGGCTGAGCTGCACAAGCAGGCGCGTGAAGCCGAACAGCCCGCAACTCCCAGTTCCAATGGCGTTCTGATCGATTTGGCACGTCGTGAGGTGTTCCTTGATGGGGAACAGCTGATGCTCACCTTCAAAGAGTTTGAGCTTCTGGCGCATCTGGTTGAGAACTCCACCCGCACCGTGGGGCGCGATGAGCTTTTGGAGTCGCTCTGGAGTGCCGGGGACGAGCATCCCCACGAACGCACCATTGACGTGCATATTCGGCGTCTGCGTTCGAAGTTGGGGCGTCTTTCGGGAACCGTGCGTACCGTGCGCGGTCAGGGGTACCGGTTCTTTGAGCATCCCGAAGTTGTGGTGTGGGCCGCCCCCGAATACTCTATCTAGACTTTTTACGCTCGAAACCCCGCGTTCTTTCTTAAGAGCGCGGGGTTTTCACATGCCGTTTTTGTGGCGCGTTATCACGCGGCAACCCGGCGTATCGGGGTGCCTACGTTGTACTATGAAGGTATGGTTGAGAACTCACTCCGAGACGTTAAGCGCCTGATTATCATGCGTCATGCTGAAGCCGACTGGGGTATGGATGATTTCGATCGCCCACTGACTAAGCGCGGGCATCGTCAGGCTGCGGATGCGGGCTCCTGGCTCAAGCAGAAGGGCTATATTCCCGAGCAGCTGATGTCTTCGGCGGCGCTGCGCACCCGGCAGACCACCACCTGGATTTCAGATGCGCTCGGCGAGCAGGCACCTACTCCGCACCTGGACGAGGGTCTGTATGAGGTTCCTGCATCCCGGGTACTGGCGCGCATTAACGGGGTTTCTGAGAGCGTACGCACGCTTATGGTGGTGTCGCATCTGCCTGCGGTACAAGATGTGACCTTACAGCTTGCGAGCCCCGACTCTGACTACAATTCTCTGATGGACGCTTCCTATGGCTTTTCGCCTTCGTCCGTGGCAGTCTTTGAGGTGCCGGGGGAGTGGGCGCTTCTTGATGGTGCGGATGCGCGCCTTATCGACTTTATGAGCTTCTAAATCCTATCCGCAGTCGGCACACTGCGCCCGCGCCTTCTCTTCTGCTGAACCGCAGCTTTTCGACCGGGAGGAGGGCAAGGTTAGCCAGGCGGAAACAAAGCTGCATCATAAGACAGACTGCAAAATCTGATGCCTTACGCACCTAGGACGCAGCGAACCCCCGCACCTTTTACGGTTCGGGGGTTCGTTCTATGGCGGAGACGGGGGGATTTGAACCCCCGGTCGAGTTCAACCCCGACCCTTCATTAGCAGTGAAGTCCATTCGGCCGCTCTGGCACGTCTCCACGGTGCACAAAACGAGTGCATCCCTATAAGAATATCGGGAGTAAGCAGGCTGGTCAATTCGGAATTGCCGACCAAACTTCCCCCATGAGCGAAAAACAACGCGCTATAGTTAGAGTTATTGCCACGCCCATTCACGCAGGCTGAAAACGGTTCCCCAGATATTTCCTTACAGCAGGTAGACAGTGGGCAGGTCTAGTTGTCGCTTCTTGTCACCGAAAGGAATAGTTATGTCTGCGCATCACGCAGGAGAGCAACCATCTCAGTCGCAAAACCCCCATCAGGGTGAGGACGCCTACGAGAAAACTCGCCCTCTCTCTGACTCTCTGCCCGAATACACTAAGCTTTATCAGAACCAACAGCAGCCCACTCCTAGACAGCAAGACTATCAACTAGCTGTTCCTCAGCAGTACTATCACCAGTCCGCCCCTCAACAGTATTACCAACAGCCTGCTCCTCAACACTACTATCAGCAGCCGGTATATGTGCAGCCCGTGCCCATGATGACGGTTGTCCCCAAAACCCCGCAGCAGATTGCCGGTGAGCAGGCGGCACAAACCTCTTTAGCGCTGGGCATTGTTGGTTTGGTGCTCGCCCTCTTCTGGGTTACGAGTGTGATTCCACTGGGTTTGGGGATCTGGGGCGCGATTAAAGGTGCTCAGGCTTCACGCGCCGGAGTTCCCGCCGGAGGCGGCCTTGCCACCAGCTGGATTGCCCTGTCGCTGGGGGCGATTGAGACTCTGTTCTTCTTTATTCCGATGGTGGCGTTTGTGATAGCCGCTATAGCCAGCACTCGGTAGCAGCCGTGGGCTTACAGATGCAGCCCCGCGGAATCCCGATGTCGGGAGGACAGCGGGGCTTTATCGTGCATGATCTGGGCGCTTTAACGCGTATGCCGTGTTGGTACGGATTTGTTAACACGGCATGTTGGAAAGCGTGTACTTATCTTTAACCCTGTACAGTAAATAAAGCCGATAATGAAATAGATCTTATGTCCAACGATAGGATCGTCTACCCCAAGAAGGATAGTAATGTCCGAAAACTACAACTTCCAGCCCCAGCAGAACCCGCAGGGCGGATACCCTCAGCAGGGTTACCAGCAGCCGTACCCGCCGACAATTGATCCTGAAGCAATTAAAGCAGAGAAAAACGCAAAAACTTGTTCCATTGCTTCCCTTGCCCTAGGCGCTGCAGGTCTTGGGATTTTTGCCATCGGTTTTGGCATTGTCGCTGTAGTTTACTGTATTAGGGGTCTTATTGCTAATAAGGGAAAGAATGCTGGCTATACCGCTATGGCGCTTATCGGGGGTATCCTCGGTGTCTTTGATATTGTGCTGTGGTTCCTCTCAAGGTTGGTCTCGTAACCTGCAGATTCTACGCCGAAACCCCGCAGTACACCTGAGAACTCAGGCGCATCGCGGGGTTTTGTGTAGGCGGTGACTGCATACTCTGGGGCTTTGGCAGATTCTGAGAACCGCATGTCGAAAGAATGCACTCATCCTTTAACCCTGTACAGTAAATAGAAGTTTTTCTGACCTTATAACTTGGTGAAGACTCATTCATGGGATAGGAGCAGAATGTCTGATCATACTCCACAGAACGCGCAAAACAAGGAACCTGCTGCTCGGGCAAAGAGGGACGCCATGTGGAATTCACTTGCCGGGTTCCTCTTCGGGCTTGCCAGCTTGACCATAAAAAACTTCTCTCTTGTCTACGCCATAATTGCTCTGGCGCTTTCTATTTTTGCTCTAGAAAGCCTCAAAGGAAGCACCGGCAAACATGTGCTGTTGCGGAAGGCTTGGGCAATGAGTGGTGGCTTATTGAGCGTAGTGAGTATTGCGCTGTCTTTTGTGGCGAGGTAAGTGACTGTAGATAAAACCCCGCGAGGAACCTGAAAAACTCAGGCGCATCGCGGGGTTTTAGTGTGCGGATGGTAAGGGATTTGAACCCTTGAGACGGGGTTACCGCCTACTGGTTTTCAAGACCAGCTCCTTCGGCCGCTCGGACAACCATCCCGGTATTTTCCGCCCTTGGGCGGAAAAGGTACCCGCCGATTATCTCATGTTCTATGCTTTTCTGTAAATCTGAACATTGCGGTATGCCCCGAGAACACATGCTAATCTCGGTGCAGGAAGATACAGATAAGAAGGTTATTGAGGCTACTATGCGCGCCATTGTCGAGAAAGAACATGGAGATCCAGAGATTCTAACGCTCTCTGAGGTTCCGATTCCCGCCCCTGCACCCGGGCAGGTCTTGGTGCGGGTGCATGCCGCCGGGCTGAACCGGGCGGATTCCCTGCAGCGGCGCGGGCATTATCCGCCTCCTGCGGGGGCAAGCTCCGTATACGGTCTTGAGATCGCGGGTGTGGTAGAGGCTGTGGGCGAGGGCGTTGATCCCGCTCTGGTGGGCGAGCGCGTTATGGCGCTTCTTGCTGGCGGCGGTTACGCCGAGTATGCGGCGGTAGATGTGCGCCATACCCTGCCCGTTCCCAAGGGTATGAGCATGGTTGAGGCAGCGTGCATCCCGGAGGTCGCCGCGACGGTGTACTCGAATCTGGTGCTTCTGTGCGGAATGAGCCTTGATCCCGCGCAGAATAACCCGGCGGAAGATGAGCAGACTTCGCTCCTGGTGCATGGCGGTACCGGGGGCGTGGGCGTGCACGCTATTCAGCTGGCGCGCGCCGCCGGTGTGCGGGTTTTTGCGACGGTCGGTGATGACGAAAAGGCTCAGGCTGTGCGGGCGTTGGGGGCGCATCCGATTAATTACCGTACGGAGTCTTTTCGTCAGGTGATTCAGCGTGAGAGTGCCGGTCACGGCGTGAATTATATTCTTGATGTGGTGGGCGCGAAATACCTGGAAGATAATCTGCGGTCTTTAGCCGATGGTGGGCATCTGGCGACGATTGCTGTGCAGGGTGGCCGCCGCGCGGAACTTGATCTGGGTCTTATGCTGACGAAGCGCCTATCGGTGCACGGTACGTCTTTGCGATCACGGTCTGCGGATGAGAAGGCAAAAATTATGGCAGGGGTGCATGAGAACGTGTTACCGTTGCTTGAGCGCGGCGTTCTTTCGGCGAATCTTGATCGTGAATTCCCGTGGTGGCAGGCGTCGCAGGCTCATGAGTACTTTGATGCTGGTCAGCATCGCGGCAAGGTTGTTTTGCGTGTGATGTAAGTCGTGTTGTGCCGGTTTAACTGGGCTAAATGCGTGAATTTTTCGAGAGCTTAATCCCATATCAACATTTTTTGTACGACATCCTGTCACCAAAACGAGATTTAGGGTACCCTAAGTATATAGAGCTTTCTAGACGCACGACCGGCTGAGCATGAGGAGGGGCTATGGGACTCAAAGATTTCCTGCAATCACGGCGTGATGACGCGGAACTTGGGCGTGGTCTCTGGCGTCGTGCGCACGACCGGTTTATTCGCGGTATTGATCGTTTCCATCAGGTTCTTGAACGCCTTGCCGATACCGAGATGATCGAACTTATCGTGCCGGATGCGAATACTCTTGCCGATCTTATTCCGCGGGTTCGTGCCGTCGCGATGGAGGCGCAGCGTATTGCCCCCAGTGACGGCATGGATATTCCTGCCTCCCCTGAGGGTACGTTCTCGGATCTGCATCGGGCGCTCTCAAAAGCTGGTAATGCGGTAGCCCTCTGCGCTGAGGCGCTGGCGATGGCGCGGTGCTTTGGCGAGTGCAGTGTGCAGTGCCACCGCAAGATTACGGTGGAACGCCGCGTGCAGAGTGTGGTTGAGCATGTCGAGAATGCGGAACGCCTGATCGCCCGTGCACGTGATGAAAAAGCTGCACAGGCGCGTAACGAAAACCTGTCTCTGCAGACAATCTCGGTTTAACGTCATAAACGTGAAACTAGCGGCGATGTGCGAATAGTTGTGTAGTTACGAGCATCGTATGATTTCCCCGATAATTTCGGGGGTTTAGTGTCTTTTGAGGGTTTCACGTCGCGAATTATCCAACATAAAACCATATAAATCCGCGTAAAACCCCACATGACATGAGGTAACTAGAACCTTAACTAAGGTTGAGCTTAGTATAACCATCATGGACCAGACACCTACACTAAAAGCTCGGACACCAGCACATCAGGGAAAAGACCAACCAATGCTCGAATTCCATCGCAATGAACGTGCGCGCCAGCTACGCCCCAGTCTCTCTCGCTCCTGGCTTCTTGTGCGCCCTAATTCAGCCGAAAAAGACTTTGAAGAAGCGTTCGCTAGTGAAGCAGACTCCATTATTCTAGACCTCGAAGACGGCTGCCCCGAAGACGAAAAAGACGAAGCCCGCAGTCGAGTCGTCAAAATGCTTAACTCCGGCGTGGTCGCATGGGTGCGCATCAACGCTATCACCACCGAGCACTGGTGGAAAGACGTCAAAGCCCTCAAAAACACCAAAGGTCTGCGCGGCGTTATGCTCGCCACCGCAGAACACGCGACCGATATTGACCGCACCGCCTCCGAACTGCCCGCCGGAACGCCCATCATCGCGCTTATTGAATCGGCTCTCGGGGTGCACAACGCCGTCGAAATCGCCAGCGCTATCGGAACCTTCCGCATCGCCTTCGGAGCAGGCGATTACCGCCGCGATACCGGTTCCAGCGACACCCCCATGGCGCTCGCCTATGTGCGCTCGCAGCTCGTGATTGCTTCAACTCTGGGCGGTATTCCTGGCCCTATTGACGGACCATCCGTGGGTAAGTACAAGGCGGCGCTCACCGAGGCCTGCACCTACGCCACGGCCCACGGCATGACCGGAAAACTCACTCTTGACTCCGATCAGGCAGACACCATCAACCAGGCATTCTCGCCGAGTGACCACGAAATCGCCGAGGCGCACAAAATGCTTGATGTTCCCATTGACGGGCCGCACGACGGTTCATATCTGCCGCGTTACCTGCGCGCCAAGAAGGTTAAAGAACTCGCCAAAGTCTACGGGCTGTGGGGAAAGACCGAAAGCGACGCCCAGCGCGCCAACGTCTAAAGTCTTGGCATATAAACGTGAGCCGCGCATCCTGCCTCAGGTTAGGATGCGCGGCTCACGTGTTCTCTGTGCGGTACAGCTTCGCTGCGGGCGGCTAGTTGTACGGAGTCCTGCCGCCGGTAAAGGCATAGGCGCAAATATAGGAGGTCACAACCCCCAGCACGATGGGAACGGCAATAATGGTGTCTTCACCGAAAATCCATCGATAAAAGAACCACAGCGCACAACACGGTATCAGCAGAAGCACGAATACCAACCCAAAACGCTGGGTCTGTTTTTTATGACGCATGATGCCCCTCTCGAAGTGCAAACAAAACGGTAAAACTCTTTTCCTTATTGTACGGGTTTTCAAGGGTAATCGGGTTTATTGTGTGTCTATCCTGGATATTTTCGCCTTACCAAGAGCAGGTGGCTATTTGATAGGTGGGCCAGCTGAGGTGCTCTAGCAAGAAAGTTTAGGAATCAGAAACCGATGATAACCATTAACTCTCAGACCGTCTGGCGTCAAACCACTCCGCCCCTGCAAAACCGTCCCAGAACAGGTAAAACGCCGCCCGAACACCTCCCAGCAAAGTTGGGGTTCGTGCTGAGTGGTTTCCTGATCAGCGGGAGTCAATATCGGCGGTCGAGACGTGGAGGACCTCATAGGAGGTGGTTTTCGGTTGTGCGTGGTCGGGGTTGGCACTGCTGAGTTCAACCTGGATGAGTTTCCAAGTTGTGATGTCGACTGCGGCCAGGCGGCAGAGCGTGTTAGCGTTCTGTCCGTTAAGGAAGTCCGCAGTCAGGGGCTCTATGATTTCAGACGGTGCGGTAAACTCGGGCAGGGTGACAGTTTGGATATTGAGGCTGCGTGCTTGGGTGAGAGGTGTATTTCCTTTGAGGAGTTTGTGGACTGTCCAATCTTGGATGGGGTGACGGCCGAAATCGCGCACAATTGATGAGTACCCAGGCTCTCCCCAGCAGAAAGATCGCATTCCCTCTGTATCGTTCCAGACGTAAAATGGTGCGTAGCAGTTTTCCATGGCTCCTTTGGCTTTCTCCTGGATAAGGTAAGCTTTGAATTCCAGTCCCGGATATCCATCCATCAAGTGCCCAGTGCGACGGACGCGGTCCCTGATGATCTCCATATCGTAGTTCGTTGGAAGCTGGACACGGTACTGCATTGAATACATACGTCTTTCCCCATTTCTTCTTAGCTCATGTGGTTACTCACTCAGAATGATCCGACGCCTCGGTAGTCAGAGGTACTGTGGCCTTGCGTAGGAGCGCAGCAGCCCCTTCAACCGCCGCATCAAAGGCATCCGTATCTCGTGTGGCACGTGCTAGCACATAGCCTCCTTGTACTGTTGCTACCACCAGTGAAGCCAGATTGCGGGCATCAATGTCTGCTGCAAACTCGCCTTGGTCTCTGCCTCGCTCAAAGAGTACTGTGAGAGCTTCGAGCAGCCACACAAACGTGCGTTTGACAGGCTCGATGAGTTCCGGGGTGTTCAAGACATCGGCATCGAATGTCATTCTTCCCATGCGGCACCCCTTTAGAACATCGCGCTGTCGACGCAGATAAGCTGTTGCTATTTCATAAGCACTACCATCTGTCGCAAGCAGCTTTTCTGTGTCGTGACGCATGGAATGGGCGCTGCATTCTAGAGCTACCACGGCCAGTTCCTGCTTATTAGTGAAGTGGTGGTACATACTGCCCTGACCAGCACCTGATCGGCGCATAATATCTTTCGGGCTGGTTGCCGAATACCCCTGTTCCCATAGGAGATCCTGGGTTGCCTCCACAAGTCGAGTCCTGCTGTCCATAACCATAACTGTACATACTAGTAGTTACAATTTGCAAGCTTAGCGCCTTCACATTGGATTCCAGCTCACACATAGGTCTCAGCCAAACACCGTAAACCTTTTGATATGGGGTGTCCTATTTGGTGGCAACCGGCGACGAAGCCTCCCCTGACCCGATTGCCGTAGCTCTCTGGGTCTCAGGGATGCTCGTAGGTCGGACCGCTGCCGACCGAGTATCCGAGCCTCGCAAAAACCGCGCCAGAACAGCAAAAACGCCACCCTGGACACCTCCCGGCTGGACCGGGATTTCTTGTACCAGAGTGACGTGCGAATGGAGCCCCCTGTGGGATTCGAACCCACGACCTTTTCTTTACGAGGGAAATGCTCTACCCCTGAGCTAAGGAGGCACACGATATACGACCTATATGGCGCTTATACCATCGCCAATATTAGCAGAGATTACAGGGTAGGGCGAATATGACCCATAACTCGAAAGGGGTGCGTTCCCCCGCAATATATGGGAGGATGAAAAGTAAGTCTATTATCTTTACGGTAAAGGAACCCTCATGACATCTATGCTCAATCGCCGTACCGCGCTTTCGCTCGGGGTACCCGCTCTCGCAGTCGTATTCTCCGCATGCGGTAACGCGACCTCAAATTCCGGGTCGAGTGCATCCGCAAGCGGTAGTTCAAGCTCTAACGCCAGCTCAAGCGGCTCAGCAAGCAGCGCTCCCTCGGGCGATGCTTCCGGCAGCGCTAGCGCCGGGGGAGAGGCAAGCGCATCCGGTTCGGCTTCAGCCTCGGGTGACTCCGCCAAAATGACCGCTACCAAAGTTGGCGAGCGTGACGAGGTTGGATACCACCTCAACACCCCCAAGCAGGGTGCGCCCACCGTGACCCTGTACACCGACTATCAGTGCCCTTACTGCGCCAAGGCCGAACCCACCTATGAGAAGGTCGCCAAGGATCTTGAGGGCACCATGAATGTGACCGTGCGCAATATGCCGCTGTCCCAAATTCACAAGAATGCTATTGCCGCCGCGCAGGCCGTGCAGGCGGCAGAACTTCAGGATAAGCACCTGGAGATGGCGAATAAGCTTTTTGAAACTCAGGACAGCTGGAAGAATATTACCGAGCAGACCGAGTTTGCGGGAGTTCTCCTCAGCTATGCTCAGGAACTTGGGCTGGAGGAGGAGAAATTCAAGACCGACATGACTGATCCAAAAACCATCGACTTGATCAAGAGCGATTTTGAGTACGGCCGAAAGATCGGCGTGAAGGGCACCCCCCAATTTGCGGTGAACGACAAGCCTCTTGAGAATGTGGATTCTTCGACCTCCGCTGAGGATATGGTCAAAGAATTCAAGAAAGCAGCCGGGCTGAGCTAGTCTTTCGTGATGGATGAAAGACAGCGAGAGCGTGCCGCGCTGGGCGTTCATCTGAGTGTGAGCGGCCAGCGCGGTCGCATTCTTGAGGACGGATTCAGCGAGCACGGCTATGTGCTTGAGATCGGCGGTGCCGAACAATCCCATGTTGATGCTGCTGATGCGACCGTCGTGTTTTACGAGTATTTGCGGCGCATTGCCAATGTGCTGGATGTACTCGAACCGCCGCGCGAACCCGTGACGGCTCTTCATCTGGGGGCCGGGGCGCTCACGCTTGCCCGCTATGTGCAGGCCACGCGCCCGGGGTCTTCGCAAGTGGCTGTCGATTATGAGCCGCAGCTGATGGGGTTTGTGACCGAGGTGCTGCCGTTGCCCGCAGGTACCCGGTGCGAGTTCGTGGTTGCGGATGCGCGCGCCGTACTCCCCGAAATTCCCACGCTTTTCTGCGCTCACGCCGCATCCGACGACGGCATTTTTCGCGGGATCGACGCCATTATTCTTGATATTTTTACGGGCATGGATGCGCCCGAACACCTTGCCAACGCCGGCTACTACGCCGAGCTGCGTGAGCTCCTGAGCGCTCGCGGGG
This sequence comes from Rothia sp. HMSC071F11, assembly GCF_001809115.1. Classification (NCBI taxonomy): domain Bacteria; kingdom Bacillati; phylum Actinomycetota; class Actinomycetes; order Micrococcales; family Micrococcaceae; genus Rothia; species Rothia sp. HMSC071F11. Next base: position 14,338 of record NZ_KV795754.1, read on the forward strand.
TACTCGCCGTGAACGTGGGCGATGATGCCGGGCTGCCCTTCTTCCAACAGCAGGCACGCGCCCTATTGGACACGTTCGAGCATGTGTGGTGCCTGTGCGATTCTTCCATGCTGAGCGGTGAACACGAGGGGAACCTGGTGCTGATCGCAACCGCACGCGAACTCGACGAAGACACCGCCGATGCGCTGTTCGCGCGGGGACCGCATCCGGCGGAGGTGCTGGGTACCGAAGAACTGCGGGATTTTCTGGGGTACCTGGCCGGGCAATAGCCGCCCGAGAAACGCCGTTTGCTGCAGAACCGATCCGGCACGCAGCGTAGTATCCCGCAGTCTACTCCGGCAGCGGTAGGGGAGAGGTATGCTCGGGAGGCTCGTTCCTCCGGTAAGAACCCGAGACCTCGTCCGTACTCGCCGAACCCCCAGTCGTTTGGGTAATTCCGATACTTGCTGTGATCAGCAGGATAATCGCAACCCAGCGCATCAGACCGGTTTCCTGGCCCAACAGCGCCCATCCCGCGAGCGCCGCAATCGCCGGTTCCAGGCTGAGAAGCACGCTGAAGACCTGTTCGGGAAGGTGCCGCAGGGCTGCCAACTCGCTGCTGTACGGTACGACCGATGCCAGCAGGGAGGTTCCGATGATGAAGAGCACCAGTTGGGTATCGTGCGTAACGCTCCAGAGCGCTACGGGGCCGGGGAAAAGCAGGGCCCCGGGGACCACGCAGATGGCACCCACGGCCATTGCTACGGCGAGTCCGCTTGCACCGGGCACGAGTTCGCCGACCGAGGCGCTTGAGCGAATGTAGAGCGCCCAGAATGCGCCCGCAATCAGGGCGTATAGTACACCCAGCAGGTCCGTTTCCTGCCCGTGTACCGCCTCGAAACCGAGTACCGCCATGCCTGCCGCCGCGCAGAATACCCACACTAGGTCGCGTTTACGCCGCGTGAGGATAGAGGCCAGTACGAGCGGACCGGTAAACTCGACCGCCACCGCCAGCCCGAGCGGGATGCGAGCCAGCGCATTGTAGAAGAAGCCATTCATGAGCCCGAGCGTGACACCAAAAATGAGCATGGCACGCCACTGGCGGGAAGACCAGCCTAAGAATCCGTCGGATGTTTTTGCGGGTACTGCCATATATGCGGTTTGTGCACCTGCCCGATGCGCCCGCCAGCGCCCGGCAATCCAGACCGCCGCTCCTACCGTGATTGCGGCGAGAATCAGACGCAGTGTTGTGACGAGCCACGGACCAAAAAGCGGAAAAAGGTGCACCGCGAAAGCCGCGCCGAATTGCAGAGAAAGGCATGAGATGACCACAAAAATGATGCCGACGGTGGGGCGCTTGCGGCGACTATGAGGGGTGAGGCTGGTCAAGGAACCTCCTGGGGATCACAACGACAACAGGCGGCGGTATGCGAATAATGGTAACGCAGCCTGCGTACTGTTGTAACCTAGGGCATACCCCAAATGTGAAGGATATTCTACGTTGGGGAGGAGCCTTCTGACTGGGTTTCTTTAGCTTGTCGGTCGAGCTTGATCTGTTCGGTGGTGGGCAGGGTAATCACGCCGGTCTTCTGCACAATATCGGCACCGATGCTGTCAACCGCGCCAGGCAGGAAGTGCGTAATTGTCTCTGCCGTACCTTCCTCAAGGGCTCGGCGTTCCACCCGAGCGTGAGATATCGTGATCCCGATACTCGCTGTAATCAGCAGCGCAATTGCAACCCAGCGCACCGCATCGGTGGGTTCTTGCAGAATAATAACGCCCACCAGTGCCGCCGCCGCAGGTTCCAGCGAAAGCACCACGCTGTATACATTCGAGGGGAGCATGCGAAGCGCCGAAATCTCGCCCAGTGCGGGAAGCGCGGATGCCAGAAGTCCCATCGCAAAACCAAGCGCCAGTAAGGCGGGGTCGGTGATAACTTTCCCTAAATGATTGCCCGTGATGAAGAAGGGGAACGGGATAACTAAGAGTGTGGAGACAAGATTGCCCATCACCATACCGCCCATCCCCGGAATTGTGGCGCCCACACGCTCTGTTGCCAGAATATAGGCGGCACGAGAAACGGCGGTGAGAATAGCGAAAAATATACCTATCAGTGCAAAATCTTCGGGCTTTGACTGCGACTCTGCCGTCAAAATAGCCATACCGGTAAAGGAAAGAAGAATCCAGATCAGGTCGAGTTTTCTTCGCGAAAGAACCGTTGCCAACACGAGCGGACCCATAAACTCGATAGCCACCGCGATCGCCAGCGGAACCTGCTGAATTGCCACATAGAAGAAAGCGTTCGCGCCGAAAAGCGCAACCCCCAAGACGATCACGGCAAGCCACTGCGGGCGCGTCCATTGACGAACTTGTGGGCGGAAAAAGAGATACAGCAGAAGTGACGAGGTGATCATGCGCAGAGCCACCACGCCCCACGCGCCCAGATCGCCCATCATCGTCTTAGCGAGCGCAGAACCGAACTGTGCCGAAATGATGGCGCCGATAGCATACGCCATACCGAGGCCCTGAGTCGCCAGTGGCGAGCGCGCCGAAGCAGGAGCAGACATATAGGTTCCTTACTGTGTGAAGGCCGGTGTTAGAGCCATTGCTGAACACCGCAGAAGACGCGTCGGAGCGCCTGAGTGAACGAGTGTGTTGTGTAACCTAGCTCAATTCTAAGCCCTCGGGGCGAAAAGCCGAACTAAAAAGTCATACCGTGAAATTTACTCCATTATGAAACCTGCCGAAGATAAACGGCGGAAAGAGCTATGCCGCTTTGAGATACCAGGTCTGGGCTTGGGCGTAGATACCGTACCGATGGGTTAGCGGGCAAGATTTATGTCATATGTAGTGTGCACAGGTAGAGCCGGGGAAAGTAGTTCTTGACGCACTAAAATTCCAGGCCAGGGGCGTGTCATGAACGCGACGGAATACTCGCTAGGCGGAATAAGCACCGTTTTTGCAGGATGCGGTACCTACTTTGAGTCAAAACGTGCTTTACTGACATTATGCTAGACCCGAAAAAGTCACTTTTTGACGATAACGGCAATCCCCGCCCGGCACTCACCAAAACGCTTGATACCGTTCTGCGCGTTCAGCGCCCCCTGGCGCTGTCGATGGTGAAAAGTTTGCGGGCGGCGCATCCGGATGAAACCCCCGAAAAGATTCTGCGGCGCCTTGAACGCAACTATCTGCGTGACGTGACCGCGATCGGCGGGGTGACGGGCGCATCCGCCTTCGTGCCCGGAATCGGAACCGTGACCTCGATGAGCCTTTCGGCGCTCGCGGTTGGCGGGTACCTGGAAAGGACCGCGCTGTTCGCCCAAGCGGTGGCTGAGCTGCACGGCGTGCACGTGGAGAACCCCGAGGTTGCACGTTCGATGGTGATGGCGATTATGCTCGGCGAAGAAGGCTCGCAGCTGATGAATACCGTGCTGCTGCAGACCGGGAAGGCGAGCGGTGTTTCCAATCGGTGGGGCATGCTGCTGGGCGGTAAGTCGGCGGGCAAGACTTTTAGTGTGGAACGCACGATTCGCAATATGTTTATCAAGCGTTTCTTGACCCGCCAGAGCGGAGCTCTGCTGGGGCGTGCCCTGCCGTTTGGCGTGGGTGCGGTGGTCGGCGGCGGCGCAAACTTGGCGCTGGGGCGTGACGTGGTGAAGAGCGCCCGTAATGCGTTTGGTGATGCTCCCGCGTTTTTCCCAGCTGAGCTGATGCTTACTCCGCGTGCCCCCAAGTTTACGTCTGACGAGCAGAAAAACTCTCACGGACCCAAGGTTACGCGAGCACTGACCAGTAAGTTCAAGCGCACCAAGGCCGATACGAAGAACCACGATGCGCACGCTCACGGGCTGCAGAACCCTGGCGCGCAGCATCGCAAGACGATGGGGGACTAGAAGAAACTAGCCCCTTGCCCCTGCCCGCCGGTATTTCGCGGGTAAGAGTGCCCGTTTTGCCGCGGTTTTCACGAGACTACACGGGAGATTGTTAGATTAGCGGGGTGCTAATCTAACAGTTTTCCGTCAAAGTGCGAAAAGTTGTTAGATTAGAGCATCCTTAATCTAACAACTTTTTGTGTTTTTAGGTAGACTTGATGGTGACGTTGGTCAAGAAGAACACTCCAACCACCCTGAAACCTACTGTTGTGGAGACGGCATGATACTTTCAGAACGCAGGCGAGACCTTGAAAAACAGGTCGCCGAAATCCTTGCTTCGTATCGAGACGGGCAGCTTCACGCAAACCGGGAGAGCGCATCCATAGATTTCAAAGAGGAAGCAGGACGCCGAGGCGCTGGCGGTATTCTTCTGCCCGGCGAAACACGCAACGCTGAAGCAGCATCAAAACTTGCAGATGAAGTCGCCTGCTTTGCCAATACACCCGGCGGAGGCGCTCTGATCCTAGGTGTTGAAGACAGTCATGGAACGGTACTGGGAACCGAGCTTGATACTGAATGGTTGCGCCAGCGTATTGATGAGGCGGTACAGGTCGCCCCCGATATTGTGGAACACCACCTTGGCGGAGCCCAGGGTCTGCGCGTGCTGGTTCTCTACGTACCCCAGGCCAAAGAGCCTGTGTATGATACCGGCAATAAGCTGCGGTGGCGCGTTGGGGATCACTGCAAGCCTATTGACCGTTCCCTTTGGTGGGAACACCGTGAAAATATGCGGGAATACGACGAAATGGCTCAAAGCACCCGCTACACGCCTGAAGATATTCCACGCTCCACCATGAACTATGTGCGCGCCCTGCTCGGAGCCGATACAGCCCTCACGGACCGTGAGGTCTTGCAGCGTTTGGGCGCACTGCGTTCCGATGGAAAGCTCTCGCAAGCCGCCGCGCTCACCCTGTGCCCCGCATCCCGAACCCTGCTTGAACTCACTATCTTCGACGTTCCCGCCGGGTCAATCCTCAATACTGTGCGACCCGACGCTGACCTGCCGCTGCTGGAACAAATACGGCAGATCGAGCAGGCTCTGCAAAACGTGAATACACAAATTACGCTTCCCACCGGGTTTGCGCACCGCACAGTCCGGCAGGTTCCCGAAAACGCTGTGCGCGAGGCTATTCTCAACGGCATTATTCACCGCGACTGGAACAGCTCTGAACCTACCGATATCCGCTGGATTACACTCGATAATACCCTCGTGGTGCGAAGCCCAGGCGGATTTTACGGTGGAGTTACTGCGGATAATGTGCTCAGCAATCGTTCTGCACGATACCCCGCGCTCGCCGACCTATTCCGTGCCCTGACCCTTGTGGAGAAACAAGGAGTGGGGGTTGATCGGATGTACCAGTCCATGATGATTCTTGGGCATCTGCCCCCTATCTTCGAGGAAGTGGCGGGTCCGCATATTGAATGTACGCTCGTGGGAGGAACACCAGTACTGCCTGTATTGGAAGTCGCCTCTGCGATTGTTCCCACCGCACGTCAGAAAGACGTGGGAATCGCTATTATTCTCAGCTATTTGATGCAGCACCCTTTTATCACATTGAAAACTTTGGCCGAACGTCTGCAATCTTCTGAAGAATCAGCGGCGCTCACGCTGCGGGCTGCCGAACAGACCGTTATTGAGGGTGTTCCGCTGGTAACCCGTCTTAAAGAGCAACAGGTGTGGGTTCTGGGCGAAGGTGCGCTTAACCTTGCTCAGAATGCTCGGGGCGAGAACGACCACTATGTGCTGCCCTATCTGTCACGATCCTCGCAGGCTATGCACGATGTGATTCGGACCTGGTGCGACCTCACCGGTGCAATCACAACGGGAGATTTGATGGAGCTGACGCATATAGCCCGCGGTACCGCCAAAAGGGCTTTAGACGCTCTAGTCGATGAAGGTACTCTAAGGCAGGAAGGACAAGGTCGTTCCACAAGGTACGTTATGGTTCATTAGGGGCGGTAATCTGCTGAATTTCTGTAGGTGGAGTAGTTGATGTTAGATTAGCGGGGTGATAATCTAACAGTTTTCCGTCAAAGTGCGAAAAGTTGTTAGATTAGAGCATCCTTAATCTAACAACTTTTTGTGTTGAGGTGGAAAACTGGCGAATAATGGGTGTTCTATAGCCCCTACCGAAACCGTAAAAAGGCTCTTTATTCACATAAAGCATTGGAAAAACCGCTTTATGTGAATAAAGAGCCTTTTTAGAACGTAGGGGTCGGGAGAAAGGAGCCGAAGGAGTTTAGCCTTGCGCATCCTTCGCGTGATCCACCAGCTGCGCGGCGATGCCGTTGTACGTATGCGGGGTCAAGTTCGACAGCCGCTCCTGCGCCTCGGCCGACAGACCCAGGGTGCCCACAAATTCTTTGAGGCGCACCGCATCCACCCGATGACCGCGTGTAAGCTCCTTCAGGCGCTCATAGGGGTTCTCCATGCCGGGGGTACCCGCGATTGCCTCCGCGCGCATAACCATCTGAATGGCCTCCGCCAGAACCTCCCAATTGGACTCCAGGTCGGCGGCAATAACGTCGGCGGCAATATCGAGGCGCTGCAGACCCTTAATCACATTAGAAATCGCCAGCATCGAATGCCCAAACGCCACGCCAATATTGCGCTGCGCCGAAGAATCGGTCAAATCACGCTGCCAACGCGAAGTCACCAGCGTGGATGCCAGCGAATCGAAGATCGCATTGGAGAGCTCAAGATTAGCTTCCGCATTCTCAAAGCGGATCGGGTTCACCTTATGCGGCATCGTCGAAGAACCCGTTGCACCAGCCACCGGAATCTGGCGGAAGAAGCCAATCGAAATATAGCTCCACACATCGGTGCACAGGTTATGCAGCACGCGGTTGAAATGTGCCACATCAGAGTACAGTTCCGCCTGCCAGTCATGCGATTCGATCTGCGTGGTCAGCGGGTTCCAGCTAAGCCCCAGATGCTCCACGAAACCCCGTGAAATAGCCTGCCAGTCAGCCCCCGGAACCGAGGCGTAATGCGCCGCATAGGTGCCCGTCGCGCCGTTAATCTTGCCCAAAAATTCGGTGGCGGCAACATGGGAAATCTGGCGTTTCAAACGGTACGCCAGCACAGCCATTTCCTTGCCCAGCGTGGTGGGGGTTGCGGGCTGGCCGTGCGTGCGTGAGAGCATCGGAACATCCCTGCCGGTCTCGGCAAGATCCAGCAAAACCTGCACCAGATCGCGGGCGGCAGGAAGCCACACATTCTCGACCGCGTCCTTAATACCCAGGGCGTAGGAGAGGTTATTAATGTCTTCGGAGGTGCACCCAAAATGCACGAGCGGCACCAGATGCCCCAGCCCCAGCGCTTCAAGGCGGCGACCGATATAGTACTCGACGGCCTTCACATCGTGAACAGTGACCGCCTCAATCTCGGCGAGTTCGGTGACGGAATCGGCGTTGAACTCGGTCACGATAGCACGCAAACCGGACTTCTGCTCATCGGTGAGCGGCGTGAGCCCGGGAAGAACAGTATGCTCGCACAGGTATATGAACCATTCGACTTCCACGTGGATGCGGTCGCGGTTCAGTGCGGCTTCGGAGAGATAGTTCGTTAACGGCGCGGTCACAGGGGCGTAACGCCCATCGAGAGGACCGAGCGCGAGATTACTGGTGCCCAGGTCGATTCTTCCCGAGGGCAGGAGCGTGTTTTCAGGGTGAGACATACCTCTATCTTCGCATGTTTTGGCGTAAAAGGTCAGATTGGGTGTCTTCTATGGCGGCTGGGGCGCCGTGTCTGTCTTGGGTGAGGCGTATTGCGGATTCTGGATGTTATTTTCTTTGTTCCGCTAAGGCGTTATTCCGGGGATGCGCGCTCTGCCACGCTTGTGCGGGCCCATGTCATATTCGGTCATGCGAGTGCGCGCATCCAACGAAATCGGGAGAAATAACCTGTGGATAATCAGCGAAAGTGTCCCACTACGGCAGGTTATCCACAGGGCAACGAGAGAGCGGGTATTAACCTGTGCCGAGCCTTCTAGGGTGAAGGTAAACAGGTACAGCAGCCACAGCATCGGTCACGCGCACGGGTACTCAGGCGTACCCGTGCGGCCGCACACCGGGAGCCGCCCGCCGTACACAAAGAGCTAACGAGGAAGACATGACAGCCATCGCACCCGCACCAACGCCCCAGCCGCATACCGGTGATGTTCCCCCGGGCGCGCATCCGCCCACGTCCGCAGATATTCTGCGTGCCGCCGGTGACATGGGGATCGGTACCAGCGCCGCAACCAGTTTTGCGGCGTCTTTGCAAGGGTTAGCGGGGCAGGCGCGCAGTAAGGGTCAGGAACTCGCCGCCAGTTTAGAACAGCATGCTGCGAGCATTCAGACGATGCTTCACAAATCCCACGGTATGCGTGCCGAACACTGGAAATCTTCGGCCGGGAGAGCCTATCGAAACGCGTTAGACCAGCACGAAAAAAGCCTGACCGAAACTCACCAGCAGGTACAGCACGCAGCCGAGGATGCCCGCCGCGCTGGCGAAGAAGTTGCCGCGGCCTTGGAATCCCAAGCAAACACTATTTTGGGCGCCGCCGCCGGATTAGACGGAATGCTCAAAGGCCTGCTGAACACCACCGCCGATACCCTCGAAAACCTGAACCCCGCAGACATCATCAAATCCTCCGGCGCGCTGAACGCTCAGCATGCTTTGGATCAGTTACTCAATTATTCGCAGGTTCCCACCGGGCTCTTACAGAGCTCGGGCATTCACTAATCGCTAGACAATAGGGAAGGACTCACGATGAACACTCCGGGACAACAGATAGCAGCCGGTGGGGACGATAAAACCATTAGCGTTCTGCTGGAAGAGCTGCCGCAGCTCGCACAGAATGTACACCAGCTAGGCGGCGATTGCGGGTCATTACCCCTGCCGATGGGCGGTATCGCGGCGCAGCTCATGCTTTTTCTCGGCACCAACGAGCACGGGCGGCAAGCCTCGGTCATGACCACCTCTGCCGCGGCGACGTTGGGGGAGCGGGCCGTTAAGCTGGAGGCAACCGCCAGCGCAATAGACGCCTGCTCGAAGGGCTACCATCAGGCAGAAGAAGCCGCGAAGGGACTGTTCAACCGTATCGGGCTCACTCAGGACGGGAAGATGCCTAACGGCATGTCGCAGGAAGAGTGGATACGCAACGCGCTCATGCATCCGCAAGGCGCCTTCAACGACATGTGGTCCTGGGAAAAGTACGAGCTTGGATATAGTGCCGCAGAGAGCATTTTCGGGTGGGGTATGCGCAGCGGCAACCCCTATATTATGGGCTTTTCCGCACTGACGGCGATTACCCTCTTCGGGGCGACCGCCTACCAGGATATGCGCGCCAACCCAGAGATGGCGCGCAGACGTATAGCGCGAAAACTCGAAAAAATGGGTATTCCCCGTGAGATAGCCGAACGAATTGTGAACGGGAAAATGCCGTGGCTCGGGAAGAAAGAACAGGACAACAAGAACCGCGGTGAACTCAAGAACTGGCATCGTGATAAGGCAGAACCGACGGATAAAATGCCTCGCACCCGCGCCGAGATCGCCCAGAATATGGAGCGCGTGAGCAAGGGAGACCTCTCGAAAAAATACGAAGGCGAAGATAAAGACGGGAAGGGTTACTCGGGGATTGAGGTACAGGTATACCGAGACCCCCAAACCGGGCGCAAAATCGTATACGCCTATATTCCAGGGACGGACTTTTCCAATAAACCTGGTGAACCCGACGGTATCCAAGGCACCCTGCAAATAGGCGCCGATACACCGAACGCTTCTATACAAGACAGCCATATCATGATGCGTGCCCTAGACCGTGCGCTAAGAGATCAAGGCGTAACCTCAGCCGATGATGTGATTCTTGTGGGACATTCCCAAGGCGCAGCTATCGCCTATAACGCCGCCAATAACAACGAATTTGCCTCACGCTACCACGTGAGCGATGTGTACACTTTTGGCGGCCCCGTACAAGCTTTACCAGACCGAGGAAATAAGACCTTCCGCGTGCATCAAACCAAAGATAAGGGCGATCCTATTCCCGCAATCATTAGCGGCCAGACGTGGCGGGAACGCCCAGGTGACTCGACCGTGATTACTGACCGTAGAAGTTTTCGCCAGGGCGGCGATCCTAAACCACATGAAATGACTCACGATATGAGGTTTTATCGTGAATCATTAGAACGGGATGCTAACGCGCAGAAACCTATGGCGGCTGTCCCTGAAGGTAACTACACCTACGAAGGCGGAAATGTCTATAACGCTACCTCTGAGGGAGGGCCTTCGTTATGGGAGAGCGGAGCCGCAACATTATCAAATGAGCGTGGTGTAAACCCTCAAGTACTTGGAAATATAGGGGTTGACTTGGCCCAAGATAAGGCACGGTCATGGACACCCGATTTTTTGAAACCCAGTATGGATGCGCTTGATCCACGAAAGCCTGTCGATTACACGGACCCGAAGATTTCGGGACTACCCGCACCAGTGCAGAACCCCGGCACCACAGATACCCAACACTCACCCGCAGCATGGCATGCGCCCGAGTCGCTGGAGAACATATCGGGGCCAAAACCCATGCCGTACAGCCATCATGGGGAGGGGATCATACCCTCCGGGGCAGGTTCCCACGCCGAACCGTATTATGCGCCGCGCCTGCTGGGTGACCTGCATCTGCCCAAGTTCGACATACCTCACGGCACGGGCGGAGGCGAAAACCTGCTGCCGAACCTTGACCTGAAAACACAGGAAGGATACCTGCCGCCGCTGGGGGAGCACCTGATGAACAACCCCGCCGAGGCACCGCGCCTGCACATACCGCAGAATCAGTTGCAGCCCGATGGTGAGACCGTAACCCCCGCCGATACCGGTAGCCGTATGCCCACCATCACCCCAGGCCCCGAGATGCGCACCTCACACGACCCCAGGCTCCTGGGCGCACCGGCGTAAACGCAACCGCGCCCGATCGGCAGAAACCCGCGTGACCTAGCGCAAAAATCCGGGGCGGGGAGGAGAGCGAGCACTATACTGTGGATATGAGTGAATCACACCAACCGCAGACATCACCGATTCCCCCGCGCCATATTTTTGCGAACCTTCCAGCCTACGTGGCAGGAAAACCCGCGCCGAAGGTTGCCGGGCTAAACCAGTACAAACTATCTTCCAACGAGAACCCTCTCGGACCCGTACCCAAGGTCGCCGAAATTCTCAGCACCTTCGATGCGGTACACCGCTACCCAGACCCGCTCTCAACCAAGCTGCGTGAAGCGCTTGCCAAGCGGTTCAACCTAGATGCCGAGAATATCGTGACAGGCGCCGGAAGCCTGGGCGCACTCAACCAGATTCTCAAAGCGTTTGCCGGAGTCGATGTCGACGGCGTGCAGGACGAAGTCATATACGCTTGGCGTTCCTTTGAGGCATACCCCATTCTGGTGGGGCTGCTGGGCGCAAAAAGTGTGCAGATTCCGAACCTGCCCAACGGCGCCCACGACCTGCAGGGAATGCTCGATGCGATCACCGACCGCACCCGCGTGATCCTGGTGTGCACCCCTAATAACCCCACCGGGCCCGCCGTCACCGAAAAACAAATCCGCGAGTTCCTAGCGCAGGTGCCCCCTCATATCGTGGTGGTGCTCGACGAAGCATATTTCGAGTTCTGCACGGTATCACCCGTACCCGACGGGGAAGATGCGCCGCTGGACGGTTTGCGCCTGTACCGTGAATACCCGAACGTGATCGTGCTCAGAACCTTCTCGAAAGCACAGGGACTTGCAGGGCTTCGCGTGGGGTACTCGGTATCGCATCCGCAGCTGACCCAGTATTTGCGGGTGAGCGCCACAACCTTTGCCGTTACCGCCGTGGCAGAGGCCGCCGCCGTCGCCTCCATAGAACATGAAGATCAGGTGATGGAACGTGTGCAACACCTGGTGTCCGAGCGTGAGCGCGTGGTTGCCCGGCTGCACGAGCTGGGGTACAACATACCGCAAACCTACGCCAACTTCGTGTGGCTCCCCCTGGGAGAACACACCGCAGAATTTACCGAACTGGCGCGCGCTAACGCCCTAGCGGTTCGAGCTTTCGACTCTGAGGGCGTGCGGGTGAGCATCGGCGAAGACGAGGCAAATGACCGCTTCATCAGCATCTGCGAGCAGTTCCCGCAGAGAAGAGTCTAAACTCCCTCAACTCGCGGGGTTGAGCTATGTCGCCGAGGGCTCGGGAAGAGACCGTGTGGGTTCTCGGCGACAACACTTAGAATGCTCCTCGCTCACGTAAGTATTCCGTGAATCAACATGCACACAGAAACGGTGCATTACGCCAGAAGGAAAGCATAGAAAACCGCACAATCAACCTTCACTTCGTTCTTAAGCGAGTAAAATAAGAGGAAATATGCCCAAGCCTTCCGCCCCGCGCGCAGAAACTCTCTGCGCACGCCCGGCGTGAAGGACAGCTCGTATCTGCGTGGAGGATTGATGCACGAGAACGAAAAATATCCGGGAGTACCCGAACGCATCCAGCTGATGGATGAGAACGGCAAGGTGCACGAGAACCCCACCTTCAGCTCTTATGTGCAGGACGTAGACGCAGAACAGCTTCGCGAAGCCTACCGCCTGATGTACATCACCCGCCGTATCGATGACGAAGGAACGGCACTTCAGAGGCAAGGGCAAATGGCTCTATGGGCGCCCAGTCGCGGGCAGGAAGCGGCGCAGATCGGCTCCGCACTGGCATTCGCCCCCAACGACTATATTTTTCCCTCCTACCGTGAACACGCGGTCGCCTTCGCCCGCGGCGTAGATTTTCGCGAACTCATCACGATTTTCCGCGGTTCACAAACCCACGGGTGGGACCCTAAAAAACATAACTTCCACGTCTACACCAAAGTGCTTGCCGCACAAGTTACGCATGCGGTCGGTTACGCTATGGGCCTGAACTTTGATGCCGATATTGCGGTGGAAACCGGGCAGCTGCAGACAGGCCAAGGGCAGGCCACCAACCCCGAGAATGACACCGTGAAACCCGCCGTCGGCGTCTACTTCGGCGACGGTTCCTCCACCGAAGGCGAAGTCCACGAGGCGATGGTCTTTGCCGCATCCTACGATGCCCCCGTACTCTTCTTCGTACAAAACAACCGCTGGGCTATTTCGGTACCCTTCGACGTGCAGTCGCGCGTGCCCATCTCAACCCGCGCCCAAGGCTACGGCTTTGAAGGACTGCGCGTTGACGGCAACGATGCGCTCGGCACCCTCGCCGTCACCCGCTACGCGCTTGATAAAATCCGCCGCGGCGAAGGCCCCGTACTGATCGAAGCAGAAACATACCGCCTGGGCCCGCATACCACCGCCGACGACCCCACCAAATACCGTGACGACGAAGAACTCCAGCAGTATCTGAACGCAGACCCGCTGATTCGCCTGGAAAAACATCTGCGCGAGAACGGGCACGCAGATGATGCCTTCTTCGAAAAACTCTCCGAAGAAGCACAAGAGCTTGCCACCGGAGTACGCGAGGCGGCGATTGCCTCCGAACCCTATGAATTCGACCGATTCTTCGACCGCGCCTACGCCGAAGAACACCTTCAGGTAGAAGAAGAACGCGAGTTCTACCGCAACTACGTCGCAGGTTTCGAGGAGGACTAAGAATGAGCGAGCAGAATGCACAGGTTGAGCGCCTAACCCTGGCGAAAGCGATCACTCGCGGCCTCGACGATGCGATGGCAGATAACCGCAAAGTCGTGCTGATCGGTGAAGATATCGGCAAACTCGGCGGCGTATACCGCGTAACCGAAGGGCTTCTGGCGAAGCACGGGCAGAAGCGCGTGATGGATTCTCCCCTCGGAGAGGCCGGTATTGTGGGTACCTCCATCGGCATGGCGATGCGCGGCTATCGGCCCGTAGCCGAGATTCAGTTCGACGGGTTCGTCTTCCCCGCCTACAACCAGATCACCACCCAGCTCGCCAAAATCCACAACCGCAGCGACAAAAAATACGTTGTTCCGGTTACGATACGTATTCCCTACGGTGGTGTAATCGGGGCGGTCGAGCATCACTCAGAATCGCCCGAGGCGCTGTTCGCGCACACCGCCGGGCTGCGCATCGTAACACCGTCCTCACCGCATGATGCCTACTGGATGACCCGCAAATCCATTGAATGCGACGACCCGGTGATTATTTTCGAGCCCAAACGCCGCTACTGGCTCAAGGGCGAGGTGAATTTTGCAGACACCGACTTTGACCCGTTCCAGGCGCAGGTGGTGCGCGAAGGCACAGACGCGACCATCGTGGCATACGGTCCGCTGGTGCCAGTAGCGCTCGCCGCCGCAGAGGCCGCCGTCGAAGATGGGCGCTCGATTGAAGTCATTGACCTGCGGTCGATCTCCCCGATGGATGTGCCCACCGTCGCCGCATCCGTGGTGAAGACCGGGCGCCTGATTGTTGCCCACGAAGCGCCGACCTTCGGGGGCATGGGCGGCGAACTTGCCGCCGCGATCACCGAGCGCTGCTTCTACAGTCTGCAGGCTCCGGTGCTGCGTGTGGGCGGTTACTATATTCCGTACCCGGTACCGCGCACGGAGGACGAATATGTGCCCGATATTGACCGTATTCTCGAAGCCGTTGATCGCTCATTTGAATACTAAACCCGTATATTCCATATTCCTTATATAACCCGCGAAGAATATTCCCGACAGGCTATATTCCCTAGCGAAAGGCATAAAATGTCCCAGATTTTTAATCTCCCCGATGTAGGTGAAGGTCTTACCGAGGCTGAGATCCTCACCTGGAAAGTCAGCGTTGGCAGCGAGGTCAGCATCAATGATGTTCTCGTCGAAATCGAAACCGCAAAATCCGTTGTGGAACTGCCCTCGCCCTACACCGGCACCGTGGAGAAGATTCTGGTGAGCGAGGGCGAGACGATCGAAGTCGGGACGCCTATTATCGCGATCTCCGGCAGTGCCGCATCCACCGCAGACAAACCGCAGGATGCGCTCGCCGCATCCGCTGATGAGGATGAGAGCGGTAACCAGGCACTCGTGGGTTCGGGACCCAAGGCCGATTCGGTGAAACGCCGCGCCCGCAAGCGCCCCGCATCCGCAACGGCTCAGCATGCCGCGCCGCAGGTCCAGGCTTCGCCCGCTCAGGAGATGCCGGTGGCGCATACCCCCTCGTCACCCGAGCCGCGCAATCAGGGGCTTTTCAGCGAGCTTGCCGAACGCGCCTCCAAATTCGTGGAAAACAGCCCGTTCAATACGGTGGTGCAGCGTTTCCAAGGCGGGGCTGAGGGGTCCGTCGTAACCGCACAGCCGACGCAGGGGCCGGTGCCGCATCGCCCATCGCTGGCTGCGCCCCCTGTGCGGTTGGCGGCAAAGGAGCTGGGCGTCGATCTGGCGAATGTGACCGCCACCGGCTCGCGCGGACAGGTGACGAAACAAGACCTGTTGAACTATGTGGCGCATCTTAACGATGTGCAGGAGTCCACGAGCCAGCGTTTCTGGGAGTCCCCGTCCGCACAGGGCGACCGCATGCAGCATATTCCGGTGCGTGGGGTGCGCAAGGCAACCGCGAAGGCTATGGTTTCTTCGGCGTTTAGCGCCCCGCACGTGTCGATTTTCGTGGACGTGGATGCTTCGCGCACCATGGAATTTATCAAGCGTTTGAAGAAGTCGCGCCATTTCGAGGGTGTGAAGGTAACTCCGTTGCTGGTGCTTGCCGCCGCCGTGATTTGGGCGGCTGAACGGAACCCCCAGGTGAACGCTACGTGGACGGACAGCGAGATTCAGATCAAGCGTTTTATGAACTTGGGTATTGCGGCGGCGACCCCGCGCGGGCTGATGGTGCCGAATATCAAGGACGCGCAGGAGCTCTCTCTGCGTGAGCTGGCGATCGCCTTGAATAACCTGACGACTCGCGCCCGTGAGGGGAAGACCCAGCCCGCCGAGATGGCGAATGGAACCCTGACGATTACGAATATCGGTTCGCTTGGTATCGATACAGGGACCCCGATTATCAACCCCGGCGAGGTGGCGATCGTTGCCTTCGGCACGATTAAGCAGAAGCCCTGGGTGGTTGATGGTGAGGTTATTCCGCGCTGGGTAACCACGCTGGGCGGTTCTTTCGATCATCGCGTGGTAGACGGCGACCTCTCGGCGCGTTTCATGGCGGATGTTGCCGCGATTCTTGAAGAGCCCGCTATGCTTTTGGATATGTAGCGCTTACAAGTACAGTAACGCTCAAGGGCGCCGAAGGATTCTCTTCTTTCGGCGCCCTAGTGTATTTGGGGGGGGTCTTTGAACCACGCATATTCTGTTTCTGGAATATTCCCGAGTTGGCATATAGCCATATCGTGCACACAAAAATGGGGGCAGGGTTTTCATGTCGTCACGAAACCCTGCCCCGATCGCTATATTCCCTATGGGTTATATGCCTGAAGCGTTATAACTCCTGGTCCACATAGTTTTGTGCATAGCGTTCCACACGACGGTGATAGATGCCGCCCATCAGGCCGCCCAGAACCGAGGCGATGAAGGTGATGCAGAGAACCAACGCAACCGAAAGAATAGCGCTTGCCGTACCGTGCTGCGTATACCACTGCACGGAAAGGTTTGCGGAGCCTCCCTGGAAAACCTGGGGCGTGAAATAGGTGAGCAGGCTTGCCGCAAACATGATCATGACCTGCCACAGCCACACCGAAATGCCCTGCTTTGCGCTGGAGAACCGCGCCATGCGACCAGCCACATACCCGCCGATGCAGTACGCCACCAGGTACGCGGCACCGGTTCCGATACCCTGCCAGAGAGCGAGTGCATCGTTCCCCGAGAATAACCCGCGCACAATAGGAGCCATGGAATCGTAGGGGGTGCCGTGATTAGCCTCGACCACAATCGCTGTAACCCAGAGCAAAAACTGCAAAACACCCATTGCGGCGAACCAGCCCATCAACCCGGGGATAACCTGAAGTCGTCCGTAGCGTGCTTTCTGAAGCTCGAATGCAGTTGCCGCCGTGAGAATGGGGGCGTGCTCGTCGGTATCTTCACCGTCTTCTATGAGGTAATTTTGCGCGGGGGAAGGAGCGGACACGGCTACGATGGCATCACTGTCGCCGCCTTCCCTAGGCGTTGTGGGATGCTCGGGGAGCGGGGGAAGCGCCTCCGTACTGTAGGTAACCATGCTGCTGGGCACGGCGGGGCGCAGCTGATCCACGGAGTCGCTGCCGGCAGACTCGTCGGAATCTTCTAACCAGCCGAAGGAAGAATCGCCATCGCGCGAACGATCATTGGCGGTACCCGCATCAGTCTTCACCTGCGCATTGGCGGTTGAAGAGCTTTCCTCAAGATATTTCCGCTGGTCGGCGGCAGAGAGAGGACGGGTTTTCTCTTCGGCTATATCATCGACCGGTACATCCTTGGGGGAGAGCACAACGGTCGGGTCGTCGCTCTCAAAAGCGGCGTCCCATGCGTCATGAGAGTTCTCCCGAAGCTCACTCTGGTTCGTTTTATTCTTCGCGTGAGCGGTATTTTCTTCAGCAGGGGTATTGCGATGGGGACCTGAGGTATTCTTTGGGGTAGATGTCATGGTCTCCTCCATATCGGTGGTTGGCATCTGAGAATTTTTATCTATATATGCTCATAAAAACCGTGGCGCTTGTGGCGCTCAGTTTAAGGGTCGGAAGTTGAGCGATATTAAAAGTTATCAGCTTCAAGGCGCGCATAAAACTCCTGCGCCTGCGTCATTTCCTCTTCGCTATATTGGTGCGGATGCGCCGGTCGCTGTTGCGGGTCAATCGTGCGGATAATGCGCGCCGGATTACCGGCGACGATCGTGTTCTCGGGAACGTCTTTCGTGACCACAGACCCCGCCCCGATTACCGCGTTTTCGCCTATTGTGACGCCTCCAAGAATAATGGCTCCGCCGCCTATCCACACGTTATTGCCCACCGTGATCGGCAGGGCGCCCTCCCAAAAATTGATGCGATCCTGAACATTAATCGGGTGGGTGGGGGTGAGGAACTGGCAGCCGGGGCCGACGAACACATAGTCGCCGATGGTAATGGGGGCTACGTCTAGGAACGTGGTGTTGAAATTGAAGAAACAATACTTGCCGATATGGGTATTGACTCCAAAATCGAAGGCAACCGGCGGGCGCATCTGGGTATGCTCACCCAGGCTGCCCAAGTAGTCGCGGAGTACATGCATGCCGTGGGCGTGCTCGCCGCGCGCATAGTACTGCTCGAAAAATTTGACCGCCTGGTAGATGGAATCGCCGACTTGCTTATTCTCCTCGGTAAAGCGGTAGGCTTTGCCCGCCGTCATACGTTCAAAAGCCTCGCTGAGGTTCTGGCGGTTGGGCTTGCTCATGAGTGAGTCCCTCCCATCCAGAAGTACATGATGAGGATAATCGCTAAGCCGATGAGAATCACGATGCCGCCCAGAATGGCGAAGCGTTTCGAGATTTCTCGGAGCAGCTTTTTAAACTGCTCGTCGGTAATGTCATGCCTGTTGCTCATACACCTAGTATCTCAGAAAGGCCCCACCGGATGCAGGCTTGCTGCATAGTGCCCTCAACTAGGGCTTGAACGCAGGGAACTGGGCTAGGTGCTAGAACTGAACTGTGCTCTGGCGGCGGCGAGAAAACACACGCACGAGCACGGTGATAAAGACAATGCAGAGCGTAAAGTCGATGAGGGTAACAGCCTGTTCGAGCCAGTAAGCAATTATATATACAGCGTTTGCACCTTCGAGATAATGACCGATACCGTTCGGGTGATACAGAATCCCTAAGAAGATAAGCATGAGGAGGTCAATCCCATGATGCAGCGCACCTACGATATTGGCTCCAAGGATAAACCCTAGATATCGTGACCGCAGATAAAATACTGTCGCGGTGATCTGCAGAGCCCAGTAGAGCACAGTAACGAGGATAGGTGATGATGTATATACCGGGAAATAATTGAGAGAACTCGGATAAAAGATGGCAAGAAAAGTCTGAACCATGAGCGCAAGCGTTATACCTGCTAATCCCAAACGCATGCCATAGAGTTTCCGGAGGGGAAGAGCCGGGCGTGCGGTGCCTGCTGCTGAGATCTGCGAGCTCGAATTCTGGTGTGTGGGATTATTGCCGAAAGACTTCTCACTCATATTTTCCACCGTAACATTGCGATGTGTGCTGATGCATGTGGTGTACGTCGTTGTATATCGAGATGCTTCTGGAATACGTGGTGGTATGGGAGGGGAGAGTTAGACCGGAATGTCATTCGATAGAGGGCAGAGGAGAAATATGAGAAAGTTCGTGCGCAGCGAGGGGACGGTGCAGGGATTTTCTTTACTATTCGTCTGTAAAACATGGCAACGGCCCATTATGCTGTGAAGTGTAGAGATGGAAAGTATAAGAAAACAGCGCATATGATTCGTACAAAAAGGGACTGTTGGATGGAACTATGACGATGGAGTCATTCTCTGATGACGAAAAAGTAAAATTCCATCGGGGACATATATGCTCATATTGCGGAAGCTCGGAAAGAATAACTTTTGATCATGTGATTCCACGATCTCGCAATGGGCATGATTCTGGCGACAATATGGTAGCGGAATGTCGTACATGTAATAGTCTGAAAAGGGACAAAGACTTTCTAGCTTGGTGCATTCAGCGGCATGAATTCCCGCATTTAATGGTGCTTCGGAGGTATCTCAAAATCGCTGTGCAGATATACTGCGATGCTGAAGTTATGGGCTGCTTTCTTGACGATCCCAGATTTGTAGGTATTCCGAATCCTTGACGATATTCCGACTAAATTCCCTGTGCCTGCGGATTTGAGGCTGTAAAATGTTTTGGTTTAAATATGGTGTTTATGGGTCTGTTAGGTTATGGTTGCAACTATACGGCGTTTAAGCTATTCTCAATACATGGTTTAAATTTACAGATAAGGAGAATCTATGAAATGGTGGGACTGGAGTGAACCAGCATTTACCTTTGCTTTTATTACCATCGTTATAGCTTTTCTTTCCTTCCTCGCTACTGTAGCTATCCCTATTGGTTTATGGAA
The DNA here is from genome assembly GCF_001809115.1 of Rothia sp. HMSC071F11. Taxonomy (NCBI): domain Bacteria; kingdom Bacillati; phylum Actinomycetota; class Actinomycetes; order Micrococcales; family Micrococcaceae; genus Rothia; species Rothia sp. HMSC071F11. Next base: position 34,270 of record NZ_KV795754.1, read on the forward strand.
ACTTGGTAAGAAAGGGAGTGAAGACACTCAGAAAGTTCTTGATGAGATAAAAGGGTTTGTATACAACCAGAGGTTAGAGCATCTCATGGAACGTTTGGTGGAATCTCGGAATCGTCAAATGGTTACTCTTTTCGGTCGGGAAATTCGGAAGTGGCCAGAGGGTTCTGATAGGGATAAACTTGCCCGGTTATATTGGAGTAATCCCGTTACTCCGCTACCCAAAAATAATTTCTCGGAGGTATGTGTGGAGTGCATTAAGGGTAGCTTGCTGGAACGATGCAGGATTCGGGGAAACTGTAGTGAACGTGAATTAGAATCCTTTATCGAAAGGCTACAGCAGAAAAATCTAGATGTGCCTTATGGTAGTTTTGCTGAAGTGTACACAGATCCTGAGTCTGCATTTTGTCTCGATAAGGGAGAAGGGCTTCAATTCTATCGCGAGCTTGTAAGGAGTATTCCTGAGCTGTCTAGCTATCTAATAGGTTATGCTGGTTTGCCGGTTTTAAAGGATTCCCAATATGGTGGCTTTAAAGCCAATGTTCTGACGGGTGTTCTTCTAGGAAGCTTGGAGAATATTGCAAATAACAATATGAAGAGTGACTCTCCGAAAGGATATAAATACACTCTCCTGAGTTCTTTAGCCAATGGAATGTATGGTGGTGGCCTATTCTATGGTTTGGGAGAATGGGATAACTCTCGATATTCAGATACTATTACGTGGCTTGCTGCATTGATAGTAGAGACTCTGGGAAGTGTTTCGAAAACTTCTTCACAGGATGAGCAGCATCTTATGATGCGTTCTATTCAGATATTACCTTCTATAGTAAGTCGAATTCATCAGCAAGCATTAAAAGATGGCCTTTCCTCAAAACCTGAATGGGGATTGGATGATGAGCGTGTCTATCGTGGCGTTGAAGCACTGAAGATTAATCAGCCCGCTCTATGGAAACAATATGGCCAAGATATAGAGACAGAGCTAGATAAAATGGGAACTTCTTGGCGCAATCCTTAACTCCTTATACTATGCGCAAGACTTGTATGGCATGTATAACTAAGGGAGCTTTGGGAGCTTACAAGATCTCTCCGCCGCGAGCAGATAGTATTTCGACGAGAAGATAGCAATCCGTTATCTTCTCGTCGAAATACTATCTGCTCGCGGAACGAACGCAGAATGGATGCGTGAAGCGCGTCGCGGGTTGAGCGAAACACTCTCAGCAGGCACAATCGAAGCATGACTGACCCGCAATATCACGACTCGCATCCGCAGGATGCCCAAGCCTCCACGCAGGAATCTCAAAGACCCGCACCCGCGCAACCTACGCCTGATGCCGCTTCCGGGCAGAACCCGCTGGCGCATCGCCCCTGGCTCAAAAACTATTCACCCGGCGTCGCCGTAGACGTTCACCTGCCCGAAACCTCGCTGAGCCACCTGATTGACGATGCTGTCCGCGAGGTTCCCCACAAGGTCGCCCTCGAATTTTTCGGTGCAACCACCACCTATGCCGAACTTGGCAGTCATATCGACCGCGCCGCCGAAGGGCTGCGCCTGGCCGGGGTGCAGGCGGGGGATCGGGTCGCCCTGATTCTGCCCAACTGCCCGCAGCATATTATTGCCTTCTACGCGATTCTGCGCCTGGGCGCGATCGTCGTGGAACATAACCCCCTTTACACCGGCGCCGAGCTCCGGCATATGTTCGAGGACCACGGCGCGAAGGCCGCCATCGTGTGGGATAAGATTTCTGGGCATATTACGGGCCTTCCCGACGATATTAGACCGGCGCATATTTACGCCGTGAACCTTATCAAAGCGATGCCCGCTCTCACCCGCGCGGCGCTCAAACTGCCGGTCAAAAAGGCGCGCGAATCCCGCGAAAAACTTGAAGGAGCCGCCCCCGGAACCACAAGCTGGGCGCAGCTGCTCAAGAGCCCGCCGATCGACCCCGACTTTAAACGGCCCACCGCTCACGACGTAGCGCTCTTGCAGTACACCTCCGGCACCACCGGGCTACCCAAGGGCGTGATGCTCACCCACCGCAACCTCGAATCGAACGGGCGCATGGGTGAAGCCTGGATTCAGCCCGGCGACGACGAAAGCATCTACTCGGTGCTGCCGCTCTTCCACGCCTACGGCATGACCTTGGGCGTAACGATTGCGGCGCTGTGCCGTGCCCGGCTGGTGCTCTTCCCAACCGTCGATATGGGCCTGATTACTAAGGCGATGAAGAAGACCCGCCCCACGATTCTGCCCGCAGTACCGCCGGTCTACCGCCGCCTGATGGATGTCGCCAAAGAGCAGGGCATCTCGCTGCAGGGCGTTCGCTATGCTGTTTCAGGCGCCATGAACCTGCCACCCGAGCTGGTGGCAGAGTGGGAGGACGCATCCGGCGGGTACATGGTTGAGGGGTACGGGCTGACTGAGTGTGCGCCGCTCGTCTCATGCAATCCGCTCAACGATACGCGCCGCGCCGGGTCAATCGGTATTCCCTTCCCCTCGACCGATATTCGCGTGGTAGATCCCGAAACCCTTCAGGATGTGCCGCTCGGTGAAGAGGGAGAACTGTGGGTTCACGGCCCGCAGTGTTTCGCCGGGTACTGGAAACGCGAAGAAGACACGCAGAAAACCATTACGGCTGACGGCTGGCTGCGCACCGGCGATATTGTGCGCCTGGACGAAGACTACTTCATTCAGATCGTAGATCGCATTAAGGAAGTCATCATTACCGGCGGGTTCAACGTTTCGCCCACCGAAGTGGAAACCGCCCTGAAACAGCACGATTCCGTGGCGGATGCGGCGGTTGTGGGCATCCCGCAGGCCAGCGGGGGAGAGATGGTGGTCGCCGCCGTGATTCCCGCCGAAGGGCATGCGGTTGATGAACATGCGCTGCGCGAGCACTGCTATGCGCGCGTGACCCGCTATAAGGTGCCGCGCAGGGTTATGGCGGTGGACGATCTGCCCCGGTCGATGCTCGGCAAGATTCTGCGCCGCAAGGTACGTGAACAGTTAATTGCCAGCGGGGAGCTTGATTAAAAACACACTCTGGCACAACTGCGAGTTCGAGCGTCACGGCAGAAGACTGTCTGTCATACCTCTTGTATGACTCTGAATCCTTAGTTACGGTGGGGACCGGAACCTCTTAATGAAATCGTAATTATTCTTCAGAGGAGTTGATACCAATGCATCAGATATCACCTGAAGGAATTGCCTTCTTGAAAGAGAAAGAAGGGTTCAGGGGCGACGCCTACTACGATGTGGCGGGTGTTCTCACGATCGGTTACGGGCATTCAGCCTATGCGCCCAGCATTGAGCAATACCCCGTTTATGAGGGGCAGCATATCACCGAAGAAGAAGGGGAGGAGATCCTTCGCGCAGATTTGAAGCCTACCGAAGCCGTTGTGAATTCTGCCGTTACTCGTGAAATTACTCAGAAGCAATACGACGCGCTCGTGTCATTCACCTTCAACCTGGGCGCGGGTACCTTTAAGTCGAGTGATGTTCTCGAACTCACGAACCAGGGAAATTATCAGGCTGCCGCGGATGCTATGCTGCAATACTCGCACGCTGGCGGAGAATTCATCCAGGGGCTGTACAGGCGCAGGGAGGAGGAAAGGGCTATGTATCTTTCTTCGCTTCCCCAAGCATAAGATTCAGTGCGGTACGATGTCGGGGTTGCCTACCATGATGGGTTCTTGGGGAAAAGCTCCAAAGCTTCCGAATCGGTGGAGACCCCTGACTGGCTACTCAGAATAGGTAGTGCGTGATCTGGTCTAACGGATACGCTCTACAAGACTATGAGGTTCCAGAAACACTCACTATGAGCCCATAGATTCTAGCGGGGGAGGAACAGACTTCGGTCTGTTTCTCCCCCGCTTCGTGGTACATAGCAGACAGACACACCGAAAATTTTGGGGCGTAACGCATCCCAAACGCTGGGCAATCCTTGGATTTATGTGCCTTGCGCTCGTGGTGACGGGCCTAGATTCCCTGATTGTCGCGGCCACCACCCCCTCCGATGGGGAGGTAGGGCTGCAGGTCACCGGTGAGTAGCTGCAATGGTTTGTGGCGGCGTATTTACTCGCCTTCGCGGCACCGCTGCTTTTCTTTGGCGGATTAGCCGACAGCGTTCGTGACTCTCACCCCACCGCAGAAGTCCTGGATCAAGCACTTATAGCCGACAGCTTTATCTATCGATTATGCTGCAGAGGATCTTGCCTATGACCGTACGGTCGATCGCCGCAAAGTGCACCGGATTTAGGTGCATAAAGGTTTAGGTGAATTATATATGTAGTTATTACCCTAATAACGGGAATATATCTGTTATGGTTAAGTGGGTGGGTTGCCCACACCACATCTTTTCGTCTGTTATATTTTAGTGAGGAGACTAAACGAATGACTACCAAGCAGACCGTTTTGGATTATTTTGCATCTATCCATGCCGGAAACTGGCAGGATTACATTAGTGATACTATGGCCTACGGCTTCAACACTACAGAACAAAAACTCAACAAAGACGAATACTTTCAAAGTGCGGGAAGTTTCTATGATGCTACCACAAAAGTTGAGCTTTCTCAGCTTATTACCGAAGGAGATAAAGCAGCCGTCATAGCATGTTACACCGCGCAATCTCCTGCCGGTGCCACGCGAATTTTTGAGGTTCCTGAATTTTTTACCGTAAAAGATGGTAAAATTGTAGCGTCGACCATTTTCTTTGATGGTCCTGCATTTATGGCCTTCATGAAGGATGAATAATTAATTTATATTCAGGTGCTTCATATAGTATTAATATTTTTAATATAAGTTAAATATTTTTGAAAAGTAGGTTATCTCCACCTAAGTCTTTTAGGTAGGAGTAGCCTACTTTTGTATTTTAATATTTATAATGTGGATTATACATACTCCGACATGCACTGTTCTCCACTGTTCAAAGAGCGTTATTTATAAGGCTAGTCAGCACCTCTAACCACACATGAAAAACAAACGGCTCCTCATCAGCCGACATATGATGGATCCTATAAAACCAACTAACCCATCAACACACCCTAGGAGAAACCGTTGCCTCCTTACCGTACCACCGGAGTAACCGCCTACAATTGGTCACCCTCTTAGCCTCCCTGACGAGCATAGGGTTGGGGTGGCTGAGAACTAAACCCATAAGCTCACCCTCACCAAGACTTTAGAAAGTCACCCTGCTGTATCTGAGGTAAAGCCACACCGAAGAAGTTTGAGCTGAAGACTTTGGGGGGGGCACCAAGACCGACAAGCACCTGAACCGCTATACACCAACCATCGCCCGGTGGTCATTGAGGGCGGCAGCGGGACGATCGGATCATGCGGGATCTGGTCTGACAGATACGCTCTACAAGACTACGAGGTTCCCGGAGGACTGAGTTACTAGGCTGTAACTAAGGGCTACGTCTTTGCTGTATATCAGCTCGGCTTTGCGACCTGATCTTCCTCAGAATTCGATACGACACGCGGGCGGGTCGGTTTTCCCATAATTTTTGGTGAAACCGACCCGTTCGCATGTTGGCACCGAAAATTTTGGAGCGTAACGCATCCCACACAAGGGGTTCTCGTCGTGTGCTCGCCTTCGCTGCAGACAGCGAACGGACCGTGGTGAACGGGACGGGATTATGCTATGCGCTCAACACAACGCGGTAGGTTTATGTGATAATTGCCGGGGAAATTTGATGAAAGTATTTACAAGGAAAATATAAAAACTAAACCTTCACTCTCTCAATTCTTTTAATAATTTACAGCGACACTAATTTTGTTTCTTGGGCGGCAATAAATATATATAAATAATTGACGTGTAAATAGTGAAAATAAACGATTGACAGACCAAATTTGAACTGTATACTTGAGACATCACTGTTACATATAGCTATGTCTTCCAATCACTTCAAGGACCAAAAATGAGCGTGACTACACCCCACCCCAAGCGCTGGGCCATCCTCGGGTTTATGTGCCTAGCGCTGGTTGTGACCGGGCTGGATTCGCTCATTGTTGCGGTCGCTATACCGTCTATGGAGACTGGACTACAGGCAACGGGCGAACAATTGCAATGGGTTGTTGCAGCCTATTCACTTGCATTTGCCGCACCGCTGCTTTTCTTTGGCGGTCTTGCCGACAGAATCGGACATAAACTAAGTTTTCTAGCCGGTATGTTTATTTTGCTGCTTGGTTCAATATTGGCGGCTTTCTCTACTAATGCAGAAGTACTTATTTTTTCACGAGTAATTATGGGTCTCGGATCAGCATTTATTATGCCTTCGACCCTAGCACTTATTCGTGATATTTTTCCAGACCATGAACGTGCTAAAGCTCTCGGAATTTGGGTAGGAATGTCCTCGCTGGGTATTCCGCTCGGTCCCATCGTGGGCGGACTGCTGCTCAAAAGTTTTTCGTGGGGATCAATTTTCCTGGTCAACGTGCCTATTATTGCCGTGGCATTCTTAGCATGCCTGATGCTCGCCCCGGAATCCTCAAAAAAGCACTCTTCCCGCCTGGACTTCTTCGGGCTGATCCTCTCGATCTTCGGGCCCGCCCTGCTGGTGTACGGCATTATCGCCGCCCCGGAAGCAGGCTGGACCTCAAGCTTGACGCTGACCCTGCTGATTGCGGGTGTGGTGCTGAGCCTGATCTTCATCGTGTGGGAGCACCGCAGCGCATCGCCCATGCTCAGCCATGAGGTCTTCCGTAACCGCCGGTTCGGTGGGCCGCTGCTGACGATCTCTTCGGTATTTTTCGGGGTCTTCGGCGGGCTGTTCATCATGACTCAGCATTTGCAGTTCGTCCTAGGGCTTGACCCTTTTATTTCCGGTCTGCATATGCTCGCCATGTGTTCGGCGGTTCTTGTGGCACCGATCTCGCCCAAACTCGTCGAAAAGTTCGGGCTGGGTCCCGTCTCAGCCACCGGCCCTCTCATGGTCGCCCTCGGCATGGTGCTTCTGGCTATCAGCCCCTCGCCCAAGAGCGGGCAGGTTATGATAGCGCTCTTCACGTTCGGCCTGGGCGTAGGTTTTGGCGCCCCGGCCTCCGTGAACTCGATCATTGAATCGACCCCCAAGAAACAAACCGGCGCGGGCTCGGCGGTTGCCGATGTTGCTATGCAGCTCGGCGGCGCCCTGGGTATCGCGCTGATGGGAAGTATAGGAATCGCCACCGCAACGGCACAATCGCCCCGAGGCGTAGCCGCTGCGTGCTGGGTAGGTGCGGCAGTAGGTCTTTTGGGTGCTGTTGCCGTCTTCACCGTGCTTCCCAAAACTGGCGAACCCGCCGTCGAACGAGCGGTCGCGCCAGAACCAGAACCCGCAGCTAAGCTGCCTTAGGCCAGCTGCACATATTTTTCAACCAACCACAGACAACCATCAGAACCTAGCTTAAACTTCCGAAGCGTTCCGATGGTATCTCCTACCCACACGGTAGGGATGAAAAAGGAATGAACGCTATGAACACCGACGAAATCAGCAGAATTCATAACAGACGCCAGATAACGCACGATGCGGTGCGCTGCCTGAGCACTCGAAGCCTTCCGACACTCAGATCCTCGCTGACCCAACCTCACGGGCAGCGGTGCACCCCCAGGTATATGCCGGGATAGACAAGCGCTGCGCTTTCGGTCTTTCGCAGCCCGCATCCATCGTGAATCCGCAGGAATATCAAGGGATCATCACACCTTCACACCACAGTGACCGTACTTATATCTTTTTGATATTGAGAATCTTCACCATATTACCCGTATCCAGCGGCAGGGCATAACAACACCGATAACGCACACCCAAGGAGCTTACTCACCCGCACGCAGTAAGCCCCACGGGACCCCATAACCACGTGCAACATACACCAACCACAGCCAAAGGAGGGGGCAATGACCCTCATATACGAGTCGGCACCAGAGCTCGACGAAACTATCACGATAGACCCGGATATAGAAGATCTGCACTATGACCGTACCGTCGATCGCCATAAGGTACACCGTGCGGCGGTTTCCGAAGTTTTCCTCACGGATATTCGCCGGCAGAGCGCGCAGCATGTGCTCGTGGCGGCGCAGCTGCCCTCATCGCACAGCTTCTTTCACGACAGCATCTACAACGATGCCGAAGGAACCCCCGATGCGCTCCTGCTGCTCGAAATTGCGCGGCAGGCGACAATTGCCAGCGCCCACGAAGTTGGTGTAGACGCCGGAAACACCCTGATCTCCAACGAGTTTGGGCTCACGATTTATCCGCATGAAATCGCCGCGCTAAACCCCGAAGATACCAACCTGCTAATTCGCAACTACTTCGACTGGACCTCCATTCGGCGTGGCGCCCCGCGCTCCGGTCGGTGCTACCAGCAGCTCATCATGGGCAACCGGGTGATCGCCGAGCACTTCAGCGGCGGGCGCATTCTCACCAAAAACCAATTGCAGGCGCTGCGCAGCGAATACCGCGGCACCCCGCCGCCCACGACCGCGAACCTGCACGAGCTGACCTTCACAGACGTGCAGGATCCCATCGCCCCCGAGCGTGTGGGTAGGCGCAACCCCCTCAACGTGGTGATCTCGCAGCTGAACACCACCGAAACCCCGACGGCGCAGGTGACCCCGAACGTGGCGAATAAGGCACTTTTCGACCACGCCTACGACCACATCACCATGCAAATTTTGACCGAGGCGGCACGGCAGCTCTACCTGGCAACCCGCCCGGATAGCGAGCTCGCCCCCGAAATTTCCTCAATACGCGGGAACTTCCTGGCGTTTGCAGAACTCGATTCACCCGTGCAGATCCGTGCAATCGCGCCCGGGGAATTCGTGGTTGAACAAGATAACCGGCAGATCGCGGATTTCGCGCTCAAAAGCTAGATGACAAGGACCTTTATGTCGCCCGAATACAACACCACGAAATATGTGTGGACGGACTTCGGCGGAGTACTCACCCCGCCGGTCAGCCACACGATGCGCGTCTTCTGCCAGAAATACGGGCTCACCGAGTCCCAGCTGCGCGCGGGATTTGAGGCGGTCGCCCGCAACCACAACCTCACCGACCCGTTGGAACTCGTCGATACGCCTCTGATGAGCGAAAAAGAGTGGCTGAGTGAAATTTCCGAACAGGTCGGCGGGGCATTCCAGCTCGACACCCTCGCCGACGACTGGTTCCGCGACCGCGAGCCCAACGCATCCTGGGTGGCGTACCTGCACGAAATCAAGGCGCACGGCGTGAAGGTAGGGCTGATCTCAAATATGGTGCCCACCTGGGATAACCACTGGCGCGCCATGCTCAACGAACCCGATCTTTTCGACGATATTGTGCTGTCCTTCGAGGTCGGATACCGCAAACCGCAGCGCGGTATCTACGACTACGCCGCAGAACTTGCCGGAGTGAACCCGGCGCAGTGCATCCTCATTGACGACCTTGCGCGTAACTGCGAAGGCGCCCGTGCAGCCGGGTGGGATGCCATCGAATTCACCACAACCGAAGAGTGCGTGAAACAGCTGCACCCCCTGCTCTCACCGGCAGAGGAAACAGTTTAAACCCCGTGACCGGCAGGTCACCCAACGAAAGGAAAACCCATGGGTAAGTGGGGAAATATTATCGAAGACATGATGGCGCAGATGCCCGAAGACCTGCGCACCGTTGCCCTCGGCGTGGCTGAGATTTTCACGAACATGGATCTCGAAACCGCCCGCAAATACATTCACCCCGACTTCGTCGATCATGAGGCGAGCGAAGGCGTTGGCGGCGGCCCCGAAGGGTACCTGGCAACCGCGAAATACATGAACCAGGCGTTCTCCGATGCATCGTGGAAGCCCCAGAAGATCGTGGCAAGCGCGGACGGTCAGCACTACACCATGGTGATCAAGTTCAGCGGCGTTCATACCGGCGAGTTCATGGGTATTCCCGCCACCGGTAAGCCCTTCGAGATTCACCACCTGCACCTATTCCGTGTTGAAGACGGCAAGGCAATCGAGCACTGGGGCGGGCGCGATGAGCTCGGCCTGCTGCGCCAGATCGGTGTTCTCAACTCCGAGTACCCCACCCCCGCAGACGCCGGGCAGGCCGCCTTCGCCTAAAACACGGGCGAAACACGCATTCACGCATCCCACGTAACGCTATTGAGCACCGCGCGGCGAAGTACCACGGCATATGATACGCCGTGAACCCGCCGCAGCATAAGAACCAAACCTAAGGAGTCAGATGACACACCAGAAGCGCCCAGGATGCGCCCTCGTCACCGGAGCGTCGGGAGATATTGGCGCACAAATCGCGCTCAGACTGGCGCAGGACGGATGGAATATAGCCGTCGGCTACGCCACCGGAATCGAGCGCGCCGAAGAGGTTGCCGGGCGCATCCGCGAGTGCGGCGTGTCAGCGATGCCCATCAAAATTGACGTCACCAGCACCACCTCAGTTGATGACGCCTTTGATGCGCTCGAAGACTCGTTAGGGCAGGTCACCGTGCTAGTCAATAACGCCGGAATTCGTTCCGACGGGCTGGTTGCGGGGCTCAGCGACGACGAATGGGATGCGGCGATTTCGACAAACTTAAGCTCGGTTTTTCGTACCTCTCGGCGGGCGTTGGGGCCGATGATTCGCGCACGTTTTGGGCGAATCATCAACATTTCCTCGATTCTCGCCGGGAGGACAATCGCCGGAACCGGCAGCTATTCCGCCGCGAAAAGCGGAATTTTAGGAATAACCCGCGCGATGGCTATCGAGGTGGCGCGACGCGGGGTGACCGTGAACGCGGTATGCCCCGGACTCGTTGAAACCTCAATGACCGAAGAAGTTGAAACCTTCACCCAGTCGGTGCAGCGCGCCGTGCCGATGGCTCGCCCCGCGCAGGCACGCGATATTGCCGAGTGCGTGGCGTTCCTCGCCAGCGATCGCGCCGACTACATTACCGGGCAGAGCATTGCGGTAGATGGCGGGCTGAGTGCTCAGGCGTTTTCGCTGAACTAGGTTCGCGCTCGCCCCGAGCAAGCCCGCCGTTTGCCGGATAAGTTCACGGGTACCCGCCGTGAACAACAGATAACCAACCACAGAAAAACACCAGATAATCCGATCAGGAGAGAACCATGACTGAGACCCCCGTTAACACCGCATCTCTGGAAGAGTTCGTGACCCAGCAGGTGATCGACATGGGCGTGCCCGCCAGCACCGTCAAGCTCGACGCCAAAATCGATTCGATGGGGCTCGACTCCCTGGACGTTGTTGAGCTCACCCAGGCGGTCAAGAAGCAGCTGATGATTCCCGTCAAGCCCAAGGATTTTGAAAACGCCGCCACCCTGCAGGATGCCGTAGATATTATTCGTGAAAAGGCACAGGAGAAGTGAGTACGAGAGTAGTCATCACGGGAATCGGTGCCGTCACCCCGCTGGGTGTTGGCGCCGAGACGCTGCATGAGCGTGCCGTGGCGGGCCTGAGCGGGCTGAACGACGAAAACGAGAACGGGCTGGGCGGCAAGGTTGGGCGATGCCTCGACTTTGACGTGAAGAACCCGCTCAGTCGCCGCGAGATGCGCCGCATGGACCGGTACACTCAGCTTGCCGTGGCGGCGGCCGATGAGGCTATCGCGCAGGCGGGCTGGGGCGGCGGGCTGCCGTGCGATGCGCGGCGCATCACCTGCTATATCGGTACCGCTATCGGTGGGCTGGATACCCTCGAAACGCAGCATTTAGTGATGCATACCGAGGGCGCCGAGGAAGTCTCGCCTCTGACCGTGCCCATGATGATGGCGAACGCCGCGCCCGCGCATATTTCCATGCGCCACGGGCTGCACGGCGAAACAACCGCGATCGTCACGGCGTGCTCCTCGGGGGCGCAGGCGATCATCGCCGGGATGCGCAGTATTCTGCTGGGCGAGGCGGATGCAGCCGTCGTAGGCGGCGCAGAGGCGGGGACCACCCGGTTCACCCGCGCCATCTTCAACGCCGCCGGGGCGATCTCGCCCGACGGGAACTCGACCCCCTTCGATGAGGAGCGCAACGGCTTCAACCTGGGGGAGGGCGCCGGTATTCTCGTGCTCGAATCAGCCGAGAACGCCCGCGCCCGAGGCGCCGAGATACTGGGCGAAATCGCAGGGTACGGGCTCTCCTCGGACGCCCACCACATTACGGCGCCGAACCCGGACGGCATGTATGCGGCCTATGCGCTCAACCGCGCGCTTGAAACCGCGGGGGCAACCCCCGAGCAGGTGTCGTATGTGAACGCTCACGGCACCGGAACCGAGCTGAACGATACGACCGAAGTGAACGTGCTGCGGCAGGCGCTCGGGGATGCCCTTGAGGACATCCCGGTTTCCTCCACGAAATCGGCGATTGGGCACCTTTTCGGGGCTGCGGGCGCCGTCGAGACCATCGCCACGCTTCAGGCGCTTCGGCACGGGCAGGCACCGCCCACCCTGGGGCTGAAAAACCTGGATAAGCGACTGGGGCGGGTGCGCATCAGCGGCGAACCGCAGGATTTAGCACCCGGCACGTTCAACGCAGCCGACGGCACGCCTAAAAGGCTGGGACTCTCAAACTCCCTGGGCTTCGGCGGGCACAACGTGACCCTGGCGATACGCGCATGAGTACCCGGCAGCCTCCCGAGGGCGCGCCACTGGCGGCGGGATGTGCATCCGCAGACCCGCGATACGCGGCGGTTCTCGGATGCACCTACCATCCTGCCCCCGGCACGGCAGCCGATGCGGATCTCACGCAAGCGGAAAAACCCTCCGCCGAAGACTCGACGAACGACGGGGAATACCGCGTGTTTCTGCGGTACGATACGCGCATCGCCCCCGATGTGAGCGGGCCGGTCACGCTGAGTGTGACCGATGTGGAATACCTGCAAGACCTGCACCGCCAGGGGATCGAGGCGCTGGGGCGCGAGGCGCTCGGCGTGAAATCCGCCGACCATTTCGTGCTTCGCGGCGCCGGGCTGAGGTTCACCCCGCATGTTCTGGGCGGCGACGTTCGCGGCCCCGACACAACCGGCGCAGACGAGTCGATCGAGCTGAGCCTGCACGTTCCCGTGAGCACCATCCGCCGCAGGCGCGGGCAGCCGTGCTATGCGATCAGCGGGGCGATCACCCTCTGGGCGGGCGATACCTGCCTGGCCGAAAGCGACGGCGCGGCGCTCTTCCTCACCGCCGATACCTTCGAGGAACTGCGCGGTGAACTCGGGAACATCGCAGAAATCCAGGATGCGGCTTCCGCCGGTGGCGCATCCGCTGGACTCCCGAAGGTCGTGCGCGTGTGGGGAACGCCGTACGGGCACGTGCAGGCTGCCCCCGCGCACCTATGTGGGGTGAGCGACGCATCCCAGGTTTTGATCGGAGACGTGCGCCATAACGATACGGCTCACGGTACCGAAACCGCCCAGGAACAGGCGGAAGAGCCGCGGAAGAAAACCTCGGAACGGCTCTCTCAGAACCCGCAGGGAACCCCCGCACTAGCCCAATGCCGCATCGTGCCCACAGCCCCGCCACGGCATTTTGACCGCCCGCTGGACCACTATCCGGGGCTCATGATGGCAAGCGCAGCCCGGCAGTTCGCGGTGGCGGCGCTCGCGCATCGTACCGGGGAAGACCCCGCGAACCTGCGCGTGGCGGAAGAATCCCACGAGTTTTTCGAGTTCGTGGAGCTCACCGAGATTCCAACCCTCAATCTGCTGCGGTGCGAGAAACACCGCGACACCTATCAGACAGAGATCACCGTGAATCAGGGCGGTGCCGTTAAGGCACGCAGCCGATTCACCTTTATATAGAAATTCAAGAAAGGCACCATGAGTGTGACAATTTCGGGCGTTGGCGCCGCCGTGCCCAATGACCCCATTCCAAACAGCGAATTCGCCGCGCTCGGCGTGGACGACGAATGGATTGCCAGTCGCACCGGAGTGCGCCAGCGCCACCACCTGCGCCAGGAGCAGACTCTCGCCGAGCTGGCGCTTGAAGCGAGCGAGAAGGCACTTGCGGATGCCGGTATAAGCGCCGAAGAAATCGACTTTGTGCTTGCCGCAACCACAACCGCTGACCAGGTTTCGCCGGGGCTCGCGCCCGTCGTCGCCTCAGGTTTAGGCACCCCGCAGGTGGGCGCGGTTGATCTGAACGCCGCATGTTCCGGGTTCCTGTACGCCCTCGACTACGCCGCCTCAAAAATCGAGCAGGGCAGTATCGACCGGGCGCTCGTCATTGGTGCCGATGCGATGTCACGCCTGACTAACCCCGAGGATGCGGGCACGGCGGTACTCTTCGCCGACGGTGCCGGTGCCGCTATCGTACAGGCGGCCCCCGAGGTGAGCGAGGACGAATACCCCTATATGTGTTCGTTTGGTTCCGACGGCAGCCAGGCGCAGGCGCTGTATATTTCTGACTCCACGCAGCAGGTGGTGATGGACGGTGCCGAGGTCTATATGGCGGCGGTGGATGCGATGTCCGAGGAAATCACCTACGTACTCGACTCGTGCGGTATCGACCCGGAGAGGATCGACCAGCTGGTCTGCCACCAGGCCAACGGAAGGATTATGGCGGCGGTCGCACGGCGGCTGCGCTGGGATTCCTCCAAAGTGCTCTCATATATCGACCGGTACGGGAACACCTCTGCCGCCTCCATCCCGATTACCCTAGCCGTCGGGCAGCAGGAGGGGCACGTGAAACCGGGAGACTTGCTGGCGCTGACCGCCTTCGGGGCGGGATTCACCTGGGGCGCGGGCGTGATCGGGTTCAAAACCACCGCCTGAGCGCTGGCGGTCAGGGCGCATCCCGGTTGCGCGCAGCTAGAATCCGCCACCGTATTTCACTCTTATGCCACCCACACCCCTCATAAAAAGAGCTTTTATGAGGGGACTGACAGATAGGCGTTAACATGCCCAACAGCACACTACAATCCCCGCCGCAGCAGGTGCAGAACGGTGTGAGCGATGACCTGCTCATCACCGCCCACGCCGCCATGCTCGCGGGCAGGCACTTTAATCAGCAGGCGAGCAACCTCGCCAAACAGGGATATATGGGGGCGTACCCCTCATCCCTGGGGCAGGAGGCGTGCCAGGTTGCCGCCGCCCTCGCCTTAGAACCCGCCGACTGGCTTTTCCCCACCTACCGCGATTCGGTCGCCGTCATGAGCCGGGGTATCGACCTTGCCGAAGTCCTCTCGCCCTTCCACGGATCCTCGCACTGCGGGTATGCCCCCACGAAAACGCATACCGCCCCGGAGGCAACGCCGCTCGCCACGCATACCGCCCACGCGGTCGGGCTGGCAATGGCGGCAAAATTCGCCGGTGATTCCACGGTAGCCCTCGCGATGTGCGGCGATGGCTCCACAAGCGAAGGCGACTTTCATGAGGCGCTTAACCTCGCCGCCGTCTTCGAGGCACCCGTCGTCTTCCTCGTGCAGAATAACGGGTACGCTATCTCAACCCCCGTATCCCGGCAGATGCGCGCGGCAAGTATCGCCGCGAAGGGAGAAGGGTACGGCATGCCCGCATATCGGGTTGACGGCAACGACTTTGAGCAGGTGTACCCCCGACTGCACGAAGCCGTCGAGCGTGCCCGCGCCGGTGGCGGACCCACCCTGATTGAGGCGATGACCTACCGCATGGGGCCGCATACGACCTCCGACAACCCCGATCGGTACCGCAGCCGCGAAGAAGTCGAGCAGTGGCGCGGGCGTGACCCGCTCACCCGCATTCAGCATCAGATGTACCAGCGCCTGCCGAACGCGAAGACCCATATCGAAAACGCAATCCTGGCCGCAGAAAAGATCGCCTCCGAGGCCCGCACCAGCATGATGCAGCTGCAGATGCCCGACCCGCAGGATCTTTTCGCCCACGTGTATGCGAACCCGCCAGCAACCCTGAGCGCCGTCGCCGAAGAGTACGCACAACAGCACGCCGCGCAGAATGGAGAAAACGCATGAGCCAGCAGGCAGCAGATACTCAGGTACGCGACGCGAAGACCGCATCTGACACCGCACCTCAGGCGCCGGAATCGACCCAATCCCGCTCGGATGCGGTGCAGCGAACCTCAATGGTGGGCGCCCTCAACCTGGCCTTGGGCCACGAAATGCAGCATAACGACCGCGTGGTGATGTTCGGCGTGGACGTAGGCACCCTCGGCGGTGTTTTCCGTGTGACCGACGGGCTGACCGAACGGTTTGGCGAGGAACGCTGCTTCGACACCCCCATCTCTGAGGCGGGAATTATGGGGGCTGCGATCGGCATGGCAATGTACGGGTTCCGCCCCGTGATCGAGATGCAGTTTGACGCTTTCGGTTACCCCGCCTTTGAACAGATGGTGAGCAACCTGGCGAAAATGCGCAACCGCACGCGCGGCGATCTCTCCATGCCCGTGGTGGTGCGCATGCCCTACGGCGGCGGGGTGGGTGCCGTGGAACATCACAGCGACAGTTCGGAGGGCTACGCTGCGCATACTCCCGGGCTGCACGTGTACACCCCCTCGAACCCTTCGGACGCCTACCATATGCTGCGCCAGGCGATTCGCAGCGACGACCCGGTGATTTTCTACGAACCCAAGCGTCTGTACTGGGAAGAGGGTGACCTTGATACCTCGGCGAACCCTCTGCCGATTGGGCAGGCACGAATTTGCCGCCCCGGCGAGGACGTAACCCTCATCAGCTACGGGCCGACGGTACCGATGGCGCTTGCCGCCGCCGAAACCGCCGCCGAATACGGGTACAGCGTTGAGGTGATCGACCTGCGCACCCTCACCCCGTTCGACGAACACACCGTATGCGAAAGCGTGATGCGCACCGGCCGCGCCGTCATGGTGCACGAGGCCCCGCAGACCGGCGGATTCGGCGCCGAGGTGGTGGCGCGCATTACCTCACGCTGTTTCGACTATCTGGAACGCCCCGTAGAGCGTGTGACCGGCCTGGACGTGCCCTATCCGCCACCCGGGCTGGAACACCTGTATTTGCCGAACGAAGAGAAGATTCTGGGCGCTATCGCAACCCTCTACGCCGAGAACGACTAGGAGAAACACGCATGACTGATACACCGCACGCTTCATCCGCCCCAAGCCCCGAACCCTTACCGCCCGAGGACTCCGACGCTTCCGGCTACCCCTTCACCTTTTACCTGCCGGATTTGGGGGAGGGGCTTCGCTCGGGCGAGATTATCGAGTGGCTCATCAGCGAAGGGCAGCAGGTTGAGCTGGATCAGGTGCTCGTGGTGGTCGAAACCGCTAAATCCACGGTCGAAATCCCCTCACCGGTCGCGGGCGTCGTGGTGCGTCTGCTCGAACCGGTCGGTCAGGTTGTCGACGTGGATGCGCCCCTCATCGAGCTGCGCACCCCCACCCCGCAGACCCAGGCGCCCACGGCTGGTGCAGAAGCCCCCGCGAAGGATTCAGCCGATAAGCTCCCCGCCAAACCTGGCGCGGGAGAGAGCAAACACCTGGTGGGCAGGGGCAAAATGCCCATCAAACCAGGTGGCACCGGTACCGCGCTGCCGCCAAAATCCGCCAAAACTCAAGGCGGTAAGGCTCGTTCGGGTGCCAAAGTTTCGCCCGCCGTGCGCAGGCTTGCCCGCTCCCTCGGAGTCGATCTGAAAACCGTCACCGGAACCGGCGCAGGCGGCGCTATCACCCCCGAAGACGTACAAACCGCCGCCGATCACGCCGCCGGAGGCGCATCATGACCGCGGAACGCACCGCCGATCTGAGTGCGCGCATCGGCGAACCCCTGGGCGAAACCCCCTGGATGCGCATCAGCCAGCAGAACATCAACCGCTTTGGCGATCTCACCGGCGACACCCAGTGGATTCACACAGACCCGTACCGCGCGGCGCACACCCCCTTCGGCGGCACCATCGTGCACGGGGCGTATCTGCTGAGCCTCGCCATCACGTTCGCCGGGCAGCTGCTCCCCGCAGAGGGCACCTCCATGCTTGTGAACGCCGGGGTGAGTGCCGCCAGGTTCCGCAGCGCCGTGCCGGTGGACTCGCAGGTATGCGGCAGTGCATCAATCGTGAGCGCCGAAGATTTTGGGGATGCCACTCTCGCCGAAATTCGTGTTGCCGTTCATGTTAAAGGCCAGAGCAAACCCGCCACAACAGCCACAGTTCGGATGGTACTTCATGACTAACAACACCGCAGATAACCCCGCCGTACTCCTCGAACGCCGCGGCAGCATCGCGTATGTGACCCTGAATCAGCCCGAAAACCGCAACACCCTCAGCCGCCACCTGGCGACCGAGCTGCGCGAGGTGCTCAACCGGCTGCACGAGGACGACACGCTCAAAGCTGCCGTGCTCACCGGGGCCGGGCAGGACTTTAGCCTAGGCGGCAGCTACGATGACTTCGCCGAAGGCATGTCGCGCGAAAAAGAAGAATCCTTAGCGTACAGCCGCGACCTCGCGCGTCTGCTCGAAGACATTATTCTTGGGATCGTTGCCGCGCCTATCCCCTTTATCGCCGCTATTAACGGGCAGGCGGCGGGGGCGGGCATGTCCCTGGCGCTCGCATGCGATCTGCGTGTTGCCGAACCGCGCACCAAACTCAATATTGCCTACGGCATGATCGGGGCATCTACGGACGGCGGGATGAGCTGGTTCTTACCGCGCTACGCCGGGTTCAGCGCCGCCACCGAGCTGTTATACACCCAGCCTGTTCTGCGTGCCGCGCGTGCGCAGGAGCTTTCGCTGGTGCATCGGGTGTCGGAGCCGGGTGAGTTGAATGCATGTGCCGAACAGCTCGCGGAGCAGATTGCCGGTTCGGCCTCTCATACGGTGTGCGCCGCCAAGTCTATGCTGGCCGCGCGCTATGTTGTGGAGCTTGAGGAACATATGCACGCCGAGCACGAATTCTTCGCCCGCGGTGTGCTCACCGAGGATTTCCGCAATGCGGTGCACGCCATGCAACGGGGCGAAATTCCGTCCTTTGACTAGGCACAATACCTCAGCGGATGTGGCGGCAATAGTATGGTGAACCGCGTGAATGCAGCGTTTGACGAGATGAAGGGCACCGAGAGCTCGGACGGCACCGAAAATTCGCGGGGGCTTGAGCATATGAGCACCGCCGAGAACACGGGTGAATCGCTGATGCGAAGCCTGCTTCCGCCGGATATATGCGTGGCAGAGACCACCGGCGATTTCGGGCACCTTCGTGATGCTGAACGGGAGTATTTCGCCAGTGCCGTCCCCAAGCGCGTGCGCGAGGCGACTACGGCGCGTTCCTGCGCCCGACTGGCGCTCAAGCGGCTGTACCTGCGGGAGCCTGAGCTCACCGAACCGCCGACTGAGCCCGTGTTCGTGCCGCGCGCCGATGGTTCGCCCGCCTGGCCTGCCGGGGTTGTGGGGAGCATGACCCATTGCGCCGGGTATCGTGCGGCGGCGGTTGCCTCGGCACACCGCTATGCGGGCATCGGGATCGATGTTGAGCCCGCGGTGCCGCTCTCTGCCGCCGTGCAAGAGCTTATTGTGCGCGACGAAGAAAAGCGGTTTGCCTTTGGGGTCTACTCGAAGGTGTTGTTTTCTGCGAAAGAGGCGGCGCTCAAAACCTGGTACCCCCTGGGTTTTCGAGGGTTTGACGTGAGTGATATTTCCGTAGCCTGCGATGTCGAATCTGGGGCGGGGCGCAGGGGAGAGGATGCGCGCGGCACCTTCACGGCGCGCATCCCGACTATGCCGGATGCCCCGGTTCTACCCGGCGGTTGGGCTATCGGGGGCGGGTTTGTGGCGACTGCCGCATCCCTGTCGGTATCAAACCTACCCGCGAGCAGGTAGGATTTTGCCGACAAGGTAGGATTTTCCTACCTGCTCGTACCAAAAACCACCTGCTCGCGGAGCCGGAAGGGCACGGAACCCGAGCCTGAGAACCCGCCCGAGTCCTGGCTCACACCCTGCATGCTCCGAAATGTTAAGAAATATGACGAGCTTGACGGAGTGTGTCACGGTGGGGTCAAATAACTACCACCCACAGCCGGGGGCATGCTCTAATGGGTAAACACCCCCGGAAACCCGGGAACCACCCGCACAGGAGTTAAACCGTGCACGTGGTGGCGCATCGTAAACCCAAACAACAGAAAGTTTCATAGCCGTGAAGAAATTTGTTGCTGCACTGGCAGTTGTACCTCTCGTCTTCAGCCTCGCCGCCTGCGGTTCCTCCTCGAACGGTAACGGTAACAACAAGAAGGTCACCATCGGCGTGGTCGGCACCGAGAAAGCTAACGACGTGCTCAAGGAAGAAGCCGCCAAGCAGGGTATCGACATCGAATACCAGGAATTTACCGACTACAACCAGCCCAACCCCTCCGTGGAATCGGGCGATACCGACCTGAACCGCTTCCAGCACATCGCATACCTGGCGAACTACAACGTGAACTCGGGTAAAGACCTGCAGATCGTCGGTTCAACCAATATTTACCCCATGGCTCTCTTCTCACAGAAGCACAAGAAGGTAGACGAAATTCCCCAGGACGGTACCATTGCCATCCCGAACGACCCCGTGAACGAGGCACGCGCCATTCTGCTGCTGAAGGCTCAGAACCTGGTAACCCTCAAGTCTGACGTGCACAGCCCCACCCACGACGATATTGATACCGAGAAGTCCAAGGTCAAGGTTACCCCCGTGGATGCATCGCAGACCGTGGTCTCCCTGGACTCCGTGGACGCCTCCGTCATCAATAACACCTTCTTGGCGGATGCGGGTCTGAACCCCTCGGACGCCCTCGCGCAGGATGACCCCAACAACCCCGACGCCCGCCGCTACGTGAACCTGTTCGTGGCACAGAAGGATAAGGTAGACGACGAAACCTACAAGAAGGTCGTCGAAATCTTCCACACCCAGCCCGTGCAGGACGCCGTGAAGGAAGACTCCAAGAACACTGCAGTTGAGGTCAACCTCTCCCAGGATGAACTGAAGCAGGCACTGCAGAAAGAAGAATCGGCGCTTCGCAAGTAAAACAGACACGTGCATGAGTGCACACGGTAAATGCGGTAACCCGGAATTTCCCTGAAAACCAGGCGAAAACCGGCTTACCGCCTTTGCCGTCCCTGGGGTGAATACATGCGGATGCGCGCCGCCGAGCACAAGCGCATCCGGTGTATTCCGCCCCAGCCCTAAAACACACGAGAGCAAAGAGAGCGTACAGTGAGCGAACAGGCAGCCCCGTGGGCGAAGAACCCAGAGCCCGGCGCCACCACACCGAAGGGTACTAACACCCTCATCAGCCCCGGCGCAGCGGATACCGGCGCCGAGCCCATGGTCACGATTGATAACGTCTCCAAAATTTTCGGCAAGGGCAAAAAAGAAGTTGCCGCCGTCAAAAACGTTTCCCTCACCGTCAAGAAGGGCGAGATCTTCGCGATTATCGGCTACTCGGGCGCAGGTAAATCCACCCTGGTGCGCCTGATCAACGGGCTGGAGAGCACCACCAGCGGTACCCTGACCGTGGACGGCTTCGAGATTTCCGGTAAACGTGACCTTGAGCTGCAAAAAGTCCGTACCAATATCGGCATGATCTTCCAGCAGTTCAACCTCATGAACTCGCGCACCGTAGCCCAAAACGTGGAGTTCCCGCTCAAGGTCGCCGGGTGGGGCAAAGGAGAACGCACCAAACGCGTGCAGGAGATGCTCGAATTCGTGGGCTTGGCAGACCGCGCAAAATACTATCCAAGCCAGCTTTCCGGCGGGCAGAAACAGCGTGTGGGTATTGCCCGTGCGCTCGCTACGAAGCCTTCCCTGCTGTTGGCGGATGAGGCAACCAGCGCCCTTGACCCGGAAACCACGCATGAGGTGCTTGAGCTGCTCAAAGAGGTCAATCGTGAGCTTGGGATTACGGTCATCGTGATTACCCACGAAATGGATGTTGTTTCCTCGATCGCCGATCGTGTGGCGGTCATGGAAGAAGGCCGCGTGGTCGAAACCGGAAGCGTTTACGAGGTTTTCTCGAATCCGCAGACCGAGGTTGCGCAACGATTCGTGGCGACCACCGTCAAGCAGAGCCCCACCGGCGATGCGGCTGCCGCGCTGCGCAAGAACCACAAGGGCTACCTGGTGAACGTCGAGATCGTGGAAGGCAACCAGGAACTCGGCAAAATCCTGGCGTACCTGGGCTCGCGGAACGTGCGCTTCAATATTGTGCACGGCGGCATTGAGACCTTGCAGGGGAAAGCCTACGGAACCCTCACCCTCGAACTTCTTGGCGATGTGACGAGTATTGATGCCGCGGTTGCCGAGCTGAAGACCGTAACCCGCGTACAGGAGGTGCGCTAATGTCTGCACTTGTGACTACTCTGCCGTTAGCGGCATCAACCCGGTCGGTGAATTGGGATACCTTCATTCCCGATAAGCTGGTTCCCGCCATCTTCGATACCCTGTACATGGTCTCTGTAACGATGGTGATTGCCGGTCTTCTCGGTCTGATCATGGGTGCCTTGCTGTACACCACGCGCACCGGAAATATCTTCCAGAACCGGTTTGCTTACACGGTGCTGAACGTTCTGGTGAATATCGTGCGGCCTATCCCGTTCATTATTCTGATCGCGGCTTTAGGACCGCTCACCAGCGCGGTAGTACAGACCCGTCTAGGCATAAACGCGGCGATCTTCGCAATGACCTTCGGTGCGTCCTTCGCTATTGCGCGCATTGTGGAGCAGAACATGGTCTCGATCGACCCGGGTGTGATTGAGGCTGCCCGCGCGATGGGCGCCTCCAAGCTGCGGATTCTGTTCACCGTGATGATCCCCGAATCGCTCGGACCGCTGATCCTGGGCTACACCTTCATCGTGATCGGCGTGGTCGATATGTCGGCCATGGCCGGGTATGTGGGCGGCGGCGGCCTGGGTAAGGTCGCTATCGTTGACGGCTACCAGAGGTTCCAGGATCAGATCACCTGGGCTGTGGTTGCGGTCATTATCGTGTTGGTGCAGCTCGTGCAGCTCATCGGCAATATGCTGGCGAAGAAGGCTCTGCGCCGCTAAGTCTCGCCGGATTAGGCACACTCAAGGGGTTTCCCATGAAGCAATCGTGTTTCGTGGGAAACCCCTTGAGTTATGTTTGGGCTTATGAATGTATAGTGCAGCCCGAGCCTGGTTCCTATTTGTGTTTCTCGCGTGTGCCGGGTGAGCGGGTTTTTCTAGATCCAATACCCAAAAGGGAACTGTCGGCCCGTGGAATGTTGTTGGCGCAGCCCGCATCATCCCATGCGAGTTGCGAGTTTTGCGTCGTGAGTGCCAGCGAACGCGCACTGTTTGAGCTGGAGCATGGCGATGGTGTGGGCACTCACTTTGCCCATATCGCGGTAAAAGGACACCCACTGGTTGAGGCAGTGCTGCGGGAGCCCGGCTTGCCTCGTGCGGCTGCTTGGTATCTGCTACGACGAGGAATCGTCTTTATGACGCGGGTTGAGCATCCCCGGACGGTACCGCGGAATCTGCGGTGCATCGCCGGATGTGCCCTTCTGCTGGGCGTAGTCGGTGGGGCGCAGCACCCGTTCGTCGTCGTCCTGCTGCGTGTATTCGCCGAGCGCCATCATGCCGTATATGAGCGCCGCGAAAATCAGCAGGGTCGTGCCGATCTCGCCCCACATGACGATGTGATTGCGCCTAAGCGTATCGTCCACATGCGCGTAAATAATCGGCACCACCGAGAAACACCCCAGAATGGATGCGGTTCCCGCCGCCGCAAGCACATGCGGCAGTATCCACCAGCGGCTTCGTTCGCCGCGTTTGAGCGCGCTCTCCCCGGGCAGGCGCAGCCAGGCGAAGAGGCGACGGCGCACCGCGACCCAGCCGAAGATGCCTGCTCCGAAGGCGAGAGCACCGGGGAGTGAAAGGTACAGGGCACCTGAGAGCATGCCCGAGAGCGTGAGGGTTACCCCGACCGCCACGGCAATCAGGCTGAGGGCGTTCACCAGGCGGCGGCGCGCCCGCACCTTCAGGTGGTCGATGAGTTCTGGGGGAACCGCATCCGGGTCAGGTTTTTCTTCCCAGAACGGGCGGTAGTATTCGAGTTCTTCGGCGCTCATGTTCTCAAAGCGCAAACCGTAGCGCCCCTGCCCGCTCTGATACTGCCCGCGTGGGGTTTGTTCATGCTGATTCGGGCGAACCTGTTCAGCCCGATTTCGCGCTGAGTTCTTCTCAGGTTGGTCGCCAAAATTCTGCTCGTTGCGGGCATCTTTACCCGGGTTCTGAGGTGTCATTTTAGCTCTCCATCATCAGGGTTGTGGATGCTTTCACCGCCGAATCCTCCAGCCGTGCCACCCAGTCGCGCGCCGTGCGCCAAAGCTGCGGGTCGGTAAACGTGTCGAAGTGCCCAAACCCGCGCGGTGCCCCCGCAAAGTCACCGTGGGGCACGTAAATAAGAACCTTAGTTCCGGCGTCTCGTGCCGCCTGCGCGCCCGCTGATGAGTCTTCGATCGTGAGCGCATCCGGCCCGGCGAAGCCTAGGCGACGTGCCGCCTCCCGGTAGATATCGGGTGCGGGTTTGCCGTGGGGAACGTCGTCGCAGCTGACCCAGGTGCGCACGAGCGGGGCGTACCCGTAGGTGTGCATTTTGGTGTCGAGAATGCCTGCCGTGGAGTTGGATGCGACGGCCACGGGCATATGCTCGCCCAGGTAGCTGAGGAATTCTTGGGCACCGGGTACGAGGTCCACACCGGCGTTGATAATATCTGCTTCGATGCGCGCAAGTTCAGTGAGCGTATTGTGCTGATGCTGGGCGTATTCCTGGGTGTTGTTAGGGTCGCCGGTGTATGAGAGACGGGCGAGCGTTTCTGCAACCTGATGCGCGGAAAGCCCGGTTAACTGCTCTTCGAGGTCGTCGCTGAAGGGGATATTCCAACGGTTGAAGAGTTCGCGCTGCACGCGGTTCCAGGCGGTCTCGGAATCGAGAAGAACCCCGTCGCAGTCGAAGATTGCGCAGCGGGGGAACCAGGATGCGGGCACGGTGTGTTCAAACATGTCTCCATCTTCTCACACCCGCCCTCCTATTACTCCTATTCCGCGAGCAGGTGGTTTTTGGTCCGAGCAGGTAGGAAAATCCTACCTTTTCGGCAAAATCCTACCTGCTCGCGGTATTCTGAAATATAGTAACATTACTACAATTGGACTTTGGGGGAGAGAAAACTATGACGACTACAGTATCAGCACGCGAATTTAATCAGAATGCCAGTGCCGCTCTGCGCCTTGCCGCGGAAGAACCCGTCTTTATTACCAAACGCGGCACACCGACCAACGTTATTTTGAGTATTGAAGACTATCAACGACTGGCCCAACCGCAACCTCGGCGTTCCTTGGCGGATGCGCTTTCCACCATGTCGGCAGAGGCGGGCGAGATTGATTTTGATATTGATCGCGAACCGAGCATCCCAAATCCTCACCGCGAGGTGGACTTCGCAGAAGACGGCGACTTTTTCGGCAGCGAGGAGAACTAATCCGTGTACCTTGCCGATACAAACGTGATCTCCGAACTGCGTAAATACCGCTCGGGCAGAATTCATCCTTCGGTGCGCCATTGGGTGGAACACGTAGACGTGAACGACGTGTATATCAGTGTGATTAGCATGATGGAGATTCGCACAGGAATCCTGCGGCGTGCCCGTAAAGATGCGGCTCAGGCTCAGATTCTGCAGCAGTGGTTTTCTCATGAGCTTGCGCCGGAGTTTGCGGGGCGCATCCTGCCGGTTTCTTTAGAGGTTGCTCTCACCTGCGCTGAACTCCACGTGCCGCATAAGAAATCAGAATACGATGCGCTGATCGGCGCCACTGCCCGAGAACACCATCTGATGTTGGTGACTCGTAACGTTGCAGATTTTCAGGGCATGGACCTCGATATTCTCAACCCGTTCGAGTTTTAGTCTTAACGCTTAGTGTATGCCGCGAGCAGGTAGGAAAATCCTACCTGCTCGCGGAAAAGAAAACGCTACACTGCCGAGACCGGTTTGCGGCTGACCTGTTCCATGACGGGCCCGGTTGCCGCCAGCGCCGCAAACACCAATCCCAGCCCCATCGCGATCGAGCCGAATACCAGTGCTGCGGTGTACAGCAGCCCCGTCTCGGTGAGCGCCGAACCAAGCAGCAGCACGAATAGCGGCAGTGCCACCACCGCAGACATGCAGCTCACCAGCAGCAGTGGGCCAAACACTACGATGCGCCTCGAACGTTTCAAAACCGCAGCTTCGGTACCCATCATCCGCAGGGAGGAATATAACGACCCGCGCTCATAGATAGCGGCGGACTGGTTCAGCAGCGCCGAAAGCGCCACCAGCAGGTAGGAGAGGAACAGCACCAGCACCAGACCCTGCAGTATATCCCCAATAAGATAGGACTCCGCCGAACCTTCTTCCACACCCGGCGCGGAATTGACCATGCCCAGAATCGGCCCCACGAAAGCGGCAATAAACGTGGTCATGGCAACCCCGGAGACCTGCCGCCAGGCGGCGCGCGGCGATTCCATAATAGAGCGATATGCCAGCAGGGTTGCGGGGGTGCGGGCGGTGCGAACCCGAATGCGGGCGTACAGGCCCACCACGAACCCGCCAATCAGGTCTATAGCGAGCATCGTGAGCAGGATCGGCAGCCCAAACATGATGGTGGTTACTAGTACCAACACGAACCCGTTCGAGCCCATCGAATCAGCGGCGAGATTCATAATGTGGGAGGCAATCGCCCCGATGAAGCCCACCACTAGAAGCGCACAGCCCAGAATGAGGGCGCGTTTACCCAGGGACGGCTTATCCGAACGGGTGCGTACCCCCAGCGGGCTGATGGTCACCTTCGAGAGCCCAAAGAGCGAACTGGTTGCGGCGATGATTAGGCTAACAAACCCGCAGACCAGCACGATGGGCAGGGGCAGCAGCATATTTTCGGGGCCCAGCGGGATGTTCTGGAAACGCAGCATCCCGAAGGGTAGCACCAGAACCAGGTACACGATAAACCCGAGCACGAACCCAACCGCAGCGTAGATCACGGAATCGAGCATGGTGTAGAGGGTAAGCCGCCGGGTGGAGGCTCCCAGCAGCCGCAGGGTTGCCAGGCGGTCGTCGCGGCGGCGTGCGCTGAGCCGTGCTGCGGATGCGCCGAGCGTGAAGAGCGGGGTGAGCAGCAGGAACCCGCTGATCCAGGCGAGCATCAGGTATAGCGGCTGCATCGTGTGCGCCGTGTTTTTGGTGCCGGAGCCCGACTCGACCGAGGTGGCCGTGCTGGCATCCCCGCCCAGCCAGGTGTAGAAGGCGTGAATACCTCCGGCGATCAGCAGAAAGAGCGCCGCAGACGCGGCAAACGCAAGCACCGGAAGAACCGCCTGGGATGTGGGCAGGGTGCGGCGCGCGAGAAGTTTGAAGGTCTGCATTCTTAGGCGCCTTTCCCCAGGAGGCCGCGCATCGAGAAAAGACACCGGGCGGGTTTATACGGCGCTGGTGCGTGGTTGTGTGAGGCCGCGGTGTGCGCCGTGCCCGGGGCATGGGCGGGGGAGTAGCGAACGTTCGCGGGCGGCTGGGTTTGTGCAGAAACCCGGTTGTATGTTTGGGGCGGGTTTACCGCGGGGTTACCCGGTTGGAAGACGCCCGGCTGCGCGGAAGGAGCGGGTGCCGCATCCTGAGGGGGTACCGGCTGGCTCGGCTGCGCAGGAACCCGATACTGTACCGAATCCCCGCCCTGCTGACTGGGTGCGGTGGGACTCTGCCGGTTATCCTGCACAATCTGCCCGTCGTGCAGGTGGATTGTGCGGGAGCATTGCGCCGCAATCTGTGGATCGTGGGTGACAATTAAGAGGGTTTTACCCTGCTGCGGAACGAGTGTGAGCAGAAGATCCATGACCTCTTGGGCGGTCACGCTGTCGAGCGCGCCGGTGGGTTCATCCGCAAAGGTAATCGGCGCACCGGTGATCTGTGAACGCGCAATTGCCACGCGCTGTGCCTGCCCGCCGGAAAGTTCGCCGATGCGTTTCTCGCACATATCGCCTAGCCCCAGCCGGGCGAGCAGGTTTGCGGATGCGGTGCGTGCCTGCTCGCGCGATACCCCGGAGATCATGGCGGCGAGCGAGACG
The DNA here is from genome assembly GCF_001809115.1 of Rothia sp. HMSC071F11. Taxonomy (NCBI): domain Bacteria; kingdom Bacillati; phylum Actinomycetota; class Actinomycetes; order Micrococcales; family Micrococcaceae; genus Rothia; species Rothia sp. HMSC071F11. The sequence goes on from NZ_KV795754.1 coordinate 62,237, forward strand.
TTTTCTTCTGCGGTGAGCTCAGGGATAAGAAGCCCTTGCTGAAAGATGAATCCGAAGGAGTTTGCGCGTAGGCTCGTGCGCTGTTTTTCGCTCAGGGCACCGAGTTCAACGCGCCCGCCCGGTATCTCGGGTCCGCCGCCGAGCACCTGAATGGTGCCCGAGTCAATGCGAATAATGCCGGAGAGCGCGTGCAGAAGCGTGGTTTTTCCGGAACCGGAGGGTCCCATAACGGCCACGGATTCGCCGGGGTAAATATCGAGCGAAATATCGCGCAGTACTGTGTGCTGTCCGTAGGATTTGGTAAGGTTGCGCACCGAGATAACGGGTGCGTATGAGGTGTAAGAAGTATTCATAGCATCCATTTTTCCAAGGGTGACGGGGCGTTTTTATCCGTCTACGGAGTGAAAAAATGCGGCGATAATGCCGGGTTTTGTGCGGGTTTTCATCCCTAAGGATGAGCGGGGCGTGTTCTGGGATACGGCTCTAAATCGTGAGGATGATGCCATACTTAAGACCATGACTGACGCACAGACCCACCATGAACAGGCTGAAACGCCCGGTAAGATTTTTCTGCTTCGGCACGGGCAGACCGACTGGAATATAAATCACCGGTTTCAGGGCAGAACCGATATTCCGCTGAACGATACGGGGCGTGAACAGATTCGGGGTGCCGTGCCGCAGCTGCGTGAGATGGCTCAGCGCGGCGTGCAGATTGACGGTGTGGTTTCCTCCCCGCTTGAGCGCGCGGCGGAGAGCGGGCAGATTGTTGCCCGGGCGCTTGGGGTGCCGTATCTGGGCGCATACGCGGGGCTAGAAGAACGCTCATTCGGTGATTTGGAAGGTGAGGCTGCAACCCCTGAGCTGGTGGCGGCATCCCGCACGGATGGGCATAAATACGGGGTTGAGGAGCGTGAGGCCCTGGTGAGCCGAGCCCTGACCGCTCTGAACCGGGTGCGCCGCGAGCATGAGGGCAAGAACATTGTGGTGGCTACCCACGGCATGCTGATTGCGGTGACGATGACCGTGCTTCTGGAAGGCCGCGAGCATGAGGGCTACGAGACGATTGACGGCATGTTCCCGATTCCTCCGAATGCTTCGCTCACCGAGCTTCCTATCGATTATCTTGACGATGCGATTGATACCCACGTGCTGGTCAGCCGCCAGCCTAAGCTGCACGCCGAACCTTTCCCTAAGAACCTGGCGGGCGGTTCGCTCACGCTGATTCGCCACGGACAGACCGAGTGGAATAAGAACCAGCTCATGCAGGGTATCAGCGATATTCCGCTGAACGACACCGGTCGCGCACAGGCACGTGAAACCGGAGCGAAACTGCGCAGCCTAGGTTTGAGCTATGATCGTGTAATTTCTTCACCACTCTCGCGAGCCTATGAAACCGCGCAGCTGGTGGGCGAGGATTTCGGGCTTCCGGTCAGCGAAACCTACCCTGACTTGGTGGAACGTAATTATGGTGCCGCCGAGGGTGTGAATATTCCCGTGCCCGAGCGCCGCGCCCCCGACCGCTACTATCCGCAGGTAGAGACCGAACGCGATGTGTATGTGCGTGCCGTGCGTGTTCTGCGTGAAATTGTGCGTCAGTATCCCGGGGAGCGCATCATTGCGGTGAGCCACGGGAGCCTGATTCGCCGCGCTATTTCGGCGGCGCAGGGGTACGAGCATACGCAGACTGTGCCGAACGCTGAGCCTTTAGAGGTCGATCTTAAAGGGCTTTTCGCCTTTGATGAGAGCACGGTGTTCGATGAGCGGGGCCGTCTTGTCTGGTAGATCTGGCAGAGCGTTCTGGGTAATCGGATGGGCTCTTTTTGCGCTGTATTGCGCCGCCGTTGCAACAATCGTGTTCGCCCCGCAGCATGTGGACGATAACGAGGCGGGCTCTCGTCTGGTTTCGCTTCTCGATGCCGGTCACGCACAGGGTTGGCTGCCCGGATTTATCACCTATGCGAGCATCGAACAGCTCTCGAATGTCATCATGTTTGCCCCCGGCGGGTTTCTGCTCATGCTGTTGCTGTTCTGCTGTGCCCGCCCGTGGCGCAGGGTAGGGGGAATCACCCTGGGTGCGGTGGCGGTCAGTGCCGGAATCGAACTCATTCAAACTGCGATGCCCGAACGCACCGGCGACCCCATAGACGTGCTCATGAATGGGACGGGTGCGTTTGTCGGTTCCCTCTTCGCCTGGGGTATGCATAGCCTCTGGATGCGCTGGATTAAGAGGTAGTTCACGGATATGGATGCTTCCGCTTCGCTCCGACGTTAGAGACAAGCACTAGGCGCTCGCTGTAAGCCTGCGCATCCTAACGCTTCATGAACTAGAGAGCCCCCGTAGCTCAAGCACCACCTCAATTTAATCGCGCCCGAACTTTCAGAATCCGCGCATCCGGTGTGGGTTTAGATGTTTTGTGGGGTGAACAGTGTGTGTCTGTTGTGGATTATTTGACCTTAAGTGTGGTTTCTAGGGTGAATTCACAAAAAATCGATGATTTTTCCGTGGGTTATCTTGACGCACCCACATAAACCCACATAAAATCAAGGGCAAGACTGTTGTCTTGAGTGGTGATACGCATTCGCCGTTCCGCCATGATACACAGACCTAAAAATTCGCGTGGAACGGTTCGTTCGCTCCACACCCATACCTTGAAAGTGATGTGCGCATATGTTTGCTGAAGAACGTCGTGCCGAAATTGCGAAGCTGGTATCTTCTGCACGCCGCGTTAACGGTGCTGATCTCGCTCGACGCTATGACGTCACCATGGAGACTGTGCGACGAGACCTTGCCGCCCTCGAAGAAGCGGGTAAGCTGCGCCGCGTGCATGGCGGTGCCGTTACCGTTGAGCAGTCTACCTCCCTAGAGTCCTCTATCGCCTCACGTCAGGGCATGAATACTCCCGAGAAGCGCCGCATCGCCGCGAAAGCTTATGAGTATCTGCGTGACTCTGATGTGGGTTCGATTGTTCTTGACGCCGGCTCGACCATTGAGATTTTGGCGGACTACATTGGGTCAGAAAACTTTAGCCTCAAGACCGGCAGCGACCGCATCATTATTACCCATGCCCTGCACATTGCGGTCAAACTCGCTGAGGCAGAAGGAGTCACCCTCGAACTTGTGGGCGGTCAGCTGCGCAAGATGACCTGGGCCGCGATTGGTGCTCGTGCCGCCGAATACTTCGCTACGGTACGTCCCGACATTGCGTTTCTTGGCGCCAACGGCATAGATGCCGAATTTGGTGTTTCCACCCCCGGCATGAATGAGGCCATCGTGAAGACCGCGATCTGCAAATCGGCGCGGCGCGTGGTGCTTCTGTGCGATTCTGCGAAGTTTGGGCAGGAATCGCTCGTGCGCTTTGCTGACTTCGAGAATATCGATACCATGATCACCGACCGCGCCCCCGATGGTGCGCTTGCTCAGGCTCTTGAAGCCGCTCATGTGGAGGTGCTCATCGCATGATTCTGACTCTCACCGCTAACCCTAGTTTGGATCGCACAATCGAACTGGGGTCGCCTCTAGCGCATGGCGCCGTTCAGCGTGCGGTAGGCGCGGTTCAAGACCCCGGCGGTAAGGGGGTCAATATTTCGCGTGCCTTACATACTTCTCAGGTGCCTACTGTTGCGGTGGTTCCGGGAGAGGCTACCGACCCCGTGCTGACCGCCCTTGCGGCGAGCGGCGTGCAGTTTGCGAATCTGCCCACGGGTGAGCCTATCCGCTCGAATATCACCGTGGTTGATCCGGACGGCACGACTACTAAGCTTAACGCCCCCGGCACCGAGTTTACCCCTAAGCTGCGCGACGCCCTGGATACGCTCGTGATCACCCAATCAGAAAACGCAGATTGGGTGGTGCTTGCCGGTTCGCTGCCTGGTGGACTGGAGGCAACGT
>NZ_KV795754.1:66225-78732 GCF_001809115.1 Rothia sp. HMSC071F11
CGAGTTTACCCCTAAGCTGCGCGACGCCCTGGATGCGCTCGTGATCGCCCAATCAGAAAACGCAGATTGGGTGGTACTCGCCGGTTCGCTGCCTGGTGGACTGGAGGCAACGTATTATGCCGAGCTGTGTGCGAAGCTGCGCGCCAGCGGATATGAAGGCAAGATCGCCGTCGATACCTCTGAGGCACCGCTGATCGCTACCGTTGCGGGGCAGATAAAGCCTACGCTGATTAAGCCGAATTCTGAGGAGTTGGCACAGCTGACCGGCGCCGAGAATTGGGAAGAGCTGGAGTCGAGCCCCGAGCTGACTGCACGTACCGCACGAACCTTGGTGAATGACGGCATTCCCTATGTGCTGGCAACCCTTGGCGGGTCCGGCGCGGTTCTCGTGACCGCCGAAGGTGCCTGGCATGCACAGCATGAACCCGTGAAGGTGCGCAGCACGGTGGGCGCCGGGGATTCGTCGCTCTCCGGTTTTCTCTATGCTTATGAGCGGGGAGAGTCGCCGCAGCAATGCCTCGTGCAGGCGGTTGCGCATGGCTCGGCGGCAGCATCCTTACCCGGAACACAAATGCCTTCGGCCGCCATGACAACCCCCGAGAAAGTAACCCTAAGGCAGCTTTCCATTTAGCTTATATTCCATATCAGGCATATAGCATATAGCCTGGTCAACCACTAAAAACAACATATTTACGGACACTTGAGTGCGTACTGAAAACGCCCGCATAGGCATCATGGCGCACCGCATCATACGCCCCGAGGAGGGTATTATGTCTGAGCTCATCACCCCAGAGCTGGTGCTCCTAGACCAGAATCTGGGAGAGACTAAATTCGACGTCATCAGCAAGCTTGCGCACGCCGTCGTCAATGCCTCACGTGCCACCGACTACGATCAGCTCTACGCCGCTGCAGAAGCCCGCGAGTCCAAGACCGACACCGGCATCCCGGGCGGCATCGCCATCCCCCACTGCCGAAGCGCGGCGGTCACCGAACCCACCCTCGCGATGGCACGCCCCAACCCCGGCGTGAGCTTCGGCGCGAAAGACGGTCCGGCCGATCTGATCTTCTTCATCGCCGCCCCCGATGGTGCCGACCAGGAACACCTGAAACTGCTCTCCACGCTGGCACGTTCGCTGATGAAGAAGAGCTTCACCGCCTCCCTGCGTGAGGCACAAACCCCCGAAGAAATCGTAGACCTTGTAAACGATGCGCTCGGCACCGGCACCCCGAAGAAGGCTCCCGCCGACTCGGCAGCATCGAACGCGCAAAAGGCGGGTGCAGGCGCATCCGCTCAAGCCGCAGCGGCACAGACCGACTCCGCAGAAGCAACTGCATCCGCCAACCCCGCCACCAAGAAAATCGTGGCGGTCACCGCATGCCCCACCGGTATCGCGCACACCTATATGGCCGCGGATGCCCTCAAATACGCGGCAGAAGACCTCGGCTACGACTTCAAGGTGGAGACTCAGGGGTCTTCGGGGAACGAAACCCTCACCCAAGCCGATATTGATGAAGCCGACGCCGTCATTTTCGCGGTCTCCGTGAACGTGCGCGACCGCAGCCGCTTCGCCGGTAAGCCCTATGTGGAATCCCCCGTGAAGCGCGGCATTGACGAACCGCAAGCCATGATTGAGGAGGCCCTCGCCGAAGCCGAAAACCCCAACGGCAAGCGCGTGAGCGCCGCCGCATCCAGCGGAGAAGACACCTCCTCGGCTGCCGAAGGTTCGTGGGGCTCGCGCATCTACAAGGCCGTGATGACCGGTGTTTCGTACATGATCCCGTTCGTCGCTGCCGGCGGCATTATCGTGGCGCTGGGCTTCATTCTCGAAGCAATCACCATGCCGAACCTGGGCGATGTCGATACCGAAAAGATCCTCGCCAACGCCACAATCTACAACCTGGGAGACACCCACTGGACCCTCTACCTGGGCGCGGTGCTGCAGACCATCGGTAAGTTCGGTCTTGACCTGATGGTTCCCGCGCTCGCCGCCTTTATCGCCTACGGGCTGGCGCAGCGCCCCGGTATTGCGCCCGGCTTTATAGCCGGTTCCGTCGCGGTTGCCGTGAAGGCTGGCTTCCTCGGCGGCATCGTCGGCGGTCTGCTCGCCGGTCTGATTGCCTACGGTTTAGGCACCCTCAAACTGCCGCGCTGGCTCGGTTCGATGATGCCCGTGGTCATTACCCCGCTCATTACCTCACTCGTTGCGGGCGGCATCATGTACCTGCTGTTGGGCGCGCCGCTGGCGTGGGTTCTCGAATCCCTGCAGAATTGGCTGACCTCCATGTCTGGCGCATCCGCTCTTGTTCTCGGCCTGATTCTGGGTGCCATGATGGCATCCGATCTGGGTGGTCCCATCAACAAGGCGGCTTACCTGTTCGCAACCGCCGGGCTTTCTTCGGGTGCCGATGTGAACAAGGAAATCATGGCAGCCGTTATTATCTCCGGCATGGTTCCGCCGCTGGCTATGGCGCTTGCCACCACCCTGCGCCCCAAGCTCTTCACCGAGCCCGAGCGTGAAAACGGCAAGGCCGCGTGGCTGCTGGGCGCATCCTTCATCTCTGAGGGCGCTATTCCGTTCGCCTCGGCAGACCCGGCGCGCGTGATCCCGTCCTCCATCGTAGGCGGCGCGATTGCCGGTGCTATTTCGATGAATGCGCATGTGGCATCCCCGGCACCGCACGGCGGTATCTGGATTATTGGTTTGAGCAACAATATTCCGATGTTCCTGCTCGCTGTTGTCGCCGGTACTGTCGTATCCGCCATCACCTATGTGCTGCTGAAGTCGATTGGCGCGAAGTCGCGGCAGACTGCGACCGAGACCCCAGCGAAGACCGCCGCATAAGCGTTACACTGTAGAGAACCCAACACGAAGGATATAACTTCATGACTACATATAAAGGCGTCGGTGTTTATGCCGGACGCGTTATTGGTCCCGTGCTACAGATGCCCGAGCCTATTCAAGAGCCTAAAGCCGGTCTACGCCTAGACGGTGAAAGCCCCGAAGAGGCCGGTCAACGTATTCAAGATGCGTCGGTTCGCGTGAAAGAGGACCTGCTCGCACGCGCCGAAAACGCGGGCCGTGACGGCAAGGCCGTGCTCAAATCGACCTCGCAGATGGCGACCGACCGCGCCCTGATTAAGAGCGCCGTGAAGCTGGTTGAGACCCAGCAGATGGCACCTGAGCGCGCGATTTGGGAGGCAGCAACCTCGTTCGCCGACCAGATGGCGGCCCTTGGCGGTTACATGGCTGAGCGCGTCACCGATATTCACGATGTGCGCGCCCGTATTGTGGCGGAACTGACCGGTCAGCAGGCACCGGGCATCCCCTTCGCGGAGGAGCCTTTCGTGCTCGCCGCAGTTGATCTTGCCCCCGCAGATACCGCGACCCTTGACCCGAAGAACGTGATCGCCCTGATCACTTCAGACGGTGGTCCGCAGGCGCATACCGCGATTTTGGCGCGCGGCCTGGGCCTTCCCGCTATTGTGGCGGCGAAGGGCGTTACCGATATTCCTGACGGCACCGAGGTCTATGTGGACTCGAACGCGGGTATCGTCAATACTGAGCCGACCGATGAAGACCGCGAAGCCGCCGAAAAATACGCTAACCGCAAACCTATCGCCGACTTCGACGGTAAAGGCGTGCTCGCCGACGGCACCCGCGTGCCACTTTACGCGAACGTGGGCGATGGCAAATCCGCTGAGAAGGCCGCCAGCCTGAACGCTGAAGGCGTGGGTCTGCTGCGTACCGAGTTCGGTTTCCTGGGGCACGATGCCGAGCCGTCTATTGAGGCCCAGGCGGCAACGTACAAGTCTGTGTTTGACGCGTTCCCCGGCAAGCACATCGTGGTTCGTACCTTGGATGCGGGCGCCGACAAGCCCCTGCCCTTCCTGAATGTGAATCCCGAGGAAAACCCGGCGCTGGGCGTGCGCGGTTTCCGCACCGACTGGACCGTACCCGGCGTGCTGACCCGCCAGCTGGAGGCTATCAAGCAGGCGTCCGAGGATTCCGATGCCGATATTTGGGTGATGGCACCGATGATTTCGACCACCTCAGAGGCTCGCAATTTCGCGAAAATGCTCAAGGAGGTCGGCCTGCCGGTACACGGCGTGATGGTTGAAACCCCCGCCGCAGCCGTGAACGCCGAAGCGATTTTGGGTGAGGTCGATTTTGTGTCGATCGGCACCAACGACCTGACCCAGTACACGATGGCTGCAGACCGCCTGCTGGGCGATCTGGCTCACTTGAACAACCCGTGGCAGCCTGCGGTGCTGAAGATGATTAAGCTGACCGTCAAGGGCGCTAAGCGAGCTTCGGTGAACGCCGGCGAGAAGAAATATGTGAGCGTCTGCGGTGAGGCCGCCGCCGATCCGGCGCTGGCCGTGGTGCTGGTCGGCCTGGGGGTTGATACCCTCTCGATGAACGCCGGTGCTATCCCCGCGGTTGCGGCGGTGCTCAAGTCGGTGACCCTGGAGCAGGCACGCCATATCGCCAACAAGGCTTTGGAGCAGATTTCCTCTGCCGAGGCGAAGGCTGCCGCCCGCGCTGAGCTGCCGATTCTGGACGAGCTCGGCCTCTAGAAGACGCCTCAAACCCGGTGGAGAAAAGGCTAACTCGGTGTTGAAAGTTTATTTCAAGATCGGGTGAGGCATTGGTCCCCAAACGGTGAGTAAAACTGTACAATTGAGGCAGGAAAACAGGGGGTGCATCCTCCTGTTTGATAAACATGGAGTCGATAACAGACGATTCCTTCACAAAGGAGAAAAACCATGGCAGAGGTTATTGCCACCATTGCAAGCCGCGTTGGTCTGCACGCACGTCCCGCAGCAATTTTTGCTGAGGCAGCTGGCGACCTCCCCGTTGAGGTCACCATTGCAGCAGAAGGCGAGCCCGCAGACGAGGCAATGGATGCGGCTTCGATCCTATCCCTGATGTCCTTGGGTGCTAAGCACGGTGACCGTGTGGTGCTCCGAGCAGAAGGTGAAGGCGCAGACGAAGCTCTAGAGACCCTGAAGAAGATTCTCGAAACCGACCACGACGAAGAGTAATCCTTCCGGCGACTCTCGCCAGCTTTACCGGTATCCCGTCGCTTCACGTGCGGCGGGATACCTGCTTTAAGGCTCGGGTGTGCATCCGGTCTGTTCCCTTACCTCATGCCCCAGCCCGCCCGATCGGGTCGGAAGGGGCATAAAAAGGCTCTTGATGCGAATAAAGCGGCGTTTTTAACTCTTTATTCGCATCAAGACTCTTTTTAGACGAGGCGAACCCCGCCGATGCACCAATCGCCGTGCCTCTTGTTAGACTTAAGGCGTGCGTGCGCCGCGAGCGCATCAAAAAGACCGCACAAGGTTCGCGGGCGATAGACGTTCGGAACACCCACCACCCCACGAGAGATAGAGACCCTTGCACGAAATTACGGCACGTTTTGCAACCCCAGCAGAAATTCAGGAGTGGGATACCCACGTGATCGCCAACCCGGACGGCGGAAATCTGCTGCAGTCCGCATCATTCGCAAAAGTCAAAGCCGACTACGGGTGGAAACCCCGCTATATCGTGTATGAAGGCACCGTCGATCGTGACGGCGAGCGGCAGCCTTTCGCCAGCTACAGCCTGGCGTTTGAGAAGAATATTCCGCTGCTGGGCAAACTCTGGTACTTCATCAAAGGCCCGGCGGTGCATGATGCCGATGAGCTGCCCGCCCTGCTGCAGGCGAACCGCCGCCTGATTACCGAGCAGAAATTGGGTGTTTTTGCCGTTAAGATCGAACCTGAAATCATGGCGGATGAGCATGCCCAGCAGGTCATTGCGGGCACCGAGCTGATTCGTACCGCCGATATTCAGCCGAATGACTACACCGCCATCCTCTCCACCGAAGGCACCGAGGAAGAGGTGCTCAAGTCGTTGTCTTCGCGCGGACGTAACGCTGTACGCCGCGCCACCCGTGAAGGCTGCGAGGTCAAACGGGTTGAGCTCACCGACGAAAATATGCGTGCCATGTATGCCCTCATGGATACCGTGGGGCAGGGCAAAGTTTCGCTTCTGCTGCGCCCCTACGAGTATTACCGCGACTTCTGGAGGGCCTTCGAGAACGCCGGGCAGGGCAGGCTCTACTTCACCTATGAAGACGGTAAACCCTCCGTGGGCGCTTACGTAATTAACTACGGTACGAAGGGCACCTATAAAGACGGCGGTTCTAAGCCGCGCCGTAAACAGTACGGCGACTCTCATCTGGTACAGTGGACTGCGATTACCGACCTCATGAAGGAGCACGGGATCAGCACCTATGACTTCTGCGGCACCCCGCCCGCCGCCGAACTCAAGAATAAAGAACACCCTTACTACGGTCTGGGTCTGTTCAAAACCTCGTTCACGAAGAACGTGACCGACTTCGTGGGCGTTTACGATCAGCCTATTTCAGAGCTCAAATATAAGCTTTGGAATGCCGGTGTGGAGCGGCTGATGCTTCGCCTGTGGGTGAAGAAACACCACTATTCCTTCTACTAGGAAACGCCGCACCGCCACGCCACTCACCGGTACACACAGCGCACCAGCACGCAACACGATCAAGGGATACTATGGCGAAGAACCCCGAGGAGCACAGCTACAACCCAGCCGATGAGAACGCGAGGAGTATTCGCCGCCCGGGATATTTCTTCGCCGTTCCTCTCTCCGAAGTGCACGACTCCAAGCTGCGTGAGGCTCTTGCCCACAGCGGCAAGGAGGCCGAGCAGGCTGAGCAGGCGCGTGAGGCGCTTTACGAGGTTGCGGCGGCGCACGGCGTGGAAACCGATACGGACGACACCCAGCTTCTTCCCGTCGACGAATCCGGGATGCCTCTCGACGAGGCTCCACAGATGCCCTACGAACCGGAGATACCCTACGAGGAAATCCCTGAAGAACCCGTAATCCAGGCGGTGCAGAGCGTGCCTCCCGAGATACCGCATCCGCAGGAGCCCCCCGCGCAGACCTCCAGTAATATCGTCACGGAAGTCGCTAAATACCGCCAGTCCCAGCCCGTCCCCATGACGGGCATGATCCCGCAGGTTCCCAATTCGCATGCGGCACAGCGGTTCGGCGGTGTAGAGCCCACGGCGAGCGCGCCCCCAGTATCCGTACCCACTACGACCATGCCCGCCGGGCATGGCACGGGCGGACGGTGGGGCGTGCGAACCACCCTGCGTTCCTTCGTGCGTGCTGACGGCCAAGCGGTGGCACACGTGGCGCCGCGCGGTGCGGCGCGCATCGCCCAGCGGCAGTTTACCCCGCGCGCTAAACGTGAAGAACGCGCCCAACGTGAGGCCCTGTACCGCGAGAAAGAGTACGCCCGCGACACCCTCAATTTCACGCTGCGCCTGGCGGAAGCCATGTTCTATTATGGTGCGGATGCGATGGACGTAGACTCGGCGATTATCGCGGTGTCTTCGGCGTATGGGCTCGATTCGGTGGATGTTAATATCACCAACCAGTCGGTGACCATCAACTATACCTCCGACCCCGATATTTACATGGAGTCGCGCATCAGCTCGCGAACCATGAGTGCCGATTCCCGGTTCACCCATACGCTCGTGCGCGTGGTGCGCACCTCTACCGAGAATTATGAGGCGCTCGCTTCTACCTACGGACTGATTCACGATATTACCGAGGGCGGCATGACCCTGGAAGATGCCGACCTTCGCCTGAGCGAGATTACGAACCATCCTAAGCCGTATCCGCCGCTGATTACCTGGCTGGCGAATATTGGCTGCGCAACCACGCTGACGGCGGCGCTGGGGGCGAGCTGGTCTACCGCAACCGCTGCGGCGATCGTGTTCATTCCCGTGTATCTGCTGATTCAGTGGCTCAATAAGATTGGCATGCCTACGTTTTTCCGCATGGCGGCGAGCGCGGGTCTGCTGACATTCCTGGCAATTTGGCTGGGTGGGGATCATTCCATGATTCGCCGCCCGGGGGAGTCGATTTCGGCGCCTCTGGTGGTTGCCGCCGGGCTGATCATGTTCCTGCCGACCTCGCGCCTGGTGGGCGCGGTTCAGGATGCGATTAACGGTTTCCCGGTGACCGCGGCGGGAAGATTCGTTTCGACGGGCATGAGCTTTTTGGGCCTGGTGATCGGCATCGCCTCGGCGGTGAATGCGATTAGCCTGTTTGGCGGCCCGATTCTGGATATTGAGCAGACCCGGTTTGATCTTCCTTCGCCGCTTACGTTCTCGGTGTTCATGCTGGCGGCGACGGTTACGTTTGCGATTACCCTGCACACGAAGCTTGTGAAGCTGGGGTGGCTGGTACTCATTACCTGTAGTGCCCTGGTGACCTATCACCTGTATACCTACCTGGTGGGGGTCGATTCTGGGCGTGCGAATACGGCGCTTGCCGCCCTCATAATTGGCATGCTGAGCACCTACGTGGCATACCGACTGCATGCCCCGCAGGCGGTTTTTTCGATTCCCGCGCTGACCTTCCTGCTGCCGGGTCTGTCGTTCTTCCGCGGCATGTACCTGCTGACGGTTGAGACGAACGTGGTTTGGGGCATCCAGAGCATGATTTCGGCGGTTTCGATTGTGATTGCGATGGCGGCGGGCGTGACGTTGGGCAACTACCTGATGCAGTATCTGCTGCAGCGTTTCGCGGTTCCGCGCAATGTGCCCGCGGAGGCCGCCGAGTAGCGTATCCGTGGTTCTTACATTCGATGCGGGATGCTACAAAGGCTCTTTATTCCACAGTGGAATAAAGAGCCTTTTTATGCGGGTATGGGTGGGCGGATGCGCGCTACTTGACCGTCCAGTCCACCGGTTCCGCACCCTGCTCTACCAGCAGCGTATTCACCCGCGAGAACGGGCGTGAACCGAAGAACCCGCGGTGCGCCGATAGCGGCGACGGATGTGCAGACTCCACACACGGGTACGGTTCCAGCATCGGGGCGGTGCGCCGCGCATCCGCACCCCACAGCAGCCCGACCAGGGGCTTATTGCGTGCCGCCAGCGCCCGAATAGCGCACTCAGTCACCTCTTCCCACCCCTTATTGCGATGCGACCCCGGAGCCCCTTCACGCACGCTGAGCACGCGGTTCATGAGCATAATGCCCTCATCGGACCACGAGCTCAGATCACCGTGCTGCGCGGGCTCGATCCCCAAATCGTCGGACAATTCCCGGTAAATATTGATGAGCGATTTCGGCAGGGGCATATCCCGCTGCACCGAGAACGAAAGCCCCATCGCGTTCCCGGGGGTGGGGTAGGGGTCTTGCCCTACGATCAGCACCTTGACCTCGTTCATGGGGCGTGAGAATGCGCGGAAAATATTCTGACCTGTGGGAAAAGTTCGGTGTCCCGCCGCGTGTTCGGTGCGTAAAAACTCGCCCATGGCGTGGATTTTATCTTCGACGGGCGCGAGGGCCTGCGCCCAGTCTTCGCTCATAATGTCGGTCAGCGGCGGGTTCGTCATGAAAATACTCCCTGAGAAAATTTGACTCTAATAACACGGTGACTTCAACCAACATACTCTAAAGTGTTCATGTAGACCACCTATGTTCGTCAGGAATCCAGATGCCGATACCTTCTTCGGAAACCCCCGAACCTTCGCCTGCTGGCGGCTCCGAAGCCGCCGACCCCGCAGCGGCAGTCCCCGCGGATAGCTCTGAACCCGGCCCCATAGCACAGCCTGCGTCTTCTGTGCCCGGTACTGAGACCGGCGAAGCTGGCGGAAAAACTGAGAATACGCGAAAATCCGCCCTCACCGATTTAGAGCGTGCCATGATTGCCCTGGAAAAACGGCACTGGAAGTACCAGGGCACCAAAGAGAAAGCGATTACCGCGCTCGGGCTCACCCCGATCGCCTACTACCAGAAGCTCAACACCATGATCGACAGCCAGCGTGTGATCGCCGCCGAACCCATCCTGATGCACCGCCTGCGCGAGGTTCGCGACCGTAGCTAAAGACAGCCGCACTGATGTGTGCATGAGCGCACGCTGTTCTGAACAGGACGGATAAAGCCCCATACGGTACCCTGTAAGAGAGAGCTTTGGCAGGGCTCCACCGCGCAGAGCGGTACGTCTATTACTCAACCTAGGGAAGTCATGAGCCAATACCCGCACGATGAATTCGACGACATCGACGAGAATACCGCCCGCCGTGGAACATACCGCGGTGTGATTGACGACCCTTCCAAGAGCCCCAAAGGCATTATTCCCGTTGTCGTCGCCGGTATTTTATCGCTCGTGATCGGCGGCGCCATGTACATTAACCACCCGCGCAGCAGCTCGCCCGAGGCTGCCGCGCGTGCCAAGAGCTACAGTGCCCCCGCCTCGCCCTCGGAGTCTTCATCGCCCTCTGCCTCGGCATCCGAGCAGGCTAAGGATGCGAACGTGGCGGTCTATAACGCATCCGCGCCCGGCGGGTCTGCGGCCAAGGCAAGCGCCGCGCTTGAGGGTTACACGATTACCGAAACCGCAAACTGGTCGGGCACCCCGCCGCAGTCCAGCACGGTCTACTACAAGGACGAGGCTAAGAAGTCACAGGCCGAAGCTATTGCGAAAACCCTGAATATTACGACGGTTCAGGAGAGCTCAGACACCTCGATTCTGGGCGAGAATGATATTGTGGTGGTGCTCGCCACCGACTACAGCTAACGGCATCAACCGGCTTGAGACCGCGGTTTGCGGTACCGTTTATCATCCCCGCTAGTTTCGGGAACGTTCTATGAGCCTTATGCGCTCGCATATAACATCGCTCGGCTATCGAAACTGGTGCTTTGGCTCCGTGCATTCGCACTCGAAGCCGTACCTGTTCACCCCATTGCGGCTTTCCGCGTGCCTCAAGAATGCGCTGAGGGCGATTAAGCTAAATTCGGTGCTCAAAATGTTTGCCCTCGGGCGCACCAAGTGCCAAAATTGTTTTTAGCACTCGGCGCCTTCAGGTGCTAAAACCGGTGTCAAAATCTGCTTCGGCAGACCGGAAAACCTGAGCGCTCCATTCGAAACGTCCAGGAGGGATATCGCCACATGGCAAAACTTATTGCTTTTGATGAAGAAGCTCGCCGCGGTCTAGAGCGCGGACTGAACACTCTAGCCGATGCCGTTAAGGTAACTCTTGGCCCCCGTGGCCGCAACGTCGTGCTTGAGAAGTCGTGGGGCGCACCCACGATCACCAACGACGGTGTTTCCATCGCTAAAGAGATCGAGCTTGAAGACCCCTATGAAAAGATTGGCGCTGAACTCGTCAAAGAGGTAGCCAAGAAGACCGACGATATCGCAGGTGACGGTACCACCACCGCAACTGTGCTCGCTCAGGCGCTCGTGCGTGAGGGTCTGCGCAACGTGGCTGCTGGTGCTGACCCGCTGAGCCTCAAGCGCGGTATTGAGAAGGCTGTTGAGGAGGTCACCAAGACCCTGCTCGACTCCGCGAAAGAGGTTGAGACCGAGGAAGAGATCGCAGCAACCGCATCCATCTCTGCGGGCGATAAAGAGATCGGTAAGCTGATCGCTCAGGCCATGGAGAAGGTCGGCAAGGAAGGCGTGATTACCGTTGAGGAATCCAACACCTTCGGCCTGCACCTGGAACTCACCGAGGGTATGCGCTTCGATAAGGGCTTCCTCTCCGGCTACTTCGTGACCGACCCCGAGCGTCAGGAAGCTGTGCTGGAAGACCCCTACATCCTGGTGGTCAACCAGAAGATCTCGAACGTGAAAGATCTGGTTCCCGTTCTTGAGAAGGTCATGCAGTCCGGCAAGCCGCTGCTGATTATCGCCGAGGATGTTGAGGGCGAGGCTCTGGCGCTGCTCGTGCTGAACAAGATGCGCGGCTCCATCAAGTCCGTTGCCGTGAAGGCACCCGGTTTCGGTGACCGTCGCAAGGCTATGATGGCTGATATTGCGATCCTCACCGGCGGCCAGGTTATTACCGAAGAGGTTGGCCTGTCCCTGGATACCGCAACCCTTGAGATGCTGGGTAAGGCACGCAAGGTTGTTGTCACCAAGGACGAGACCACCATTATTGAGGGCGCTGGCGACGCCGCAGCACTTGAGGGCCGCGTGGCACAGATTCGCGCCGAGATCGCAAACTCCGATTCCGACTACGACCGCGAGAAGCTGCAGGAGCGCCTGGCAAAGCTCGCCGGTGGTGTGGCTGTGCTCAAGGCTGGCGCGGCAACCGAGGTTGAGCTGAAGGAACGCAAGCACCGCATTGAGGATGCTGTGCGCAACGCAAAGGCAGCGGTTGAAGAGGGTATCGTCCCCGGTGGTGGCGTGGCACTGATTCAGGCGGGCGCGAAGGTCTTCGATAAGCTCGACCTGAAGGGTGACGAGGCAACCGGCGCGAACATTGTGCGCGTGGCTATCGATGCACCGCTGAAGCAGATCGCAACGAACGCTGGCCTTGAGCCCGGTGTGGTGGTCGATAAGGTTCGTTCCCTGCCCGAAGGCACCGGTCTGAACGCTGCAACCGGCGAGTACGAAGACCTCATGGCTGCGGGTATTAACGACCCCGTGAAGGTGACCCGTTCCGCTCTGCAGAACGC
>NZ_KV795754.1:78832-79655 GCF_001809115.1 Rothia sp. HMSC071F11
GCTGCTGACCCGATGGGCGGCATGATGTAACGTTTCCCGACTGAGGGAGTATGTTGAAGCTCTCCGGGGTGGGTTCCTGACCGGCACAATGCCGGATACGGAGCTCGCCCCGGAGAGCTTTTGTCTATGCTTTTCAGAGCCGCGAGCAGGTGGTTTTTGGTCCGAGCAGGTAGGAAAATCCTACCTTTTCGGCACAATACTACCTGCTCGCGCGTATGCATGATTGCTCGCAACGTGCGCCGTGATTCGTTCGGGATGGGCGAGCCGCGCGGTATGCTGGATTTATGATGCCTAACACCACCTCCAGATCTTCCGAAAACAACGCCCCCGATACCCCCGCCCGTTCCGACCAAAACGCAAAGAGCATCGGCTCGCGGAATTCATTTCTGAGCATCGGGTCGGTGAACTCGGTGTGCAGCATTGGCTCCGTAAATTCGGCGTTTTCGATCGGCTCGGTTTTCTCATTTGGGTCTATCGGCTCGGCCTTTTCCTCGCTGTCCATTGCCTCGTGCCTGAGCTTCATGAGCGTGTTATCCGTTTTATCGGAAGCATCTGTGCTCTCGGCACGGTCGTACAGGTCGGTGCTTAAGACGGGCCAGCAGAAGAAGGCAAAGAAACCGTAGCCTTCCGCCGCCTTGCCTGCGATGGGGCAGGGGAGAACAGCATAGCGGCAGCGCCACCCGGCGGGTTACCCGTGCCCGCGCATCCACAGGGTAGAATAGTGGGGCTATGGAATGCGCCTATTACCGTGAGAGTCTTTGCCGCTCCTGCACCAACATCGAAACCCCATACCCCGCCCAGCTCGCGGCAAAACAGGCCGATG
>NZ_KV795754.1:79755-79980 GCF_001809115.1 Rothia sp. HMSC071F11
GGTAGAATGGTGGGGCTATGGAATGCGCCTATTATCGTGAGAGTCTTTGCCGCTCCTGCACTAGCATCGAAACCCCGTACCCCGCCCAGCTCGCGGCAAAACAGGCCGATGCGCGCAGGCTTCTTGCGGCATATCCTCACCTGACCTGGCTGGAACCCGTCGCCAGCGACAAGGCGCATTTTCGGAATAAAGCGAAGCTGGTGGTGGGCGGTTCGGCGCAGAACC
>NZ_KV795754.1:80080-80710 GCF_001809115.1 Rothia sp. HMSC071F11
CAAAACAGGCCGATGCGCGCAGGCTTCTTGCGGCGTACCCTCACCTGACCTGGCTGGAACCTGTCGCCAGCGACGAGGCGCATTTTCGGAATAAGGCGAAGCTGGTGGTGGGCGGTTCGGCGCAGAACCCGTCCCTGGGTATCGTGGACTATCGTTCGGGGCGCGCCACCGATTTAAGCGAATGCCCGCTCTATATTGAGCCGATTGAGCGCGCCATTCCGGTGCTGCACGAGCTCATTCAGCGTGCCAATTTGACCCCGTATGACATTCCGGCCCGGCGCGGTGAGCTCAAGAATATTCTGGTGACCGCATCCGAGACGGGCGAGCTGATGGTGCGGTTCGTGCTCCGCTCGAAGAAGCTGCTGGTGCCTATTCGCCGCCAGCTGGGGTGGCTGCAGGAGCGTCTGCCGAAGTTGGCGGTGCTGTCGGTGAACCTGCTGCGCGAGCATGTGGCGCTGATTGAAGGCGATGAAGAGATTATTCTGACCGAGCGGCAAACCCTGCCGATGCGCGTGAACGGCATGAGCCTGCACCTGCGACCGCAGAGTTTCTTTCAGACGAACACGCGGATTGCGCAGGCGATGTACGCGCAGGGTCGCGAGTGGGTGGCGCAGGTTCAGCCGCGCACGC
>NZ_KV795754.1:80810-81701 GCF_001809115.1 Rothia sp. HMSC071F11
CGATGCGCGTGAACGGCATGAGCCTGCACCTGCGCCCGCAGAGTTTCTTTCAGACGAACACGCAGATTGCGCAGGCGATGTATGCGCAGGGCCGCGAGTGGGTGGCGCAGGTTCAGCCGCGCACGCTCTGGGATTTGTATTGTGGTGTGGGCGGTTTTGCCCTGCACGCGGCGCAGGTGATGCACGGTGAGGTCACCGGGATCGAGATCAGTGCGGAGGCGATTCGCAGCGCCCAGCGTACCGTTGCCGAGCAGGGACTTAAGGGCGTGAAATTTGCGGCGGGGGATGCGACCGAGTTCGCCGTGAATACCCGCGAAACCCCCGAGATGCTGGTGGTAAACCCGCCCAGGCGAGGTATTGGCGAGAGGCTGTGCGCCTGGGTTGAGGGCTCCGGGATTGAGTACGTGATTTATTCGAGCTGCAACGTAAAAACCCTTGCCGCTGACCTAGCGCGCATGCCCTCCTACAAGCCGGTCGCCGCGCGTCTGCTGGATATGTTCCCGCATACGAACCACTACGAGGTTATGGTGCTGTTGCAGCGCGGGTAGCTTATCGGTCGAGCGCTCATCCACATCCAATTCCGCGAGCAGATAGTATTTCGGCGAGAAGATAACGGATTGCTATCTTCTCGCCGAAATACTATCTGCTCACGATGTTTCGGGTAGCTCGCAGCGTGGCGGGCATGAGGCTGTGATGCGCCGAGGCGATGATATGCGCTAAAGCGATATACAGAGCAAGTCATGCACCCGCACGGCTCTTTGCCTCATTCCGCGATTCCTGCGCCCGTATCGCTCGCGCGGTCGGGCCGAGAATGAACGTGAATACGGTGGCGATGATGAAGAGTGAGCCTCCGGCAACGATGGTGTTGATCGCGCCGAACGCTGGTACCGC
>NZ_KV795755.1:0-960 GCF_001809115.1 Rothia sp. HMSC071F11
ATAAAAAGGCTCTTGATGTGAATAGGGCGGCGTTACTAGCGCTTTTTCACATCAAGAGCCTTTTAGCGTGATAGGGGAGGAGAAACGGAAGAATCTGCGCCCCGGATTAACCGGCCTCGGTGCCCGAGGTATCCTCGGCATCCAGCACCAGGTCATCCGTGCGGTAGTAGTCCCAGCGGGAACAGCCCATACCCCAGCGCATCGCCTGTACTACATCCTGCGCGGCCTCATGAGGGTCAAAAACATTCCGGTTCCACATAGGCTGCATGGGGGTCGGTGCCGCCCACCCGCGTGAACGCAGGTAGTCGGTACTGAACTTGGGCAAAACCTCAGCCTCCATCGCAATTTCGCACAGGAACCCGGCGGGGGAGCGGTAGATACACACAAGCGGCATTGCGTTAGCATGCGCGGCACCCGTGAGCACATAGTAGGTGCGCAGATGCCTGCTCCAGGGCAGGCTCGCCAAACGCTGACCGAGTGAGTTCGTCACCTCGTCCCAACGGTCACGGACAGAAACCGTCTGCTCAGACTTCACAACCCCAATACCCTGCACCGCAAGCTGCTCGGGCGAAATACTCGGCGGATGCGGCGGCACCCGCACCGGTTCGACCTCTCTCTTCGTCATCTGCAGGGCATCGGTCACCATTGTGCGGCCCACCTGCAAGGCGGTATGCCACGATCCATATTTCGCGCGCACCGCCGCTAGAAACGGCACCCGGCCCAGATTACTGCGCATAGTAGACCATGTTCCGTAGGCAAGCACCGTCGGCTGCCGATCATACCGAATACAGTAACTCATGAAACTGCCCAGCTGGTTGCGGAACTCCATATCCGTGAGCGAAGTGCCGCTCAGCTGCCAGTTGTACTCCGCATAATCGGGCGGACACACACCGGTGCGCAGCATGGCGGTTGACCATCCGCCATCGCCCAGCTGATCACGAATGCTCTCGCAGGAGGGCG
>NZ_KV795756.1:0-85124 GCF_001809115.1 Rothia sp. HMSC071F11
GTACCCCCGGTGAGCCCGGCCAGCCCGGTCAGCCCGGCCAGCCCGGTCAGCCTGGTGAGCCCGGCCAGCCCGGTCAGCCTGGTCAGCCTGGTCAGCCTGGTCAGCCCGGTCAGCCTGGTCAGCCCGGTCAGCCCGGTCAGCCTGGTACCCCCGGTGAGCCCGGCCAGCCCGGTCAGCCTGGTACCCCCGGTGAGCCCGGCCAGCCCGGTCAGCCTGGTACCCCCGATCCCAGCCTCCCCGATAACAACAAGGGTGGTGGCGACTGGAACATCGGTGGCGGCGGCTACTACGAAGGTGACTTCAACCTCAACGGTCACTACCAAGGTGGCTGGGACTTTGGCGCAACCGTTCCCGGATGGGGCCAGTGGGACAACGGCGGTGACGACTGCTTCCAAGGCGGCGGTAATTTTTTTCAGGTAACTCCTGGGGAAAATAATGCCGTAACGCCCGCACCTAACGGTCACGGCGGTCTTGGTTGGGTAGGCGATAACGCTACTCCTAACACCCCAGGTAATGCTGGAAATACGCCCGCACCTAACGGTCACGGCGGTTTGGGTCAGACTGGCGATACCCCGCAGTCGGTAGCTCCTGACACCACTGGTCAGGGCGGTCTCGGTCAGGTTGGTGGCAACACCACCACCGAAACTGGACAGGCTACCGGAAGCGAAAGCCAGGGTGCACAGTTCGGTCAGCTGAGCGAGAGCTACACTCGCACTTCTGAAGGCGAAATCCTCCAGGAGCAGCAGCGTCATCAAGATCATGGCGGACTGGGCCTGACTGCTGATAACGATTCCGACAACGGTCGGGGTGGTTTGGGTCAGACCGGTGACAACCGGGCTCCCCAGCGTCAGGGTACTGTGACCATCAGCAACGATGTCGATATTGACCTCAACGCTGGCGCGGTATCCCGCGGTAGCGAGGCCGTGAACACCAATGCTTCTGAAGATGTTAATGGTGGCGGCGCCGGTCTTGTTGGCAACGGTTCTGAGAATAACAATGGTGGCGGCGCTGGCCTCGTCGGCAATGCTCCCAATGTTAATGGCGGTGGCGCCGGTCTCGTTGGCGATAACGGCAACGGCGGTTCCGCACAGGTGAACGGCGGCGGCAACGCAGCTGTTAACCAGGCCACTCAGGCAGACAACGGTAGCTCCGCGAGCTCCCAGAAGTCAGGAAGCTTGGCACACACCGGTGTCAGTGGCGTTCTGTTCGCCGCTGGGCTGGGTCTGCTCTCCCTGATGACCGGACTTGTGGTTCTGTTGACTCGCCGCAACAAGGCCTAATTAACGACGAATTGTCGTTATAGAGGTTACAAATTCGGGGTGGGTATCTCTCTCATGAGGTATCCACCCCGTTTTTGTGCGTAAAGGCGGTTATTGCCTAGATGGGGGCAGTGTACATACAGCTTTCGAAGTGGCGTAGCACGTATGAGAGATGTAGTATTAGAGCTTGATTAGAAAAATTTAGGCATCATTAGAAATACTTCAGGATGCCGTAACGGCGTTTCTTCAGAGGATACGTACATAAGATCTTCCGGCTTAGATATTGAGGGAACACCATAAGAAAGCTGATGGCTGTGTGACACCCGCATATCTGGGAAGTTTCAGAATAGAGAGAAAACAATGGCACAAACTTCACAACAGTCTTCGCCAGCATCGGATGCGAGTGATGTTGCCGCAGATACTGATCTGAAACGCGGTCTTTCTGCACGTCATATGCAGATGATCGCCATCGGCGGCGCTATCGGCACCGGTCTGTTTGTTGCATCCGGCAAAACTATCTCTACCGCCGGGCCGGGCGGCGCTATCGTTGCTTACGGGCTGATCGGTATTATGGTGCTGTTCCTCATGCAGTCTCTGGGTGAGATGGCAGCGCATCTGCCCGTCCCAGGTTCGTTTCAAACCTACGCAACACGTTACGTTTCATCATCCTTCGGGTTTGCCATGGGGTGGAACTACTGGTTTAACTGGGCAATCACCGTCGCGGCCGAGCTTGTAGCGGTCGGGGAAGTGATGAAGTATTGGCTTCCTGAAACTCCCTCGTGGGTGTGGGCGGGCATCTTCTTAGTTCTCTTGACGGGGCTTAATGCTCTTTCTGCCAAAGCCTACGGTGAGGGCGAATTCTGGCTTGCCACTATTAAGGTGGTCACCGTTATCGTGTTCTTAATTGCGGGAATTGCGATGATCTTCGGGGTTCTCGGAGGCGCATCACCGGGTACTTCAAACTGGACCACGGGCGAAGCTCCTTTTGTAGGCGGGCCCGTCGCTATTTTCGCTATCTTCATGGTCGCCGGGTTCTCTTTCCAGGGTACCGAGATGATCGGTATTGCCGCCGGAGAATCCAAGAACCCCCGTCGCGATGTGCCGCGCGCACTCACCAGCGTATTCTGGCGCATCATGCTGTTCTATATCGGTGCCATGGTGGTTATAGGATTCCTTATTCCTTACACCGATCCGAATCTGCTCACCGCAGCCGAAGGCGATATTAACATTTCTCCCTTCACCCTTATCTTTGAACGCGCTGGTATTGCCTTCGCCGCTGCAGCGATGAACGCCGTGATTCTTACCGCCGTGCTCTCTGCAGGTAACTCGGGCCTCTATGTCTCGGCACGCATGTTGTTCTCACTCGCGCAGGAGGGTAAAGCCCCCAAGATTTTCACGAAGGTCAATAAGGGGGGCGTGCCGATGCCCGCTCTCATGGCAACTTCCGCCGTGGGAGCTATCGGATTTATCGCCTCCGTTATTTCGCCGGATGCGGCCTACCTGTGGCTAGTCAATGTTTCGGGTCTAGCCGGTTTCATTACCTGGGTTGGTATCGCGGTGGCACACTATAGGTTCCGCCGTGCATATATGCGGCAGGGGCATAACCTTAACGACCTTCCCTATACGGCGCCCTTCTTCCCGGTGGGGCCGATTATTGCCTTCATTATGTGTCTGCTGGTGATCGGTGGGCAGAATTACGAGGCGATCCTTGCGGGAGACTGGGTGGGCGTGATGAGCTCATATATAGGCCTGCCGGTCTTTGTGGCAGTTTGGGCTATTCACGCTATCGTAACCCGCGACCGTTTGATTCCGCTGGAACAGGTGGATGTCTCGGGCCTTGAGGTTAAAACGAGCAAGTAATTTCGGCGAACGGAATTATCAATAAAAAGACCGCCGGAGGAATATCGTGAGGTATTCCCCGGCGGGTTTTATTGCTATAAAATCACATTTTGATAAAGAGTTTCACGGTAAACTATTATGCGGTAGTACCATTTTTAACGGTATATATGTTTTAACTCCGTGGGTAAATATAAAGATATAATAAAGTTTGCCCGAAATGCTTTACCTCCGTGTTGTGAGCAGGGTATGTTTGTAAAGACATAGAACGTTCACTATTGTGAACCTTCTCTTATGTACGATATGAAGCTTCCTGACCTTTGGTTCGTGCATGCGTAGGTTTACGATCGGTTAAGCCTCATGTGAGCGCTCTATGAGAATACCCCGTAAGGTATCGTCGGGGATGTATAGATTCGTTTGAAGCACTCACTGTTTTCAGGGGATGTGCCCTCTGGGAAAAAGCACAGACATGAATGCTCAAGCTAGGATAAGACCCCCGTAGCGTGTTTAGGGTAGAGGCACGGCGGGGGTCTAAGCCTGCCCGTGCAGGAATTGATGTGAACGCACTAAAACTGGGGATTTAGACGCGGCAGTATTTTCTTTTGATGATGAAAATTTTTATATATACTCCACAATAAAATTAGAAAATACTTTCGTCCGGAAAATATCATATATATAGAGCATGTAGTCATACATCGATAATATACATATCCTGGCGGGCCACCTATCTTAACGTTAGGTGTACCAGACAGATTCTCCGGCGTAGGATTGGCACTATGGATATAGTTATTAAGCGCATATATGAAGAGCCTTCCCCGGATGACGGATACCGGGTACTCGTTGATAGGCTTTGGCCGCGCGGAGTCTCAAAAGATAAGGCTCATCTTGATGAATGGGCGAAGGACTTAGCTCCTTCGACGGAGGCTCGCCGAGATTTTGGGCATAAACCAGAGAATTTTGAATCCTTCAAACAACGCTATCTGAACGAGCTTGACAGTAATTCAGAGGTGTACCCCGAGCTTGAGCGTATGGTTGCGGGTGCGCAGAAGCTCCAGTCCTCTCGCGTTACGCTTTTGTACGGCGCTAAGAGCCCTACCTGCAACCACGCGGTCATTCTGCGTGATTACCTCATAGACCGGCTGAAGAGCCTCTGAAATTTTGGCTGATACGCGCTGTACATAAGCTACTGTAGAAAGATGGTTGATGAACATTCAGCAATTGATACGGCACAGAGAATTGTGCATGTTTCTGCAGTGGTAATCCGCAATCACGCCGGGCACGTACTGACCGTGCGTAAAGCCGCCTCACATGGGTTTATGATGCCCGGAGGTAAACCCGATGCGGGGGAGAGCCCCTTGTATACGGCGGTGCGTGAGGTTACTGAAGAGCTGGGATTTGCGCCGGATCCTGCCCAGATGGTGTACCTTGGCAAGTTTGACGCCCCCGCCCTGAACGAAAGCGGATTCGTGGTACGTGCCGAAACTTTTGAATATATGCCGCATCCGCAAGAGGAAAAGATACTTGAGCAGCTGAGCCCGCATGCCGAAATTGCTGAATTACGTTGGGTAGACCCCGCAGCGGACTATACCGATCAGGCACCTCTGAACACTGAGTGTATATTCCCGCTTATCTGCAGAATAAGTCCTGGCGAAACGCCATCGGTGCCGCTGTGAATCCGCTGAAAATATGCGCGATATGAGCGATAAGGCTTGCGCTCGGC
This sequence comes from Rothia sp. HMSC071F11, assembly GCF_001809115.1. Taxonomy (NCBI): domain Bacteria; kingdom Bacillati; phylum Actinomycetota; class Actinomycetes; order Micrococcales; family Micrococcaceae; genus Rothia; species Rothia sp. HMSC071F11. The sequence goes on from NZ_KV795756.1 coordinate 4,816, forward strand.
TGCGCGGGGGCGGTAGGGTGCATAGGGATAAATCACCCGTAAAAATTTTACGTTGACGCACGCGTTCCGCGCACCGTCGCGTGTATGAACGCATCCGATGAAAGAAGCAGAACATGAGAGATAGTTTTAACCTTGCCGTGTATTGCGGCGCTACTATGGGCAATGACCCCGATTTTGCCGCCTGCGCCCGTGAGTTGGGAACCCTATGCGCAAAACGTGGCGTGGGGGTAGTTTATGGAGGCGGACGCACCGGTCTGATGGGAACCGTCGCGGGCGCGACCCTGGATGCGGGCGGCAAAGTCTACGGCGTGGTCACCCACCAGCTCGTGGAGTGGGAGGGTGTGTACCCCGGGCAGACAACCCTCGATATTGTCGATACCATGCATCAGCGTAAGATCGCCATGATTAATAAGGCCGACGCCTTCGTTGCGATGCCCGGCGGCCCCGGAACCTTGGAAGAATTCTTCGAGGTTTTCAGCTGGCAATTCCTCAAGATTCACACGAAGCCTGTGGCGCTCCTGAATGTTAATGGGTACTGGGATAAGCTCGTTGAGGCGATGCAATATATGGCCAGCACCGAGCTTTTGCGCCCTTCATACCTGGAACGTTTGATTGTTGTTGACACTCCCGAAGAACTTATGAAGGTTCTTGGGAAATAGCCCGTTGAAGTTCTGGAGAACCTAGCCTTTTACATGCCCGTAGCCTGAGCGCTGCGGGCGTTTTTGCATCACCCGTCGGTTAGGTCGTGGACGCGTCTAGTTTTTACCGCGCGCCCTGCTCAGAAGCGAAGAAAGCGGCAGAATATGCACAATAATCCATACGGGCGTGAGCGTCATCATCAGCATATAGAGAACCCGAATCAGGGACTCCATGTGAGGGTCTTCTGAGAGCATGCCCAGATAGACCGTCAACCCCAGTACCACGCCGGTGGTGAGTATCAAATAGAGTAATGCCCACAGCACTTCGGAGCGGCTGGCGTGCCCGCGACCGAGCGTATAGAAGCGGTAAAACCGCCCCACCGCCTGAAGGAACGAAGCACCTTCTAACGCCTGCGCGGGTTCACGAACAGCGGCTAGCGCCTCCTGCTCATCATCAACGCCGATTTCGCGCAGGGCATCGGGGGTATCCTGGAGAAGAAAAACGGGTTCTTCTTTGTGACGGTGTGTGCGTGCCATACCTCTAGGGTACCCGACGACGTGTAAAGGACAACGATGACAAAGACCCTTCTCATCACCTATTTCGGCCCGTTTCCCGGCGTGAGCGTGAACCCGAGCGGGGTAACAGCGCGGCAGGTAGCTGATGTACTCGCCAACGAATCTGCGGTACGGGTTATAACCCGTGAGGTTCCGGTGAGCTATACAGGGTCTTCAGAGGCTTTAGGAGAGATGCTGACCGATATTCGCCCGGATGCGGTGCTCAGCCTGGGCGTGGCAGTCGGGCGGGATAAGGTGAGCTTTGAGAAGGTCGCCATCAACCTGGACTCCGCCGATATTGAGGATAATGACGGTGTGGTGCGTGTGGATGAGGCGATCGCCCCGGATGGACGCGAAGCGTATTTTTCGACCCTGCCTGTGCGGGCAAGCTATGAGCGTTTGCGCGGTGTGGGGCTACCGGTTGAGATTTCGTACACCGCCGGAACCTATGTGTGCAACCACGTATTTTATGAGGCACACCGTATTCTGGAACTCCAGGGGCGGCGGATTCCTGCGGGGTTTGTGCATATTCCCGCCACGCGAGTCGATCACGAACCTGCTGACGCACAGACAACGCTCACTGCGCATGCCGATGCTGGGGGAGTAGAGAGCGAATCGGTGCCGACTCTGCCTGAGGCAGTGGTTGCGCGCATCGTGGCGGAGCTGGTGCGCGACACCCTCAAGGTTATGTAGGCTCATTCATGCCGTAGAACTGGGAAGACGAACGAAAGCGGCGGTTAAAACGCGGTGCCCCCGATGAGAGATTCATCGGGAGCACAGCGCATATTAGCCTAGGGCACTGCTACTTGCGGTGCTTAAGGTAGTAGTCGATCAGGGATGCGGTCGAAGAATCCTGGCGTGCCAGAACCTCGCGGTCGCCCTTGATAGCGGGCACCAGATCGAGCGCCAGCTTCTTGCCGAGTTCGACGCCCCACTGGTCGAAGGAATCGATACCCCACACGATACCCTGCACAAAGGTGATGTGCTCATAGAGGGCAATCAGCTCGCCCAACACACGCGGGGTCAGGCGGGAGGCCATGATAGAGGTCGAAGGACGGTTGCCGCTGAAGATACGGGCGTTTACCACATGCTCGGCGGTACCTTCGGCGCGTACCTCATCCTCGGTCTTGCCGAAGGCAAGCGCCTGAGTCTGTGCAAAGAAGTTTGCGAGGAAGAGCTCGTGCACATCCTGCTCGCCATCCTTGGTGGGGTGAGCCGGGTTGGCGAAGGCCAGGAAGTCCGCAGGGATAAGGCGGGTGCCCTGGTGGAGCAGCTGGTAGAAAGCGTGCTGACCGTTGGTGCCGGGCTCGCCCCAGAAAACCTCGCCCGTGGAGTAGTCCACGAAGGAACCGTCGGCGCGTACGGATTTGCCGTTGGACTCCATGGTGAGCTGCTGCAGATAGGCGGGGAAACGGTGCAGATATTGGTCGTAGGGGAGAACCGCATGGGTTTCGGCACCCAAGAAGTTCACGTACCATACGTTAAGCAAGCCCATGAGTACGGGCACGTTCTTTTCAAAGGGGGCGGTGCGGAAGTGCTCGTCCATGGCGTGGAAGCCCGCGAGGAATTCCTCGAAAACCTTCGGGCCGAAGACGATTGCCAGCGAGGTGCCGATCGCCGAGTCTACGGAGTAGCGACCGCCAACCCAGTCCCAGAAACCAAAAGCATTTTCGGGGTCAATGCCGAAGGCAGCAACCTTATCGAGCGCGGTTGAAACGGCGATAAAGTGCTTAGCCACGGCTTCCTCTGCGGTTTTTCCCTGCAGGGCGTTCGCCTCGCCAAGCGCGGTGAGCAGCCAATCGCGTGCCACACGAGCGTTGGTCAGGGTTTCTAGGGTACCGAAGGTCTTCGAAGCGACGATGAACAGAGTAGTTTCGGGGTTAAGATCAGAAACTTTTTCGGCAACATCGGTCGGGTCGATATTTGAGATGAACCGTGCGGAAATCCCGGCATCGGCGTAAGGCTTAAGCGCCTCGTACACCATCACGGGACCAAGGTCAGAACCGCCAATACCAATATTCACCACGGTCTCGATGCGCTTGCCGCTCACACCGGTCCACTCGCCTGAACGCACACGATCGGCAAAAGCGTAGATCTTGTTCAGAACGGCGTGAACATCGCTATCGACATCCTGCCCATCAACAACGAGGGCGGGGGAGTAGCCTTTGGGGCGGCGCAGCGCGGTGTGCAGAACCGCGCGGTCCTCGGTCACGTTAATGTGTTCGCCAGTGAACATAGCATCGCGGCGTTCGGCGAGGTTCACCTCTTCGGCGAGTTTGAGCAAAAGCTGCACGGTCTCTTCGGTGACGAGGTTCTTCGAGAGGTCTACGTGCAGGTCTGCGGCATCAAAACTAAGTTTCTGGGCGCGGGAAGGATCCTGCTCGAACCAGGCTCGCAGATTCGGAGTGAGCGATGCTTTGTGCTGGGTTAGTGCTGACCACGCGCTGGTGGTCGTCGGGTTCGTAATAGTCATGGTTCTTATTTTCTCTCTTTCAACCCGGTGATGTCACCTTCATACAGGCGTTTACCTGAAGGTTTTGCGCGTTCTTGCGCTTTTGGTGACCACAACGTTTGGGTGCGGCACATAATTCCCGCCAGGCATTATCTAATGAACGGCGCGCATTGGAAGAGAACCTTTACGAACCCTCAGGATGCCCTTAAGAGTTAGCAAATCGTCCTCTAAATGCACACGAAAATATGCATACATTTGGGAAAATACCGGTGATAGACTGGGAGAGTTTTCATGAGCCTGTCCTAGGTATCCGGTAATGTGGGCATGAGCGGGCAGGCTTTCGCACGGCGTGCGTGGAAATTCTCGACGACGCGGCGCATTATGAAAACTCACTCACGACTACCATATTCACTCCAGGATATTTTTATGCCTATAAACCCGCTGCGGGGAATTCGTGTACCCGTTGCAGAGCACACCCCGCCGTATGAATCGTTTCTGGAATCTCGCGGATTCCGCCCCGAAATTCAGGGTTTGCGCGCCTTCGCCGTGCTTCTCGTGATGCTTTACCATGTGTGGATTGGCAAAGTTTCCGGTGGTGTGGATGTTTTCCTCTTCATTTCGGCTTTCTTGCTTTCGCTCTCGTTCATGCGGAAAATCAACGAGGGCAAAGCGCTGAACCTACTGGCCTACTGGACTCATGTGTTCGCGCGCCTGTTACCTGCCGCAGCCGTGGTGATCGTGCTGACTCTTGCGGCTTCCTTAGCTATCTTGCCAGCGCTGTATTGGAACGCGCGCGCCGTTGATGCCCAAGCCTCGCTGTTTTACTACCAGAACTGGAACCTGGCGAATGGTGCGGTCAATTATTTTGCTCAGGGTATAAGCGATAAATCGCCCTTCCAGCATTTCTGGTCGCTCTCGATTCAGGGACAAATTTTCCTGCTCTGGCCGGTACTTTTCGCGGTGGCTGCGTTTCTTGTGCATCGGGTACGTTTCAAGCCCGTACCCGCGGCGGTAACGGTATTCGGCACTGTATTCATGACCTCGTTTGCTTTCTCAATCTGGGAGACAAAGCAGATTTCCGCCTACGCATATTTTGATCCCCGCACCCGCCTGTGGGAGTTTGCGATTGGTACCCTGCTTGCGGTGATGACGCTGAAATGGAAGCCTCGCCATGTGAGAACCCGCGTGGTGATGGGATGGGTGGGCGCCCTGGGACTAGTAACCTGCGGCGCTGTTTTACCGGTTGAACGAACCTTCCCCGGCTACCTGGCGCTGTGGCCCGTGCTCTCCGGCGCGCTGGTGATGATCGCCGGGCGTACCGACCATAAATTCGCGATCGACCGTCTGCTAGTCTCCACGCCGCTGCAAAGCTTGGGCAATATTTCTTACGCCCTGTACCTGGTGCACTGGCCCCTGCTCGTGCTCTACAGTGCTGCGGTTAATAAACCTCGCGTGAATTTTCTGGAAGGCACGGTGATTATCGCCGTTTCAATCGGTTTGGCATGGGTTTTGAGCACCTATATCGAGAAGCCGCTGCGCAGCCGATCCAGCGTATTTCTTGATAAAACGGTCTCGAAACTGCGCGTGACCACGATTTTCACCCCCACTCTCTGGGTGAATCAGCTCGCCTATGTACTCGTGATTCTGCTGGTGATCGGAGCGCCCGTTCTGAGCGTTCGCGCCTGGGCACAGCAACGCGATATAACCGTGATCCAGAATACTGAAGAGCTAGTGAAAAATGATGAGGCAACATATCCAGGCGCCCGAGCAGTCGGCACGGACCAAATGTCGCGCGTATCAAAGCCTATTCCGCAGGATATCCCCATCTACGGCATGCTCGCTGACTGGGGAGGGGATGCCCCGCACCCTTTACCCCCGTGCATGAATCTCTGAATACATCCTGCGCCGTCAAACAGAACGGGGACGATTCGGCACCGCTCACCATTGTTGTTGGCAGCTCGCACGCATTACAGATGACGGCTGCGTTCGAGCCTATCGCCCAGCGCACCGGCACCAATCAGATGAACCTTCTAGAGACAGGATGCCCCTACCCGTTCGCAGCCCCCGAGGGCTACCTCAACGACCGTAAGAAACGCTGCATAGCGTTCTCACAGAACGCCACGGAAGAAATTCTGCGCCTTAAGCCGACGACCGTAGTGATTATCGCAACCACAACCGACACAAGCGCTGACGCCGAGACCGCAGACCCCAACCTCGACGAAACCCTGCGCGTCTTCACCGATGCGGGCATCCAGGTGATCGGTCTGCGCGATAACCCGCGATTTGCCCAAGATATGTATGTGTGCGCAATTAGGGCTCAGGGGGATAAGAGCAGCTGTTCTGAACCCATTGAGCAGAAATATGGTGATAATCCCGCCGCACCAATTTTCGAGAAATATGCAGACCGTGGAGCCTATCTGCTCGATTTGAAGGATATCTACTGCCCTGACGGTCTATGCCGCTCGGTTATCGGCAACGTATATGTGTACGCGGATACTAACCACCTCACCAAAGCCTTCGAACATACCCTCGCAGAGACAATATATGAGCGTGCCCTCGCCGCAGGCTGGAAGCCGGAAGGATACCCAGGGTCATAACTCTCAGGCCGCCGGGCTAGTGAATAGACTGCAGAGATACGCTCTCGCTTATGCCAGATGAGCAGGCGTATCACGTGCGCAGACAACGAGTTGGTGGTTTTAGGTATATTTTTCAGACCGCATGGGCACAGGAGCGAAGACCGCATGCGGTAGAGTGGAAACTATGAGCGTGCAGCAGAATCTTTACCTGGTTATTTCTCGACGTGGAGAAACCCTTATAAACCGTGACGGAACCGTTCATTACCTGCCCGAAGCGCCACAAAACACCATCATCGAAACCAGCCTGGAACCTAAATTTAGAAAGCCCTCCGACCGGGAAGGCACCGATTATTGTGCAGCCTACCTGGAGGATGAAGAACTGCTCGCGCTCGCAGAAGATCTCTCCCGCGCTAACGCGGATGCGCCCATCACCGCATCGCAGAACGGGTTCCGCTTCTACCCCGTGCACAAAGACTCCGCCGGGCGAGCCCGCTACGCCGCCGCCCTTGCCAAGCGCGACTACCTTCTTGAAATGGAGTATTCCGCGTATTCGGGAGATCCCGCCCTGATCGACAGGGAACGCCAGGTGCGGCGCACCGCATCCGGCGAGCTCGTATTCCCGCGCATCGAACCGGCGGTTATGGCGCTCGTCCTCAGCCGCGACGGCGAACGGGTACTCTTGGCGAATAATCGGCTCTGGCACGAAAACCGCTTCGCCCTCATCGCCGGGTTCGTGGACCCCGGCGAGAACCTCGAACAGGCAGTAGCCCGCGAAGTCTACGAAGAAACCGGGCTGCAGGCTCTCAACCTTGACTACCGCATGAGCGATGTATGGCCCTTCCCGCGCTCGCTCATGATCTGCTACCGGGTGACGGTCGATGACACCCAGCCCGTGGAACATCTAGACGGAGAAATCCGGGCCGCACGCTGGTTCACCGCGCCCGAGTTGGCGCAGGCTATCGCCGAATCTGAAGCTATACGCCAGAAACAGGGAGTGCCCAAACTGGAGCTGCCCGGCACGAATGCGGTTGCCCGCCGCATGCTGGATGACTGGCTGCACGAGAAAAATGCCGGGCGCTGAGTCGAAGCCGACTAAAACCTGCACTCAAGACAAACTAGGGCAAGTGGTACACTAGATAGGTAAGCCCGAGACAGAGGCGCGTTTTGGCGCGCCCGCATGAGAACGCTCGGGCATGCAGCACTGATATCCGCGTCGCGTATCTAAGCTCACGCACCTAACGCGGCGTGCCCCTAGTATTCCCTAGATTTAAGCGAGAAAAATTACGCATGTCTGAAAACACCGCTTCGCGCCCTGATTTGCGCAACGTGGCGATCGTGGCACACGTTGACCACGGCAAAACCACCATCGTGGATGCGATGCTCAAGCAGACCCACGCGTTCTCGGCGCACGCAGACGTCGAAGACCGCGTGATGGACTCCGGCGACCTTGAAAAGGAAAAAGGCATTACCATCCTCGCGAAGAACACCACCGTGTTCTACGATGGACCCTCCGCGAACGGTGAAACCATCACCATTAACGTGATTGATACCCCCGGACACGCCGACTTCGGCGGCGAAGTCGAACGCGGCTTGTCTATGGTCGATGGCGTGGTGCTGCTCGTGGACGCCTCCGAAGGTCCGCTGCCGCAGACCCGCTTCGTGCTGCGCAAGGCACTCGCCGCGAAGCTGCCCGTCATTTTGGTGGTGAACAAGGTGGACCGCTCGGATGCGCGCATCGACGAGGTCGTCAGCGAAACCATGGATTTGCTGCTCGGCTTGGCATCGGACCTGTCCGAGGAGGTGCCCGACCTTGACCTCGACAGCGTGCTCGATGTGCCGGTCGTCTATGCTTCCGGCAAAGCCGGTGCCGCATCGCTGAACCAACCCGCCGACGGCGCCCTGCCCGATAATGACGATTTGGAACCGCTGTTTAAGACCATTATCGAGCATGTGCCCGCCCCCACCTACAACCCTGATGAGGTGCTGCAGGCGCATGTGACCAACCTTGACTCTTCGCCGTTCCTGGGCCGTCTGGCGCTCGTGCGTATCTTCAACGGCACCCTCAAGAAAGGGCAGACCGTCGCTTGGGCACGTCAAGATGGCGATATTAAGAACGTGCGTATCTCCGAGCTGTTGGCAACCAAGGCGCTCGAACGTGTTCCCGCCGAAGAAGCAGGCCCCGGCGAAATCGTGGCGGTCGCCGGTATCGAAGACATTACCATTGGTGAAACCCTGACCGATGCCGAAAACCCCAAGCCTCTGCCGCTTATTAAGGTGGACGACCCGGCGATCTCCATGACCATCGGTATTAACACCTCTCCGATGGCGGGCCGGGTCAAGGGCGCGAAGGTGACCGCACGCCAGGTCAAGGACCGTCTTGACCGCGAGCTTATCGGTAACGTCTCCATCAAGGTTCTGCCCACCCAGCGCCCGGATGCTTGGGAAGTTCAGGGCCGCGGCGAACTCGCCCTCGCTATTTTGGTGGAGCAGATGCGCCGCGAGGGCTTCGAACTGACCGTGGGTAAACCGCAGGTAGTCACCAAAACCATCGACGGCAAACTGTACGAGCCGATGGAACACATGATTATTGATGTGCCCGAAGAGCACCTGGGTGCCGTAACCCAGCTGATGGCGGCACGTAAGGGGCGCATGGAGAACATGTCGAACCATGGCACCGGCTGGGTGCGCATGGAATTCGCGGTACCCGCGCGCGGCCTGATCGGCTTCCGCACTCAGTTCCTCACCGAAACCCGCGGCGCCGGTATCTCGTCGTCGTACTCGATAGACCCCGAACCCTGGGCTGGCGATATTGAGTACCGCACCAACGGTTCGATGATCGCCGACCGTGCCGGTGTGGTTACCCCTTACGCCATGATTAACCTGCAGGAACGCGGCACCTTCTTCGTGGAACCGACCTCCGAAGTATACGAGGGTATGGTCGTGGGCATGAACTCCCGTGCGGACGATATGGAAGTGAATATCACCAAGGAAAAGAAGCTGACCAATATGCGTTCCTCCACCGCAGACAGCTTCGAAAACCTGACCCCGCCCAAGAAACTCACGCTGGAAGAATGCCTCGAATTCGCCCGCGAAGACGAATGCGTGGAGGTCACCCCCGAAGCTATTCGCATCCGCAAGGTTATTCTGGATGCGAACGAGCGCGTGCGTGAATTCCGCCGCCGTGCCCGCGCCAACTAGGGCACACAAGCATAGCTAACCGCCGGGAGCAGTACGGGCGTTTGTCGTCATGACAAGCCACGATAACCGTACCGCTCCCGGTTGTGGTTTAAGATATAGAAGAACTGTTCTTTGACAGAAGGTCACCTGACACTATGCCTGAAACTTCCGCGCCGCAGTACCCCGCCCAGGGGGAACACCTGATGAAAAACGCGAAACGCGACCTACTGCCGAGCGGCTACACGCCCTCCGAGGCAGTGATGTTGTTCGTACACGCGCATCCAGACGACGAGACCACGGCAACAGGCGCAACGATGGCGTACTACGCCAAGAAGGGTGCCAAGGTGCATTTGCTGACCCTCACCCGAGGCGAAATGGGAGAAGTCATTCCGCCGAAGCTGCAGCATCTTGAAGTGGGCAAACCCGGCAACAGCGACAACGGCGAGGCACTGGGGGAGTACCGAACCGTTGAGCTCAACAACGCGACGGCAAAGCTGGGTGTGCGCAAGCGTTTCTTCCTGGGAGAGGAACCCGCCACGGCGCCGGGCGCGCTCAACATCTACCGTGATTCCGGCATGGCGTGGGGCAAAGACGGTAAACCGGTGGCGAACCCGAAGGCGAGTGAAGATTCCTTGACCGCCCAGCCGATCGCCCCGCAGGCCGAGGCTATTGCTAATGCCATTCGCGATATTAAGCCCGATGTTCTGATCACCTATGACCTCGACGGTGGCTACGGGCACCCCGACCATGTGCGCACTCACCAGGCTGTGCTTGAAGCACTCAAAATCTTGGGCGATAGTAACGACCGCCCCATACTGACCTGGGGCATTGAAGGAGAATTCTCAGAGCAGGATGCGCGCCAACAATGCGCTATCACCGGCTCAGTCGAGGCCAAACGTGAAGCGATGAAAGCCCACGGAACGCAGATCGTGGTAACCGGGGACACCACCTTTGAATTCTCAAACAAGGTAGAGCAGAAAATTTCGGCGGTTGAAACCTACCGCCTGCTCGACGGTAACGCACAGCGCAAAATTCCCGAAACCCCCACGCAGGCAGGCATCGTATCGCTTCTGATAACTTGCATTCTTCTGGGAACCCTCGCAGGTATTGCGGGCTCAATCTACCACGCCTGGGTCATGTATACGGGCGAAACTCCGCTTCCTGTCGGGCTCGTGTTCGGCTTCGCCACCGTATTTTTTGCATCGCTGTGGGCTTCCCTCGCGCTATGTCGCGGCGGGGCAACGGTTATCACCGGTGCCTTCGCATTCCTGGTGATATATGCGCTTGCCTTTATGCGCCCGGATTCGCCCTTCGTACTGGTAAACCCGGACTACCCGCCGATTGGTTTATACGGCACACTATGGCTTTTGGGTACGCCCGTTATCTCTCTGCTTGCCTTTTTCGTCTTTACCCGTACCAAAGAAGGAAACGCCTTCTATAACACCCCGCGGCAGGTCCATTTGCGCCATCGCAGGGCCGAAGAGAAAGCGCGCCGAGCTCAAACGCTTAATAATTCTTCGCGCACTGCACCATAAGCTGTGATGAAGCTAAAGAATGACATAGAGGCGTCACGAAAAATGTTGTGATGAATATAACTTTCAAGAGTATTTATTTTAATTTCTTGGCTTTGACTAGGGTAAATAATATTTGCTCGCAGGAAAGCCTAGCCTAAAAAATACCGGCTAAGGGTCGTATTATGGCTGTCTGCTACGACACGAAAATCTGCTTAAATGCCCTGTGCAAGCTAGACTTATACACAGACTTCCACGAGGTCATAACCCTCGTGATAACGTGCGCCGGACGACGACCCTGCAGGATTACAGGGCAGGCACACGCTGCTAGGTTTAGAAAGGCACCCATGACTTACGTAATTGCACTGCCCTGCGTAGACGTGAAAGATCGCGCCTGCGTTGAGGAATGCCCCGTTGACTGCATCTACGAGGGTGACCGCACACTGTATATCCACCCCGATGAATGCGTGGACTGCGGAGCCTGCGAACCCGTTTGCCCCGTCGAGGCTATCTACTATGAAGATGACGTACCCGAAGAATGGTCCGAATACATTACCGCCAACGCCGAATTCTTCGACGACCTCGGCTCACCCGGCGGCGCCGCAAAGATGGGACCAACCGGTAAAGACGTCCCCTTCATCGCCGCCCTTCCGCCGCAGGGGGAGTAGCTGGCGCATTCGGCGCACCCTTACGTTGAAAACTTAAGACAGGCTAAAGCCCCCGAATCTCGCACGCTGGGAACGGGGGCTTTGCCGTACCCTCAGCACTCAAACGCGCGATACAATGACTACGCACGAAAGAACAGCCGGTATCTGCCGGTTTACAACGCCGCACAAGGAGAACCATGCGTGCCTACGGTCTAGATCTACCCGAATACCCCTGGGAAACCCTTATTCCCTACCGCAAACTTGCTGCCGAACATCCGGGTGGGACTATAGACCTCTCCATCGGCACCCCGGTCGATGACACCCCGCAGCTGATTCAGGATGCGCTCACCGCCGCATCCGACGCCCCCGGATACCCGACCACGCACGGAACTGTTGAACTGCGCCAAGCGATCGTGGACTGGTTTGCACGCTGCCGCGGGGTCACCGGGCTAAGCACCGACCAGGTGATGCCTACGGTTGGTTCCAAAGAACTTGTGGCGTGGCTTCCGTTTCTACTGGGACTAGGAACTGACCCCGGCACTCAAGAGCGCGATGTGGTGGTTTACCCACGCGTGGCGTACCCAACCTACGATATAGGGGCGCGCTTCGCTGGCGCGCAGTCCGTGCCCGCAGATTCGCTTGATGAGCTGCCCGAAGATGTGCGCAGGCGTGTGCGGTTGGTGTGGGTGAACTCGCCCGCCAACCCGAACGGCGTGGTGCGTGATGTTGCTGAGCTTCGCGAGATTGTGCGGCAGGCACGCGATATCGGTGCCGTGGTAGCCAGCGACGAATGCTATGCGGAACTCGGCTGGGGCGCGTGGGATGAAGCTCGCGGCGGTCAGCGGGTGCCCTCTATTCTTGATCCCCGCGTATGCGACGGCGACTTTACCGGGCTTTTCGCCGCATATTCGCTCTCAAAACAGTCGAACCTGGCGGGGTACCGTGCCGCGTTTATTGCGGGTGATGCGCAGCTTATGCCTAACCTTATCAACTCCCGCAAGCACGCCGGGATGATTGTTCCCGCACCCGTGCAGCGTGCGCTGATTGCTGCCTTGGGAGATGAAGCCCATGTGGCGGCGCAGAAAAATAAGTACCGCGCGCGCCGGGAAGAGCTTCTCGCAGCTATTACCGCCGCAGGCGGGCGCGTCGAAAACTCTGAGGCTGGGCTGTACCTGTGGACCACTTTCGGTGAGGATACGTGGGCATCTATCGAACGTTTGGCCAAGCTGGGAATCGTTGCGGGACCGGGGGTCTTCTACGGTGAAGACGGCGCCGGGTATGTGCGTATCGCGCTGACCGCATCCGATGAGGATATTGCGAAGGCATCCGAGCGTCTTACGGCGAGCGCTGGGATAGGAAATGCCGTAAGAGAATAAATACCGCCTGAGAAACAAAGATACCCGGAACCCCCAGTGCAGGAAGTTCCGGGCATCTTTTATACCGGATGCGCGCCTCCGATTATTTGCGTTTGCCGGGGAGCAAGAACATCTGGAGGGTGGGCGGATTCGGGTTATCGACCTCGCCGGGAACCAGATCCACCTTGCGAACCTTCGAGGAAGTACGTGAGGCGAGGAACGAGGACAGCCAGGTTGCCAGCGCCGTGAGCGCGAAGTTCACGATGACGAAGAGCGCCGCCGCCAACAGAAGGGTCTGCAGCACGTTGCCGTCACCCGAGCCGATGCGTCGTGCGGATGCCAGCAGCTCGGGGTAGGAAATAATGTACCCGAGCGCGGTGTCCTTGAGAATCACCACGAACTGGCTGAGCATCGAAGGCATCATGGCGTTGAAAGCCTGCGGCATAAGAATCGTGCGGAGGGTCTGACCGGGGGTCAGGCCGATTGCTAGACCCGCCTCACCCTGACCGCGCGGCAGCTGTTTGACACCCGAACGCAGCAGCTCTGCAATCACGGATCCGTTATAGAAGGTCAAACCGATCACGACCGCAAGGAACGGCAGCTGTGAGGGGTTAATCCAGCTGAACCGGCTGAGGAACAGCCAGAAGAAAATCATCATCATCAGCACCGGAACGGCACGGAAGAACTCAACCACAATGGTGCCGAACCAACGAAGCACGCGGTTCTGCGCCAGGCGTGCCATGCCGAAGATAACACCGAAAGCGATAGAGGTAATTACCGAAATACCCGCCGCCTGCAGGGTTGAAACCAGACCGGGCAGGTAGTAGGAACCCCAAGCTTTTGCGGTGAAGAGATCGGTCCATTTTTCTGCCTCAAGCTGGCCCTTAGCGCCCATCACGCTCAGCACATAGACAGCGAACGCGATAAAAACCAGAATCGCCGCGATATTGAAGACACGGGTGCGAGCCTTCGCACGGGGGCCGGGAGCATCGAAGAGGACAGTGGTGCTTGTGGTTACATCAGAATTAAAGAATTTCATCGCTTCACCGCCAATTTACGTGAGGACCAGGTGGTCAAGATACCTAGAGGCACCACAATCGCCACGAATCCCAGCGCGAAGATCAGGAAGATCGCCAGCACCATGTTCGCATCGAACTCAATCATGGACTTCATCATGCCTGAGGCTTCGGCAACGGATGCTACCGATGCGACCGTCGTGTTCTTCGCCAATGCAATGAGCGTATTGCCCAGCGGAGTGATGGAGCCGCGCAACGCCTGCGGAAAAATAATCATGCGCGCAGTATCCATAAAGCCGAGGCCGATGGCACGAGCCGCCTCCGCCTGACCGGTGGGAACCGTGTTCACACCCGAACGGATTGCCTCACACACAAAAGATGCGTGATAGATCGACAGCACGATCACGGCGTACACGAAGAAGTTTGTCTCAAAATCGGTCGAGAACGACAGCTGAAACTGTGTCCACACGCCCAGCAACGCTAGAGTCATCAGAATCGTCAGCGGGGTATTGCGGAATAAGTGCACATAGATCGTACCCGCCCAGCGCAGCGAGGGGACCGGGCTGATACGCATCAGCGCTAGGATCGCACCGAGTACGAAAGACCCGATCGCGGCCCAGAACGTTAGCTGAATATTCACCCAGAACGCGCCCAACACATCGTATTTGGCGAAGAGAGCGCCGAGTTGGTCAAAGAATGACATCGTTTTCCTCTCTTCCGTGCCTAAGCGCAGGACGCCGAAGGCTTTGGCGGATTCTTTTCGGTGTTGTAGCTGTAGCCGGTGCCGTCCGTGTGCTTCTTCACCAGGTTCTCCCAGGTGCCGTCTTCTACCATCTCGTTAATAGCCTTATTGATGGCTTCACACTTATCGGTACCCTTAGGCAGACCAACACCGTACTTCTCAGTGGTGAATGTTTTGCCAACCAGCTTGAGTTTGCCCTTATTCGCCTTGGTCGCGGCAAGACCCGCAAGAATAATATCGTCGGTCGTAACCGCATCTACCACGCCGCCGTTAAGTGCGACCACGCAGTCCGAGTAGCTATTCTGCTTCACCAGGTTCACGTTTTTGGCGTAGGTATCCTGAATCTTTTTGGCGCTGGTCGAACCGGTCACCGAGCATAGGTTCTTTCCGTTCAGGCTATCGGGCCCGGTAATGCTCGTTTCATCGGCGCGCACGAGCAAATCCTGCCCGGCAACGTAGTACGGACCAGCAAAATCAACACTCTTCTTACGGCTGTCGCTAATGGAATAGGTCGCCAGAATCATATCGACCTGACCGTTGGAAAGCATATTCTCACGGTTAGCACTGGGGGACTCTACGAACTCGATCTGGTCCTCCGAATAGCCGAGCTTACCAGCAATGTAGCGTGCCACATCTACGTCAAAACCGGTGTAATCCTGCCCGTCCTGGTAGCCCAAGCCAGGCTGATCGTACTTAATGCCGATGCGAATCTTAGGTTTAGAGTCCGAGGCGCTGGAGCACCCGGTCAACGTGAAACCGAGGGCAAGCGCAGCTGCTGTACTCGCGGCGAAAAACTTGGTGGCGGCGCGGTTAAAGAATGATTTTTTCATGGCACACCCCCTAGTGGTCGATGATCTTGGAGAGGAAGTCGCGGGCGCGCTCGCTCTTGGGTTTGGTGAAGAATTCATCCGGAGTGGCTTCTTCAACAATCTCGCCGTCCGCCAAGAAGACGATGCGGTCGGCGGCCTTACGGGCGAATCCCATCTCGTGGGTTACGACGATCATGGTCATGCCGTCGCGGGCGAGGGAGACCATGGTATCGAGCACTTCGTTCACCATCTCGGGGTCAAGTGCACTGGTGGGCTCGTCAAAAAGCATGACCTTGGGTTTCATCGCGAGGGCGCGGGCGATGGCGACGCGCTGCTGCTGACCGCCGGAAAGCTGGGCAGGCATTTTTTCTGCCTGGGAATCTACCCCGACCTTGGCGAGAAGTTCCATAGCTTCGGCTTCGGCCTGCTCTTTGGAGAGTTTGCGGATGCGGCGTGGGCCTAGCGTCACGTTATCAAGGATGGTTTTGTGCGCAAAGAGGTTGAAGGACTGGAATACCATACCTACTTCTGCGCGCAGCTTGGCGAGCTCGCGACCTTCTTTGGGCAGTTCTTTTCCATCGATATGTATAGAGCCTGAGGAAGTAGTTTCGAGGCGGTTGATGGTTCGGCAGAGGGTTGATTTGCCGGAACCGGAAGGGCCGAGAAGGATAATAACTTCGCCTTTATTGACCGCTAAATTGATGTTCTTGAGCACGTGGTTGGTGCCGTAATATTTATTGACCTCGTTGAGCTCTACGAGTGGTTTTTCTGCGGGTGCAGATGCCTGTGTCACGGTGATAACCCTTTCATGTGAGATGCATCTATGACGTGGGTTTCATAAAACGAATGAGATTCTAGCTTACGTCAGGTTTGTAACGGGTATGTAACAGCTGCCGGGTTTTCTGTAAAAATTATTGAAAAATTTATCTTCTGTGCATAGTTATAGTTTTGGTGACTCGAAATAGAAGCCATATAAAAGCAATAAATACCATGTAAATATATGAAACTCACGCAATACCGTATGTTGTTTTTATTGTACTTCAGGTGTACTTACGTAGAGTTAAAAATATAAAAGCCGGGTGCCTTATGCAAACTTATGCATAAGGCACCCGGCTTAGGAACCTCTCAGTGAGGCAGTTGGCTAGGCGTCGTACCCATTCGGGTTATTTTTCTGCCAGTTCCAGTGATCGCGCACCATAGTGTCAATATCTCGGGATGCGCTCCACCCCAGATCAGCAAGCGCCGAGGAAGGATCGGCATAGGAAACGGCAACATCGCCGGGGCGGCGTGCCACGATCTTATAGGGCAACTCTTTACCGCAGGCTTTCTCGAAGGCATGCAGCACCTCAAGCACCGAGTAGCCGTTCCCGGTACCCAGGTTCCAGGTGTGCAGACCACCGTGCTCGCTAATGTAATCCAGCGCCTTAAGGTGACCATCGGCAAGATCGACGACGTGAATGTAATCGCGCACACCGGTGCCATCGACGGTGGGGTAGTCGTTGCCGAACACGTTCAGATGCTCGCGGCGGCCGACTGCAACCTGAGCGATAAATGGCACCAAGTTGTTGGGAATACCCGAGGGATCCTCACCGATACGCCCGGATTCATGCGCACCCACGGGGTTGAAGTAGCGCAGCAGAGCGATATTCCAACGGTCATCGGAAGCTGCCAAGTCTACGAGCATGTCTTCAATATGCTCCTTGGTGCGGCCGTAGCATGACTGTGCATCCATATTCAGCTTCTCAATGAGCGGCATGGATTCGGGCTCGCCGTACACGGTTGCGGACGATGAGAACACGATAGAACGGCAGTCTGCGGCATCCATGGCGTAGAGCAAGTTCAGGGTACCGGCGACATTTGTCTGGTAGTACCATAGCGGCTTCTCGGCGGATTCACCCACGGCCTTCAATCCTGCGAAGTGGATAACTGCATCCGGGCGGATCTCGAGGAAGAGTTTCTTCATGCCCTCAAAATCCAGCAGATCAACCTTATGGAACTCGGGTGCGCGACCGGCGAGCTCGGCAACACGCTGTAGCGAAGTTTCAGAAGAATTCGACAGGTTATCCATGACGACAACCTCGTGTCCGGCATTGAGGAGTTCAAGAACGGTGTGAGAACCAATGTAACCGGCGCCACCGGTGACGAGAACCTTCATCATTGTCCTTTCGCGGAAGGCGCGAGGCTTTGCCCGTGCTTCCTCATGGTGTGTGGGTGAGTGTTCACCCCGTGATAACGTCGCTTAATATAGTAGCCCGCCCACGATGCGCGTGCCGGATTTTCCGTGGCCTGTGAGGCTGTGTTGTGTATGTCTTAACGGTATGCTGACCTGGAGGTTCTTCGCGTATTTCACGTTTGAAAACCATCTGTACCACTTAGCCCTGATCCGCGTGACTTTTGGAATACTTTTTATGCCGAAAAGCCGCCCACCGGTTGAACATGTGAGACCAATAGGCGACTTTTCGTGTGAAAAATTTAGGGGAGCGGCATTAGTTCAGGTGCAGCGCATCGTTGAGTTCCACGGTGTTCTTGGCACGCGGCAGAACCTCGATTGCACCCGAGACCGAATTGCGGCGGAACAGTAGGTTTGAGACCCCAGAAAGCTCGGCGGCTTTGACCACGCGCGGTTCCTCGCCCGGAATGAGCACGCTCACGCGCGACCCGGCGGTCACGTACAGACCGGCTTCCACCACACAGTCGTCGCCGAGCGCGATGCCGATCCCCGACTCCGCACCCAGCAGGGAACGTTCACCAATCGAGACGCGCTGCGTGCCGCCGCCGGAGAGCGTGCCCATCGTAGAAGCACCGCCGCCCACATCGGAACCGTCGCCCACCACAACGCCTTGGGAAATGCGACCCTCAACCATCGACGTACCCAAGGTGCCCGCATTGAAATTCACGAAGCCCTCGTGCATGACTGTGGTGCCGGGGCTCAGATGCGCACCCAGACGCAGGCGGTCGCCGTCGCCCACACGCACCCCGGCGGGAACCACATAATCCACTAGGCGCGGGAACTTATCGATATGGCTCACGCTCAGGTGCCCGAGCTTACGAAGCCCCAGCGCAAGTTTCTGAAACTCGCTGGCGAGTACCGGCCCGTGATTCGTCCACGCCACGTTTGCCAGCTTGCCGAACAGTCCGTCCAGATTGATGCTGTTCGGGCGTACCAGCGTATGCGAAAGTAAGTGCAGGCGCAGGTAGGCATCGACCGCATCCTCGGGGGCCTCATCCAGGTTGATGGAGGCAGTGCGCACCTCAGTACGGGCGTTACGTTCGGGGTGGTCGGCGACGAGCGCATCCAGCTCATCGGCGAGAGAAAGGTCGGGGGTCTGGGTTAGCGCGGGAGCGGGGAACCAGGCATCGAGTACGGTCCCAGCCTCATTCCCGGCGGCCACGACATTCACCAGCGCGACACCGGAAGCATAACGTGATTCGGAAGATAGGTTTTCAGACATGCCCACCATTATAGATGTGCTATCGGGCGCCGTATAGGGAAAACGCACGGCCTCCCACGGGTTGAAATGCTAGGGTTGAACACGAAGACTGTTGCGCAACTACGGAAGACCCCTTGATGACCATTTCGCTTGATCTGAACGTTTCGATGCCCGAACTCACCCGCACGCTCCTTGATATTTATTCGGTCTCCGGGGAAGAAAAAACTATTGCAGACGCCGTTTATGAATCCCTCAGTGCATATCCGCATCTGCATCTCACCCGTGATGGTGACGCTATGATAGCCCGTACCGAATTTGGCCCCCGCAACGGTGAGGAACGCACGCGCATTTTGCTGGCTGGTCACCTGGATACCGTACCTCTGCCCAAGGTTGCGGGATCGCTCGGAACCGTACCCGCAAGCATTGTTGAAGATAACGGGGACTGGATTCTCTACGGGCGCGGTGCCACCGATATGAAGGGCGGCGTTGCGGTGCAGCTCAAATTGGCGGCAGAACTGGGCGAGCACGATACCGACTACAACCTCACCTACGTGTTCTACGATCATGAGGAAGTCGCCAGCGAACTTTCCGGCATGGCGCGGCTCATTCGCAACCACGGTGAACTTCTGACTGACGCTGATTTTGGTGTGCTCTTGGAACCCACCGACGGCACTATTGAGGGCGGATGCAATGGTACGATGCGTTTCTACCTGCGCACCGCCGGGCTCGCGGCGCACTCCGGGCGTGCCTGGAAGGGTGAAAACGCGATCCACAAACTTGCTGGGGCGCTGCGTGTTCTGGAGGAATACGAGCCGCAAACTTACAAGGTTGAGGGGCTAGCGTACCGTGAAGGGCTCAACGCCGTTCAGGTTTCCGGGGGAGTCGCCGGGAACGTTATTCCCGATGCTGCCGCCCTGCACATTAACTACAGGTTTGCCCCGAATAAGACCCTGGATGAGGCAAAAGCGCACGTTACTGAAATTTTCGACGGCTATGAGCTCGACTTCGTAGACCTTTCTCCGGCGGCGCGGCCCGGATTAGATACCCCGCTGGCGGCATCACTTATCGCGGCTGTCGGGCAGGAACCCAAACCCAAATACGGGTGGACAGACGTGGCACGGCTCAGCGAGATCGGTATTCCTGCGGTGAATTTTGGTCCCGGCGATGCGCTCCTTGCTCACACCGACAACGAGCACGTGAGCTTCAGCGCGCTTACCCGCTGCTATACCGATCTGCTTTTTTGGCTGCATACCGAAGTCGACGAAGACTAGCCGATAAACCCCGCACCGATGCAAATACGCGCTTTAATATCTGTGCCAGCCGGGCAGGTAGGCTAGACTGAACAGATAGAGTAAATCTATGAGCCGCGATGCGCCGCCCACCCGCTGGATGCGTTATTGTATGCAGGCAACGGCGATCAGCAGCTACTTTGGGAACGCCTTAAGAAACGTACGTGTTTCCTAGGGCAGGCGTATCTGAGGGCTCATAGGATCCGTGAACCGAACCTGAACTGAAAAGGTATCCCATGAACATCCTGATCACGCTTCTGGCGGTGGTGGTTCTGATCCTCACCCTGCTGGGAACTTTTGGTCTCACCAGCCAGCGACTATACCCCGGCAAGAAGTTAGCGGCCTATATCGCTCGGGATGGACTAGACGTGTTCGCGGATAAAACAGCACCTCGGGAGTCCGTAAGCGACGAAAGTACCTTGACCTCATCACCGGTTCTACCCCAACATTCCCGATGAACAATCCCTCTGATAAAACTCCCCAGCAGCACACCACCGTGCCCTCTATTCCCTGGAGCTCAGCGAACAAACCGGTGTCACAGACTAAGCCTGCCAGCACATCCAGCCGAGATGAGGATAAAAACCCCTCAAAAACTTCTACCCTCAATGCCGATATCACATGGTTGTATATAGCATCGGGGGAGCGTTTGCGCCGTATGGGCGATGCCTTTCTAAGACTTCCCGCTTGGCTGCAAGTCATGCTCGTTTACGCTTTCAGCCGCGTCTGGGGATTCATTATTTTTTCTGTGGTTGGCAACCAACAGCTGCTCGGTCCCTGGGGTCAGCATCTGGGGTACCTTCCCTTCATTAGCACCTGGGATTCCAGCTGGTATGGGCAGATTGCGCAATCCGGGTACCCGAGTAAGCTGCCCTATGATTCCACCGGAGCGGTGGCGCAAAATCCCTGGGCATTTTACCCGCTATTCCCCCTGATCGCTGGCGGTATTAACCGGATCACAGGGATCGGTTACTATCCAGTAGCGGCTACAGTGGCGCTCTTGGCTGGGTTCGCTGCCGCATGGGTTATCTACCTGCTCTTCACCACGAGCCTGAATATTGTGGGTTACCGAGACCAATCGCATGGCGAAAAGGTATCTGAGGCAGCGTCGAGCACCGAAGACTCGAAGGATGTAAAAACTTCACGGCACAATCTGGCGCTCTGGGCGGTTGCGGCGGTAGCGTTTCTGCCGGTTGCCCCGGTGCTGCAAGTGCCCTATGCCGAATCCTTAAACCTCGTATTCCTCGTTTGGGTTCTACTGCTGATGATGCGCAAGCAGTATCTGCTCATGATGCCCGTCGCGCTCCTGGCATGCTTGTCTCGCCCGGTTGGGGTGCCCTTGGGTGCCACCGCCGGGCTATGGTGGTTCGCCTGCCTGATTACAGAGGCTAAGGCACAGCAGCAACGCCGTCAGCGCGGCGAAGACCAAGAAAGGTTCGAGAGCGTTTTCTTACGCAGCCTGCCGCAGCTTGGCAGTGCCCTTTTCATCTGCTTCTGCGCGCTCATTTGGCCAATCTATGCCTGGCAAATAACCGGTCGTATTGACGCCTACACCGCCACCGAAACCGCCTGGCGCCAGGGCGATCTTGCACCCGTGGCACCCTGGATTTCTCAGGGTATAGCATACTTCGGGTACTTCACGATCCTCCTTTTCCCGCTCCTGATTGTGGGGTATGCAGCCTTTCTGGCAAGCCCGCTCGTGAAACGGGTTCTCGCAAGTCCCATCATCCTCTGGTGCGCATGTTATGGCGCCTATCTACTGATTTTCCTCAACCCACAGTCTTCAACTTTCCGGCTGCTTCTGCCCCTCTTTCCACTCATGCTTCCCATCGTGGCGATATCCTCTTCGCGCGCCTACCGGTGGCTGCTGATTGGGTCCGGGGCTCTTCTGCAGCTTGTCTGGGTGGGCTGGCTGTGGCATTGGAAGCAACTACCGGGCGGCGGGGACTACCCGCCCTAAACCGAACGGTATACCCAGGCGCATCCCGGCGGGAGATTACGGCGGGATGCGCATCACATATAGACGATAAAACCGTGCGGCTCAGTGCGAAACACCTCATAAAAGCCCTCGTGGCAATTCCCGTCGCACTCAAGATGCTGGTACTCTATATCTTGTGTTTGGTATTAGTGGCACTGAGTTCGTCGTCTTAGCCGTTCTCACGTTCTTCGTGATCGGCCCCGAACGCATGCCCGAATACGTGCGCCAAATCAAGGAACTCATCAAAACAGTTCGTCGAATGGCCTTCGAAGCCCGAGACGAGTTTAAAGATACGCTGGGGGATGCAACACTCAACGAAATCAACTGGCGTCAGTATGATCCCCGTCAGTATGACCCCCGCGTTATTGTGCGCGAAGCCTTCGCGGAAGACGATGCAGAACGGGCACGTGAAGCTAAAGAACGCTCCGAAGCGAACAAGCCCGCCGCATCAAATCTAAACCGGCTGCCGCGCGGTGCCTATGCTCCCTACGATACGGAAGCGACCTAAACAAGGCTTAGATTCTATGGAAGATCCCCTAGCCCTACGGCAGGGGATTTACTATGTGCGAAGCTCTAGCGACAGTCACATAGATAAAGCCTTGAGAAACATAAAACTTCAGTAAAAACATCACCTAACTTCCGAGACACCGCACCGCCCAGGAGAATACGCCGATGAGCGAAAGCCTTGATAGCCCCACGTATGGTGAGGCGGAAAAACCACGGGGCCCCATTTCACCGCTAAACCCGCGCAGGGCAGAACGTTTTAATCCCACTCGTTTTACCTTACATACCGGCGGCTTCTTCTTTTTCGACTCCCTCGGTACTTCCGCGACTGCTGCTCTGCACCGGGTGGCGCATCGTTTTGCTGCGTTACCGGCCTGGGCTCAGGTGCTTAGTATTTGGGCACCCAGCCGCCTATGGGGGTTTATCGTTTTCTGGGTTGTCGGTATGCAGCAGGTTGCCGGTCAGCAGAAAATGGGCGACGGCCATGTGCCCACCCTTCTTGAATATTTGGGGTGGTGGGACGCCGAATGGTACGAACGGATTTACAAGAACGGATACCCCGTCCAACTACCCGTATACGATAACGGAGTTGTTGGGCATAATACGTGGGCTTTCCTTCCTGCCCAACCTACTATTGCGGGGTTCATAGCCGATACCACGGGTATTCCTTTTGCCCTCAGCACCGTGATGCTCAGCGTAGTAGTGAGCTTTGCCCTCGCGTGGGTCATCTATCTGCTCTTCGTGGGATGCCTCAACTGGCGTGAGCACGGAGTATTCGAGATTCGTGCGAGCCAGGAATCACCGCATCGTTCCCTGGCACTATGGTCGGTTGCTGCCTATGGTTTTTGCGGACCAGCGGTTATTTTTGGAACCGGGTATGCGGAGTCTCTGACCATTTTCGCGATTGCCCTGTTTATCCTACTTTTGGCATATGACCGGTACCTTTGGGCTATACCGGTGGCGTTTCTCGCCACACAGTCCCGACCCGTCGGCGTTCCCCTCGGCGCGCTCGCTGGTATATGGTGGCTGTATTGTGTGGCCTCTGAATACCATGTTCGCCGCGCGGCTGATGGACCTTCGGCCCTCAGCACTGGGCAAGCTCTGATGGGCGCATTTGCGGCACGATCCTTGCACCTTATCAGCGCCTTGATCGTGTGTTTCTTCGCGCTGGGGCATGCGCTTCACGCAGCGATTGCGACGGGGCGGATAGACGCTTATCTTGCCACTGAAATAGGCTGGAGCGGGCGTACTGTCGATGACGGGCAGCACTATGTGGTGCAGTGGGTTACTAACCTGAATATCTACCTGCCGCAGTGGAACATGTGGGCTGTTGCCCTGCTGGTTGCCGTAGGCTTCTTCGCCTATTTCTGCTGGATTTTTTCACGTAGCACCCGCTCTCTGCTGCATCCCGTCATGCTGATCTGGTGTGCTGCCTATATGGTTTATCTGGGGGTCTTCTGGCTTCCGCAGACCTCAACATTCCGTATTCTGTTGCCTCTTTTCCCACTTGCACTCGTGCTCATAAACTATGGAAAAGACTCAAGGGCGTATCGCTGGCTTTTGGTGTTCTTCGGGCTTGTTTTACAGCTGATATGGGTAGGTTGGCTGTGGCATAGTCACGGTCCGGGGGACTTGAATATACCCTAATACTTTTACCCTCTGAGCGTTCGGGTGGGTGGTCCCCGGGATGCTCTTGTCCTAAACCCTGAGGCGTTCGGCTGCGCATAAGTATGCTGGGCATCGAGAATACGAATCTCGATACCCAGCATACTTATATTCTTGTGAGCTCTTCTGCGAGCTATCCGGAAAACTCTACACGATTAGCGACAGCGGCTTGCCCGCCAGAGAATCCTTGCGGCGCAAGAGCTGCGCAGCAATATTCCTAATTTCTACAGAAGTTGCGGACTCCGGGTGGCCCCACACCACGGGCATACCCTCATCACCGCCGGTACGCAGGGCAACATCAAGCGGAACCGAACCGAGCAGCGGCACCGAATAGTCCAGCGCCTCGGTCAGACGTTTCGCCAGATGCTCGCCGCCGCCTGAACCGAACATCTCTAACACAGTACCGTCGGGTAGAGTCATCGCCGCCATATTCTCGATCACGCCCACCACCTTTTGCTGTGTCTGCAGGCTGAGGGTACCGGCACGTTCGGCGACATCCACCGCCGCATGCTGCGGGGTGGAGACCAGAATCAACTCGGCGTTGGGAAGCAACTGCGCCATTGAGATCGCAATATCGCCGGTACCCGGGGGAAGATCAAGCAGCAGAACATCGAGCGCGCCAAAGTGAACGTCAAGAATGAACTGTTCAAGCGCCCGGTGCAGCATCGGTCCGCGCCAGGCGACGGGCTGATTATCCTTGAGAAACATGCCAATTGAAATAACTTTCACAAAACCGCCGGATGCGCCAGTCGCCGACTCTTGCCCGCCCGTATCGTCTTTACCTCGTACCGAGGCAGGAACGTCTACGGTCGGGGGAATAATGAGGTCATCCAGTCGGGTGGGGGCTTCCGTAATGCCCATGAGTCCCGGGATCGAGAAGCCGTGCACATCCGCGTCGATAATGCCGACGGCAAGACCTCGCGAGGCAAATGCCGCCGCGAGATTTGCGGTCATGGAGGATTTTCCTACACCTCCCTTACCGGAAACCACCCCGAAGATGCGGGTGAGCGAACCGGGTGCGGTAAAGGGATTGGTACGTTCGGGCTTGAGCCGGGATTTGAGGGCGCCGCGCTGTTCGGAGTTCATGGCACCAAGCTCAAGCTGCACGCGATCGATGCCGGTGACGGCGGCAGCCGCCTCGCGCACTTGGGTGTCGATTGTGTTTTTGAGCGGGCATCCCTCAATGGTCAGCAGAACTTTCACCTGGGCATAACGCCGCTGCGGGTCGTCTTCTTCGGCGAGAACCCGGGCATATTCCACCATGCCAAGTTCGGTGATAGGACGGCGCAGCTCGGGGTCTTCCACGCGCGCGAGCGCCGCCCAGAGCGCATCCTCCAGGGGATTATCGGGCGCCGGTTCGTTTTCGCGGGAACGATCGTGCGGTGTGGCGTTTGGGCTACTCATGGTATCTCCTCAGCGCGTTCATAAGAGGGTATGTATCGTCGCGGTGACGATGCCGCACCGGGCGATAAAAACACTGCCGCGTAGATGGTTGGCTGCGGTGCTACTATCATGCGCGTTTGCGCATTATTTGTCTAGGCTGGTGTTCTGCGAGCTTAAGAGCTTAACCGGGTTACAGAACACGCTTTAGGATGTGGGTCGTTCGCCTTTATGCGCCGTTGGTGCCTTGGCGTCAGGAGAATTTTCGGTATTAGCAGTGTGACTCTCAGCCTCGGTGTTTTCTTCCCCGTCCGCATCTTCAAGTTCTTCGATATCGTCGCCAATATCCTGCAGCTGTTCGGCTTGGCGTTCCTGCTCTTCTTGAATAGATTTCAGCTCTTCCAAAATATCCCGAAGCTCGCTGCGCACGAAGTCGCGGGTGGCAACCTCGCGCAGGGCGATGCGCAGCGAAGCGATCTCGCGCGTCAAATACTGTGTCTCCTCAAGGTTTTGCTGATCGCGTTTGCGGTCCTCGGAGGCAACCACGCGGTCGCGGTCATCCTGCCGGTTCTGCGCCAACAGCAGCAGGGGAGCGGCGTAGGATGCCTGCAATGAGAGCATCAGAGTGAGCAAGGTGAAGTTGAGGCTTCGCGGGTCGAACTGCAGCTCTTCGGGGGCGAGCGTATTCCAGCCCAGCCACACTCCACAGAAGACGGTCATCCACAGCAAAAATTGAGGCGTACCCATGTACCGGGCGAACGCCTCAGTCATACGTCCGAAAGCGTCCGGGTTCGGGTTGTACGCAAAAAGCTTGTTCTTGCGCTCTGCCGGGGTGCTCAGTTGAGACTCAGCGCGGTTCCCGCTCCTGCTGGTTTCCCGGGTGTCGCGGCTGCGTTCGGCGTATTTCTTTTCGAGACGGTCTTTGAGGATGCGCGCTTTATCGATCCTCGGATTTTCCTCGTGCTTCAGGTTTTCGTTGCGGCGGTTCTGATCAGACAAAGCGTCGCCCTACCTTTCGTACGGGGGTTCCGTCGTCGAATGTGCGCCAGTCTTCGGGCAGGAGCGCATCGAGTACGTCGTCAATCGTGACCGCACCGACCAGGCGGTGAGATTCGTTCACGATGGGGATAATGGTCAAGTCGTAGGCGGCGAGTACGCGCGCTAATTCCGCAAGACTTGCCTGGTCAGAGACCGGTTCGGTGTCTGTGTCTAGAATGTGGCCAATCGATTCGCTCGGCGGCACCCGCAAAAGCTGCTGCATATGCACCAGCCCCAAATATTTGCCAGTCGGCGTTTCGAGGGGCGGTCGGGCCACCAAAACTGCGGCAGCCATCGCGGGCGAGATTTCTTCAGCGCGAATATGCGCCAGCGCCTCGGCAACTGTGGCTTCGGGGGAGAGGATAATCGGTACCGGGTTCATGAGCGAACCGGCGGTGCCCTCGTCATATTCGAGCAGGCGGCGCACATCGTCTGCCTCATCCGGTTCCATGAGTTCCAGCAGCTTTTCACGCTGCACGTCGTCGAGCTCAATCAGCAGGTCGGCGGCGTCATCCGGTTCCATCTCTTCAAGAACCTGCGCGGCACGTTCGTCCGCTAAGTAGGAAAGAATTTGTACCTGGTCCTCTTCGGGCAGCTCTTGAAGCACGTCCGCCAGGCGCTCATCCTGCAGCTCCGCCGCGATTTCGACCATGCGTTTATCGTTCATCTCATGGATCGCATCGGCAAGGTCGGCAGGTTTAGAATTTTCGTGGTTCGCCACGAAAGCGGTCGCGGCCTGCGGCTCCAACTCGGTGGAGAGCATCGCCTGATCCCAGTCCACCACCAGGGTTTCTTTGGAGCGACGGCGCCACCCGCTGGAACTACTCACACGGGATACGAAAAGTTCGGTCACACCCCAATCGCCGTTGCGGCGCTGTTCAATGGCGACGTCTTCGATCACGGCATCCCCGCTGCCGTCGAGCAGGCGTACACGGCGGTCGAAAAGTTCGCCCACCACCAGAGTCTCGGAGTTGCGCTGTTCAAAGCGGCGCAGATTCACGAGCCCGGTTGAAATAATCTGGGAGGCGTCGATGCTGCGCACACGAGTCATTGGCATGAAGACACGCTTTTTGCCGAGCACCTCAATAATGATGCCCACGACCACGGGCTCGCTGCCTTTGCGCAGGTGAGCACCAGCCGCCAGCGCCGCGCCAAAACCGCGCTTGAGTACGACCACATCACGCAGGCGACCGAGGCGATCACCGAAGGGGTCGAAGACATCAAGACCGAGCAGGCGGGCGATATAAATTTTGCTGGGGGCGCTGAATTTAGTATTGCTCACTCTATCTAGGGTACGCTGTGAACCCCGAATACGCACTTCACCAGTGCTTTAGGCAAGCTACGAGTCATGACCGGTGTGGGGCTGCAGGCCCTAACCGATGCGCAAAATTTTTCTATGCGTGGGGAACTAAGCCCATCGCAAATATCCCGCCGTCTACAGGCCCTCTCCCGGTAAAATATAGGGCATGACTCAGATGCCTCCCAATATGCCCCCGTCTTCTTATTTAGCGTCTCGCCTGGCGCAGGCTAACGGGCAGCTTATGCCGCAGGGCGAACCCGTGGCAGCCTTTAGCCGCCGTGAAGAAGCCTTCGCTGCTTTTGATGTGCTTGCCGCCGCAAACTACCCTATCACTGCGCTTTACCTTGTGAACGAAGGACTTAAACAGGTCGAATACCCCACCCAGCAGGGGTACGGCCGTCCGCTTCTGGTTGCTCTTATTCAGGGTATTCTTGCGGGTCTATTCTATTCGGCGCTGGTTTCTACCGCGGGCACAAACTTCTTATCCGCCGCCTCATCCGCCGTGCCGATCGCCGTTGCGGTCTTCGTGGTCTGGAAAATTTTTGAGCTTCGCCGTGGCGGTTCCGGTCGCTACCCGATGCGCGGTGAGGCAGTCCCGGAACGTACCATAGTCTACGCCCTGAGTGATTATTCTTCGGAGGCGCGGCGCATCCTCTCGGCAAACCCGCTGTTCCAGAAGGCGGTAGCTGCGGTATCCTCGGGAACACCGAGTGCAGGTACCGGGTTGCCCCATGCCGCCAGCCCCTATGTCTCTTATACACCAACGCCTGCCGGTGAATCTTCGCAGACCCCGAGCACCCCGTCGACTGTGACGGACCAGCAGGGCGGCTACCCCGAAAACCACGAAAGTGCCGCTAAGAACCCGAATCCCGAGCAAGCGGATGCGGACGGACAACAGAGCAGTGCGGCACAAGAGATTCCGTGGCAAAGCCCAGCCGGTGGGGATTCCCAAGCGCCACAAACCGCTGCATCACAGACTGCCATGCAGCAAACCCAGCCCGACGACTCTTCTGAGCAGTCTTCGCCCGCCGCCGACGCCCGCGAACGCAAGCCCCAGGCACCAGCAGCGCAGCGGTTCGGTCTGCGCATTGACGATCCGGAAGAATATGCCAAAACCATCCGGCAGGCTCCAACTCGCGAGACCCCCAAACCTAAAGGCGTCAAGGAAGACTAGCTTCCAACGCCACAGAGGCATCTGATACAACGAAAAGTCCCCGCAACCAGGACATTACTGGCTGCGGGGACTTTCGTCTGCGAAACTAAGAGACTACTGGGCGAGCTTCGCCATCCACTCCTCAATCTCTTCAACCGTGCGGGGCAGTGCCGCCGAGAGGTTCACATTGCCGTCCTCGGTGCACAGCACGTCATCCTCCAAGCGAATACCGATACCGCGGTACTCCTCAGGAACAGACAAATCCTCATCCTTGAAATATAGTGCGGGCTCAATCGTGAAGACCATGCCCGGCTCCAAAGTTGCGCCGGTGTACAGCTCCGCCTTAGCTTGCGCGCAGTCGTGCACATCCAAGCCCAAATGGTGGCTGGTGCCGTGCGGCATCCACCGGCGATGCTGACCACCCTCAACCGTCAAAGAAACCTCAGCCGAAACGGGCAGCAGCCCCCACTCCTCTAGGCGGTGAGCCAGCACTTCCATCGCGGCATCGTGAATCTCATGGAACTTACGACCCGGCACAGCGACCTTGAACGCCGCATCCGCAGCATCCAGCACCGCGTTATAGACCTTCGCCTGAACCTCGGTAAACTTGCCGTTCACCGGGAACGTGCGGGTTACGTCGGCGGTGTACAGGGTATCGTCCTCAACACCGGCATCCAGCAGCAGCAGCTTGCCCTCATCCACGGTGCCGTTATTGCGAATCCAGTGCAGAATCGTCGCGTTATTCCCGCACGCCGCAATCGTGTCATAGCCCAGGTCGTTGCCGTCGGTACGTGCTACCGAGAAAAACGCTGTCTCAACCACGCGCTCACCACGATGATGTGCCACCGCCTTCGGAAGCTCACGCACGACCTCCTCGAAGCCCTTCACCGTCATATCAACCGAACGCTGCAGGTTCTCAACCTCGATTTCATCCTTAATCAGGCGGGCCTCAGAGAGCGCCACCGTCAGCTCGGAATCGAGCTTATCGGATTCCTCCAGCGCAACGCCCGTGTTATACCGGGAAGTATCAACCAGCGCATCAATGGAAGGATCAACCTCACGCACCAGTCGGATACGCACCCCGCCCAGTGCCTGAGCACCGGCGTTCTTCGTGATCGCAACTTCAAGCTCCGAAAGGTCCTTCGTCCGCACACCGTAACGCTCTGAAAACTCCTTGAGCGTGGGGCGCGGACCAACCCAGAACTCGCCGTAGCGCGCATCCGCATAAAACTGCGTGGTGTCACGGCCAGCCAGCGGGCGGAAATACAGGGTAACCTCATGGTTCGAGCCGTTATCGCCGGCACCTTCATCTACAGGCTCAAAGACCAGCACGGCATCAGCCTCATGATCAACACCCAACCCGGTCTGATGTGCAAACGCCGAATGTGGGCGGAAACGGTAATCGCAATCGTTCGAGCGAACCTTCAGTGGTCCCGCAGGCAGAACCAGGCGCTCACCCGGGAACTTTTGGGAAATCTTCTTACGACGTTGCGCCGCAAAATCGGCGACGCGCTCGCGGGTATAGCCATCATCGGCAGCGGGCTCCCAATTAGATGCGATGAACTCCTGAAAAGCTGATGCTTTGGGGGTATCGCGGTGATCTGTTGTTGGAGCTCCGGTGCTCTTCTTCGTATTTTCAGTCATAGTTGTATTCTATCCCACGCGCCGTGAGAAATCGCCGGTATACCGCCGCTATTTTCCGCGGGAAATCGCCTTGAGCAAGGCGCTATCGCGGGTGATGCGGACGTGGGGTGCGTTAGAGTTAGAACTATGACCGAACGTTACGATCTGCATATTCACTCTGCAATTTCTGATGGTACTCAGCCGCTCACCGAATTAATTCCGCTTATTCGTAAGGCGGGACTGACAGGATTCGCGCTTACCGACCATGACACCGCGTGCGGATGGTCGCAGGCGGCCGAGCTGGCGGGGGAGTACGGGCTGGATTTTCTGCCCGGTGCCGAGTTTTCGTGCCGGTACACGTACTGCGATGAGCAGGGACGAGAGCGTACTAAGAGCGTGCATCTGCTGGCCTACGGGTATGACCCGCAATCCTCCGAGCTGGCACGGCGAGTTGAGGAAATTCGGCGCTCGCGTGCGGGGCGGGCACGGCGCATCGTTGAGCTGCTATCCGCCGACTACCCGCTCACCTGGGAGCATGTGCAGGAACAGACGGGTGAAGAGAACGCATCGGTGGGGCGACCCCATATTGCGGATGCGCTGATTGCCGCCGGAATCGTCACCAGCCGTGAGGAGGCGTTCGGTCGTATTCTCTATGCGGGCTCACCCTACTATGTGCCGCAGGAGAGCATGGACCCGCTGGAGGCGACTCGGTTGGTGCGCGCGGCGGGCGGTGTGCCGGTGGTGGCGCATCCGATGAGTGAAAATCGTGGGCCTGCGTTGCCGCTTGATTACTTGGGGCAGATGGCAGATGCGGGCCTCGCCGGAGTCGAGGTCTACCATCGCGAAAATTCTGAACCGAACCGTGCGCGTCTGCTGGAATTTGCGCGCGATCGCGAGCTTTTGGTGACAGGCTCCAGCGACTACCACGGCGCGGGCAAACCGAATAGGCTGGGAGAGAATACCACTGCCCGCGAAACTGTTGAGGCGATCCGCGCCCAGATTCGCAGCTAAGGCTCGCCTCCGACAACTAAAGTAATCAACATAAGTCGTACACTTTGCCGCATATCGTACGGTTAAACCCTACGAAGATGCAGCAAAGTGTACGGCATACGCCGGGTCAGTCCGCTATGAAGACGCCGCCGTCTCCTTGACCTGCTTCCGTTTCTTCGTCAGCTCTTGGCGTTTGCGGTCTTTACGCAGTTTTTCGCGGGCCTGGGCGCGCAGCTCGCGTTCCAAAACATCGGTCGAAGGATGCCGCACAAACTGGCTATGCGCCCCGTCTATAGGCTTAACCCGCTCCCGAATCTTCTCACTCTGCGCCGCCAGGGCACGCCGCGATGCCGCCGTGAGCGCATCCCGAGAGGTACCCCCGCGAACCCCCACGTGACGATGCGGAGTAAACAGCACCGCCGCACCGCGCGGCACACCGCGGTAGTCGGCAAACGATTCGGCATCCACGTTTAGGCGTTTCGCCATAACCTCAATCGCGGGCGGGTTCTGATCCACACACACAAACCTGCGCCCCAATGCCGCCGCAGCCGCACCGGTGGTACCGGAACCAGCGAAGAAATCCAGCACCCAGTCGCCCGGGCGTGATGAAGCAGCAATCATCCGCTTGAGCAGACCCAGCGGCTTCTGCGTGGGGTACCCGGTCTTTTCCTTACCCGTGGGCGAAACGATCGTATGCCACCACACATCGGTGGGGAGTTTTCCGCGTGCCGCTTTCTCTTCGGTCACCAGACCGGGTGCCATATAGGGTTCGCGGTCTACCGCATCCGCATTGAAATAGTATTCCTGCGGGTTCTTGACATACATCAAGATATTGTCGTGCTTAGTGGGCCAGCGCTTTGTCGATTTTGCGCCGTAGTCGTAGGCCCAAATAATCTCGTTGATAAAACAATCGCGCCCAAAAATCATGTCGCACATAACCTTGGCGTAGTGAACTTCACGCCAATCGAGGTGCAGGTAGAGGGTGCCCTCCTCTGTGAGCAGACGGTGAGCCTGCCTAATACGCGGCTCTAAGAACGCCCAGTAGTCCTCAAAAGCATCGTGATAACTCGCAAGGGTTTGCAGGGCACTCGTGTAGCTTTTGCCCTGAAATCCGGTACGATTACCGTTGCCTTTACCCTGTTCTTCGCCTTCTGCAGCGGGGGCGGTTTTGAGGGTACGCCGAGTTTGAGTTTTGCCGGTATTAAACGGCGGATCAATGTAGATCACAGTGAACGAGGCACTTGGCAGCTCGCTCAGATATGCCAAATTATCAGCCTGAACCACCAGCGATGAACCATTCGGATCGAAAATTGGAACATCGCCGGTGCCCGACCGTTTGGGCACAGATGCATCGGCGGAGGATACTGCTTCGCTCACTCGCTATTTACTCCTCACCCGATGCGGCATCAGACTTTTTTCGACCCGCTTTCTTGGCTGTGGTCGAGTCTGCTTTGCCCTTGTTTCCAGAGCGGCGACGGGGACGGCGGCGCGACGAGCCTTTAGACTCTGTTTTCTCGACCGAGCTATCCTTGGCAGAGCCGGATTTCTTAGCCGATTTTTTCTCGGCGGACTTCCCCGCGGTTTTCTCGGCGCGCGTCTCAACAGCTTCACCCTCAACGCGTCGAGTACGACGACGCGGTCGGCGTTCACGCTTCGGTGCGGCATCCTTCGAGGGCGAATCCTCCCCGCGCTTTTCGGACTTCGCCTTGCGGGAACCGCCGCGGGAGCCGCGGGGTTTAGAACCGCGCGAACGCGAGCCCCGAGAGGAACGGGAACCGCCCCGCGAAGAGCGCGAGTCGCCATAATCATCAAGGTGCTCCGCATCCAAACCTTCGAGAGTCTGCTCGGAACGCGGCAGGCGGCCCTTGGTTCCCGGCGGAATATCCAGATCGTAGAACAGATGCTCAGAAGAAGAATAAGTTTCCACTGGGTCGGAAACGCCTAGGTCGAGCGCATCGTTAATGAGGCGCCACCGGGCAATATCCTCCCAATCCACGAAGGTTACGGCGGTACCCTCATGACCCGCACGGCCGGTACGCCCGGTGCGGTGCAGATAGGTTTTCTCGTCTTCGGGCACGCGATGATTAATCACATGGGTCACGTCTTCCACATCGATACCGCGAGCCGCAACATCGGTCGCCACCAGAATATCCACCTTGCCGTTGCGGAAAGCACGCAAAGCCTGCTCGCGAGCGCCCTGGTTGAGGTCGCCGTGCAGGGGAGCGGCGGCGAATCCGCGCGCGATAAGCTCATCGGCAACGCGCGCGGCATCGCGCTTGGTCTTCGTAAAGATCACGGTGCGTCCGCGTCCATGAGCACGCAGGATGCGACCGAGCATTTCGTCCTTATCCATATGGTGCACGCGGTAAACCACCTGACGAATCGAGGCCTTGGTCTTGGCGTGATCTTCCGGGTCTGCCGCGCTAATATGCATGGGCTTAATCATGTATTTGCGCGCCATCGTGATCACCGGGCCAGGCATTGTCGCGGAGAACAGCATGGTCTGGCGGTCAGTGGGCAGGTACCCCATAATTTTTTCGACGGAAGGCAAAAAGCCTAGGTCAAGCATCTCATCGGCCTCATCCAACACCACCGTCTTAACCTGGGTGAGGGTGAGCGCACCATGCTGGTACAGGTCGATCAGACGCCCGGGAGTGCCGACTACAACTTCCAGCCCCTTGGCGAGCTGCTCAACCTGAGGCTCGTAGGGAACGCCGCCGTACAGGGTTGCCACGCGGGCGTTGCGCAGTTTAGAGGCTACCGCTAAATCGTTACCCACCTGAATTGCAAGCTCGCGGGTGGGTACCAAGATAAGTGCCTGAGGCGCCCCCGGCTTCTGCAGCGAACCCCACTGATCGTCGTCACGGCCCACCACACGCTGAATCGTGGGGAGACCGAATCCGAGGGTTTTACCGGTACCGGTTTTTGCCTGCCCAATAATATCATGCCCGGCGAGTGCGACCGGCAGGGTCATTTCCTGGATGGGGAAGGGGCTCACAATGCCCACGGCGGCGAGTGCATCGCTAATATCTTGGCGGACCCCAAAATCGGCAAAGGACTTGGGGGAAGACTGTGGTGTTGAGGAAGGCTGGGCCTCATCGGTCGTCGCGTTTTGAGCGTCGGTCATCTCATATCTTCCTGCCCTGATCGGGCGGTTTGCGCCGCACCCGTACCTGTGCGTGAGTGTGCACAGATGTTATGCCGTGTAGCTGCCCGAGTACTGCGGGGAGCACGGTGTGTTCACGACGCCGGGCTGGCGCGAGGTGAAGGAAGCCGATCGCGGGAAATTCATGTTCCGAAGCCGAGTTCTTGAAGATGTACCTGCTGTAAAAGAACTCAGGCTCTCGGAAAGACGCGGTGTCTGGTATATCAAGAACGACCGGGCATCCACTTAACCCTTAAATCTTAACCCGTCTTGGCGTCAGATGCACCCTTACAGGTCGATATGTCGAGTATGCGTACTGTCATAGGAACGCTCGAAGCCCGCATTCATACGGCAAAACCGTGAAATGCAGGCTTCGTAAAAATTATTGGGTGTACCCCTGCTGTTAGGCGCCGACACCGAACCCAACGCGGCGCTTCTCTTCGGAGCCGAGCTCAACATAACCGATCTGCTCACCGGGTACGAGGGTGGTTGCTCCCTTATCGTCGGTGATCTCAAGGAGGGAACCGTTCGTAATGGCGTCGGCTACCTTGGTGCGAATAGTCTCGACGCTTTCCTTAGTTTCGAGCGTAACTTCGCGGCTAATGTGACGAATGCCAATTTTGATTTCCATGATGACCCTTCAAGCCGTCAGCGGTGTTTTCTTCTGGATTTAGTGTACCGTGCCTGCCAGGCGGATGCCGCAAGGATACGCGCATGATTCGCCTGTGGCTTAGGGCTGCGGTGGAATAAAGCGCAGCGTGCAGAAGATTATCCCGCAATTAGCGGTCGTCGATGGTGATTCCGTAGAGCGTTTCGAGCGCCGCAATGTAGTCGGAGGTTCGCCCCTGGGTTGCGAGCTGTTTCGCGCGTATCGTGGGGGTGTGCAAAAGGGACTTCACCATGCGGCGCATTGCAAGTTCGAGCTGCTCGGTGGCGGCTGTACAACCGAATTGGCTGCGTACCTTATCGAGCTCTTCGTCCAGCACCTCCATAGTATGAGAACGAAGCGCCACGATCGCCGAATCAATATTGCGGGTCTTTTGCCGTGCAGCAAAGGCTTGAGTCTCAGACTCGACGATGCGCTCGGCGGTAGCGACCGCCTCCTCAGTTTCTTCGGGGGCGGCTAAACGCACGGACTCTAAGGTAATAAGTTCCACTTGCGGCAGATCCGCAATGGCGGGGTCAAAATCTCGGGAGAGCGCCAAGTCGAGGATCGTATGATGACCCGGTGGAATTTCGGCGGGGGAGAGCGGGTCAGACCCTCCCGAGCAGCCAACAATCACATCCGCCTGTTCCATGGCCTTATACGTTTCACCTTTGGGAACCGCGCGAACATCGCGTTTTGCGGCAAACTCCGGGGCGCGGCCCGAACGGGAGTTAACCCAAATGTCTTCGCATCCGCGTTCACGCAGGGCTGCAATAGTAGCACCCGCGTAGGCACCCGTTCCAAAGACGAGAGCACGGCGGGTTTTCCAGTCTTTTTCGGCGACCGCATCCGCCAAATCCAGGGCGACCGAGACGATGGAACGCCCCTGTGACCCGATAGTGGTGTGCTGCCCAACCTGACGGGCGGTGTGTGCCGCATGCTCGAAAAGCTGTACAAGCTCTCCGGGAACCGTCCCTTCTTCTTGGGCGTAGGCAAGCGCACGGCGCACCTGCCCGGCGATTTCGCGCTCGCCGACCACGGCGGACTCTAGCCCTGATGCCACTGTAAAGAGATGTTTGGCGGCTTCAAGGTTTTCGTAGATTTCAAAACTATCTGCAATAAGTTCTGCATCGAGTTCAGATTTTTGCGCAATCTCGGCGTAGAGCATATCGCTAACGGGGCTTAAATGCTCGGCCACCGAGAGCTGCACATAAATTTCGAGGCGGTTGCAGGTTGCCAGCACAATAGTGCCGGTAACGCCCAAGTTTTGCGCGGTTTCGGTACGAAAAAGCTCGGGTATGCCAGCTGCACCGTTGCTCAGTAGAGCGACGGTGGTGAGATCGATGATCCTGTGTGATGCAACAAATGAATACGTAGCCACTAGACAATAATCATAAACACATTTTTAGTCGGTGAGTGTAACCTAACGTGAGCTGGCTCCCAATAGTATGAGTTTGTGTGAAAAGGTCTGAAACTATGCCCAACAAGGCCCAGCAAAGGACCGGTGTATAAAAACTTAGGGTAAATAAATTTTGAGATAGCTAAAACAGCTTTAAAAATAAGGTAACCCTACACCGAAATTTACACGGGTTATGAAGCGGTACTTTATGACACCGTGTCATAAAAACAGGCGCGAAAACCTGTCAAACTAGAGGGTATGACCGAAACCCAGCAGCCTCAGCGAGCCGCCAATGGTGCAGATTCTCAGCAGTCGCGCTCTACGGTGGGTGCTCACCCGAGAGACCGCCAGCGTGATTTGCTGACCGAGGCGCAGCTGTCGCGCCTGGATGCATCCCACCCGCTGCGTGCCGCTCAAATCGCCGATTCTCCGATGCTGCGGGCGCTCACTGGGCGCGCGTCTGAGCATCGTCCGGTCTGGTTTATGCGCCAGGCGGGGCGTTCGCTGCCCGAG
Organism: Rothia sp. HMSC071F11; assembly: GCF_001809115.1. Classification (NCBI taxonomy): domain Bacteria; kingdom Bacillati; phylum Actinomycetota; class Actinomycetes; order Micrococcales; family Micrococcaceae; genus Rothia; species Rothia sp. HMSC071F11. The sequence continues at coordinate 42,345 of NZ_KV795756.1, forward strand.
TACCGCAAGGCGCGCGAGGGAATTCCCATGCTGGATGCCTGTTTGACACCCGAACTTGCCGCCGAGATTACCGTGCAGCCGGTGCGCCGTCACAACGTCGATGCCGGTATTTTCTTCTCGGATATCGTCATCCCCATGAAGCTCGCGGGCGTGAATGTCGATATTGTGCCCGGTCGCGGTCCCGTACTCGAAAATCCCGTACGCACGCTTGATGAAGTGCGTTCCCTGCCCGAGCTGACCGATGCGGCGCTCGAACCCATTCGTGAGGCAGTCGCAGCAACCGTCGACATGCTCGGTTCCACCCCTCTCATTGGTTTTGCTGGTGCACCTTTCACCGTTGCCGCCTATATGGTTGAGGGCGGTCCCTCCCGCGATCACCTGCGCCCCCGCACTATGATGCACGCTGATCCCGTTGCCTGGCGCGAGTTGGCGCAGTGGGCCGCGCGCACCTCGGGGCAGTTTTTGCGGGCTCAGATTGAGGCGGGTGCATCCGCCGTGCAGCTCTTCGACTCCTGGGCTGGGTCGTTGGGTGAAGCAGACTATCGCCGGTATGTGCAGGAACACTCCGCCACCGCCTTGAGTATGGTCGAAGAATTTGGGGTGCCGCGCATCCACTTTGGTACCGGAACCGCCGAGCTGCTGCCCGCCATGCATGAAGCTGGTGCCGATGTGATCGGGGTGGACTACCGCCTGCCCCTTGATGAGGCAAACCGCAGGCTCAACGGTGCGGTGCCGCTTCAGGGGAATATCGATCCCGCGCTTTTAGCTGCTGGGCGTGAGACTCTATATGCTCACGCGGACGAGGTACTCGCCGCCGGGGCGAGCGCCCCCGCCCATATCGTGAACCTGGGGCACGGGGTGCCGCCTACAACGGACCCGCAGGTGCTCACCGATCTAGTGGCATATCTTCACGAACGCACCCGACGCCCATAAAACGGATACTCTTAAGAGAGGCAGTTAGAACCGAAACATTAACGGGGATGAATATGGTACATCAGCACAAGAATCATCATGCACCAAGCGCCATCGTAGTTGGCGGCGGCATTTCTGGGTTGTTGGCGGCGCGTCGTCTTACCGATGCCGGAGTGAACGTGACCGTCCTAGACCAGAACGATTATCTGGGAGGCGCCCTCGGCGCGCATAAGGTCGCCGGTTTGGTGCTGGATTCCGGTGCGGAATCCTATGCGACCCGAACCCCAACCGTGACAAACCTCGTCAAAGAGCTTGGTCTAGACGACCAGATTGTGCATCCCAACTCCCACGGTTCATGGCTGTATCTGCCTCAAGGTGCCCGAAAGACCCCGAGTACTGGAATTATGGGCATTCCCGGCGATCTTTCCGATAAATCTTTGGCTGGTGTGCTCGGTAAAAGCGGTTTGCGCCGCGCTCGCATGGATAAGGTGCTTCCCGCCTCGGTTGGGGCAAACGCAAAGACGCTGGGCGAACTGGTACGTGCCCGTATGGGTAAAAAAGTACTCGACAACCTGGTAGCGCCCGTGGTCTCCGGGGTGTACTCGACCCACCCGGATATGCTCGATATTGATGCCGTTATCCCCGGCTTACGCGAAGGGCTGAAAAAACATAAGTCCCTAGCTGCCGCCTCCGCCGCGATACGCGCTCAAGCACCCGCAGGTTCCCAGGTCGCCGGACTTTCTGGGGGCATGCACTTGCTGATCGAACAGCTTATCGAGAAGATGCCCGCACCCGTGCGGTACATCCCCGAATGCGGCGTGATTGCGGTGGATCGTGACCCCATCACCAATGAATGGGTGGTAATTCGCCGCCGCAGCGACGGCGAAAAAGCCGCCTCGGTGGGTGCAGATTATTTGGTGATTGCTACCGATGGTTCCACCGCTGCGCGTCTGCTCGGACCGCATATTAAGGGAAGTTCTCTGCCTAATATTGACCCCGGCCCCGAGGTTGCTCTCGTAACGCTCGTCGTCGATCAGCCCGCGCTTAACTCGAACCCGCGTGGTACGGGTCTGCTGGTTTCCGAAGCTGTGACGAATGTGCGCGCCAAAGCGCTCACCCATGCCACCGCTAAATGGGCGTGGGTCGCTGAGGAAGCAGGCAAGAACCGCCACGTGGTGCGACTTTCCTACGGCCGCGGGGGAGAACAGAGTACCTTCTCCGACGTTTCTCTTGACGAAGACCAGCTGATCACCCTCGCCTTGCGCGACGCCTCGAAACTGCTCGATGTGCCCATTACCGCCCAAAATCTGGTGGATGCGGATGTGGTTCGCTGGAACGGCGTGCTGCCTCTCTCAACGCCCGGGTACCGCGAGCGGGTGCAGCTTTTCCGCGAACGCGCGGCAGAACTCGATACCGTCTGCACGGTTGGTTCGTGGGCCGCAGGTTCCGGACTCGCCGCCGTGGTGCGCGATACCCAGGAACAGCTGGATCAATTCATCGCACACATAACACAAAAACGCGCCTCGAAGTGACGAAGATACTTGCGGCTGCCCGCACAGTACAGGCACCGTGTTAACCAAAGAAAACAGAAGACAAAACCTCACGAGTGAGGAGCATAAACCGCAGGCAGATTAAGGTCTGTCTGACCAAGGCTCGCAGGTGAACAGGAAATATTCAGCGAATCTTGGGCGGTTTTCACCGAAAGGAAGAAAATGTCTCACGAAGAACATCAGAATGCGGCTCACGGCTCTCATGGAAGCGGGTACGGGGGCGCGCCCAAAGGATATGCCGTGCAGCATTCCCCAGCTGATGAGAACAAACGCGGTCGTGAAGAAGGCGAAACCCTGCACTATACCCTGTACACCGTCTTCGCCCGTGCCGGGCAGCGTGCCGAGAGCGCATCCTCAGCGGAGGCTATCGCCGAGTTTGAGCAGCTCATCGAAGAGCTCAAAGCGGACGGCGTAACGCTGCGCGGACTCTACGATGTTTCCGCTATGCGCGATAACGCAGACGTTATGGTGTGGACCCACGGGCCGACCCCCGAAAAGCTGCAGGCAGCCGTGCGCAAGATTCGCCGTACCGCGCTCTTCAGCGCGACCACCATCGTCTGGTCGACTATGGGGGTGCACCGCGAGGCAGAATTCACCCGCAACCATGCACCCGCCTATGCACGCCAGAAGGCACCCGAGGCATGGGTATGCGTGTACCCCTTCGTGCGTTCCTACGACTGGTACTACATGAACCCCGAACGCCGCGCCGAAATGCTCAAGAACCACGGCATGAAGGCTATCGACTTCCCGCAGGTGCTCGCGAACACTGTGGCAACTTTCGGTCTGAACGACTACGAATGGGTACTTGCCCTTGAGGCTCCCGAACTTGTCGATCTTGTCGATATGATGCGCCACTTCCGCAATACCGAGGCACGCCTGCACGTGCGTGAAGAAATTCCCTTCTACACCGGTCGTCGTGTGAACGCCGCCGATGTCGCCGAGGTGCTCGCGTGAGTGAGACCGTACGCGCAGGGTGTTGCGGGAACGTCCCGGACAATGTTTGCCCGAACGCTACAGACCCCGCGAATACCGCCTCCAACGGCCCGGCAGTGCTCACCCCCGAGACGCTAAAGTCGTACCGGGGGGAGTACGGTATTACCCGTTCTCGCACCGCCGTACCCGCCCCCTATGACCTGGTGATTCTTTCCTCCTTCGGCGGGCCCGAAGGACAGGAAGATGTGATTCCCTTCCTGCGCAACGTTACGGCGGGGCGCGGCATACCTGATGAACGTCTGGAGGAAGTCGCCACCCACTACCGCGCAAACGGTGGTATCTCACCCATTAACGAGCAGAACCGTGCACTTTTGGTAGCACTTCGAGAAGCCATGCAGGAACGCGGGCCGCATATTCCGATCGTGTGGGCAAACCGCAACTGGAAACCCTATGTGACCGACGTAGTCCAGCAGGCTTATGAGGAAGGGCACCGCAATATTCTGGTGCTCGCCACTAGCGCCTACCCCGGGTATTCCAGCTGCCGCCAATACCGTGAAGACTACGGCGTGGCGCTGGAGAAACTCGGTCTTCAAGACCGCATGCGCATTGATAAGATTCGCCAATTTTTCGATGCGCCCGGGTTCGTTGAGGCCTTTACTGAGGGGTTAGAGAACGGGCTGAAACAGGTTCGCAGTACCGTGGCGGAGCGCATCGCTGACGGAACAGCGACCGCCGGGAATGGGCGCATTCGCATTATGTTCTGCACCCACTCGGTGCCGACCTCTGCCGCTAATGAGGCGGGCCCGCGCGGAATCGACTACGAGGGTGGTTCCGCCTATGTGGAGAAACACCTGCAGGTGGCGCGCGCTATTCTTGCAAAGATCCGCGAAAAGGACGAGAGTCTTCTGGATAACATCGACTGGGAGCTCGTCTATCAGTCGCGTTCCGGCTCACCCTCCACCCCCTGGCTCGAACCCGATGTTAACGATGCCATCGACAAAATCGCCGGTGACGTAGACGGCATCATTATGGTTCCGCTGGGATTCGTCTCTGACCATATGGAAGTCCTCTGGGACCTCGATACCGAGGCGATGGAAACCTGCCGTAACCACGGTATCGTGGCGGTGCGCACCCCCACTCCCGGCGTGCACCCCGCCTATGTAGAATCGCTGCGCCGCCTGATTGTCGAGCGTATGGCCGAGCCCGCAGAATCCGATCACGACAGGCGTGAAAGCGTTTTCGGGGAGTCCATATCCGGCGAACTCGGTTGGTTCGACGAATGCGACCCTGACTGCTGTAAACCCCTGCGCGGTCAGGAAAAGCCTGTAATTGCGGAGTACACCCCTAAGAAAACCTGCGCCTGCTGCAATGAGCGCGTATAAGCGCCGCCGTATATGCGGGATCCCATCCGAGTGATGAGCCCGCATATACAGCACCCATAAAACCTGAGGAGAACCATGAGCGACCCCTATATTCTCGGCACCCGAGGCTCAGCCTTGGCGCTCACCCAGAGCACCCTTGCCGCCGAACACATCGTTCAGGTGTTCAACACTCACTCCCGCGAACACGGCGCCGAACGCACCCTATCCTTTGACATCACCACCGTCAAAACCGACGGGGATGTGCTCACCGGACCGCTCGCAACCCTCGGCGGTACCGGAGTCTTCGCCGCCGCACTGCGCCAGCGCCTTCTCGACGGCGATACCCCCGACGGAGTCGATGTTGCGGTGCACTCGCTCAAAGACTTACCTGCCGAACCGTGCCCCGGGCTCGTCATCGCGGCAATTCTTGAACGTGAAGACCCGCGCGATGCCCTGGTAGCGCGCGATAACCTCACCCTCGATACCCTGCCTACGGGCGCTCGCGTCGGTACCGGATCACCGCGTCGCGCCGCACAGGTACGTGCTCTGCGCCCCGACCTTGAAATCGTCGATATCCGCGGCAACGTGGGCACTCGCATAGCCCGCGTGAAAGGGCTCGAAGAACACGGAAACCGCCAAGTCGTCGTGCGTGACAGCACCGAAACCGACAAAGCCGCACACCGTGGAATCGGTACCGAAAACACCGGTGATTGCGATGCCGTTATCCTCGCCGTTTCGGGGCTCAAACGTCTCGGCAAAGAATCCGTTATTACCGAATACCTTGACCCCTCCCGCATGCTCCCGGCCCCCGGGCAGGGCGCGCTCGCTATTGAGGTGCGCGAAACAGAATTTGTTAACCCCGATACCGCGACTTTATTCGACCCTGAAATTTCCCAGCCTGTGCGCACCCTGGGGGAAGCTCTTATTGCTGCCGACCACTTTGAAACCCACCTTGAGGTCACCGCCGAACGTCGTCTTCTGCGCCGTCTTGAAGCCGGATGCGCCGCCCCTATCGGTGCCTATGCCACCGTCAAAGACGGCGACCTTGTGCTCACAGCAGTTGTCGCATCGCCTGACGGTACCGAAAGCTTGCGCCACACGTCCGCCACCGGTGAGCTTGATGTTCCCGGCGCTGAACGATTGGGTATTCGCGTTGCCGAAGACCTGCTTCAGATGGGCGCCGCAGCCCTTGCCGGTCTTGAGGTGAAATAGAGCGTGGCTCGTGTTCTGCTGACCCGCACGGCGGCTCAAGGCGCGCCTTTTGAGCGTGCTTTGAACGATTTGGCTGCGGAGCGAGGCATTCCGAAGATTCAGGTGGATTTTGCGCCCATGCAGCTGCCTCGTACAGTTGTGCCCGAGTATTCGCTGTTTTCCTTGGTGAGCTTAGCGGCGGAAGGAGCCTTCCTCTGGGCAACTTTCACGAGTGCGAATGCGGTGCGTTCCTGCGCCGAGCTCTTTGGCACATCCTTTGCGTGGGCGCTGCGCGATGGCGGAACCCGGATCGCTTGTGTGGGGTCCGCAACGGCACGGGCGCTACGTGAGATCGGTTTGGAACCCCATTTCATGCCCGAAAAGCAGGATGCTCTGGGTATGCTCGCAGAATTTCCTACCGAGGGTGCCAATCCTGAGCTGGGCATCCCTGAGAGCCTGCGTAAGCCGCAGAATACCCCGGAATCTGCTGCATTGGGCTGGGACGATATGCTTTCTGCGCAGGCGAATGTACTCGTCTTTGAAGGGGCAAACGCCCGCCCAACTCTGCGTGAAGGGCTGGTGGGGTTAGGCTTCCGTGCTGTGCGTGCGGTGGTATACGAGATGGTGTCGGCGACCGCTTCCGCACTTGAGGCGGGAGAGCTCTCTTGTGTGAATGCGCGTGAACTTATTGCCGGTATTGGCTCGAATTCCGCCGCGGTAGACGTTATTGTTGCCACCGCTCCGTCAAGGCTCAAAGAGCTGGTGGGGGAGAACCCAAACCCCGAACGAATCCCGCCGGTGGCGGCTATCGGCCGCACAACAGCCCGCACCTGCGAGGAACTGGGGCTGCGCCATAGGATGGCCGATTCTCCCACCCCGGAGGCCCTAGCTCTAGCAACCGTTGAACTGCTGCATTCAGCCTAGATGCATCTCGCTAAACATAGAAGTATTTTGTGAAAGGTTATGTCGATGAATCTTACCCGACGACCCCGCCGACTGCGCACCACCGCCGCCATGCGCGCCCTCACCGCCGAGACCGCGTTGCGTCCCGAGCAGCTTATTCAGGTGTTTTTCGTGCGCGACGGCATTAGCGAGCCGCAGCCGATTGCATCAATGCCCGGCCAGTACCAGCACACGCTAGAGTCCTTAATTCCCGCCGTGCGCCAGGCCGCGGAGGCGGGCATTAAATGCATTGACCTCTTCGGGGTTCCGCTGGATGATGATAAGGACGAAGTAGGCTCGGCGGCTTGGGACGACAGCGGTATTTTGAACCGGGCTATCGCTGCCTGCCGTGCCGAGTTTGGCGATGAGATTGTTATTATGGCCGATACCTGCCTGGATGAATTCACCTCTCATGGGCACTGCGGCGTGCTTGTTGATGACGGTTACGGCACCATGATTGTTGATAACGATGCAACCGTGGAACTGTACTGCAAGATGGCGGTGTCTCAGGCACGCGCCGGGGCGCACACGGTATCGCCTTCGGGCATGATGGACGGGCAGATTGCCGCGATGCGCGCCGCGCTGGACGAGGCCGGGTTCCAGAACGTCTCTATCATGGCGTATTCGGCGAAGTATGCCTCCGCGTTCTTTGGCCCGTTCCGCGATGCGGTGGAGTCTAGCTTTACCGGGAACCGCAAAACGTATCAGCAGGATCCGGCGAATCGCCGCGAATCTCTCCTAGAGGTGCAGACCGATATTGATGAGGGCGCCGATATGGTGATGGTCAAGCCTGCCGGAAGCTATCTCGATATTGTGCGTGAGGTCGCCGAATTTTCACCTGTTCCGGTGGCGGCGTACCAGGTGTCGGGGGAGTACGCCATGATTGAGGCCGCCGCGGCAAACGGCTGGATCGACCGCCGCGCCGTGGCGTTAGAGGCACTGCGTTCGATTCACCGTGCAGGTGCAGACATGATTCTCACTTACTATGCAGCCGAAGCCGCCCACTGGCTGCGTGAAGAGTAACCCTAAGGACCCGTACTGAGGACCGAACCCCCGCACAGGTATACGTAACCCGAGCAACCTGTGCGGGCTTGCTGTGTTCAGCCCTGCCTGATGTGGTACTCATCGTTCCTGCGCTGCCCGCGACGGACGATAATTACCGCATCCGTAATTTGTTGTGCGTTTTATGCATACCAATAGAGAAACATTAGGTTTTTACCTTTCTCACCGTGCACAATAGAAACGCTATATCACCACATCAATCAGGACTGGACATCTGATGCAGACTTATTATGACCGCACCTATATTCAGGGCGAACTTAGCCGTTTCACACAGCAGTGGCGGCAGAAAATTGACAGTCATAGACGGTTATCTCGCAAGAACTTTGAAATTAGCGAGACCCAAACCTTCTGGAATTCCCTTCTTGCGTGTTTTGGTATTAAACCCGGCACCGTCGCCGAGTTTGAGCGCCCCGCACGCCGCGCAAGCACTGGTAATCATGGGCGAATTGATGTGTTTTGGCCTTCTGTACTTTTGGTCGAGCAAAAGACCGAAGGTAAAAACCTTGAGGAAGCGCTCGACCAGGCTCGCGATTACATAGCTGGTGGGAGTATTCCCGAAGAGAACCTGCCGCGTTACCTTGCGGTTAGTGATTTTGAGCGTTTCATATTCGTGAACCGCCGCACTGGTGACCGGGAAGAGTTCACACTCGAACAGTTACCGGAACGCTACGACACTTTGAAATTCCTAGCGGGCGAAGAAGCCATCAGTGCTGAGGAACAACAGGAACTCACGATAGCCGCATCGAAAATTATGGCGAACCTATACCAGGCGATGCTTGGCGATACTGATACTCCTGTCGGTGAAGAAGCCGCGCAGAATGCCGAAGATGAAGACCTTCGCGTGCAGGAAACCTCGATGTTCCTCACCCGTATTCTTTTCCTTCTGTTTGGTGATGACGCCGGTATTTGGGAGCTGCATCTTTTCACCCGTTTTCTGCGTAAACATACCCGCGAAGACGGTTCAGACTTGGGAACACAGATTAACGCCTTGTTTGAGTACCTGGACACTCCCGAAGCTAAGCGCTCGCGGATGCGCCACGTACCTGAGCTAATGGCCCGGTTCCCGTACGTGAACGGTTCGCTGTTTGCAGAGCGCACCCCGACCGAGTATTTTACGCGTGAGCTGCGTGAGCAGCTGTTGATTGCGTGCGGTTTTGACTGGTCGCAGATTTCAACCGCTATTTTCGGCTCGATGTTCCAGCTGGTGAAGTCGCGTGAGGCGCGCCGCGCGGCAGGTGAGCATTACACGTCGGAAGAGAACATTCTTAAAACCATTAACCCGCTTTTTCTGGATGATTTGCGTGCCCGCGCAGAAAGTCTGATTGCTTCCACCAAGGGTTCTAAGGCTAAGCGGGCCGGGCTTGCGGCGTTTCTTGATGAGCTTGGGAACATACATTTTATGGATCCGGCGTGCGGCTCTGGGAACTTCCTGCAGGTTGCGTATATGCAGCTGCGTGAACTTGAGACCCGTGTGCTCACTGAGATTCACCGTCTTGAGGAGTCGGGTGGCTTGACGCTGGATGCGTCTTGGAGCACGCGCCTTTCCATTTCGCAGTTCCACGGGATTGAGATTAACTGGTGGCCTTCAAGGATTGCGGAAGTCGCCATGTTCTTATCGGAGTTTCAGGCTGACCGTGCCTTGGCGCGCGCGTTGGGCCAGGTTCCCACACGTTTGCCGATTACCTCGGTAGCTCATATTGTGCATGCGGATGCGCTCACCACCGACTGGTGTGAGTTGATTCCGGCAGGAGCCACCAAGGTTTTTGTCTTTGGTAATCCACCGTTTTTGGGACAGTGGACGATGTCTAAAGCACAGACTTCCGCTATGAAAAAGGTGTGGGGCAAAGATTATGACGGCTACCTGGATTTTGTGACCGCCTGGTTTTGGAAAGCGGTACAGTTCTTTGATCGTGATTATGATGGCGAATTTGCTTTCGTATCGACTAATTCCATTGCGCAAGGACAACCGGTTCCGGCGCTTTTTGGCCCGATTTTTCGGGAAGGGTGGCGCATTAAATTCGCTTATCACACGTTCCCATGGGATTCTCAGGCGCCCGGTCAGGCAGCGGTGCACTGCGTGATTACCGGATTCACCCGCTCTGAGGATTACAAACCGCGCCTATTTGAGTATGACTGGAACGCAAAACAGACTCGTGAAGCGGCAGACGTCAAAAGTATTAATGCTTATCTTCTGGATGCTCCCAATATTCTGGTGAAGAAACGGTCGAAACCGTTAGCGCATTTACCTGAAGTAAAGTTTGGTACTAAACCTGCTGATAACGGAAACCTCATTGTGGAAGAAAAAGATTACGCAGAAGTATCTGCTGATCCTGTTGCTGTAAAATATCTTCAGCCTTTCCGTATGGGTAAGGAACTCGTGCGTGGACTTGATCGATGGTGCCTCTGGCTCGAAGACGTAAATCCGGCAGATATTGCTAAGAGCCCAGTGCTTAAAAAGCGCATTGAAGCTAACCGAGAATGGCGCAGCAAACAGACACCAACGGGAGACGCATATAAATATCGAGACACCCCACATTTAATGCGTCCAAACACGAATCGTCCGTTGGATAACTATGTCGGTATTCCTGCCGTAGTTTCAGAGACTCGCCCCTTTTATACGGTGGCACATCTTCCCGCTGAAGTTATCGCTGGGAATCAGCTTTATACCGCCCTAGACCCGGACGGTTTCTTTTTCGCCATCATGAGCTCGTCCATGTTTATTACCTGGCAACGTGCTGTTGGGGGTCAACTAAAATCTGACTTACGTTTCTCAAATACTCTTGTGTGGAATAACCTTCCTCTTCCTGAAATCTCTGAGGATTTGCGCACCAAAATTATTGCGGCGGGGCAGAAAATTCTTAAAGTCCGCGAGGCACTTGCGGAAAAGCACGGTGGTCGCGTTTCACTCGCAGATATGTACAATCCGCTGGCGATGAATTCTGAGTTATTGAAGGCTCATAAGGAACTGGATCGTCACGTCGACAAGGCGTTCGGAGCCGCCAAGCTGTGCGCGTCCAACAATAAACGCCTCGAAATCCTCTTCGCCCGCTACGCAGAACTCACGGCAGAATAACTGCTACTCACCAGTTCGGTGCAGAAACTTCATAGTTTCTGTACCGAACTTTTCTACACCATTTTTACGGTTATGGGTTAGTTCGCCGTAATCCATAAGATGATGTAGACAATAATATTAGTCGCGGCGTACACCACGAACAATGCCGTATCCTACCAGGCATAGCACGCCAGCAAATCCAAAAAATTTTGCTGCGGGAGAAACTACTCCAGTTGAAAATGCGAGTAAAACGGCTAGAACTAAGAGAATAATCCCGTAGCTTAAAAGCCCATCGCCCGGTTTGCGATTTTTGAAATTCTTCCGTTGTTCTTTCTGAGAGTGAGTCATATTTTGAAGATATACCTTGCGGATTTTATATACAAACCGCACCGTATTTATGTCTTTGAATATAAGTAATGTAAAGTCTATCGCCACGTCTTTTTCGGATAGGCACTTTAGCGCGTTATTGTGCAACTAGGTACCGCATCTATATCGTCCGTCGTAAGTTTGGGGGCGCAGGAACGAGCACACCCGTCCATGTCTGAATAGGGACGATTGTGGATGCAAGCCTAGTGAGCTCTTGCCATACTTACGGTTTTTCCGAACTCCGTGTACTTATGTGCACCGAAGACAACTTATGTATCTGTAACCAACCTACAGTTTCGGTAAATCCCCGCCAGTGCATCCATCATGAATGTACCGGCGGGGGTTAATACGTTTAGGAAAGCAAAATCTAAGAGTTATTTCTGGGCTTGCTTGCGGGTAATGCTGTCGATAATCCAACCTGTTTCTTCATAATGAACGGTGAGCGTGTAAAGATTATCGGCATAGTTGGTATTCCTGCTGCGTTTGTGCCGCCCATCTGCGCCTACGGTGATGATATAGGACCATCCCACGAAGAAATCCCAGGAATACACGCCGTTACCCTGATGAACGGGGTCATTTCTGAAATCATAAGAGCGCTGCTCACCGCCAATAATCCACCCACCGTCGTGGTACAGTTTTGCATCTGCGTTGTAAGCATTAATCTCTTCGACGAGGTTTTTAGACACAAACTTATATGCCTCGGTGTAATCACCTGTCTGCATGCCGTAATTGCGCCATTGCGTCCATGCCTTCATGCTTTTCATCATGCCGTCAAGGGTGGGTTCGGTGTAGCCAGGTGGATTTGTGGGTTTAGGAACATTCTGTGCCGGGCCGTAAATATCGGCCGCCCGGAACTCTCCCGCAGGAGCTTTAGACTTGCCGGAATACTTGGGGCCGGATGAGCTGGGGGCGGCACTGGGTGAATCGGCAGGTTCTGGAGGCTCGGTCTCAGGCGCGGCAGCGCTGCTGGTTGTCGTGCTGGGCCGTGCACCGGGCTTGTCCTCGTCGTCGCAGGCGGTCAAGAGCGCTACCAGAGACGAAGCTCCTAGAAAACCGAACGCGGCTCGGCGTGTACAGGTGGTGAAGTTATTGCTGATGCTCATCGGTGAATTGGCTTTCTGAGTTGTAGTGGTTGGTGAATAGTCGGAAGTGATATGTACCCCCACAGAAGAACCTCAGTGTTGCACAGCAGGCGAGCTAACCGACGATGGTGTGACGCATACTCTCGGCCTGAATTAGCCGATCCGGAAGGTTTGCGCCCAGCCGCAGAACGTTGTGATCTTCTTTAGGGAAGGTCAAGGAAATCTTTGAGGATTCGCCGAGTACCTTGCGAGAGCCGCATCTTATATCCGCATTTCATGGTGCGGATGCGCAAAACGGTACGCACAATACAGGGCAGAAGATCCTCAAAAGAGTACCTCTAGTGCAACTGTACGACGAATAAACGTTTTGTGCGAACCAATCACAAAGTTTACGTAAAAAATATTTAATTTAATAGGATATTCTCAGAAAACCGTTGAAGAAATGTAGAAGATTTACTTTACTGTCATAACTTTTAGTGCCGGATTGAGAAGATATCGGCAAAAAGCGAAGAATATTCAAAGATAGGCTCTCCATAAAACGTGAAACCAGCATTTCTGCGATAGCGTCACGACAATAGAGAACCCATTTGTGCCTGTGCAGCAGAGTGCGGAAAACTCTAATGTGTCTGCTTGAAGGATGCGCGATCTGCCGCCTCCTGCGCGTGTTTACCGGCCGGAATATAGCCCTTAGTGATGCACACGAGGCGCGCATCCCGGCCATATTCTTCGAGCCGTTCTCGGTCGGCAGGGGAGTTATCGTCAGCCCAGCGTTCTTGCTCCACGCGGAAGGCAATCTGCCGAACCAAATACTCAAGATTGGGGTCGCGTAGCTCTTTCGTATATTTGTTGGCCCGAGGTACCTTAAATTCCAGATTCCACTGCGATAAATCTTTGGTATCAGGGTCAGTGGCATCTGGGTCTTGAGGCACCACGCGGTAACTCCTCAGCTGGCGGTATGGAATATCGCGCGGGTTGCGGAAAGGTCCCCGGCCGACCTGCAGAAGAGTGGGGGTGGAGACAAGGTACGAGTTCGTATACGAGACGAGCGCGACGATACCGGCAATATATCCGATTCCCAGAATAATAGCGTTATAGGGAACCGGCGGCGCGTATTCAAAATCGATATCGGTCAGCCGAAGCAAAAACAGGGCAATGGACGCGAAAAAGATAAGGCCGCTTATCAGCGCGGTAGTGCTCAGGTCATGATCTAGCGTTAGTCCAGATTGATGACCCGTCGTACGCAGGGGCTTGCTGAGCTTACCCAGGGTAGCGCTGTAGATTTTGGGCATACCCACAGCGCGGTCGTCTGGAGAAGCGCCGTGGAAGATGCGGTAGTTGCGCCGCCCAATACGTGCCGCTGCATATACCATCAGGAACGGGAGAGATAGGGCTATGGGGCGGAGTATTTCATTAAACTCCCAGAACAGCATGAAAAGGGACGCGTTAACAATCCATGCCCAAAGGTACAGGAAAAAGTGTTTATACGACCAAAACCACTTAGCGTGCTCGGTTTTGAGCGCATACTTTTTACGCACCCGCACCGGATAGACCGCCTCAATGAGCAGGCATAACCCCAAATACACGATGAATGCTATAAGCCAAATATCCCGAAAGTCCATAACAGCATTCTACGTTGTTCGCTTTCGCGACGCTCAACAGTATGGATGAATATCTCAGAAAATACCCGCCGCCAGCAAAGCTGAGAAGCTGCTGCTGACGGCGGGCAGAGTTCGGAATTTATAACGAGATTTTGTGGGAAAGCACTGGGTCAGAGGATGTTGCTACGCCTTAGCCGCTGCACGTGCCGCGCCCGGGAGTGCCTCAATGATGCGTTCCATCGCGGTATCGTCGTGTGCCCCTGAGAGGAACCACGCCTCAAAAGCACTCGGGGGAAGGTATACGCCGGCATCAAGCATGGCGTGGAAAAACGCCGTGTATTTGGCGGTGGCAGAACCCTTAATATCGGCATAGTTGTGCACGCCGTGTTCGCTGGTACCAAAGGCAACCGAGAACAGGTTGCCTGCCGTCTGAATCGAATGATCCACCCCGGCATCGGTAAGCGCCTGCGCCAGCGCAGCCTGCAGCTGTTCCGAACGTGTATCGAGCGTGCGGTAGAGGGTATTATCGGCAAGTTTGAGGGTCATAATGCCGGATGCCACCGAGAGCGGATTACCCGAGAGCGTGCCCGCCTGGTAGACGGGACCGGTCGGTGCCAGATGCTCCATCACCTCACGTTTACCGGCGAGTGCGGCGATCGGCATACCGCCGCCGATCACTTTACCGAAAGTGAAAATATCGGGAACCCAACCGTTATCTTCGGGAGCAAATTTACCCCAGTACCCGGCGGACGAGACACGGAAACCGGTCAGCACCTCATCAAAAATTAACAGGGCATTATTGCTCTGCGTAATTTCGCGCAGACCGCGGTTAAAGCCCGGTTCGGGAGTCACCACGCCCATATTGCAGGGGGCAGCTTCGGTAATGACGGCGGCAATTTCTCCCGGATGCGCGGCGAAAGCCTCGCGCACGGCGTCAAGATCGTTGTAGGGGAGCACGATAGTTTCGGATGCGGTTGCTGCGGTCACTCCCGCCGAGCCGGGTAGGGCGAGAGTCGCCACGCCGGAGCCTGCCTCAGAGAGCAGCGCATCCACATGCCCGTGATAGCAGCCCGAGAATTTGATAATTTTATCGCGCCCGGTGATGCCGCGTGCCAGGCGAATAGCAGTCATGGTGGCTTCGGTGCCAGTAGATACCATACGTACCTGCTCGATTGCGCCGGGGATCGCGGTGTTGATGCGATCGACCACAAGCTCTGCGAGCTCTGCCTCGGGCGCGGATGCAGCGCCGAATGACAACCCGCGTGAGGCAGCCTCTTGAACCGCCGCAACAACCTGCGGATGCGCGTGCCCAAGAATCGCCGGGCCCCACGAGCAGACGAGGTCTACGTATTCGTTGCCGTCAGCATCATAAATATAGGGGCCGGATGCGCGGTCCACAAAAGCAGGCGTGCCGCCCACGGAGTTGAAAGCGCGCACGGGGGAGTTTACCCCGCCGGGGATTACGGAACGGGAGCGTTCAAAAAGCTCTTCGCTGTGCTGGTGTGCAAGGTGGTGTTCGGCTGATACGCTCATGGGTAACCTTTCGTGTGTGGGCGCCTGGAATTCTCTTATCCCATGATAGGCGGTTATCGGTTATCGGACAGCGACGCTGCGTCAATACTCACGGACCTGGGTGAGTTGGCAACCGAATATAACGGGCAGGTTAGATTTGTTTTCACATGCCCGATCGCCCACACTTTGCTGCCGCCGATGGGTTAGCATGGCATACAGTCGCATGGCCGCCTAACGCTTGTTCGGGGGTTATCTCGTGCTTGCTCGCCATCATGTAACGGTAAATGTGCTCGAAGAAGTCGTGGGAGACTTCAAAATGTCCGTACCGCAGCTGTTTCGCATAACTCCGCCATTCGGGGTGCTCGCGTGCTACCTCAATCGGACATGGATGCGGCGCATCCTGAAACACAACATCACGCCTGAATGGCTCAAAATTTTCGGCCATGCGGAACTGGTAGACTCGGTCATCCACAATCTGCCCCACAGCGGTAAAAGCCTGAACTTTCTCACCAGAATTCATGCCGGTTTTAGGGCTGTAATACAGAATCCAATCGCCCTGTTTCATACGTGCCAGCGGTGCCTGTTTGCCGTGGCAAACCTGGCAGAATCCGCCCGCAACGCCGAGTAAAACATGATCGCGTGAGGCTACTCCAACCCAGTAGCGCATAAGAACCTCCTAAAACTGTGAAGAGTACCAAGAGTCCGGGGCTCACACGGTATTGATAAACCCCGGACTCCAGGTTATGTCTTGAAGCGGATCGTTAGACCCGATCGTGTACCGTCACCGCGTACCCGTCCGGGTCAGCAAAAATAATGCTCTCGCCGAAAGGCCCGGGTGTTGGTTCTTGCAGGATGCGCACGCCAGCTTCCTTGAGCTTCGTAAGAAGACTCCGCACATCGCTGCCGTGCATCCACAGGGCCACACCCAAGCCGGGGCGCGAAATTTCGTCAAGGTTTACCCCGGGCAGCGGCTCGCGTACGGCGAAGGGGATGGGCTCAGTTGCGAAGACCACGGCATTCGGCGGCGCTTGCGGGGTGCGGCGCAAGCCGAGATAGGTTTCGTAGAACTGCGCGGAACGCTCAAGATCGCGCACCTGCAATGCGATGAAGCTGGGGCCGGTCACCGTCATGATAGTCCTCCTCGAATAGACCATATTTTGCATGTCAGGATACTGACATTAACAGCATATGTCAGAATATTGACATGAGGCAAGAGGAATTTAACCAACTTATTGGATATCGACTCAAAGAAGTGCAATCACTGCTGCGCTCGCGCATGGAAGAGGTTCTGCGCCCGCTTGGGATTACCGTTGCGCAATACGTGTGCCTGGAAATTCTAAAATCTACCCCGGGTGCTTCTAATGCTGAGCTGGCGCGGCAGGCTTTCGTAACCCGCCAAACGATGAATACGCTTTTGCGAGGGCTTCAAGAACGCAGTTTGATCGAGCGAGCAGAACAAGCCCCCCGAGGTCGCGCGCTACCGACCATACTCACAGCGGAAGGGGAGCGTGTGCTCGATCAGGCGACCGGGCGCATCCGCGATGTTGAGCAGCACATGGTGGGTGGGCTCAGCGATGCGAAACGGCAAGAATTATGGGATTTGCTGACGATCTGTATTGAAGGGCTGCACGCTGGAGGGTCAAAGACCTGATGCAAGGAGGAGCAAAATCTTCCCTCTAAGACTTAAATATCCCGTATTGGAGGAGATGTAATGCTAGCCTTGAAATGCCAATAAAGAACAGAATGGGGGACTCTGGCACCAGTTGCGAGAATCAGAATATTTAGACACTCACCAAAGAATTATTTAAATAATCTATAGAACGTCAAGGACCGTGGGAGGATGTACACCTGTGAATACATCAGTTTTTGTGAGTGCAGGTATTGTTGGTGG
This sequence comes from Rothia sp. HMSC071F11, assembly GCF_001809115.1. Classification (NCBI taxonomy): domain Bacteria; kingdom Bacillati; phylum Actinomycetota; class Actinomycetes; order Micrococcales; family Micrococcaceae; genus Rothia; species Rothia sp. HMSC071F11. The sequence goes on from NZ_KV795756.1 coordinate 59,797, forward strand.
TGTGTTGCTTACCTGTGCAGCGTTACATATTACCTATTTGGGGATGAGAGCTAAACGTGAGAGCGAAGCAATGCTTCGGCGGGCACGATACCCGTGGTGGATTCTAGTGATTGTTGATATTTTTCTGGTGGGCTTTGGCAGTTTCTTTGCATTTGTTCTTTCTGTCATTCTGACGCCAAGCGCAGGGACTCCTATAGTCATCGTACTTTTTGCTGTACCGATGTGCCTAATATTCGCATTCTTTATTTTTATTATTCTCCTTATACGTGGTCTCACGATTCGGTATATCGAGCTTGTTCCTTCGGGGTTTGTCTTTCGTAGTGGTTTTGGGCGAGTGCATAATATTCCTTTTTCTGATATCAAAGGGTACGATTATCGCCCAGCTCGATTTGATTTCGAAGGAACCCTTCGCGTGTCTATGGGAGATCGACACGCTGTGAATACTTCCCGCGGCGATAGGCTCCGCGTGATCAATCACGAAGGTAAAAAAATTCTTCAGACACAGGTACGTCATTCGGCCATGCCGGATTATGTGGGACAGTGCTTGATGTTTCGCGGTATGCAGGAACGATGGCCTCAGCTGGGGTACTCAGAGGATGAAAAAATTCTGGCGGAGTACACGAAAGATGTGGTTGTCAGGTATCTAACCGTTAATCGATGGCGACAGGATTTTTAAGGGAGGAACTGTGCATGAGACCTGGGTACCTCTCAGGGTATCCTGGTAGGGAAATATCACCGATGATATGGAGTTTCTATAATGGTTTTTGCCTGGATTGCCGTGGCAGCGCTATGTTCTATTCACCTTATTTTCTCGCTGGCACAATCTTGGGTGGAGTCTAAAAAACATCCGTACCGCGTACGGCGCTTTCATGGAGCTAACTATATTCTCTATATTTTAGTTATTGGATATCTGTATTTTGCTCCACTCATATTTTCAGGAGAATATGATGGGTCGCATACCATTAAGATAACAATCTTTGCATATGGTGGACCCATCCTGATATTAGGTTTATTTTTCCTCGTTGCTCAGCATGATATGAGTTATATCGATATAACCTCTGAAGGGTTCCTGACTCAGACCGTCTTCGGGAAAGAAAAATTTACTCCCTTTGCAGCTATTGACGGGTATATATACAGTCCCAAAAGGAAACGTCAAACCTTAGATGGGCAGCACTGGAAAATTACTCAAGACCTTAGCGATGATCTTTATCTGATAGATCCCTGGGGAAACACAGTTTTCTCGTGTATTCCGGCCAAACCTCAAGAAAGAATCTTTGGCGCCTTGCTCTATGCGCGGGCACGTTCTGGTCGTTGGCCTGACCTTGAGAACCCTGAAGATGAACTTGTGATCATGAAACTAGCAGACTCCAAATATGAAGTAACCGATTTCTTGATGGAATACCCTCAAGTAAATGGATTTATAACGCCCGAACAGACTGCTGTCCCACAACAACCAATGCCGCCACAATACCCGCAGAACGCGTATCCTCAAGAGGGCTATCTGAATTCAGGTCAGCAGCCCTCGAACCAGCAGATGAACCCCTATGGATACCTGCAGCAGCCCCACAACTATCAGCAGAACCAAAACCCACCGCAGGGGAGCGCATAGTAAAACCTGCAAGCCTCAGATAATTTCACCCGGAATATAGCCCGTGACAATAAACGGTGGGAGCAGAAACAGCCAAATAATTTCTGCTCCCACCGTTTACTGCGGAATTACTGAATGTCCTGCGGCATCAACAGGTTCTTACCGACCGGATGCTCATTCCAGAGGGCTCTTTCGGCGATACCGTTTGCTGCTTGAGTTTCGACAATGTGCTGATCGCTACTGTTTCGCGGGTCAGGCCAGCGGGAGTTATACATCCTAAACGCCAAAACCGCGAGCACCCGTTCCCCACGGTATATTTTGGGGCGGAAAGAAACTTGACGGCCGTCAGAGGAGAACAGCGTCAGCATTTTGTTGTTGTACTCGTACCAATAGCTGTAAGCGCTTACCTCGCTGTAATAGATGCGGGTGATCCGGCCGAAAGCATTTCGTTGCTCTACATAGTCGCGCGCTGTCTCAACGTAGATATTTCTATAGTTGAGGTACGCCCAAACGGCTAAGCCATAAAAGATAACAACACACAGGATAAAAGAGCCCAGGATTGAGAGTGATTGTTGGGGCGTTTGCGTTGTGTTTGGATGCAGCACCATATACACGATAAGAGCTGTGAGCAGAGTGCCCACCAGAGCCGAGATGAAGACCGAAATAAGGATCAAGGCTGGATGTCTGACGCGCAAAACACCATCTGGATTTATAGGGAACTTGGCGGCACGGCGTGCATAAAGTTTATCAAAGGCAGTATTCAGAGGGCGCTGGATAATACGGTGTAGCATGACGGTGATCTTTCTCGTTCGGTAATTGGTTGAGAGGAAAATATGCCGTGCAAACGAGCGACACCGGAAGAGCAGTCGCTTGGTTGGTGAGTGTGAGCGGCACAAAACCCCTGAAACAATACAAACGTAGCACACGAGATAGGGCACAGGGTTGCTGACTCGTCACGAAAGCTTACAGAACCGGCCACCTAAACGACGAGCCGTCACGCATTCATTGCAGAAGATCTACCGCATATGTGAGGCGCTATCGAGCTTTTTCATCACCTGAGTATCCTGATCAAAGAGCCAGTTCTTATCGAAAAGAAGGCGCACAAACGCCAGCCCCAGCCCCAGGGCCAAGAAGGTGAGGAGCGACTGCACGAAACCATTGGTAGCCGCGTACATATTCCCGCCCGAAAAATACGACATTGACAGATAAAACGGCACACCCGGAACCATCGTCACTACGGCAGGCACCGACAGGGATATACGCGAATATTTACGCCCGTGCAGCGGCGCCACGATCTCCGCCATAATGCCGACTCCGAACACCGCGACCGTCGCCGCCATATGGGGAGCCCAGCCCGCCTCCACAAGCCAAATCCGTGCCGGATTAGCGATAGCGGCAATAACGCCGCCCCACACGCACGCCACGGGAGATGCAGCAAAGAGCATGGCGAACCCGGCGGCGGCAACTCCCGATGAAATAACCTGCAGTAGGATATATAGCCCCACCGGAATATCCGGGCGAATATTTTGCAGAAGCGGAATCTCGAAGAGCGAGGCAAGAACCCACACCGCAAAAGACCCGCTCACCAAAAGCACCGCCACATAGGTCAGGCGTGAAACACCGGCCAGGAAATCCATGCGGGAAATATCGAGCATGCCGGTCACCATAGGGAAGCCCGGCACCAAGAACAGAATTGAGGAGATGAACCCCACCATATGGTCGCTTCCCACGAGGTTTAGAGCCACCAGAAGCCTAATAATTCCAATATAGGTTCCTGCTCCAAGAAATCCGCACGCCATCCAAATCGCCATATGGCTTGTGCCGCGCTTCATGAGAGTAGAACGCAAAAATTGACCGGCACCAGCGGCAATAAACACGACGAGGCATTCCACCAGACCGCCCCTATTGAGGAAGGCGAACCCGGTACAGGCTATGGCGGAGGCGAGGGAGAGCATCCAGCGTTTGTAGAGATGCGGCATGGAATCGATGCGGGTAATCTCGGCATCAGCCTCAGATGGAGATATGCGATCGGGAAGCTCAGAAATGAACTTACCCAACAGGTCAATTTTGTAGGAATTAATACCCATCGTGCGCTGCTCGGCGACTTCAGTGCGGAAATTACCATCCGCATATGATGAGGTGGCGATCTCTGTGAAGGTCACTTGCGCATGATGTTCCTGTAGCCCCACGGCCTTCGCTAAACGCGCCATTGATGCCTTGATACGGTAGGCACTTGCCCCCGATTTCATGAGGATTCTGCCGAGCTTGAGGACCACCTGCGATTGCGACACGATATATTTGTGCTGTTCGCGAGAGGAACCGAGATAGATACTGTACGTGTTGGTGTCTTGATATTCCATGACAATTCTGAATGCTGATGTGATACATAACCGGCGCGTTGCACTGCACCTTAGGGCGAGAACCCCTACCTCTTTAGCATAGGGGTTAGCGGCGCGCAGGTATAGTGCCGGACGTATTGAAAACCGGCGAGATAACCTTCGCGATACTTAGTCAATAGGGGAGTTAAGCAGCCTCAACAGACTCTGTTCAACGTGACGAAATCAACGAGGCTGATAGAGAATTAGCGGCGTATTGGCCACCGACCGTCGATAACCTCGTTCTCTTTACCCGGCTTAGTGCGCAGCCAGTCCTGGAAATCGCGCGCCTGATCAAGCGACCACTGAACCTGATGCGTGTGGAGGGCAGCGGCATCCGTGGCAATCTCGGGGAAACGCTCAGCGAGCTTAACGAGTAGTCGCTCGGCGGCGAGGGCATCCGCCTTGGATGTGTGGGCGTTCTCTAGAACCACGTCGTGTTCGGCGGTGAGGGTTTCGAGCTTGCGGTTGCCGCGTTTGCGGGGAATAACGTGCTTATGAATCACGTACGGGTCAAGAATGTGCCCGGCGGGCAGCTCGCCGTGGGCGATGTTATAGCGGAGCATCTCATGATGAAGCACCGAAAAATCGTAGGCGGCGTTAAACGCGATAACGGGTATGCCGTCTAGGAAGAGCGAACCGATCGCACCCGCGACCTCCCAGATCACCTGCTGGGCAGGTTGCCCGTGGGAGCGCGCATATTCGGTTGTGATACCGTGCACGGATGCGGCACCTTCGGGAATCTCAATGCCGGGGTTAGCCAGCCACTCGCCAGCTCGCTGCACGCTCCCATCCGGGTTCAGCAGAAGCAGCGAAGCGGTCACGATGCGGGCGGTGGTCACATCGACACCGGTGGTCTCTAAATCGAAGGTTGCGCGAGGGGCATCTATCCAGCTCATAGCTCAAGCCTAGCGGAGTTCGCGTGTAAATGCCCGATGCTTCGTGACGTTCTCAGGCAGAGGACATATCTGCGTAGCGCCGAGAAACCCCGATAAACTTAAAGCCATGACGGCTACACTCATCCTGGGGGCGCCCGGTACGGGCAAGACTGAGCGCGTGATTACGGCGGCGGTAGATTTTCTGAACGCCGGGGGCGATCCCGCGCGGCTTTTGGTGCTGACCCCTACCCGCGCGGGTGCTACTCGTGTGCGTGATGAGCTGGCGCGGCGTATCGACCGCAGTATGTCTACCGCACCCACTCGCGCGTGGGCGGCGTATGCCTTTGATCTGCTGCGCCGCGCGCATGTGTCGGGACTTTTGCCCGGGGTGGAGTTCGCCCCAAAGCTGCTTTCCGGGCCCGAGCAGGATGTAATGATTGGCGAAATCCTGGCGGGGCACCGCGAAGGCAAAGGCGCGGCGGTGCGCTGGCCCGCCGATTTGCATGAGGCTCTAGGTACTCGTGGTTTCCGCCAGGAGATTCGTGACTTTTTTGACCGTATTGCCGAATATGCGCTGACCGCTGAAGATCTTGAAAACCTGGCGCAAACTCTGGACCGCCCGGCCTGGCATTCGGTGGCGCAGCTCTATACCGAGTACCAGCAGATTCGCCGTCTGCGTGCCCCAAACGCTTACGACCCCGCCGCGTTAATCCATGAAGCGTGCGCCTTCCTGCTGGCAAACCCCGAATATTTGCGGGAGGAACGCGCGCGCTTCGACCTGATCCTGATTGACGATGCGCAGGAACTTAGCCCCTCCGTGTATCGGCTGATGCGCATCCTAGTAGGGCGTGAGCCGGGGCAGGTTCTTGCCACATACACGGGCGATCAGCGCGAGGCAGTGGAGGCTGCATTTGCGCCGTCCGCGCGGGTACTGATGACCTGCTGCACCGAAACCGTGGTGCAGGGGTTCCGTGGTGCGCGCCCCGACCTAGCGGCGACCCTACCCCAGATTTTCCCGGAGCTGCAGCGAGAAGAACTGAAGACTTCGTACTGCATGAATGCGCCCATCACCCAGGCCTGGCGGAATATCGCGCGTCGGCTCCCCGTGATTGCGAATGTACCTACGCCGCGCGAACCGCAGGCCGCACCGAGTAAATATGAGGAATCTGCGCTCCTACGCCTCAGCGATGATGGTGACCTGCTTGACCCGCGGCACTCTGATGAACTTCCCGAGGGAGTTTTCGGCTACCTTCTGGGTTCTCCTCAGGACGAGGCGAACCAGGTAGCACAACTCCTTCTTGAGGACTATCTGTACCGGGGAGCGGCGTATGCGCGTTCGGCGATTATCGTGCGAAGCGGCACCGAAGTTTCGCGGTTCCGGCGTGTCTTGGCGGCATCCGGCATCCCCACCGTGACGGGTGCAGCGCTGGTTCCGGTGCGTGATGAACCTGCTGTACGTCCTTTCCTGGATGCGCTTTCTCTGCTGGTTTATGCCCGTCAGCAAAGCGCCGACTATCTGAAACTGCCGGATCATAACGATTTCGACGGGAGCCTCACGGAGAATATAACCTCCGAAGCTGTTACGGAGGCGGGCACACATTCTGCCGATGATGAGGCCGAAAAGCTTGCACGGCAAAGCCTAGTCGATGTTCTCGCCGAAGAAAACCGCACAAACCCCGGCAGCGGCGCCCACAACGCGATTACCCTGCTGACTTCGCGGCTTGGGGGCGCATCCAGCATGGAAGTGCGCCGTCTACGTCAGCAGCTTCGCGCCGCAGAACTGCGCGCGGGCGGGCACCGCTGTAGCGACGACCTTCTGCTGGGTGCCCTCTTGAACCCGCAGGCACTACCGGCGCAAGGCATTGGTGCGGCGGTACGCCGCGTGGCACGTGTACTTGCCGCCGGGCATAAGGCCCTCACCGAACGCGGCGCCAACGCTGAGACCGTACTCTGGGCGCTGTGGCAGGCAAGCGGACTCGAAAAAATTTGGGTGACCGAAAGCGCGCAGACCGGGCCGGAAGCCGAGCGGGCGCATCGAAATCTTGACGCCATGATAGGGCTTTTTGAGGCGGCTACTCGTTTCGTCGACCAGATGCCCGGTTCCTCCGCTGAGCTATTCCTCGACTATATCGATGCCCAAGACCTTCCCATGGATACCCTCGCAGCGCGTGGCAAACGCTACGATGCGGTTGAGATCCTCACCCCGGCACTCGCGGCGGGCAGACACTGGCAGACTGTCTACGTTTGCGGGCTGCAGGATGGAACCTGGCCGAATACGACGGTGCGCGGCTCGCTCCTCAAAGCTGGTGAGCTGACCGACATCTGCGATATGGGTGTTGCCGCAGCTCAGCAGGTGCGCATGAGCGACCGCGTGCGGGCGGTGCGGCACGACGAATTACGCATGTTCTCCACGGCAATATCGCGGGCGAACGAAAGGCTCGTTGTTACCGCCGTGAGCTCAACGGAAGACGCACCCAGCGAATTTTTCGATATTCTCGTGCCGGATGCGCGCACCGCCGACATCACCCACGTGCGCCGCCCCATGACCTTGCGCGCCCTTGTCGCGGAACTAAGGCGGTATGCGCAGGCTCAAGATACAGACCCCACCTTGGCAGATGCTGCGGCAGCACAGCTTAACAGGCTGGCGCAGGCCGGGGTACCGGGGGCAGCCCCGGAACAGTGGTGGGGACTTTTGCCTCTCTCGACCGAGCAGAATGCGTTTACACCGCATCCACACCGCGACGGCTTGTCGACTGACTCTGGTGACCCCGAAAAACTCACAGTTCCGGTATCGCCCTCGCGTATCGAGACGATTCATAAGTCGCCCCTAGACTGGTTCGTATCGGCGGCTCGTGCCGAGGCGCAGACCGACACCTCGCGCTCGCTGGGAACGCTCATTCACGCGATCGCAGAAGAGTACCCGGACGCCGATTATATGACCCTGCGCGGTCAGCTTGAAGAACGCCTGAGTACGCTTGCGCTGCCTGATACTTGGGAGGGGCAGCAGATACGTGAACGTGCAGAGAAAATGGTGGATAAACTCGCGGTGTATATCAATGAGATTATGCCGGGTGATCACCGCGAACTCGTGGGCGTGGAGGGGTCCTTCCGGGTTTTGGTTCCCGGCGATGCCGTGAACGCCCAGATTTCTGGGCGAGTCGATAGGCTGGAGAAAACCGAGGACGGCCGATACGTCATCGTTGATTTGAAGACGGGCAAGACCAAACCCAATAAAAACCAGATCGCCGAACATGCCCAGCTTGCCGCCTATCAGGTAGCGGTAGAGGCGGGCGCCGGGGATGCCATGAGCCGTGATTTCGGCGTTGAGCCTGACGGTCTTGATATTCCTGCCGGGCTTGAGCACCGCGAGGCGGCACCCCAGCGTTTCGAGGTTTTCACACGCAAATCTGGGGGAGCCGCGCTCGTGCAGCTGGGTGACGGCACAGCAGCGTCTTCCCGGAATCGTCCCCAAGAGCAGGATGCGCTCGACCCGGAAACCGGTATCTGGGCGGTTCAGCTGGTTCAGCGTGCGGCGGAGCTGATCGCCGGTGCTGTTATGCAGACGCGGCATCGGCCCGGGGAAACCTGCCGCCTGCCCGAAATTTGCCCTCTATGCCCGCAGGGACGCCAGATCACTCAGGATTAGCCCGGCAACGGGGCTTTTGCTTGCCGGACACCGAGCGACAACCCCGGCAGAAACGACAGGCTCTCACAGGACACTAGTGGTTCCTGGAGGTGACGTGCGGCCTCTGTTCTGAACTGCGTCGGTGGTAAACTGCATCCTGTGGCTGTCTCACATCTGATACAGCTGACACTATCACCCCGTCAGGAATGGATACGTACCGTATGACTACCTCTGAACCGGATCAGCCGCCCAAACATGACGGCGACCGTGGCGCATCCGGAGTCTCCGGGGGAACAGCACACCAACCTGCTCGACTTAGCGCCTGCGAGATCGCGCACGCGCTGGGGCTGAATCCGCCCACCGACGAACAGGTTCGCATTATTGAGTCGCCGCTTGAACCGCGTCTGGTGATCGCTGGCGCGGGCTCGGGAAAGACCGCGACGATGGTCGATCGTGTGGTGTGGCTTGTGGCCAATAAAATCGTGCGCGCCGATGAAGTTCTGGGCGTTACCTTTACCCGCAAGGCCGCAGGAGAGCTGCGCGATCGCATGCGCACTCGCCTAAATATTCTGCGCGAACGGAATCTGATTGATCTGAGCGAAGAAGAACTTCTTGCAGGCTCTTCCGAGCCCACCGTCTCTACGTACCACTCATACGCGAATAATCTCGTCAAAGAATACGGTCTGCGCCTGGGTGTTGAGCAGGATGCACAAATGCTTGGCGATGCTCAAGCCTGGCAGCTCGCCGCGCAGATCGTGCAGTACTGGGACGGCGACCTACCCGCCGCCAGCTCAGCCTCGGGAGTCGCCTCAAAAAGTACGATCGTGCAGAGCCTTTTGCAGCTGTCGGGGGAGTGCGCCGAACATCTGGTAAGCCCGCAGCAGGTTATCGAATTTTGTTCCGCACACCTGGCGGCGTACGAATCACTCAGTTCGCCCGGTCCCAGTGCCAACGCAAAAAAGGTCATAGAGAGGCTGAAAACCAAAGTTATTTTGGCGCAGCTTGTGCAGCGGTATGCGCGAGTGAAAGCGCGTATGCAGGTGCTCGATTACGGCGACTTGATCGCGTTGGCGGCGCGGATCGCCCGTGAGGTGCCAGCCGCCGCACAGCTGGAGCGGGAACGCTATAAGGTTGTGCTTCTTGACGAATTTCAGGATACATCGCACGCTCAGCTACGGCTCTTCGCTGATTTATATGGCGCTCGCGACGGGCATGATGGGCGTCCCGGTCAGCCTGAGCATCCGGTCATGGCGGTGGGGGACCCGAAACAGTCTATTTATGGGTTCCGCGGTGCCTCCGACGGTCAGTTGTTTAGTTTTTATCAATACTTCCCAACACGCGATGAAACGCCTCTTTATTTGACAGTTGCGTGGCGTAATGACGTCGCTATTTTGGATGCCGCAAACCTGATCGCCGCTAAACTCAAGAATATTCCCGATTGGGTGCGTGCCCCTGCTCCGCCTCACGTGCCCGATCTGCGGCCTCGCTCGGTGATCCTCAATCCCGATGAATCAGGTTACCGCGCTATGCTCGGTTCAGTGCAGTTGGCACGCTACGGGTCTGAGACCGAGGAAGCACAGGGCATTGCCGAACGTATCGTGCAAGAACGCGCCCGCTACGCCGATACTCCGGAACAGATGCCCACGATGGCGGTGCTCACCCGTACCCGGGCGCAGATGGAACCCATTCGCCAGGCTTGCGAGAGCCTGGGTGTTCCCGTGCAGGTGGTTGGTTTGGGCGGGCTTCTGGAACGCCCCGAAATTATTGATATGGTCTCGATGCTGCGGGTCTTAGCAGACCCGAACCGTTCGGACGCCCTGATGCGTCTGCTCGCTGGCGCACGTTGGCGGTTGGGCACAGCGGATCTGCTTGCGCTGGGGGATTGGTCGAATTACCTGACGACCACGCGCGAGAAAAATATGGGACGAACCTTTGGCGAGCAGTCCTCTGAGGAGACGAGCGGAGATGTACCTTCGAGTCCTCAAACTGATACCGATGCCAATCTGCGTGCCGTCCACGAAGAATTTGAGCGGGCCCGTAAAAACGCTGTGGAAGACCTCGCCGAATACGGTTCGCTTATTGAAGCGATCGAGCATCTTCCCACAGCGGATGAGGCCGGTAACCCCATTTACCCTGCGGATTACCCCGAATCCCGGCGCCGTCTGAGCGTTGAAGGTTTGCGCCGTCTTCACGCTTTCACCGCCGAGGTTGAGTATCTGCGCCAGTTCACCACCGAGGATATTGGCACCCTGCTCTATGAGATTGAGCGTGTGATGCTCCTGGATATCGAGCTTGCCGCCCGCCCCGGCGGGGACGCCTACGGATCGCGCGCGCATCTGGATGCTTTTCATGAGGTCGCCGCAAGTTACGCTGCGAGTTCACCGCGCATCAACGCGATGCTCTATGCTGGCGCAGACGGAACCGAGGTTGATGAGGACGCCCCCACCGCCCGGCGGTTTGTGCTCTCTGCCAACGGTATTAGCTATCTGCTGGGTTTTCTCTCCTGGCTGGAACAGGCCCAAAACCACGAGCGGGGGCTAACCCCCGCCGAAGAAGAACCCCGGCGAGATGCGGTGCAAATCCTTACGATGCACGCGTCGAAAGGTCTGGAATGGGATCACGTGTATCTGCCGCGCATGTGCGATAAATACCCCACTCGCCCACACACCTGGCACCGCCTGGAACCTGGAAGCCTGCCCTGGCCTCTACGAGGTGACCGCGACTATCTGCCGTCCGCTTTGGAACGGGCTGAAGAGGTGAGCGCCCTAGAGAACTATAAAGAGCTCAATGCGCGTCTTGAAGACGGCGAAGATATGGCGAATGACTATGTGGGCTTTGAGGGACGGAGGCTGGTTTATGTGGCGATGACCCGCGCCCGCTCGCTGCTGCACATCAGTAATTGCCGATGGGTGGGCCCGAACGTAAACCCCTATCAGCCCGAGCCCTATTGGAACGAGCTGGTGCAATTCGCGCAGGGCGATGCTGAGGAACCTTACGAAGGTATTCAGGTGGCACCCTGGCTTTACCCGAGCTATCTGGGCACCGGTTTTTACACCTCTGGGTGGGCGATTGAGCATCGTGACGCCAGTATTGAGGTACTTTTTGGGCGCTGCTTGTGGCTTGAGAATTACAGTATTCCCCAGGGTATCCGTCTGGAAAATGATACGTCTGTACCGGTTATTCCCGCTCCTGATGACCCCGAAGATACGGCGGCTTCTCAGTGCTATACAAGCGAGGTCTATGAGCAGATCGCGCGTGCGCTTGTGCATGACGGTGGAAACCCGATCACAAATGCCGAGGTACTGAATCTGCCTGAGGTGCACCGGGTGAAGCAGGCGCTGATGGGCGGCGTGCAGGAGCCCGGCCTGCCCGATCCGCAGGAGTCCAAAGGGGCATACGATGAAAATCTGGAACAGCTCAAAAAGCGTTACGGGCTGGATGTGGTCGAGAATTTCCACTACGCCCGCGAACCTTTAGCGCAGCTTGCGGAAGGGAAACGTGGCCCTGAGCAGCCGGGGGTTCGACCGCAGATTGTGCACCGTTTCTTGGAACCGGCGGCGTGGGTGAAAGATAACCCGCAGCAGGGCTCCGTGCTGACCGCCGACTGGCCTTTTGACCCCTTTGACGGCGCTCAGGTGATCCGCTGGGCATCCGAGAAAGACCTCGCCGAACGCACCGAGAATCGTGACATTATTGCGGTACCCGGTCAGCGGCGTGCACGGGTGGAGCGTGCCGCTCTTAACGTGGCACGCGGGTCGTTAAGCCTTGACGATCTCGATAAACTTGCCAACCCTACCGAAGCGGAAGCTCAGCAGATTCAGGATTGGGAGCATGAGGTCGATCTGCTTCTTGCCTTGGCACAGCGCGCCGTTACCCCAGCGGTTCCTGCGAAACCCGAGCATATGTCGGCATCCACCCTCATTGCTTTGTCGGAGGATAAAGAGACGGTTCTGAGTCGCCTGGTGCGTCCGGTACCGATGCAGCCATCTGCGGCGGCGCGGCAGGGTACACTTTTCCACGCCTGGGTTGAGGAGTACTTCGGGGACGAACCTATGCTCGATATACAGGACGAACTTTATAGCGATGATGATCTTGACGGCAGTTTCGACCTTGATAAACTGCGCGCGACATTCCTTGAGAGTGAATGGGCTTCCCGTACCATATGGCGCGCCGAATATCCGGTAGAAACTCACGTGGCGGGCGTGAACATCCGCGGGCGTATTGATGCGGTCTTCCGCCGCACCGAACAGATCACTAACGCCGACGGCACCCTCCAGGAGCAGGAACACTGGGATCTCGTGGACTGGAAAACCGGGCGTAAACCCTCCGCACACGCGATGCGGCATAAGCGCATCCAGTTGGCGCTGTACCGGCTCGCCTTCGCCAAAATACAGGGGATAGACCCTGAACGTGTGCACGCGGCGTTCTACTATGTTGGCTCTGACCAGACCGTGTGGGACACCGATATTGCCGGTGGTCTGCAGAACGAACAGCAGCTTGAACGCATTATCTCCCGTGCCGGATGGGGCGAAGAACTTCCGGGGCGGCCGCGGTAGCCTGGCCCATGCATCATGGTAGAGGCAGATAGCGCAACCGGAATATATTCTTAGTCGCAACAAACAGAATAAAGGCTGAGACGCTACCCAACAGGGTGGCCGTCTCAGCCTTTCAATCTATCGTTTTCTACTCTAGTCTTCGTCGTCAATAACCTGTGGAATATCTTCTTCCTCTTCTTGCCCGAGTAACCCACCGGTCGCGCGCAGACCATCCTGCACATCCAAAAGCATGGCGACGGCATGCTGCACAATATCGTCATCGCCGATCTCAGCACCGTGCGCCAACCACTGAGCAATCGCAAATTCCGCATAGAAATGCGCCCGCTGAATCAAATGCTCATCCGGTTCGGGGCGCATCTGCCGCTGGTAAGCATCTAATACACTGTCAGTAAAGCCCTGATCGGAACAAGAGAACAGCCACGCAAAATCTTGGGCAGGATCTCCCACCTGAACATCAGACCAACCGGTCACCTCAACAATCTTCGAGCCATCAAGCACCAGGTTATCGGAGTTCATGTCACCATGGATCACGTGAGCCTGGAACTGCCATGTGGAACCGGGGGAGAGCACTGAACGCCAATGTGCTAACAGATCCGCAGGAATCTTGCCGGTTTGCGCCACACGCTCAAGCTCAACACTGCGGCGGCGGCGAATCTCCTCAGAATTATACGAGGGCAGACCCGCCTCAAACACCAGATCGTGCGGCATCGTGTGCAGAGTCGCCAAAATTTTACCGAGAGAAACGGCCAGGTTCTCTTGACCATCTGCCATATGCCCGTTCTGCGCCGCAAGATCATCAACCTCATAAGAGGTACCGGGAATATGCGTGTAAATGAAAACGCTGCCGTCCTGATAAGGCACAGTACCCACCACAGTCGGCACCTGGAAAGGCAGGCGAGCACGCAGACCGGGGGTAAAAGACTGAAGAATAAGGTGCTCCGCCTCAAGCCGCATGCTGGCATCGGGGCGACGAGGAGCACGTACACGCCAGCGACGATTGGTCGAATCCACAATAATAGCTGAGTCAAAATCGGCGGTGTCGTCAAGAACGGCGGATGCGCCCACAGGGTAAATTCCCGGCACACCCGCTGACACAATGGCGGCAAGCTGAAGAGGCGTTAAAGTCACCCTCTTAGGGTATCAAATGAGTCCTCATGAGGTTCGGCACGTTCGCCCCTCGCACACATTTTCGCGTGCGATCCCTTGAAAACTCGGGCCACGCAGCAATAAACACGGAATACTGGAACTCCTACCTTGGGCATGCTTATACTAACCGCCGCAGACAGACCCCACCTAAGGTAAAGGTACAATAGTAACCAGCGTGTGAACACCCGCAGAGCACCAGGAGAGGGGCGTTATGCCAGCACAGGGCGCCGGAGCATCCAAACAGCAAGCTCTCTTCGGCATACCCGCCCAAAAATCATCCCCGACTCGCTCCCAAACTCCACAGGCACCGGCACGACCCGTACCCCCACCAGCAGCCCCCCAACAAAATCACGCTACGCCCCAGCTTTCCCCCGAAGACATCCTCGCGGGTCTCGACGAAGACCAACGCCGGGTCGCCTCCGAACTCAACGGCGCGATGCGCGTACTCGCAGGCGCCGGAACCGGCAAAACCCGCGCTATCACCCACCGCATCGCCTACGGAATCGCCTGCGGAAAATACGTTCCCCAACGCGTTATGGCTCTCACCTTCACCACCCGCGCGGCAGAAGAAATGCGCCTTCGACTGCGATCCCTCGGTGCCGTAGGAGTCCAAACCCGAACCTTTCACTCCGCAGCGCTGCGCCAACTCAGGTATTTTTGGCCCAGCGCTATCGGCGGTTCATTCCCCGATATCGTCAAACATAAAGCCGGTTTAATCACCGAAGCTGCCCAGCGCCTGCGCATGAGCGTCGACCGGGCACTTGTACGCGACATTGCGGCAGAAATCGAGTGGGCAAAAGTCAGCCTGTTCACCCCCGACACCCTCACGCCGCACCTGCACCAGCGCAACCTGCCCTCCGGAATAACCCCGCAGAACATGGTGCGGCTCTTCCGCGCCTACGAAGATCTCAAAGACGAAAGGAACCTCATCGACTTTGAGGATGTTCTGCTCCTGACCGTCGGCATCATCGAAGATGACGATGCACTCGCTGCCACCATCCGCGAACAATACCGACATTTCGTGGTAGACGAATATCAGGATGTCTCGCCCCTCCAACAGCGCCTTCTCGACGCCTGGCTGGGGGAGCGCGACGATTTATGCGTCGTGGGCGATGCCTCGCAGACCATATACTCGTTTACCGGTGCCACCAGTCGGCACCTCCTGGAATTTCCGCGACGGTACCGGGGCGCACACACGGTACGGCTCACCCGAGACTACCGCTCGCACAGCCAAGTGGTCGAACTGGCAAACCGACTCCTAGCGGCACGGCGACCGCGCCCGGACTCCACCGAATTCTCCTGGGCACCCCCGCTCAAACTCATTTCCCAGCGCGGACCGGGAGTTGAAAGCCAATGGTTCGGATATACGGATGACGAACGTGAAGCCGAAGGCATTGCCGAACAAATCCAGGATCTCCTCGAAAAAGATGGCGTTCCGGCATCAGAAATCGCGGTACTTTTCCGCACTAACGGGCAGTCCAGGCTTCTGGAGGCGGCGCTCTCCGATCGCGGTATTCCGTATCAGTTACGCGGAGCTGAGCAATTCTTCGATCGTCCCGAGGTCAAGCAAGCGATGCTTGCCCTGCGAGCGTCGGCAAAATCAACGGACGGTTCCGAGAACGTTCCCCGTTATGTGCGTGAAGTGCTGGAACCTTTGGGATACACCGAAAAAGCGCCCCAGTCCGCTGGAGCTGTACGCCAAAAATGGGAGTCTCTTGCCGCGATCGTCTCAATGGTTGATCATCTGGAAGCTACCCGCATCGAAGACATCACTCAAGCGGAGGCCGCAGGGGCTCCGGTTCCGCATCGACTTACCGTACACGATATCGTTGCAACGCTTGCGCACCGTCTTGCCACCCAGGATGCTCCCGTTATGGAAGGCGTCACGCTAGCCTCTTTGCACTCTGCAAAGGGGCTGGAATGGGATGCAGTCTTCCTCTGCGGTTTAAACGAGGGACTTATGCCCATTACCTTCGCTCAAACCTCCGACGAGATCGATGAAGAACGCCGCCTGCTTTATGTGGGGATTACACGTGCCCGCAAATACCTGTGGTTCACATGGTCGGATTCACGGACCGCCGGTGGGCGGGGAAAACGCCGTCGTTCCCGCTTCCTGGATGATATTGACCCGTCCCGTCAATCCGCCCGACATGGCTAAATACTTCTGCGCATTCGCGGAGAATTACGATCATAAGACACCGTACCTAACGCTCATGATAGGGCAACATATGATGGCACGACAGAAAGTCCGACAGCACCACGAAGTTATTCCGGCGACCGTATCCGCCCCGGAAATCCTGGTGGTGCGTTCGTCTCGCCGCCGCAGAACCGTCAGTGCCCAGCCACAGGAAGATGGAAGTATTCGCCTGTTGGTTCCCGGGGCGAGTACGGATGCGCAAATTCGCGAATATCTGGAAAGCCTGATTCCCCGCGTGCAACGGAAACAGCGGGAGACTTCTCGGCGGCGCCGCATTTTTGCGTCTGATGATTACTTAACGGAGCGTGCTCGTGCTCTGGCTGCAAGGCATCTGTCCGAGCTCGTGCCCGAGAAATTTCCCAATTCTATCCGTTGGGTCTCGAATCAGCGTAAACGGTGGGGATCCGCCACACCGACTCAGGGCACCATCCGTATTTCCGATGATCTTCAGGGAGCCCCCGAATACGTGGTTGACTCCGTGGTCTACCACGAACTTTGTCACTTCGTGGAACTTCACCATAACGCTCGTTTTCGCACTCTAGAAGCTCGGTTCCCCGACCTTGATAAGGCACGGGCATTCCTGGCGGGTATGGAATTTATACGCGCGCAAGCCATCAACTAAGAACCGCGATGATTTACAACAAATGTGGTCCCGAAGGCAGAAAACCTTCGGGACCACAGGGCATGTTATCGGCTGGTATCACGCATGAGATGCGGTGGCATCCCTCAATCGCCCACGGCGTCTAATGCATGATTACGAAGCGTGGCGTGTTATGTATTAGGTTCGTCGCCGGTGGAAGATTCACCGCCGTCGGACTCGCCTTCATCAAAACCACCGTCCAGAAGTTTCTGCAGCTCGGTGTCAAAGTCAATATCCTCAACCTTGAACTCATCCTGGCGTGCTTCATAAGCATCGGGGTCTTCAAGTTCAGCGGCGGTCGGCAGAGTCTCCGGCGCTGCCCACAGTTCATCGCGGGCCTCATATCCGTGCTTCTCCTCATAGGTGCGCCAGAAATTCTGTGCCTCACGCACCAGGCGAGGGCGAATCTCCAAGCCGACCAGAGTCTCGAACACGCGCTCGGTCGGACCGCCTTCGATACGACGCCGCACCAGTGTTTCCGCCAGCTGCGGGGCTGTGGGCAGGTTTTGGGTTGCCTGCTCAGCTACCAGCGATACCCAGCCCTCTACTAGGGCAAGAAGAGCTTCCAGACGCTCAACTGCAAGTTCTTGGTCTTCGGTGCGCTGCGGGTTGAACAAGCCGCCGTCAAATGCATCCTGTACGGCCTCGGGGTTGCTCAAATCTACCTGGGATGCGGCATCCTGAATACGATTCATATCCACACGGATACCGCGAGCATAACGGCTTACCAGCTCCAAAATATCTTCACGTAGCCACGGATTTGTGCGGTGCAGACGAATCAGCGCTGCCTCACGCACCGCCAGGTACAGCAGAATTTCCTGCGCGGGCACCTCAATATCCTCAGCAAGCTGAGTGTAACCGGCGGGCAAAAGCGCACTGCGCCCTGGCGCGAGGGGGAATCCAATATCGGTAGAAGAATATACCTCACCGGCAAGCTCGGTCAGCGCCTGCGCCATCTGAGCCCCAAAAATCATGGAACCAATATTGTTCAAGAATCCGGTGCCGCCCAAAAGTTGAGCCAGCTCTTCGGGAACATCTTCGGTGGAGGGGAGCACCATCGCCTGAGTTACCTCAGCCGCTACGGGCTGTACCATATCACGCCAAGATTCGAAGGAAGAATCGAGCCATTCAGCCTTGGACCAGGCCTCAACAGAAATATTGTGACGCTCAAAAATGGTGACGCTGTCTAACCACAGATCGGCGAGGTTAGAGGCATCGCGCGTTGCCGCCCTCAAAGACTCGGTGATGGCAGGATCTTCCCCGGTGGTCGCTAAGAGCTGACGAGCCTGGTCTTTCACACCCTGCCAGTTAATCCCGTTTTCACTAGCCCCAGCAGTAAACATTGACTGTACCTGCGCAAAAATACCCTGGAGCATAGAGGGGTCAAAAGACATACCCATAGCGTTCATATCTTCAGGGTTTATATTTCCGTTCAGAAAAGCAAACGGGTTATCCGCTGTGCCGTTGCCGTTCTGCTCGGCGTTAGGATCAAAACCCTGTTCCTGCATCTTTTTCAGGAACTCCTCAAGGGGATCGCGGTCATTTGAATTATCGTTGGTGGGGTTCTCAGCCATGTCACATACCTTTCAGTATTGAGGGCGGGCACAGTCTGCCCCTACCCGTCTAGTAAAGGGTACCTGGTAAACCTGTGAGTTTGCCGTGATTTCGCGGTATTCGCTCTAGGCACAGCCCATCTTATGACCTTGGCGGCGTACAATGCTGACGCCGCGGTGTACCCCGTCTCATCATGTGGTGTTCCCAACAAAAATATCGGGTACTCTAAGAAGCATGGCTAAGCGTGCATTTTTCTTGAGAAAATCCCATCAGCAGAGCGATGAATCTCTTCCACTATTAGAACGACGTCCCCTGAATCTGCGCTTTCTAACTGCTTCCGCAACCTGTTTGCTGATGCTCGGTGCTTTTGTGCTGCCCAGCTCATATAGCAAAGAAGGGCCCGGACCTCTCTTCGATATTCTCGGGCAGTACCAGGATCAAGATATTATCCAGATCAACGGCACGCAAACCTATCCCACCACTGGGAAGTTGAATATGACCACAGTATCTGTCTCCGGCGGACCCTACACCATTCTCCCCGGAGCGGATGCGTTCTACAGTTGGCTGGCTGCGGACGGCAACCGTTACCTTGTGGTTCCCTCCGAAATTACTTATCCGCACGTTACCCACCAGCAAGCTAACCAGGTCAGCAGCGCACAAATGGCGGATTCTCAAACCCAGGCGAAAGTTGCTGCGGCGCGTTACCTTAAACTGTCGGTGACCGAGAAGATCAGCGTTCTCCAAACCGCCTCCGGCTCACCCGCTGAGGGGCAGGTGCAGGGTGGGGACCGCATCCTCAAAGTGGGGGATAAACAGATCAATACTCTCAAAGATGTCACCGAAACTGTGCAAGCTTCAGAAGGACGACCCGTCACCTTCGAAATTAGCCGGAATGGCGAGAACAAGAATATTACTCTCACACCGCGGCGTGACGATAAATCGGGGCGCTGGCTTGTCGGAATTGTGCTCAAACAGGACTTTGATCTTCCCTTTGAGGCAACCTACAACCTCGACGGTGTTGGCGGTCCCAGTGCGGGTCTCATGCTCACCCTAGGTACCATCGATAAGCTCACCGAGCAAAGCCTGCTTGCCCCCGAAGACGCAGGAAACGAAGAATCAGCCCGAAGCTATGTAGCCGGTACCGGCACCATAGATGCCAGCGGTAAAGTCGGTGCCATCGGCGGCATTAAATATAAGATTATCGCTTCCGGACGCCACGGTGCCCACTACTTTTTGGCACCGCGCGAAAACTGTGACGATCTTCAAGAAATCCGCAGAACCGACCCCAATGTTTTCAAATACTATCGTGGGGAAACACCAGCAGGTGATATGCAGGTAATCCCGGTCGATAACGTTGATGAGGCCGTGGATGCCCTCACCAAGATTAAGAACGGAGCCGCCCCCGATCAGTTCCCCACCTGCGGGTAAAAGGTTTTCGGCAATCTAGGCGTGCACATCAGGTTATAGGCAAACATACGGTATTTCTCCGCGTGTTTGCCTACGCTCCTGTCTGTGTCAGAGTGCCACATTTGAGATAATGTTTATTAACTATGTTCCAGCCACCAACGAAGTGAGGAATCCGTGACGGCATCTGATAACGAACATCAACCTCCTCAGCCTCCCCGTCGCGCGGGAGCAGACCAGAAAAAGAAAAAGCGGCGCTATCCGGGTCCTTTGGGTATTACCATCGCGGTGGTCATAGTCTTGATTATGGCGTTTGTATATGCCACACAGGTGTATACGGATTGGCTATGGTTCAATCAGCTTGGTTTTGGCAGTGTCTTCACCACCGAAATCTTGCTTCAGAGCTCTATCTTTGTGGTAACCGCACTCGTTGTAGCGGTGCCGTTCTGGGCTTCGATGTCTTATGCCATCAAACATGCTGACCACGATGATTCTCAGGCGAAGAAAGACGCCAAAAACGCGGATAAATCCGAGGAGCAGGCGCATCACGAGACCTCTAAATCCGGTCCGCATGAGCGCCATACGACCGAGCATGAGCATACGGAAGCCGAAGACCTTCTGCGTGACATGTTTGGCGGGCGTGATTTCACCGATAGTATGGCGCGGTACCGCCGGGGTATGGAGCGCATCCGCAAGATTCTCTTGGTGATTCTTCCAATTGCTTTAGGGTTCTTTATTGGGAGTGCCGGAATTAGCCAGTGGCAAACCGTGGCGCTTTTCTTGAACCGTCAGGACTTCGGCGTTCAAGACCCCGAATTTGGGTTGGATGTTGGATTCTTCGTTTTCACTCTTCCGTTCCTGAACCTAGTGGTTAATCTTTTGACCGCTGTTATCGTGCTCTGCGCTATTGGCGGTGCTATTATGCACTACTTCTACGGTGGTATTAAGGTTCGCCCAGGCGGTGTAGGAACTTCCGCCGCGTTCCGCCGTCATGCTGCGGTTTTGGCATGCGCCTTCCTTCTGGTGCGCGGTGCTGCGTTCTGGCTGGAACGGTACACCGCAGTTCAGCAGCAGTCGGGGCGCTGGGCCGGTGCTATGTACACCGATACGAACGCTATTATTCCCGTACGTTCTATTTTGGCGATTTCCGCAGTTCTGGTGGCTGTGTTGTTCTTGGCTACGGCTTCCGCGCATCGTTGGCGTTTGCCTCTAGTGGGAACCGCGATGCTGGTGGTTGTAGCTCTCGTCGCTGGCGGGCTGTACCCCTGGATCGTACAGCGTTTCCAAGTTGTGCCGAATGAACAGGCTGCACAGTCGCAGTTTATCCAACGCAATATCGACGCCACACGGTACGCCTACGGTCTCGATAAGGTAGAGACTACTCCCTATGACGCCACGATCGATACTCGTCAAGGCGCTTTGGGGAACTCTAGTGAGACTATTGCGAACATCCGTCTTTTGGACCCGAACGTGGTAAGCTCAGCATTCGCGCAGATGCAGCAGTTCCGTCCATACTATCGGTTCGACTCGAATCTCTCGGTGGACCGTTATTCCGTAGACAATAAGACTCAGGACACGGTGATTGCCGCCCGTGAGCTGAATCCTTCCCAGACTTCGGATGATTCCTGGTATAACCGCCACGTGGTGTACACTCACGGGTACGGCGTGATTGCAGCTTACGGTAACCAGGTTGACGGTGCGGGTAACCCCAAGTTCATGCAGTCCGGTATCAAGGCGAATGGCGTTATTTCTGAAAACTATGAGCCTCGTATTTACTTCGGTATGAGCTCTCCGCAGTATTCCATTGTGGGCGGCAGCGGTGATCAGCTGGAACTCGACCGTCCGCAGTCCGCCGATGAAACGAATTCTTCGGATGCAAAATACACATTCAACGGCAACGGCGGTCCCCGGTTGGATTCCACGCTGAACCGTCTCTCTTATGCGATTAAGTTCCAGTCATCCGATATTTTGCTTTCGGATGCGGTTCGTGATGGTTCGCAGATCCTGTACGAACGTAACCCGGTAGATCGCGTTCAGAAGGCTGCGCCGTATTTGAAGGTGGATTCCAAAGCGTACCCCGCTATTATCAATAACCGGGTGCAGTGGATTGTGGATGCTTATACGACCACAAACCAGTTCCCATATGCGCAGGGTGTAAGCCAGGAGAATAATCAGAATCCGCGCACGAATTCGATGAACTACATTCGCAACTCGGTGAAAGCCACCGTGGATGCCTACGACGGTTCGGTCACCCTTTATGCATGGGATGAAAATGATCCTATTTTGAAGGCATGGCAGGGCGTATTCCCCGGAACCGTGAAGAGCTATAAAGAGATGAGCGCCGAGCTTCTTAACCATGTGCGCTACCCCTCGGATATGTTTACTATTCAGCGCTCGATGCTGAATAAGTATCATGTGACGAACTCGAACAGCCTCTACGCGGGCGATGACGTCTGGTCGATTCCAAACGACCCTACGAATGATAGCGGTCGCCAGATTCCGCCTTATTACCTCTCGCTCCAGATGCCTGGGGATAGGAAGGCTCATTTCTCGCTGACGTCGACCTTTATTCCTCAGCAGAGTGATTCAAACTCGCGTAACGTGATGTACGGATTCCTCGCTGCAAATGGTGACGCCGGTACCGGCAAGGACGGCGAACGCAGCGCGGATTACGGTAAGCTGCGACTGCTCGAACTGCCGCGTTCATCGGTGGTTCCGGGACCTGGCCAGGCGCAGAATATCTTCAACTCTGATGCTGAGGTCTCGAACCAGCTGAACCTCCTGCGGCGCGGGTCCTCCGAGGTCATTAACGGCAATATGCTTACTCTGCCGGTGGCGGGCGGCATCCTGTATGTTCAGCCGGTCTACGTGCAGTCTAGCGGCGACGCACGGTATCCGCGTTTGCAGCGAGTGCTAGTCAGCTTCGGTGACAAGGTCGGGTTTGCCCCCACACTGGAGGAAGCCCTCAACCAGGTCTTCAACGGTTCTTCCGGTGCCAAGATAGATGCTCAGTCGGGACCGTCAGGAGCCGGCACTGAAGGCAATGGGGAGAAGACCTCTGGATCTTCGTCCAGCTCTTCTGGAGCCTCTGGCTCAGACCAGTCCGCTAGCCTGAAACAGCATCTGGCGGATGCATCCAAGGCTATGCAGGATTCGGATGCCGCTCTCAAGAAGGGCGATTGGGCAGCATATGGTGAGGCCCAGAAGCGTCTGAACGATTCTTTGCAGAAGGCTATTGAAGCCGAAAATAAACAACAGCAGGATCAGAAACAGGGCGGCGATCAGCAGGGAAGTGAGCAGCAGCCGAGCGGTTCATCCTCAGCATCGCAGAGTCCTTCTGGGGAAGCTACCTCTAAATAAGATGTAGTAGTGCTTGCGGTCTGACGGTCATAGCGGGGTGCCATCACATTCGGGTGGCGCCCCGTTTCGTCATCTTAAATTATTGATTCGGGCTGTCTATGAGAGCAATAAGGGGCGTTCAGACATCCAGTTTTGGGTTTTTCTGTGGTGTTTATCTCAGCAGATAGCTTCAAGTTGAGATGTTGCAGAGCGGTATGTATAGTTGTATGAGTCGCCGCGGGGTGGAGCAGTTCGGTAGCTCGCCGGGCTCATAACCCGGAGGTCGCAGGTTCAAATCCTGCCCCCGCAACGGAATACTCCCGAAGTCATAATTATGATTTCGGGAGTTTTTATTTTTGTATTGCTGATTCAATGTGCTGTGCCTAGTTATATCTGTAGCTGCCAGGAAAATCCGCGAACCAAACGCTGATTTCTGAGCCTTCACAACCAAAGTAAATCATGGGGTATTGCGAGATACTCATATAAGTTCATAGCCTCGCATAGGCTCCAGCGGACTATAAATTAAAGCGCGTGAGTAACCCTTCTACATGCTCAACCTTACGAGGATCAAAGATTAATGACTGATCGGTATTTAACGTTTTAACTGAAGCCATGTCTTCGACGGTCAACGCAAAATCGAAGATGTCAAAGTTTTGCTCCATACGTTCCCGTCGCACACTTTTCGGAATAGCAACAACCCCTTCCTGCATCTGCCACCGTAGAATTATTTGGGCAGGAGACTTACCGTATTTTTCTCCAATTTCTAAAAGTATCGGGTTACTGAAAATATCGTTCGCGCCTTCGGCAAAGGGAGCCCATGCTTCCGGCTGGATACCTTTCCCCTTCATATAGGAGATTTCATCAACACGCTGGTGGAACGGGTTAATCTCAATCTGATTAACGGCCGGGGTGACCTCGCTGAAGTGTGAAATATCGGCTATACGCACCGAATCAAAATTGCTCACACCAATTGCACGCGCGTGACCTGCCTGATAGAGCTCTTCTAATGCCCGCCATGCGCCGAAATAGTTATTCAAAGGTAGATGGATAAGATACAGGTCGAGATAATCTACTCCTAGCCTCCGGCGCGACTCCTCAAACCCTCGCTTGGCGCCCTCATAAGAGTAATCTGGCACCCACAGCTTAGAGGTTACGAAGATATCCTCACGATCAAGACCACTTGCCTCGATAGCTGCCCCGACAGCTTGCTCATTTTGGTAACCAGCAGCCGTATCAATCAGACGATACCCTACCTCCAATGCCTCGGACACAACGCGCTCGCATTCGGTGAGATCATCAATGTATAAAACGCCGAGCCCAAGCTGAGGCATCTTCACGCCATTATTGAGAGTTACGTACTGCATGTATCCTCCTCAGGTAGTTGAAATATGGATGGCATCACAGCTGGTTAATCCTTACCGTTACAAACCTCCTGCTAGCAAGTTGCGACAGCTGTGAAGCGCTATCTGTAGTGTCACTCTAAGCCTTCGAGTAGACTCTAAAGCAATACCTCCACAGAATGAGATAGCTTACATTTCCGAAACCGGATACAGCGCTGAGATAAAAGGCATACTTGTCCATATCTAAGTTTGGGGTTAGTGCAAAGCCTTTCTACCCTATTTCCATTTCATGTAGTCGCGGGCTTACCTGGTATTTCGTCGCTTTAGAACGCCCTGTAGCAACAGGGGGGGGCTGCATGAACCCTAGAACTTTTCTTTATACAAGAACAGAACGTAGGCGGATGCTGTTTAAAGGTAAAGCTGATACTCTGCTTTCTTTAATCGCATAAGGTAAACATGCCGAGGTTATTTATTAATAAATGGTTATATATGTCGCGGGTGAATCGCTAAATATTTTGAATCATCGTAGAGTAGCTACTAAGCGATAAATTCTCGCCACTCTCACTCAGGGCTTACTCTGGGGTTCCGCCGCTGGAAACCTGAAATACATAAGCCAGTAGGAGTGTGTACGGGCGAATCGTGTTTCCGTATTTTATTCACCCAGCCACTTTTTGAGGATGTGTTCA
>NZ_KV795756.1:85224-86394 GCF_001809115.1 Rothia sp. HMSC071F11
TTTTTGAGGATGTGTTCACCGATGAATACTCGTACCCCTGTTTTGTCTCGTCGTGCCCTTATGAGCGTTTTGGGCGTTTCTGGGTTTGCTGTGTTGCTATCTGCGTGTGGGGAGGGTGCGAAACCTGCTGGAATGGCTACTGAGAGTCCTAGTTCTTCCTCTTCTGCGACTGCCGTTGCCTCTGCTTCATCCAGTGATAGCCCCTCGCCGTCGTTGAGCACATCGCCGCATTATTCGGGGAAATCGAAAGCTCCGGAAGGGGAGTATCGCCCTGCGGATTTTTATGGTCCTGCGCAGAATGTTCCGAAGCCCAAGACGGAGGAGGGGTATACGAATGCTTCCTTAGAGGGGATGCGTAAGACGGTGCAGGCGTGGACGGAATGGCGTAACTATGGGCTTCAGACCGGGGACTTCAAAGATGCCATGAAGTTTGTAGATAAACAGTACACTGATGAGCTAGAGCTCTATCAAAATACTTCGAGGTTCTATAAAGATGGAGGGTGGATTGTAGGTGGTGATCTTCATCAGTATGAGTTTCATGGCGAACCTATTAACCAGGGCAATGGAAAATACGAATGGAAATATCTTCTGCTCTGGCCTTATCGGATCTATATAGCGGCTGATGGAAGAGTCAACAAGGTATATAACGATGACTATGAGAATAACTGGTACATGATGACCCTTCACCATGATGGGAATCGCTGGTTTATCGATGGCACTCGTTTTCTAAATGTGCAGGGAAATAAGTAATTATGAGAATGAAGAAGTACTTTTCTGGTGGACTTTCTGCCTGTCTGATACTTTCGCCGCTATATTATGTTCCCAGTGCTCTTTCTATATCATGCGTGAATACCTCTGACAGTTTTCAATGTATGCAGCAAACAGAGACTCAGCTGCGTCAATCTGAGAGGAAAGATCCCGATAACTCTCAAAATCAAAGTTCTCCCAATATAGAGAGCTCACCAGAAACACTGGACGAAATACGGGCACGGCAAGAGGCTTATAGGAGGTGGTATGGGGAGCATCATCATGGGAATCTTGGGTTCGCTCAGGATAAAAGTGGTGCTAATAAGTCGTTTAGCTTTGATGTTGCCAATGATGGTTCGTACTGTGTTAGTCGGGATGGGCGTGTGGGTCAGTATAAAGAATTTACTGATGATGGTCAGGCTA
>NZ_KV795756.1:86494-212882 GCF_001809115.1 Rothia sp. HMSC071F11
AGATGCGCACCCATTTGCTGGAGCTGATCCCGGCGCACCCGCACCTGACCCTGGATAGTGCGCATCCACCACATACGAGTAAGGGTGAGGAAACGAACTTCTACACCACCCTAGAAGGCAGTTCTAATATTTTTGAAGGGGACTTACCGATTGGACGCACTAGGATTCGGGCGGTACCGGTGGCGTACCGGTATGAGTATGGAGACGGACACGACCTAAAAACACATAGTGCTGGTAACCCGGTGTCTTCACAGTATTCTGGTCAACCCTTACATGAGACGTCGACGAGTTATGCGTATCCGCAGGTGGGGAATTTTCATGCCTATGTCACGGTGACGTATGCGGGTCAGTACAGTATTGATGGCGGGCCGTGGCAGTTTTTCGGAACCGAGATCACCCGTATCAGTGAGCCGGTGCTGGTGCGGGTGTGGGAGTCTGAGGTGCACTCGGTGGGTAAGACTTGTGCTGAGGATCCGGGTGCGAAGGGGTGTCCGGGTCATGAGGAGGAGCCTGATGTGGGGAATCCGAATCCGCAGTTGCGTAAGGTGGATGTGTATACGGGTCAGCGGTGGCATTTGGATGATGTGGGGGTGGGGGATAGTGAGGGTCGGTTGCACCCGACCTGGCCCAACATGTAAAACTCAGGGGCTCACGAAAGAATAAATATTTTTCCGTGAGCTTCTGGGCGAACCCTTCAGGGCGTCCCAGAGGTAGATTCTCTATAACCATGTGACTATTATCGCAATGGTATAAGAATAGAAGCAGGACATCTTTACTTTAAAAATCTATTGAGAATTAGAAAAAGCTACAAACCGCGATATGGTGCGATTCTGCTGTGGCGGTAGGTGCACATTGTCTCTCATGTATGTTCTTGCCAAACGTCAATTCTTAAGAACCTCTTGATCGGCATACTATACCGAAAATTTAACCTATGTTTTTATTTAATATTATTTAACTGGTAATTTAACTCTATTGAATGCTTTACTCCGCTATTGCAGACTTCGTAAAGCTCCCAAATCTGAGGGGACTAATCTCAAGTCCCAGCAGATTATCACTGCTCCGTAGGCGAAATTAGCCCTACCGGAGTCTATCACTCACAACACAAACATAGCGGCTGAATTCAGCGCACATTATTCAGCACATAGCGACAAGAAAATCGAGAACCGAGGACTTACTATGACCCGCATCAGAAAGATGCGTGCCGGAACCCTGGCCGCACTTACCGTACCCGCTATTGTGGGCGCTACCCTTACTGCACCCGCCCATGCAACCATCGCATCCGGCACATACCGCAGCTACACCGCCCCGAACGGCCTTAACTCTCAGTACCACGTGTATGCAAACGGTATTGACTGGTCAAAACCCGTGGGCGTAGTCTTCTACATTGACGGCGACTATTGGCGTAACGACCAGTCTAAGATTCACAGCCCTGAGCAGGGCATGCTCCCCGCTATGGGCCGTATCGCAAATGCCCGCAACATGGTTTTTGTACCCGTCGTGTCTCCAGATAAAAATGCATCCGGCAACGGCATTACCTGGTGGGAAAACCTTGACGCCAACGGCGACTATTTCCGCTCCTTTGCGCAGCAATTTATTTCGAGTAACGGCATCGACCCCTCACAGGTGTGGACGATGGGTTACTCCGGAGGCGCCGAGTTCATCACTTATGAGCTGAATGCGGATCGTCAGGGCACATGGCGCTCTGGCGGCGGTTCTATCCTCGTTGCGGGCGGCGGTTATGAGCGCATGCAGACCGAGGCGCCGCAGAACATTAAGAACCAGCCTATGTACTGGTGGGTTGGCGCCGCCGATACTTCTGGTACAACGAACCCTCCAACGTGGAGCGCCCGAGGGGCTGTTGAACAGGGCTACGCTGCGTACCGTAACAGCGGCTTTACCAATACCCAGATGAAACTGATCCCAGGTTTTAGCCACCAAGATTATGACCTGCCGCTCATCATGGCGCAATCCCTCGATACAGGCGGTCACCGTTTTGGCGCAGGGTACAGCGACCTTCCGACCACGAATCCGTTCTACACAGAGATTAGTTGGAACTCGGATCGCCGCATTATGACCGGTTTTGCCGATCGCACTTTCCGTCCGTACAGCGCTGTAAATCGTGCCCAGGTGGCAACGTATCTCTACCGTCTTGCGGGTAGCCCTGCCGTGGAGCTTCCCGCGACTTCTCCGTTCCCAGATGTTACGCCGAACCACCCGGCATATAAGGAAATCGTGTGGCTTAAACAGCAGGGAATTACGACCGGATGGTCCGATGGTACCTTCCGCCCACATGATACTATCAGCCGTGAGGCACTGGCAGCGTTTTTCTACCGTTTCAACGGTTCTCCCGCATATGCACCGGGTGCACAGCAGTTTGCTGATGTAAACCCCTCTACTATGTTCTATAAGGAAATCTCATGGATGGCAGATCAGGGTATTACTACTGGTTGGCCTGACGGCACTTTCCGACCTGGCGAAGCTACCTCACGTGAGGCTATGGCGGCGTTCCTGTACCGTGCCTCTAAACTCTAAAAACAGGTTTTCAGCATAGAACGTAAAACGCAGATGCTCCCCAACCTAAAGTTGGGGAGCATCTGCGTAATCTAACAGGCGATCAGGCTAAGACTATGCGTTCTTGTTCTTGAGAGCCGCAAGACGCGCATCAAGTTCAGACTGACGACCAAGCTCTTCAAGGTCATTGAACTGAGCGTCCAGAGAAGAAGCTGCAAGTTCCTGCTGACCCTGCACGCGAGCCTCTTCGCGGCGAACCTTCTCTTCAAAGCGCGAGACCTCGCTCGTGGGATCCATAACATCGAATGCCTTGAGCGCATCATTTACCTGAGACTGAGCGGCAGCGGTCTTCTGGCGGGCGTTAAGCTCATCGCGTTTGGACTTAAGCTCATCCAGCTTTGCACGCATCTTGGTGAGACCGTCTTTGAGCTGCTCCACCACCTGGGTCTGCGATGCGATCTGCGGTTCTGCGGCCTTTGCCTCACGTTCAGCCTGCATCTGCTTGCCCAGAGCAATCTTTGCGAGATTATCGAACTTATCCGCGTTAGCGGTGTCGCCGGCAGCACGGAACTCATCGGCTTTATTGGAGGCAGCCAGAGCCTTAGAACCCCACTCATCGGCGTCGCGCAGGTCTTCGGCATGATCCTGCTCCAGAAGACGCAGGTTACCAATAGTCTGAGCCACAGCTGCTTCTGCTTCTACAATGTTATTTGTATAGTCACGAACCATCTGATCTAACATTTTCTGCGGGTCTTCTGCCGCATCAATGAGGGCGTTAATATTAGCCTTTGCTAGCTGTGCGATACGACCGAAAATGGACTGTTTTACCATGTTATATCCTTTTCTTTCACGCGGCACCGGGAAGGAGCTTATTCGCACGTACAGCGCCGCAACTTTTCTTATTATCGTGGGTCAGCCTGAAAAATTACTGGGAAAATATCGCCTATAAGGTGACGAGTACAAGAACATGAGGTTAACGAGAACCCTAACACGCTTCTGACACACCTATGTTCTTGTAGGTTAGAAGCTGCCGCCGTCTCCACCGCCGAAGTCGCCGCCACCGCCTCCGAAGTCCCAGCCTCCACCGGAGTCACCGCCGCCCCAGTGATGACCGGTGGATGCTGAAGCAGAGTGTGAGCCCATCGCGCTAAAAATAGCACCTAAGAGCATGCCTTGCGCTAGGGAATCGCCGCCGTAGCTTTGACCATAACGGTTATCATCCCAGTAGTTGTTGACATCCTGATTTGCGGAGTTCTGCGCATCGCTCGCCAAAGAAATAGCTTCATATGCCCTGTTGAGCGAATTTACCGGGTCGGACTCCCGCAAACGATGTGCATCGCTCAGGGCAGTTTGCGCCTCCGATAGGTAGGTACGAGCTTGTGAACCGACACCGCGTCGACGGTTGTTAATGAAGTCCGATGCACTGCGTACCTGAGCCTCTGCAGAACGTAAGGTACGAGACAGACTTTCTTTAGCCGCCTGCTCACGCTCACGGTCGGCGCGAAGCGATGACATGGAACGATTCAGCTCGCTTGTGAGCTGATGCAGTTGCTCCGTGAGGGCAATAGGATCATTCGGACGTTCTTGTGCCTGTTGTGAAACCTGCCCAAGAATAGCCTCCATACCGGCTGCCGTCGCGGCGAGTTCGGCACGGTTCTGAGACTCCGCGAGGCTCTTAGCCTCAGCCACGTCACGTTGAATACTCAAAATGTCGGTGCTAAGGCTGGACTGCGCAGATTCCAAAGCTGAGGCGTGATTGCTGACTGCTTCTGCCAGCGAGGTAATCTGAGCCGCAGATTCTTCGGCGTTGCGCAGGTGTACAACAGCTTCAGACCGGGAAACATCCACTAGACGAGATGCCTCCTGAAGTTCCTGAGCCACCAGGCTTTGGTGTGAATCCAACAGAGCTGCAGATTTATTGATCGGTTCTAACGCACTCGGCAAGTACTGGTCCTTGAGTCGCGCGTATGTATGCTGCGCGGTTTCGACTATCTGCTGAAGTTCCGGTATACGCCCCTGGAGCCTAGCAATAGCCTGTGGAGCTTCGTGCTCAAGATTGCGCATTTCAGAGAGCTTCTGCGCCTGATCTCGGGAAATATCAGAAATCTCCTGAGAATTATCGATAATTTCGCTCAACCAAGCGCGCTGTTCCGCAACGGTGTCCGGAACATCATCGTTGAGAAGTTTCTGGCGATGGAATGATGCCTGCATGAGCTCTTGGGCGCGCGTTAGTTCCTCTTCAAAAGGCTTGACATGTTCATTACCGTATTGGGCGCGGGCAAATTCAAGTTCCTGCTTCGACTGCACCATAGAATTATCTGCCTGAACAAGCGCGGCACCAGCGCGAGTACGCAGCTCCTCCAACGAGACTTCAGGTACTTTAGACGCTGAATATGCGGGTGTACTTCCCGGCTCGTTTTTGGAGCGACGGCGTTTCATAATGTAGTACCCAGCGCCCGCTACACCCGCTACGCCTATGGCGCCGCCGCCTATAGCGACAGCGGGGCTAATGCCCCCTTTTTGGGCGTTAATACCGTTGACCGCCTCAAGAGCTGCACCTTTATAATCCCCGCTTTGCAGTTTTGGCTTGATGTATTTTTGGTACACCTCCGACTGCTGATCAGAACTGAGCGGCTTATTACTTCCAGCAGCGAAGTAAGCACGGCGGCTTTCTGTCGCTATGACAAGAATGGCATCCGCATTACCGTAGCTGTTCTTTTTCGCTGTCTCTTCAGTCCACGCTTTAGCCTCTTCAGGGCTCTCAAACTTATCAATAGTCAGCACATGCAGATCAATATTGTGGTTTTTAGAGAGTTCGCTGATTTTAGAGTTAAGTTCTGAGGTATCGCCCAAGACATTAGTCGTGTCTTGTACTCTACCTGTGATAGTCATGGGAGTTTGGGCTTGCGCGGTACTGATACCGGGTGTCAAGAACGAAGAGCCCGCCGCCGGTAGCGCGACGGAAAGCATAGTGGTGCCAAAAGCTAAAGCACCTACGCTGAGGGCACGTCGGATGCGCCGAGAACCAAACGGACGGTCAGCATTCGTGATATTACTCAAAGGAAGACTCCCATTCTTTCGCATATGCCGCGCGGTGATTATCCACGGCGTGGGAGGAATAAACCCACACGTACTTCCATCTTACCGGTCATCAACCTGTCATGAGCTGTAGTCATCACAGAGCGTACATATCTGAAGAAATTCCGGGCTAATTCTCAGGGTATGGTCGTCGACTGTTTACTCCAGGAGTACCGCTTTTGTTCACGATGCGGTACTCATTGGATGAATAATATTGGCTAATTCAGATCGTAGCCGCGGTTCTTCATATATTCCGTATCCGTCACCATATGGTGCCCGGGACGATTCGGCATTTGATACTGCTGGGGAACTTGTACCTGCGAAGGATCGCGGAGCGGCAGGTCGTTCTGCCATTTTTGTAATTCTGCCGTTTTTCGACGGTTTTTACGTACGACGCGGATGATGAGGACAGGAATTCCAAGCAGAATAAACAGGATAAAAACCAACACGCCTGCGGCAACAAGAAAATTTTCGAACCAGCCATCGGCTTCGGAAATATCGCTTAGTCCCTGAGGGATATTTCCGTCATTGCTCGCGGAGTAGTCATGATCCCCGATAAAGATATCAGTGAACATGCGTCCGGCGGTACCGTAAAGACCATGATCCGCGATAACACGCTTGATACTGCTGTTTTGGGAGCTCGAATTGTCTTTAACATACAGGGCGTGTGCCCATGCATCGCTCATAAAACTCTGGTCATTGCTGATAATAGTGCCTTGGTTCTTAGACGTATCGATAAGCAAAATTACTGTACGTGGGCGAGCATGGTTGAGACTCAGGAATTCTTGACCCCACTCCTTGAGCGGTTTGCCATTGGTCCCGGAGACCAACACCATATAGGCTTCTACCGAGTGAAGGGCATTACTGGTACTCAAACCTTCGGTGAGCTCGTCTTCAAGTCCATCCGATAAGGCATTAAGAGTTCCGTCCCGGTCAATAATAGGGGTTTGTGGATTTAGCGTGACCTCGAAAGGTGCTTGAGCGTGGGCCGCCGTCGGGTAAGCAATGAAACTAGCGCCGATACCGGTCAACGCGCAGATGAAAGACAGCATGAGGGTGACCATAATACGGGTCAGAGATCTTTGAGACGAATGGGGTCTAGATGTGGCACCATAAAAATTTTGGGAGACAGTGTTTCGGCGATGAATAGTCATACCAATAAACATACCCTGTTTTAGAGCGGCTTAAGGGAATTTTTCTGAAGAAATATCACCTTGCGATATGACTCAGCTGCACCACGAGTTGTTAGAGACTCTACGAAGCTTAAGAAAAGGTGACCGTTACCCTACTTAGTAGACGGCACCTCTTAGCTTGTATTACGAGCTTTCGTCGTTGGTGCGTGTAATACTAAGATCTTCGTGATTTTTATAAGCTGGTCGCCGAGCTAAGCTGCTGCTCAAGCGCAGAAGAACAGGACTGAGCACGCGCCAAACGACGATGCACTATGCCTGCACAGCACGCTACCAGGCCGGTACCTAAGCCAAGAATAACGGCCAGCATGGTACTAATAATGAGTGCTGTCAGCATGTCTGTTCCTTTCTTGACGCGATCTCGTTAAACCTTAGAGCCCGTCTTTAAGCGTAGGCTGTGAAATTGACTCTGGAAGGCTGTACCTCTTGAAATATTTTTGTGGAGTTACCCCGGAATTTGAGGGTTCTCAGCAAACTCCCAGGAAATTCCGGGTGCAACCTCAGAGAAAACGGAGGTATAAAACAAGAACTGCGTTTACAGTAGAAAAAGACGCGTGCCTGTTGGCGCTGTCGCCAATATGGTTATTCAGATATCACCTAAGATTTATTGAGAGCCCCTCAAGGAGAGACCACAATGACCCAATACCCTGGTGGCTGGAACCAAGATTCTGGCGCTAACGGTTATAACGATGCAACCCGTCCAATGCAGCATTCTGCACCCGGATCCTATGCTCAACAGGACTACCAGAGTACGGGTTATCAACAGCAGGGTTACCAGCAAAATTATCAAACTTCCGGGTATCAACAGAGCTCCCAGAACCCCCAGAATGGATATCAGAACCAGTACTCCGGGCAGGGGCAGAACCCTCAGCAAGAGCCCAAGAAGAAATATGGAACCGGTGTTGTGCTTACCGCGGCTTTGCTTGCAGCCCTTGTGGGCGGCGGCGTAGGTGCTGGTGTTGGAGGCGGTATTGCCGCATCTACAAGCAGCAATAGTTCATCCGTCACCGGTAGAAATGCTGGAGGCAGTGCAACAAATCCCACAGTCGTAACCGATACAGCTAAGAAGGTGCTTCCTTCGACCGTCACTGTAGGATCAAAGCTGACCGACGGTAACGGCGTTGGTACAGGTGAAGTTCTCGATAACCAGGGACATATTCTCACCAATAATCACGTAGTCTCTACAAACGGTACCCAGCAGTCCTCTAGAGTCGAAGTGCGTTTGCATGACGGAAGTATTCGCGTGGCAAAGATCGTGGGTACCGATGTAACCTCGGATCTTGCGGTCATCAAGATTGACCCCAGTGGGCTAGACCTTAAACCCATTACCTTTGGCGACTCCTCGAAGGTCGTTCCTGGTGAAACCGTGGTGGCGCTTGGCTCGCCGCATAATCTGCAGGACACCGTGACTGCGGGTGTTATCTCTAACACCGACCGTGCTGCAGAAGCAGAAAAAGACGGCGTATATATTCCCATGATTCAGACCGATGCGCCGGTGAACCATGGTAACTCGGGCGGTCCTTTGGTGAACTCTAGCGGGGCGCTCGTGGGCATCAACTCTCAGATCGAGTCTGAAGGCGGCGGCAATGAGGGCATCGCGTACGCCATTCCCTCGAACTACGCTAAGCGTATTTCTGACGAAATTATTAGCAAAGGTAAAGCAACCCATGGGTACCTAGGCGCGAATATTGAAAGCGCCCCTGGGCAGACCAACGAGGGAGAATCTCGGTTCTTCCCGGATGGTGTGCGGGTCACCAATATCTCTAGCGGAAGCCCTGCAGAAAAGGCTGGTCTGCAGAAGGGAGATGTTATCGTCGAGGCGGATGGCCACCGCATCGAACAGAGTAAGACCCTCAACGGCGTGGTGCGTGCACAAGCAGCAGGTGCCACAGTGGATATGAAGATTAAACGGGGGTCAGAGACAAAGAACATCAAGGTGACGCTCGGCGACGCCGATAATCAGCATTAACAGAGCTATAAAACTGCCCGAGGCGGCGTTTCACATGAAGAAACGCCGCCTCTCCTTTGCCTGCTGTGTTCAGGAATATACCGCTCTCATATCCGGGTTTTCCTGACTGAAGATTTCACGGCAAGGTAGAATATAGCCAAACCTAACTAAACCCCACAGACGCGCCGCACACACATGAGGCGCAGGAGGATGAGCGTGAGCGAAAACGCATATCGCATCGCCGTACTTACCAAGTACGTGCCAGACACCCAATTTGAACAAAAAATTGACGATACTTTGCGGGTAGACCGCAGCGAATCAGTGATGAGTGAGCTTGACGAATACGCTGTGGAAGCCGCCATGCAGATTGTCGAAGCGGAAGACACCGATGCAGCGAATTCTGCAGTTATCGCTTTTACGTTAGGCGCAGCGGATGCCTCTAAGGGGCTGCGCCGTGCGCTGCAGCTGGGTGCACACGCAGGCGTACACATTCTCGACGATGCTTTCGCAGGGGCTGATGCTCTGGCGACCTCACGCATCATAGCCGCTGCACTCTCCACCTATGAGCAGGAACACGGCACCTTCGACCTGATTCTGACGGGTATGGCATCAACCGAAGGTGAGACTTCGTTGGTGCCCGTTCAGGTGAGCGAACTTTTGGGGCGCACCGGAATCTCTCAGGTGGCATCGCTGACCGTTGCGGGCCGAACTGTTAGGGCACGCCGGGATCTGGATACTCGCTCGCAGCATTGTGAAACTGAATTGCCCGCTTTGATTTCTGTGACCGATCAAGTGAACACTCCGCGATACCCCAACTTTAAGGCGCTGATGGCAGCAAAAAAGAAGCCTATTACGACCGTGAACGCAGCGGATATTGCGGATGAGCTTGCTAAGTTCGGCGGCAGCGCATCTACCGTTACCGTGACCGAAGCGCAGACGCGGGAAGAACGCACCGCAGGTGAAACCATCGTGGATGAAGGCGACGGCGGCATACAGCTGGTCGAATTCTTGGCATCCCGAAACCTTATTTAACCAGTACAGGAGATAATGATGACGACTGCATACCGTGTGCTGGTTATAGGCGGCACAACGAATT
Source organism: Rothia sp. HMSC071F11 (assembly GCF_001809115.1). NCBI lineage: Bacteria > Bacillati > Actinomycetota > Actinomycetes > Micrococcales > Micrococcaceae > Rothia > Rothia sp. HMSC071F11. The sequence continues at coordinate 96,318 of NZ_KV795756.1, forward strand.
TTGCGACCGAACCTAGCAGTGTGGACCGAGAACTTTTAGCGTTGGCACGACTGCGAGCTGGTGTTGGACAGGGCGGAACTCAACTGGGAGTAATGACGTTCGCCCAAGGCTCCGCTGATATTGCGCAGTTTTACGCTAAACAGGGCGCGGCACGTGTCTTTGCCCCAGCGCAATCCATGACAGATACTTTGCCTGCTGCCCGCGTGGAACTCGCCGTACAGGCTATTACTGAGTTTGGTCCTGATGTGGTTCTTGCCCCGCATGATATTGACTCGATTGAGCTTCTGGGGCGCGTGGCCGTGCGCCTCGGGAATTCCGAGGCGGGATCTCGTCCCGTAGGCGTTGTGACGGGCGCTCATGACGTGGATGATGCGCTCAATATTCGTAAGAATGTTTTGGCGGGCGAGTACGACAGCACCGTGCGGGTTGAAGGTCTGCCGTTGGTAACCCTACGCCTCAACTCGGTAGATACGGCGGCGGCACCCACTGCGGTGGGGGAGGGTGTACTCACCACCTATACTCTGCCCGGGTACGATATGGTGCGCATCACCGAAATAACCGAGAAGCCTACATCTGCTCGCCCCAACCTTGAAGAAGCAGCTACCGTTGTGGCGGCTGGCCGCGGTATCGGCGGCAAGTTAGCCCCCATTGAGGATCTGGCGGATGCGCTCGGCGCCGCGATCGGTTCGACCCGCGCCGTCACAGACGCAGGCTGGCTGGATCACTCTACTCAGATTGGGCAAACCGGCAAGAGCGTTTCTCCCGAACTATACGTTTCCGTGGGTATTTCGGGGGCTCTTCAGCAGAAGGTCGGCATGGATACTTCAAAGACTATTGTCGCCATCAACAGGGATGCGGATGCGCCCATATTCGAGATTGCCGACTTTGGCGTCATTGGGGATCTTTTCACTGTCATCCCGCAGGCTGTTGAAGAAATTAAGAGGCGCCGCAACGCCTAGTTTCTAACAGGTCAGCGTCCTGGAAACCTAGACTAGGTTTTCAGGACGCTTTAGGCTATGCACCCAAGATTTTACGTACTCGCTCACGCAGATCGGGTATATTCTCGGCCTCAAACCAGGGATTACGCTTGCGCCAGCCAATATTGAGCGGAGAAGGGTGCACCAGAGGCACAAAACCCGGCAGATAATCCTCTGCGTGTGCCACCGTTTCCGTAAGGTTACTGCGAAGCCGCGGAGCAGAAACTCCATCGAGATAGTACTTTTGCGCATAGGCACCTACCAGAATGGTTAATTGTGCATGCGGCATCATGGCGCGCAGCCGCGGATGCCAACGCGGCGCAAAATCCTTACGCGGTGGTAAATCACCGTGCTTACCTTTTCCCGGATAATAAAAATCCATCGGCATCAGGGCAAACAGCTCTGGGTTATAAAACTCGTCATCGCTTACGCTCAACCATGTACGAAGTAACCGACCACTCACATCATTCCATGGAATACGAGTCTCTTGTGCAATACGCCCGGGTGCCTGACCCACCAGAATAATGCGTGATCGAGCGCTCGCCGAATATACGGGCTCCCACCCGCGTGACGTGTACTCGGCGTTCATCGGGTCGGCGGCTATATCCTCAAAAAGTAGGGGAACCTGGCGGTTGGCACACATACAACTAAATCTTTCCTCCCGTGAATCCGTGTTGGCGCCATGCCTCAAAAATTGCGATGGACGCGGAGTTCGCTAGATTAAGAGAGCGGCGCCCAGGAATCATGGGGATTTTTACGCGTTCTGTAATATGCTCATCCTGCTGTACATCGGCTGGTAAGCCCACGGACTCCGGACCAAACATAAGCACATCGCCATCACGATATTCAAGATCCGCATACGAGGTTGCTGCCGTGGTGGTAAAGGCGAAAACACGCGCAGGCATCATGGCTTTCCAAGCATCCTGCAGGGTCTTATGAACCGTTACGACCGCAAGATCGTGATAATCCAGCCCGGCACGGCGCAGATGCGCATCTTCAAAATTGAATCCTAGAGGCTCGACGAGGTGAAGTTCAGCCCCGGTTACTGCGGCCAGACGAATGGCGTTACCCGTATTCCCCGGAATTTCGGGGGTATAGAAAAGAATCTTGAACACGTACCCCAGTGTACCGCGCATGTTTCCACCGAACGTGACTCTTCGCAGGTTTAGCCTGCGGCGCATTTATGACGAATTCCTCCCGAAAGTTCGAGGAACAACGATAGAATAAGGGCAATACGCCAGAGGAGGAAATAGTGAACCGGGTCTACCTAGATCACGCAGCGACTACCGATGTCCTGCCAATTGCTATAGACGCAATGGTACAGCAGATGCGTGCGGGCGGTAACCCCTCCTCGCTGCACGCTACCGGACGCGATGCCCGTGCCACCGTTGAATATGCCCGCGAACGTATCGCCCGAGCTGTAGGATGCGATGCCGCCGAGGTTATTTTTACTTCTGGAGGAACAGAGGCAGACAACCTTGCGGTTAAGGGGATGTACTGGAAACGCAGGGAAGCAGACCCGGTGCGACGGCGCATCCTAGTATCAAGTATTGAGCATCATGCGGTGGAAGAAACCTGCGAATGGCTGCAGAAGACCGAGGGCGCGATTATCGACTGGATTCCGGTGGATTCGCAAGGGCTGGTAGACCCCGAAAACGTGCGGGAACTGATAGCCCAGAACCCTGCGGATGTTGCGTTAGTTACCGTTATGTGGGCAAATAATGAAGTTGGCACTGTACAGCCCATTCAAGATATTGCCGCCATAGCCTCTGAATACGGTATTCCCATGCATACGGATGCGGTGCAGGCTTTCGGTGCGGTACCCGTTAACTTCCGCGACAGCGGGGTTGATACGATGGCGATTTCCGGGCATAAAATTGGCGGTCCCATGGGCATCGGTGCGCTTATCGCCACACGAACAGCGCAGCTCACCCCGGTTTTGCACGGGGGCGGGCAAGAGCGTTCCGTGCGTTCCGGCACTATAGATGCCCCCGCGATCGCGGGATTTGCTGAGGCCGCCGCGCATGTGATTGAGCATCTTGAAGAAGAATCCATCCGTATTGCAGCACTTCGCAATGAGCTAATAGCGGCGGTACAGGCGGTTATTCCACAAGCTCACCTGAGCGGCATCGACCCAACGACTGAGGCCTTTCCTGGTGAAAAAAGGCTGCCTGCGAATGCTCATTTTACTTTTGAAGGCGCAGAAGGAGACACCATCCTCTTTCTGCTCGACATGCAGGGGATTCAAACCTCAACCGGTTCGGCCTGTAACGCGGGAGTAACAAGACCATCCCATGTGCTTCTCGCCATGGGGCTGGACGAAGACACCGCCCGCAGTGCGCAACGATTTACTCTTGGGCATTCCAGCACCGGCGAAGATATTGCTCGGTTGCTCGCGGCCCTGCCTGAAGCCTATGCACAGGCAGCAAAAGCGGGTCTTTCCTCACATCTGCCTGACGCTCAACGCTGGTACGGCGGATAATTGCGGCGAACCTGCGCACATGCAATAAGAAGCGTACAATAGAACCTCACATTTATTCTCACCACGAAACCGTACCCAACGTTTATAAGGAAACTCTGTGAAGATTTTGGCTGCTATGAGTGGCGGCGTCGATTCAGCTGTTGCTGCCGCCCGTGCCGTTGAGGCGGGGCATGAGGTAGTGGGCGTGCATTTGGCGCTTTCTCGTATGCCCGGAACGCTCCGCACCGGTTCTCGTGGGTGCTGCACCCTTGAAGATTCTATGGATGCGCGCCGCGTATGCGCCCAGTTGGGCATACCCTTCTTCGTATGGGACTTCTCGGAGCGTTTCAAGGAAGATGTAGTTGATGATTTTATCGCCGAATACGAAGCGGGACGAACCCCCAACCCCTGCATGCGCTGTAACGAGAAAATCAAATTTGCCGCGCTTTTGGAACGTGCCGTCTCCCTAGGGTTTGATGCGGTAGTTACCGGTCATTACGCCCGCGTTATCACCAACGACGACGGTAACCGAGAACTGCATCGAGCCGCAGACTGGGCAAAAGATCAGTCCTATGTGCTGGGCGTCCTTACCCACGAACAGCTCAAACACGCCTGGTTCCCCCTAGCAACCACGCCCTCGAAGGCAGAGGTTCGTGCGGAGGCTGAACGGCGTGGTTTTTCGGTTGCCAAGAAACCGGACTCTTACGATATTTGCTTTATTCCCGAGGGTGATACCCGTGCCTGGCTAGGCGAGCACATTCAAATGCGCCCTGGCATGATTAAAGACACCTCCGGCAATGTGGTGGGGGAACACCCTGGGGCTCAAGGATTTACTGTTGGGCAGCGTAAGGGGCTAGCCTTAGGCACTCCGGCGCCTGATGGGAAACCCCGCTTTGTTCTCGAAATCCGACCAAAAACGAATGAAGTTATTGTCGGTTCTCGTGAGTTACTTTCTATCGACGAAATCCGCGGAATTCGGGCCACCTGGGCTGGAATTCCTGTTCCGGAAGCAGAACATTTTCTTGCTCAGGAACCAAAACTCGGCGTGCGCAGCGAGACCTTTGATGTTACCGCTCAAGTGCGTGCACATGCAGACCCGGTACGCGGTACCGCGCATCTTGAATGGGCAGAAGATACCGATGCCGAAACCCCCGGAAAACTTCGTGTAGAGACTGTGGTGCGTCTGCACGATGGGCTCTTTGGCGTGGCACCCGGGCAAACTATGGTGCTTTACCAGGGCACACGAGTTTTAGGACAGTCCACCATAGCCCGTGCTTACTCACTTGCTCGTGAAGACCTTGATGATCTTCGTGAAAACGCAGCAGTGTAATAATGCTCGTAACCCTTAAGGACCTATAATGACCCAGCAAGAATTTGATCCGCGTGCCACCTCCATGGGAGACGAAGTTTCCGCCGAGGTTTACGAAGAACTCTTCGCGATGCGGCGCTCTATTGATAACTTCGATGCCGCGTTGGTTCATATTCTTGCGGAGCGTTTTCGAGCCACCCAGCGCGTTGGGGTTCTTAAAGCACAGCATAACCTGCCTGCGGGTGATCCAGGAAGAGAAGAAGCCCAGATAGCTCGTCTGAGGGCTATGGCGAAAGAGTCTAGTCTCGATCCCGAATTTGCGGAGAAATTTTTGAACTTCATTATTTCCGAGGTTATTCGACACCACGAAAAAATAGCGCACGCGCATAAGGACGAGCTGGCTCAAAACGATGATTCTCTCGACCGTCAGACGGATTAGATGCTAGCGTAGATTTGATGACCTCGTTCTCTACCAGATTTGCGGACGAAAACACCCGAAAACAGTATGTGCCCGAGCGCCTGCTGCTACCGGGTGATTATCGTGCACCCGAACGTGAGTTCGCTACCGAGCTTGCTGAGCGCGATACCGTTGCGGTACGAGCCAGCGGACTAGGCGAATTCCCCGGCACGCAGATAATAGATGCCCTGCATCGTGTGCGTGGTGAGTTGGGGCATCCGCATCTTCCATTCCTACCGGAGCTTCCAGAGCGTGGCTGGCAGAGCACTACTCTTGCTCGCACCATTGCCACGCTCTCTGGAATGGAACTTGAAGGCGCATCCTATGGATGGCGATTAGTTCATGCTAGAGGCGGCGGTACCCGCGAAAGTGCGCGTGCGCGATCCTGTTATGTCTCAGATATTAACGCACTCGCCGATGTCGTAGGCGGTGAGTCTTCTGGAGCTTCAGTGCCTGAGGATGCTGCGCCCAGTTTCAAAATTCAGCTGTGCGGACCATACACCCTTGCTGCGCGGGTCTATGCGCCTAATGGCGAGCGCGCCATCAGTGATGCGGGGGCGGCACGCGATATACGGGATGCCTTTCTAGAAGGGCTAGGGGAGAGCATCTCTCTTATCCGTCAAGCCCTCAACCAGCCCGAAGCCCGTCTTACGGTACAACTGGACGAGCCGGAACTTGGGCGCATTATTTCGGGTACTATCCCTACGGTGAGTGGTTTTCGCACTATCCCAGCGGTACCGGTTAGCGAAATCTACGAAAGTTACCGTATCTGCGCCAATACTTTTACCGAACTTACCATAACGCCTATGCTGAACCTCACCAAGGTTCCCTTGACGTATCCTGATGATCGCACGTCGAACCTCAGCTCTGTGGCAGATGCTTGCGCTATAGCCCGTACGTTTTCAACGGCAGATAATCCTGCCGAACTGCTTTTTGACCCGGACGAGGCAAGCCAGAATCTGATTCAGGCACAGCCTCTTAGCGACCCGCATCGCTGGGAAATAGCGGCAGCCGTACTAGAATCCGGAGCAAGGCTTTGGCTGCCCATCGTAGAATCGGATGCTATACCGCAGCAAGCACAGAGATTGTGGAGACTGTGGAATGATGTTGGACTACAGAAAACCGAGATACGTTCGGTTGGGCTAACACATCGTGCAAATACTACACATATAAACCCGCATGAGGCCACACTTCAGATGGCGAGAACCACAGAGTATGCGCGAATAGTCGCAGAAATGGCGGCTGAGGGCTTAGGATAATTACTATAATCACCGAATAATATAGAGGAGAGACGCCATGACCACCACCACCTCGACCGTCCTGGTCGTTGATGATGATGACGCTCTTGCAGAAATGATCGGCATTGTCCTGGCACAGGAGGGATATAACGCAGTTTTTTGCGAAAACGGCTCTCGCGCCTTTGAGACGTTTATGCGGCATTCACCAGATTTGGTATTGCTGGACCTCATGCTTCCGGGGAAGAGCGGTATCGAAGTCTGTGAGCAGATCCGTTCGTCATCTAATGTGCCTATTATCATGCTGACTGCTAAAAGCGATACTGAAGATGTGGTAAAAGGGCTGGAAGCTGGCGCTGACGATTACATCGCAAAGCCCTTTAAACATCTTGAGCTTATGGCTCGTATCCGTGCTCGTTTGCGCCCGCGTGAGAGCCGCCAGTTGGTGGTGCGGGTGGGAGATACCATCATGGATATGGATGGCCGAACCCTCAAGTATAAAGGTGTTGAAGTGCCTATGACACCTTTGGAATTCGACCTTCTTGCAGCTTTGGTTCGCCGTCCGGGGCAGGCTATGAGCCGTCAAGAGCTGTTAGAGACTGTTTGGGGCTACAGCGATGTGAGCGATTCTTTGGTAAACGTTCACGTGCAGCGTCTTCGCGCGAAGTTTACGGATATTGGTGCCGAACAGGTTATCCAAACGGTGCGCGGCGTCGGATATAAAGTACCCCTAGAGAACGTTGGAGGTGCCGCCTAACGTGATATTTCAGTCCGCTATGCGCATCTTCATGTCTGGAAAGTAACTTTGCCTATGCCCACACCTGACGCAACCTCTGGAGCCTCCGATAGTCGGGACTTGGACGCTAAGTCTAAGCCCCGGAAAAAGCGAACCCTCAACCCATTCCGCGCAATTCACCGGTTGTGGGTTCATTCTCTGCAATTTCGGTCCGTGACCAGCGCGGGCATCATGATGCTTATTGCTTTTATTGCGGTAGGAACCTCGCTGTCTAACCAGATTGCAACATCGCTTTTTGAGAATAAAAAGAACCAGGCGTTAGAAGAAACTAGTAAGGGATTTGAGACTGTACAGAGAGTGTTGGATCCTATTAGTGCGCGTGAAGACAGCGAAGTTCGACGTACTGTTAAACACAACCTCACGGTTCTTGACGCTGGCGGCGATACTCAGAGGCGCTGGGTTTTAGTGTCCTTGGATCAGCAATCGAAGAAGGGGTTTATTCCTGAGCAGAGTAGCGATAACGCGCCTCTAGATGCCTCAGTAATACCCACAGATTTTAAAGATACTGTGCGGGATTCTCCCGGTGTTTTTTGGGAGAAAACGACGCTTTCAGAACCTGGAAAATCCAATGGTGAGCCTTACCCGGCCTTGATTATTGGAACGAGTGTATCCATTCCTCAGAACCCCAATTATGGGCTGTTTATGGTGTACGACTTAAGCGAGTCTGAATCGACCATTACGTATATCAATGTTGTGTTAAGTACTGGATTCACAGTGTTGCTGATTCTAGTACTTTCAATTGTGTGGTTTGTCACTCGCTTAGTGGTACGCCCGATCACTTCGACCGCTATTACAGCAGAGAAACTTGCTGCCGGTGACCTAAACCGCCGCGTTAACATTCGTGGTAAACATCAGGCTGCGCGATTAGGAATTTCCTTTAACAAAATGGCGGATAGCCTGCAGGATCAGATTACACAGCTGGAGAGACTATCGACGCTGCAGCAGCGATTCGTCTCGGACGTGTCGCATGAGCTGCGTACACCGTTGTCGACGGTACGTCTGAGCAGCGAACTCCTTTATGACTCGCGTGACACCCTCAATCCTGTGCAGTCGCGCAGTGTGGAGCTTATGCATAACCAGGTGGATCGCTTCCAAGCCTTGCTTTCTGACCTTCTGGAGATTTCGCGTTTTGATGCAGGCAGCGCCGTTTTGAACATCGACGCTGAAGACTTTATGAGTGTTCTTAACGATGTTTTGGTCGAGGTTATTCCGCATCTGGAACGTACCGGGACCAGGCTTATTGTGCATTCTGAGCAGGCGCATATTGATATTGATATCGATAGGGTTCGTATTGAACGTGTTTTGCGTAACCTCCTCTTTAACGCTATTGAGCATGGTGAATCCAAGCCCGTCGATATTTACATCGCCACGAATGCAACAAACTTGGGTGTGGCGGTACGCGATCATGGCATCGGTTTGAGTGAGGAGGAAGCAGCACAGGTCTTCAACCGCTTCTGGCGTGCAGATACCTCACGCAAACGTACTCTAGGGGGTACTGGGTTGGGCTTGTCTATTACCGCCGAGGATGTACGTTTGCACGGTGGGCGTATTGAGGCTTGGGGCATAAAAGGAAAAGGCGCCTGCTTCACGATGAACTTGCCGCTTGTTCAGGGGGGAGAGCTCGGTCCTTCCCCGGTCTTGATTACCGGAGAACCTGAGCCAGAGGCATATGCTCACAGCGCTCTTGCGGGCGATACTCTTTCGACATCATTGCGTAAAACCCGTCATGAAACTCAAGATGATGCGTCTGAAGGACAGATATAATGCGCAGAATATTTCAAAACTCTTCGCACAAACAGACGCTGTCAGAGACCCTGCCCACTCTTTCACGCCGCACGATGCTTCTGGGCGGAGTCGGAAGTATTGCTTTATTGGTGCAGGCATGCTCTGGATTGCCAGATCCCAAGGGTATTCAAAAGTATTCAGAGTCTTTGGATAATGCAGACGATAGAAAGTCTGCAATCCATGCTATGAGTCCTCAGGTTGGCGGAACTCCGGAAGGCATTATTGAAGGCTTTCTGCGTGCTGGTGTTGATAGCTCCGATAATTACGGAGTGGCTCGCCAGTACTTAACGACAGAGTTTGCTCAACAATGGGTTCCAGAGGTTCAGACCCGTATATATTCTGAGACCGCGCGTATCACTCGTGGCGAGGATAATATTTATAAGGTTTCGATTAAGCAAACTGCTCGTGTGGATGAGCGAGGTTTAGTTACTTCCTTTATCAACGCTCCTGCACCAACTCCGGAAACGTTCGAGATGATTCAGGAGGGCGGTGAGTGGCGCATACGTAACTGCCCCAACGGGTTGTGGATAGACGGTAGTGAATTTGACCGTTCTTTCAAATCCTACCGTCTGTATTACTACGATCCTAGCTATACCTACGCGGTGCCAGATTTACGCTGGTTCGCACGTAGCGATGAAATTTTTAAAACGCTGGCTCAAACCCTAATCATGGGACCAGCAAATTATCTCAAGGAATCTGTCTTCTCAGCGACTTATGAGTCCATGAAAGTTAATGGTGCTAACTTTGACGCTGAAAAACATACGATAAAGGTTGATTTTGGAGGCGAATCTACAGATGAACTTCAATTAGCACGTTTACGCCAGCAGATTGTGCATCTTGCCAGCAATTTTACGGGTATTGAGACTGTAGTTTTCTGCTATAACGGCCACGAAATTTCATCATCAGATAAGCCCGAAGGATTTCATGAAATACCTTTGGTGACGCAGTCTAATACTAGAATTGTGGCGCTTAATGAAGACCGTTTAGTAACTCAGCGTGATTTTGATGCTGGGGATTCGCAGCGCACGCTAGTGGAAAAAATTAAGGATCCTTCGGCGCCAACTATCGGATATGACGGCACTACCTACGCTTACTTAAGCGAGGGGCGTAAAAAGCTTTATACAGTGCGCGATACAAATTCCTCAAAAGTTTGGGAAACACGCGACTTATCTCGCCCCAGCATTGACCATTATGGATGGGTATGGGCCACCGATCATAGCGGAACAGTACGCGCCTTTAACCCGGCATCCGATAGCGTTGAGGAAAGAGAAAAAGGCATTAACATCTCTGTTCCCTGGCAAAATGGTCTCGTTTTTAACTCTCTTAAAATTTCACGGGACGGCACTCGGGGCGCGTTTATCACCACGCGAGATAATGCGTCAATGCTAGTTATTTCAGGGATTATACGTGATGAGAGTGGCAAACCGCGTAGCTTTACCGAATTAGTGCGGGTTAACGCCTCTGTATCTCCCCATTGTGTAGATTGGGCGGGAGAACAGACCCTTGCCGTCGTCAACACCACCACAGGGGAAGCAGAACTAACCTCTCTCAACAGTGAGGAGACAAAGCTGGATCGGTTGGAGGGACTGCGCTCTATGTCTGCAGCAGGGGACAGCGGTCATATTATTGGGCATGTCGATACGGGAGAGTGCTATCTTCTGGAAGACCGCGGTTGGAAACTCATAAGCGGATCGCTGAGTGAGATTACGTACGCAGGATAAAAGAGCAATGGATAAAACACCTCGAAAGAGAGGTAAAAAGGCTCTTTACGCAGTGTGGGAGCTGTTCTTTCCGGCAACATGTGTCGGATGCGGTGTAGGCGGTACGGCGCTTTTAGATGCTGCCGGTACTCGCCGGGCTTTATGTACTCGGTGCGAGACTTCACTGAGAAAACAAACCTCCGCCGTGCACACTCCTGTGCTGCAGCACCCCGTACCGGGAGCGGTTGCAGCAGGTATCTATGAGAAAACACTCGCGCATGTGATCCTTTCCATGAAGAATGCGGGCCGCACTGATGCGGTTCCCGAACTAGCGCGCGCATTGGGCAGGGCCGTGGCAACGATTATTGACCGTGCGCAAGTTCCCGCAGGAACGCGCATCCTATTGATACCCGCCCCTTCATCACAACGTAGCGTGCAGCGTCGTGGTTACGTACCGGCTGAGTTGCTTGCGCGACAGGTAGAACACGAGCTTAATCGTTCTGTAGCTCTGTACAGACGTAAAGTGCGGGTGAAGACACATCATATCTTGAGTTTAGAAAAAGAAAACATATACCAGCGTTTAATAAGGCCGAATACAGCAGGACAGAAAACGCTCGGAGTTAGCGCGCGAGCCCAGCGTATGGAGGGAGCGATGCGGGTGTCACCCAGAGCAAGTGTAGCTGGGGCACTGTGCATTGTGTGCGATGATGTGATGACTACCGGTGCCACCGTGTTTGAAGCATCACGAGTCTTGCACCAGGGTGGCGCGAGAGTTCTGGGAGCAGCCTGTGTAGCTGCTGTGTCGATGCAGAAAAAAGTGGACGAGGAAGCCCTTATGGTACACCCGGACTAAGGCTATTCTGCGTTTTGATACACAGTGTTCGTACTACGAAAATAATTGTCATTTCCGGTGACATGCACCATAAGAATGTAATAAAATAATGACAAGGAGCCTCAAGGACGGGCTCCCGGTATCGAACTCAACCGAGTACGGTGCATAACCCCCACACTTTGGAGGGAAATATCGTGGAAGTCAACATCTACGGACGTAATATCAAGATTTCGGATCGTCTTCGTGAATATGTCGAAGAGAAGGTCGAAAAGTTCGAGCAGCTTGGCGACAACGTGAGCGATATCGACGTCAAAGTTACTAAAGATGGCCATCTTGGTGGCGAGTCAATTCGTGTTGAGATTACCGTTGTTGGACGTGGACCGGTGCTTCGTGCAGAAGCCCAAGGACATGATAAATTTGCGGTCTTTGATGAGACTTATGGAAAGCTCTTGGAACGCCTGCGTCGAGCACGTGATCGTCGTAAGCTACGCAAACATGGTGGTAAGCATCCTGTTTCTGTCGCAGATGCTACAGGATCGCTTCCTACGGTTACCGAGACGATTACGGAAATTTTGCTACCCGATGTTCCTGTTGAAGAAGCAGCCTTCGACAATAGCGAGGTTACCCTCGTCGATGAAGCAGCTTCACCAATTGAGATTCGTCACAAGAGTTTTGTAGGTGAAAAGCTGACTCCGGCAGAAGCCGTGGATCGTATGGAGCTCGTTGGTCATGACTTCTACCTTTATATTGACAAAGAAACAGGAGCACCGGCAGCCGCATATCGCCGTAAAGGATGGAGCTACGGTATTATCACTCTCACCGAAGAGTAGACGACACTCCTCATTATTAATACTCATTTAGATTTAGAACCCGAAATGCTTTCTTTCTAGCGAGTGTTTCGGGTTCTGCTATATTCCTGTGAGGAAAATAATTATTATTTCTACCCGCGCAGAGCGTAAAAATGAGGACTGTGACTGTCAGATGGATACCTCTGCCCTACAATAGTTAGGAAAGCCTCAAGCCGTGGGCGCATTTTGTGTCGCCCTCATGAGGGGACGAAGACAACAAGGAGTAGAAGCTCAGTGGCATCTTTCTTAGAGAAAATCCTCCGCACTGGCGATAAAAAAATTCTTCGACAGTTAGAAGCGTATAGCGCGGCGGTCGATTCGCTTGAGGATAGTTTTGCGTCTATGACCGATGCCGAGCTTCGCGGCGAGACCGATAAGTTCCGTGCCCGAATTGAGGACGGCGAATCCCTGGATATTATGCTTCCTGAAGCCTTCGCTGTTGTCCGGGAAGCATCTAAGCGTACCCTTGGAAAACGTCACTACAAGGTTCAGGTTATGGGCGGAGCTGCCCTGCATTTGGGAAATATCGCTGAGATGAAAACCGGTGAGGGTAAAACTCTTGTCGCAACTCTGCCCGCATACCTAAACGCACTCAGTGGCAAAGGTGTGCACGTGGTAACGGTGAATGATTACCTTGCTGAATATCAGGCGAATCTGATGGGTCGTGTCTACCGGTTCCTTGGTATGGAATCTGGCGTGATTCTCTCGTCGATGGACCCGGACCAACGCCGTAAACAGTATGAAGCCGATATTACCTACGGTACGAATAATGAGTTTGGCTTCGATTACCTGCGTGACAATATGGCATGGACCGTTGACGAGCAGGTACAGCGCGGGCATAACTTTGCCATTATTGATGAGGTCGATTCGATCTTGATTGATGAGGCGCGTACCCCCCTTATTATCTCGGGACCAGCTGCAGGTGAAGCGAACCGTTGGTACGGTGAATTCGCGCGCATCGCAAAAAACGTTCTTAAAGAAGATGAAGATTACGAGGTAGACGAGAAAAAACGCACCGTCGGTATTCTCGAATCTGGCATCGATAAAGTTGAAGACCATTTGGGTATTAAGAATCTGTACGAATCCAGGAATACTCCACTTATTGGTTTCTTAAATAACTCCATCAAAGCGAAAGAGCTGTTTACCAATAACAAAGACTATGTGGTGATCGACGGTGAAGTCCTGATCGTGGATGAGCACACTGGTCGTATTCTTCCTGGACGCCGCTATAACGATGGCATCCATCAGGCTATTGAGGCTAAAGAAGGCGTCGAAATTAAGCCTGAAAACCAGACGATGGCAACCGTAACCTTGCAGAACTATTTCCGTATGTACGATAAGCTTTCCGGCATGACTGGTACTGCGGAGACTGAGGCTTCTGAATTTATGAGCACCTACGAGCTGGGTGTTGTTGCTATTCCCACGAATAAGGATGTGCAGCGTATTGACAACCCGGATAAGGTGTACCGTAACGAGGTAGCCAAGTTCAAAGCCGTTGTTAAAGACATTAAGAAACGCCATGAAAAGGGACAGCCTATTCTGGTGGGTACGACGAGCGTTGAGAAGTCGGAGTACCTCTCGCGTCAACTTGCAAAAGAAGGTGTGCGCCATGAGGTGTTGAACGCCAAGAACAATGAGCGTGAGGCTCACATCGTGGCTCAGGCAGGGCGCAAGGGTGCCGTAACGGTGGCTACCAACATGGCAGGTCGTGGTACCGATATTATGCTTGGTGGTAACCCAGAATTCGAGGCTGTCGCCAAGATGGCTGAATTGGGTCTTGACCCGAATCGCGATTCTGAAGCATATGAGAAACGCTGGCCCGACATTCTGGAACAGTGTGAGGAAGAGGCAGCGGCCGAGCACGATGAGGTAACGGAACTTGGTGGTCTTTATGTGCTAGGCACCGAACGCCATGAGTCGCGCCGCATCGATAACCAGCTGCGTGGTCGTTCTGGCCGTCAGGGTGACCCTGGCGAGTCCCGGTTCTACCTTTCACTCACTGACGAACTTATGCGCCTGTTTAATACCGGCGCTGCAACCCGCCTCATGGCGATGGCTCCGGAAGATTCTTCTCTAGATTCGAAGTTGGTGACACGTGCTATCGCGACTGCGCAATCAAACGTTGAGTCACGTAACGCAGAACAGCGTAAGAACGTGCTGAAATACGATGATGTTCTTAACCGTCAGCGTGAAGCCATCTATAAGGACCGTTCTCTGATTCTGCACGGCGACGATCTCAAGGAACAGATCTCTGGTTTCGTGGACGAGGTCTTGACGACCGCCATTGACGAACGTGTCAGCGAAGGGCACGCAGAAGATTGGGACCTTGACGACCTGTGGGAGGCTCTTGAGAGCATCTATCCCGTCAGTATTACCGCCGACGACCTGGCGGAAGACGCCGGGGATCGAACCCAGATTACTCGCGACCAGATAGTCAAAGAGATCCTTGCAGACGCGCATCTTGTCTACGATGAACGCGAAGAATCTGTAGGCGAAGATTCTATGCGTGAGATTGAGCGTCGTGTAATGCTCTCGACTATTGGAGAACGCTGGCCTGAACATCTGTACGAGATGGACTACCTGAAAGAAGGCATCGGACTACGTGCGATGGCACAACGCGACCCCCTAGTGGAATACCAGCGTGAGGGCTACAGCATGTACCAGGCTATGCTTGATGCTATTCGTGAAGAGACCGTTAGTTACCTCTTCAATTTGGATTTGTCGAAGCAGCGAACCAAGGCCTCGGCGGTGCAGCTTCAGTCTCCGAGCCGCCCAAAGTTCTTGCAGTACTCTGCACCCAATGAAGAAGGTGGCACCGATGTTCGTGTAGAGAACGCTGACTAGCAGCTTCTTCACTATTTTTATTATGCATGTGGGCACTCCCAAAAGCTTGGGGTGCCCACATCTGGTTATGCGGTTTAGATAAAGTGCAGTGCAGTAATATCCCACCCGCCGTAGCGAGCCTGCACCCGCATTGCCATAGCCCTGGTTACAACACCGTCCGTGAGAATAATACATGCCTCATATGTCTCGTCATTAAGTCTTTGAGCACGGCTCCGCGCTACGTGCGGGGTCTTGGTAAAAGCGAGATAACTAGCATGTTGCTCTTGTGAGGAACGGCGCTGTTCCAACGCCGTGAAGCATTCGGGTGATAGCCAGTGTTTGAACTGCTGTGCGGATCGCTTTTTCATAAGAACCTCAAGAACCGCTAAACCTATGCCTGCGCAAAGCGACTCAATGCGTAGGGTTCCAGAATCGGAGCGCTTAAGAGGTCGCCCGTGAGATGCACTTTTCCGGGAACGAATGCGTGCCCTAACAGCAGTGTTCTGTGGCAACATATGGTGAGATTCTCTATTCTGTTGATCTTGAGCGTACATATTGATCGGGGAGAGGACTACTCCATATTGTGATTGGACAAGATTTCCTGGCGCGGTCGATGGTGGTACATCGGGAATATCACCCTGTTGCGCTCTGGCGGCTGCTTCTTCGAGAAGATGGCTCTCGATCTTCTTGGAGAGATCGTGAAGAGAAATATTGATAGCGGTCATGATTTAGCTCCTTTGCATAGTGGTTGGGCATATCGGTCGAGAAGAAAAATAGCGTACTTATCGGTCAGGCAATGTGAGAGTTTGACCCGGATATAGGATATTGGGGTTATCCCCCATAACGTCCAGGTTGGCAGCGTGAATTCTCAGGGAGTATTCCAGAATCTCCGGAGGAGAGGCATCGTCGCTCAGCTCGTGGCAGGCAATGGACCAGAGAGAATCACCCACAACAACTTGGTGGCTGGAACGCGTAGTGTGGTTTCGAGATGCTGGTGCTACCTCTCTGGAAGGTGCGCCTTCTCGTTGGCCGCCGAAGAACGGGCTCAAACTCTGATGTTCTGCTTGAGGCTGGGTTGTTGAAGGAACCGCCGGTTCGGCAGATATGTATGGCGGCGGTGTACCATAGGGCTGCGCGTAGGGTGAAAGACTTGGACGCTGCTGCTGGTGCTTTTTAACGGGTACTGCCGGGCTCTCAGAATACTCATGAGGAGAAGCGGAGGCCGCCCCAGTAACCTGCGGAGATGAGGCAGCAGCCTGGTAGAACGGAGAGTTCTGAGACGGTACCCCTTGAGGGGTTCCTGCGGCTGACTCCTGCGGTGAAGCATTCGCCTCCGTGCTGGGCGTAGAATTTTCCACAGATGCCTCTGACGACGAAGCCGAGTGGGCAGCAGGGGAAGCCGAAAGCTGAGACGGCGCAGATATTGCAGGGCTGCTGATATTCGGATGCGCATCTGCGGCCTGTGCAGGTGCAAATGCCGCGCTAAGACCTAATGCTGCACCGCCTAGAGTAAGAATAGTGTTGCGTATATACCGGGGGAGCAGAAAAGTTCCACGATCCTCACGGTGGTGCAGGTGTATGGAACCGGCTCTGACTTTCAGAAGGTATCCAACACCGAGGATAACGCCAAGAGCCCACCAGAGCATGACGGCTGCAGAGAGGACTTCAACGCTCATCATCATAGCGTTTTCCAAACCCGTCAAAGATACAGATATAACGCGAACACTATGCGCTAGCGCCCCTGAGAGAACGGATAGCGTGGGAACGCCGATGCTGAGCACTCCATCAAGGACGCTCATCTGAGCTTGTGACTTCATCGTATTCCCCCTTGGCGTTGGTAGTCGTTGATGTTCTTATATGTTATGTTTACCGTGCCTACATGGTTGATGTAAATCTGAGGGGCAAAATCTTAATCATTTAGTAATAATTCTCGGGGAAATACTGATTTTCCAGGGTTCTGTGCGGGGTACAATGTGCCTCAAAACCTTAGAATGCAGTAGGCTCATAGCATGAGAATGCAACGATTATTTCGAGATTTAGACATACAGTTTGAAGCGGAGCAGCTCCGGGCTCTTGAGAACCAGGCACAGCGACGTGCCCGCATGGAGTATATGGCGGTAACCATGCGTGAGCGATGCGCGGCTCAACATGGGAGCAGGGTAAAAGTCAATGGTACGGACGGGATGGTTCGTGAAGGGTATCTTGAAGCGATTGGTCAAGGATGGATTCAGATAAGCACAGGACGAGAGAATATCCTTATTCCAGAATCGAGCATCCTGTGGTGGGAAAGCGAGAGTCAGGCGGCAGAGGTCAAGGTTGATGTGCAGGCCCGTGCCTACAGGTTTAGTATGTCCGACGCCTGCTATGCCTTGATGATGGCCCAAGAGCCTGTGCGGTTATCTTGTGCTTCCCCAGTAAACACGATGTTTGAAGGTGTTATCGCACGAGTTGGGGCAGATTTTATCGAAATGGCGTTAGCTCCATGCGAACCTTATTCCGCATACTCCAATGCGCTGGCATATAAAGAACGGGGTGTGAGGATAATCCCCACATCCCGTATATGTGCTATTGTGACGGTCAATTAGTTGGCTTTGATTTTCGTCATTTTGCCGGAGGCGATGGCTTCTAGTGTCTGCTCGTGGCGTTCGTTAATGTACTCTTCGAAGCGTGTGCGCTCAATACGCCATTGGTTGCGACCACCAATTTGAATTGCTGGTAGTTCACCGCTACGAACGAGTGCTCGTACCTGGCTCAACGACACCTGCAACTCTTCGGCGACATCGCTGAGTGTCAAAAAACGTGGTGCAGACATGGTAAAAAATCCTTCCGCTACAGAGTCTTTGGGTCCCTTTGTGCTCTTGGGGAGCAGCTAATGTGTAGTTTCAGTATAGTCTACTAAATAGGCTTATGCCAGCTTATTTATGTACATAAGCCTGAAAAAATTATCTAGCTGCACATCTCATATTCATAGGTTTGTAGTTTAGATATTATGCACACAAAGAGATGATACCGCGCTCAAAATTGTAATAATTGCTTTCAAGGTGTGCAGTGTGGTGCTATATAATTTAGGCGCTTGCTCCCTGATGAAAGCGCAGAAAACAGCTACAAACCGCTAGGGTAGCGACACTTCCGGATGAAAGGTCTATGCAGTGAAGCATAATAAAATCTCCAGAACGAATATGCATCAATCTGAAGAAAGTAGTATGCGTATGCACAAGCCGGGTTTTAAAGACCCGAAGCTTATTGTTGGTCTTATCTTAATTCTGATTTCAATAGCGGGAGTGATTGGAATTATTAGAATTAATAATCAGACTTATACATATTACACTGCGAAGAATGATATTTCTATTGGGCAAAAGATTACTCCAGATATGCTGATTGAAAAACAGGTTAATCTGGGTGATAGTAAAGATCGCTATCTTTCACGTGAGCAACTTGAATCAGGAAAGTATATCGCTGTGCGGCAAATTCCTGCGGGGGAGCTTATTAGCTCGGCATCTGCAAACGAGAATATCCAGGAGCGCAGACGGCTTGTTACGGTAACCCTTGATCGTGGAATAGCTTCTACTTTTAAAGCTGGCGAACGTGTGGATATCTGGGTCATCTCCTCCGGTAAGGAAAAGCAGAAAGTGCCTGAGGGCGAAGGCAAAAACGAGGATATTGAGTCTGAACAAAAACCTCTTGTTCAGAATGCAGAAATATCAACTATTGCGGTTGATGAAGGGGTTTTGGGTGCGAACGGGCATGCCAATGTACAGCTTTGGATAGAATCCGAAAAGCTGCCGGACATTCTGCATGCCATGTCATCAGAGACAAAAGTTACCCTTGTGCCTATTGAATATAAATCTGAGGGGAACTAAGTGATCCATAATATCCCTCTGGTACTTTTAGGAGACGACGGTACCATCCTGAACGCTATCGAATCTCAACGGGGGCGTGTTAGCGTTGCTCGAAGCGCTCATACTTTTGCGGATGCTTTAGGCTATGCCCACGCCGGAATAGCGTGTGCTATCCTCAGCGTGGGTCTGCCCCAGGAAGCTACCGTATCTATTCTGCACGAACTGGACGAAGCAGATGTAAAATTTATTGCTTTGGTTCCTGAAGATACTCCGCTTCCGGATCTTGTTATGCCTCTTGCAACAGATACGGAACCGCATCAACTGCCAGCGGTAGTGGAAAAACTACTTGATGAGGCATCTGCTGAGCCTGAACAGGAACTCGGCATAACTCCTCAAAAAGCGGAGAACGGGTATGGGTACGACTCGGGATATTCCGGACACTACGGATATGATACGCAGAATCTCTACAACGGGTCAGGAGAATACCTGCATCCCGATACTTCTGGATACGGCTATGCTCTAGTAAACCCGAATAGAAGCCAGACTGAACAAAGCAGCATGGATTTTCCATTGTCTTGCCCTTCGCAAGAGCAATTAAAAGCGTCGCAGCTTCAGGAAGGTTACGAAGCCTCTGCTCACTTTGAAAGTAATATGCAGCAGCCAACTCTGAACGAACGTAGAGATTCGCCCCGACAATACTATCCACAGTTTTCTGCGCCTCAAATAGACGACACTGTAGAAGCTGGAAACCGAGGAACTATTGTTGCCGTTTGGGGCACAGGGGGAGCGCCGGGGCGTAGCACTTTAGCGCTTAACCTAGCGAACTGCGCTGCCGCTGAGGGGATGCGTGTATGCTTAGTCGATGCCGATACCTATAACCCCTCATTAAGTCCTCTTTTAGGTCTTCTAGATGATTATTCTGGTATCGCACAGCTGTGTCATTTTATCGAGCGTGGGCAGCTTGACACCCAGATTAGCGATGAGGCAATTAGCACTCTGCGGGTGGGAAAGTATTATCTTGATTTTTTGAGCGGTATAACTCGTCCCGATCGCTGGCCTGAGCTGCGAACGCGTGCGCTCCGCGATAGTATAAAGTGGCTTGCGCATCGCTATGATGTCATTATTCTTGACACAGCAGCATGTCTTGAGTCAGATGCCGAGCTTGGTTTTGCGCAGGCTGGTCCCCGCCGCAATGGTGCTGCTATAACGGCTCTTGAAATGGCGGATCATATTGTATTACTGGGAAACGCCGATATTATCGGTATCCCTCGAACGATCCGTGCGTATGACCAAATGCATGAAGGTGCCTGTACGCTTCGTGATACTGCCAAGGTTCATATCTGGCTTAACAAGGTTCGTGCTGAGGCAACCGGACGGGACGCGGAACGAGAACTGGCGAATACCTGGCAGCGTTTTGGGCCGCGAAACCCTATTTCGGGGTTTTTACCGTATGACCGGAAAACCGTGGATCGGGCATGGTTTCGTGGGCAGACTCTTCTGGAATATGCGCCCAGAAGCCCGCTTATTGTTGGGATTCGCAAGCTATACACATCGTTGGGCCTTAGGAAACTGAGGTGAGCCTTTTCTCGGGATACGAAACCGAAAAGTAACAATAGGATCTATTGCGCATGAATAAGGCGTAAAAACTATAAACTCTCCACGTCATATATCCAGAAAACATGGTTGAACCGTAGAATAGGTTAGACGTATTCAACTTCTTGGGAGAGCCCAATGTCTTTTACAGAGAGTAATCTCAGCCCTGGTGGTTTCGGTCCTGGTGATACCGAGTGGATTCACCTCATCATCGGGGAGTGGCAGATTATTGCCGATATTGCTCAGAGTGACCTTGTTGTATGGTTCCCCACTGACTATGTGGTGGCTGATGGGAGCGGGCCGGATAGCGTTTCTGGACCGTCGGCGTCCAGCGGGTTTTCAGCAATAGCACATGTGCGCCCGTCTAACGTTCACACTCTGTTTCATCACGATATTGTGGATCACACGATGGACGATAATATCTGCGATGAAGCACGTAAATCTTGGCATACCCAGAAGATTGTTCACCATGTTATGGAAGCCGGGCCCAGTATGCGCCCCGGAGTGAAAGTGACCTTTGTGCCAATAGTGCGTAATAGCCGTACTATTGCGCTTCTGAGTATGCATACGATTCCCACTGTAGTGCGGGCATCATCTCAAGCTGAAGAAATCTATAACTGGGTTACCGAGAATATGCTTGAGATGATTCACCTCGGTATTTGGCCTGATCCTCTGGCGCAGGAGAATAATACTCGTGGTAATCCGCGTGCCATTGATGGAATTATCGTCATTAATCCACAGGGGCAGGTCGTTTTGGCCTCACCCAATGCAAACTCAATGTATGCGCGCTTGGGGCTAGGTGACCATCTTGAGAACCTCAACCTGGCGGATGTTACCCGAGATATGCTTCCTTCTGGGGAGGAAGCTGATGAGACTTTGCAGCTCGTTCTAGCGGGCCGTGCGGATATACGTACTGAACTTACGATTGGCCGCACCCGAGTAACGATGCGCTCTATTCCACTCGTGCATAGTACTACTTTTCGGCTGGAACGTCGTGGTGCACTTATTTTGTGCCGTGATGTCACTGAGCTGCGTCGTCGCGAGCTGGAGCTTATGACAAAAGATGCAACAATCCGAGAGATTCACCATCGTGTTAAGAATAATCTTCAAACGGTTTCGGCGCTTTTACGGTTGCAGTCGCGGCGCATGACAACACCTGAAGCAAAGCAGGGACTGGAACAAGCTATGCGACGCGTGGCTACAATTGCAACGGTGCATGAAGCTCTATCGCAGGGGTTAACGCAGAGTGTAGATTTTGATGAGCTTATCGAGCGGCAATTCCATATTGCTGCCGAGCTCGCTTCTCCCGGGCAGACCGTAGATACAGAGCTCTTGGGGCACTTTGGGTTACTCCCTAGTCAGTTTGCCACTCCGCTTGCCCTAGTTATCAACGAGGTTGTTGCAAATGCTGTGGAGCATGGGCTGAACGGTGAAACTGGGCGTGTGACTCTTGAAGGGCGCCGAAACATCAATGAGCAGGGGGATAATACCCTGACCGTTATTATTACGGACAACGGCAGAGGTATGGGGGATGACCCCATCGAAGAATCTGGTGCGGATGCATATCGGCCTACAGCGGAGCATGAAGGATTAGGAATGCAGATCGTACGTACTCTAGTTGCCAGTGAGCTTAACGGCTCGATCCGTTGGGAAGCGAATGAGCCTTCTGGCACGCGCGTTATTATCAACGCCGTCTTGAGTTAGTACAACGTAGCATTTTGGTATGAAGAAAATAGCAGAAGCCCGGTGTCACTCCTGCCGGAAGTAGGAGTGACACCGGGCTTCTACTTTGAGAATACGCGCTTATAGTTAGGAAGCACGGCGGGCACGAGCGGCGCGACGTTTCATCGCACGACGCTCATCCTCGCTTGTACCTCCCCAAACGCCAGAATCTTGACCGGTTTCGATAGCCCATTTGAGGCATACGTCAATAACCTCGCACGAGCGGCAAACAGTTTTTGCCTCTTCAATCTGCAAGAGAGCAGGCCCGGTGTTTCCAACAGGGAAAAATAGTTCTGGATCCTTATCCAAGCAAGCAGCACGGCTACGCCAATCCACAGCTGGACCTCCTTCTATCTTATGGTTTGCTCGTGCTTCGCTACTGCACGGTAGCTGACAACAAGCGATAACTTAACTTGTTCTGTGTGCGTGTAGGCAAATCTTTACGTCAATGAGTGGTGCAAAAATTTGACTTATCAACTTTCGCATGGATATTCCTCTCTGACAAGGGGTTTTCCGAAAAAAATCTTAAAATCTTGGAGGTTTGCATCACTTAGGGTCTCCTTGTATCTAAGTTTCAATACTTAAGAAACTCCTATAACTATGTTCAAAAATCATGAAAGAAGAGCAAATTACGTGAACTTCTACGAATGCACGACATAAAACGTCAGACCATGCGTGCTTAACGACTGCCAGTTAGAATTAAAAGCCTATAAGCCTCGCATCTGAGCCCACCGCAAGGAGAGTACGATGGGGAAGACCACCAACACGATGAAAGCACGCATCACCGTACCGATTACTGTAAAAATAACCTCCGGTATATTAGGATTTTTTGCCGTCGTGCTTGTGTACCGCGGAATTATCGCACCCTTCATCATGAATGACTCTGAGAGGAACGCAGATCGTATCGTCAACAGTCTCATTCAAGTTGCTTTGGGGGTAGGCATCATGTTCTGTGCTGTTCGTTTCTATCAGGGACATGCTCGTGTCTGGGTGATGCTCATCAGCCTGTGTGCTGCTTTTGTAGGTGCTTCTAACCTCTCCATATACTTTAGTCTTACCCCAGAAGTACAAGCTGCTGCCGTAACATTTTTAGTGATTAACTGTGTGGAAATTCTCTTAGCTGGAACGGCATTCGCGCTCCTCTTCACCCGTGCAACCCGAGAATATACACTCAAAGTTACTGAGGAAGAGGAACGAGAATTATCCCGTTATGCGGGTCGATAAATTTACTCTTGATAAGCCTGAACGGCATTATGTGCAGACTGATACACCTCATCGGGAACCTGAAAAGCCTGTACACGGCCCGCATCCACAAGTGCTCCGCGCCCAGCCGGTAACATCCCCTCGGTATACATATCGCGTGGGATCTCATGCAAAGAACAAATGTCCCCATCAGAGATAGAGGCAGGGGCCAAAAGAACCGCTCGCGAGCATCCAGAAAGTGCCGTCAAAATGGGGGATGAATGCCACCGGGCCCATGGCGTATATGCTACCCAAACAGCCCTGAAACGCGGCCCGAGCTCAAGAAGCACCTGCTGAGCGGCTGTCGGTATATAGGCAAGATCATCGATGAGAATCAGAGTTTTCTCGGGATCTTGTACCGACTTGCACATCTGGCGAATTTTCTGGGCGTCGGGTGGGGTGTTCCCATTGATGTAGAGAGCTCCCAGATGCGGGTTAAGCATTCGAAGCGCAGAAAGAAAATGCGTTTTACCTGAGGCACGGGAACCCACAACGGGTATAAAAACGCCTTCCTTGGCCTGAAGAAAACTAGGATCGCCCGTACGAGAGTAGCCGCACAATATATGTGTTCCCTGGGCGTTGTAGCCTCTATGCCACATGACGATTGTCTCTAGCTGTGGCATGGGAAAAGTCTGCGGGAACTGACGGAGTGAGAGCGACTTATCGCATGAAAAGTTGGAGTTACCCGATTGCAGCTCGATGATATTTTCACATGAGGTCACAACAGGGCACAACGTTGATGCTTCCAGAGGAACATCGCCCACAAGGGCGGTATTGAGCCCGCCTTCGATCGCAAAATGTGTGGCGTTCGGTAGAGGATAGCTCTTAGAAGACTTGCGCAGTAAATCCGATTCCACAAACCTGCGGCTGAGAAGGGTTGAATATGCGACCGAATTGAACCTGCCTCGCAGAGGAAGAGCTGAGGTAAAAACAACCTGGTAGCCCTCACGGTAGCTTTGAGCCAATACATCGTAGAGATATGACTCCGTCTGGGGGTCTCTCATGAGCATTTCAAGCCATCCATCAACTCCGTCACAGATGAGCAGAGGCTGCTGAGTGCTCTGGTCAGCATGATGACTCGAACGTATTTTTTCGAGGCAGAATCGAAGATGCTGAGGCTCATGGGGGCCAACGAGTACGGCAAGACTATCTGCGTACGAGTGCAGGCGTCGATGATACCCTGCATCTGAGGTAAAAACATAGACAGGGTTCTGCCGCTCAATAGCTTGGGCTATGAGCGCGTTTGTGATTGCGGTGCGTTCGGAAACAGTTCCTAGCACGGCAAGGGCGCCCGGATGTGCCTCTAAATCCAGCCGGATAGGCTGCCGTTTACCGTACTGTGGGATTTCGACGGTGCCCAAAAGGTAACCGCGTCTACGTGCGCCGTCTGAGCCGAGGATTTGATGAAGATCGGTATCAAGCAGGGTACGGGTTAGAGGAAAATTCTCCGGTAATGCTTGCGGTATAGGAGTATACCGTGCGCGGGTATAAGCAACACTGCTCGAATTTTGCTCGGAATGGTCAACAAACGCAGGGCTCTTATGCGAAGACAGATATAAGTCACGAATACTGTGCACGGCACGAGTTAGGAGCTTATCCTCACCTTCGGCTGGAACTTGTTGTACGGAGGGTATCTCGTTTAGGGGAACCCATCCCGGACTCTCCCACCGATATATCTGTTGGAAGTCCGCATGTTGCTGCGGAAGAGCGTCCACAAGTGGGGCACGGAAAGCTAGAATACGACCATCTGGAAGACTGACATATCCAGCCCCGGGAGAGGACGCGGAAATATGCGCGGCCTTTTCATGTCCTAAGAGATTGTATGAATCCTGTGCAGATGCCACACGCAAACAGATGTTTGTAGCAATATTGGCCCGAATATCCTGTGAAATACTTCCCTGAGGTCGTTGAGTTGCCAAGAGCAGGTGAATACCTAAGGAACGACCAATAGTAGCGATGCGCATTAGCTCGGTCATAGCATCCGGCATAGACTCAACGAGCATACGGAACTCATCGACCACAATCACAACTTCCGGGTACTGTGGTGTTTTGCCCGTTGAAGCGCACAACCGCAGGTAGTCATGATAAGAATTTACCCCTAAGTTGCGTAAATCAAGCTCACGTCGGTTCACATCGGCACGTAAAAACTCAAGCGCGCGGCGAACGGCGGCAACATCGAAATCGCTCAGCAAACTGAGTGTATGGGGAAGCTCAGCCAGAGGACCAAGCCCGGCGGAACCCTTGAAATCTACCAGAATAAGCCCCAGCCGTTCTGGGGAATATCGCAGAGCCGCACTAAGGATGAGCGAACGCAAAAGTTGAGATTTTCCTGCGCCGGTGGTGCCTCCCAGAAGCCAATGTGGGCCGTGTGTTGTGAACCCAATATCGCAAAATCCTTCGGTGGTGGCCCCTAAAAGACAACGAATATCCTCTGCGTAGCGGTTGTGTTCCCACCGCTGAAGGCACTGCTCGTAGAGGAGATTCGTAGACTGCTGGGTAAGCTCAGAGAAAGCAAGCGTGCGTGCATGGACCGAACCGGTGCCGTGTCCTGACCCTGGGGGAGATGACGCCTGGACCGCAGATAAAGCCCCCAAAGTACGAATGTATGTGTCAGTACTGAGCCCATCCGCTGTAGCACATATATCGTGCAGGTCTAAGGGGTGGTTCTGAACGATCCCTTCGTGAGGCGTAAGTCCTGCGTGTTGAGAAGAACCGGTGATTTTGTGGGCTGTATCATCAGTGATGTTGCCGCGAAGCAGATATTGCACAGATTCTAGGTAATCGCCGTGGGTATGTACCTGCAGGTGGGGTATATGGGTGAATACCGAAGCAGAGCGAGGTGAATCAATGGTTCCACGGGCGATAGGCATGTGAACAATGCATAACCTTGCTCCCTGCGCGGCTCGTTTAATCAACGCAGCCGGTATGGAACGCACTAGTGATGCGGAAATGATGAAAAGTCGGTCGTCTCCAGCTTCCTGTGAAGTCGATAAGGCTGTTCCTGGACGTTCTGCAGCATCACATATCTTTTCGAGAATATGGTGAGCCTGAGACGCACCCTCGTGAAGAAACACACGGGGGCAGACACCTAAGGAACGCAAAGCACCGTAAAGCGGTGTTTCGGCATGCTCAGCATCGGTTATGACCGTGATGGTATCGCGTGCATGGGCTACAAGCTGTACTAAATAAGCATGAAGATGTTCGGCACGCAGCAATACGTCGTGAGGTAAGCCTGGTACTGGGATCGGAATATAATGTGGAGCCTGTGGATGCGGGGAAATCTTCTCAAATCGTACGTTTCGCCCCGAAATATAGGGGAGACGAGGACCGTATCCTAGGACTACAGCAGGTGACCGTGCAGCGTCAGGGGCCGCTGCGTGCAACAGTGTTCCTGCTGTCGGCAGTGCCTGTGCTCGTTCTAACTCTTGCTTTGCGCTGCTCTTCACCAACGCAGCGGCACCACGGTTTTCCGCTCTGCCCCCGAAAAAATGCATCAGCATAAAAAGTGAAGAAGCCACAGACATGAGCAAGAAAATCCACATACCTGTAAAAAGGGCGAAGGCCACGCCCGCCACAAGCGGTAACAGGATAGTCATCAGCATCATGCCCAGTTTTCGGGGAGCGGGCGGATTAACAATAACCGGAGTAAAAGGCGAAGAATCGTGTGAGGGCGTGGGAAGCTCCGGGGTTTTTCCGGGAGGACAGATGACACACAGTGAAGTACCTACCATAAAAGGTTTGTTCCACTGTAGAATTTGAGGCTTTGGGCGCGCACGGGAGCCGGTTCTTTGCGCAGTCCCCTCCGGCTCTAGAATCCTGAGAGTCACCCCTGAACCAGAAGCATCAAATTCGGCGTGGCGTGGCTTGATATATGGATCATTGAGTGAAATACCGCTACGCGTTTCGGAGCGGCCTAGAACGGTTAACCCACGAGGGAGTGAGAAGGAGCGGCCCGCATCCGGTCCCCGAAGTACGCAAAGAGTACTAACTGATGCTGGTCTCTCATCGGAAGGTTGCTCGGGTTTGAGCCAGGCTCCATGTACCATAGGTGCGGCTGCAGCCACGCAATCTTCTAAACGAGCGGAATCACCGCTAGGAGAAAAGACACTATATGCATTTTTAGCGGGCGAAATTATGTGTTGTACCTGTGCCCCCGAGGTCTGTTCGGAACATTCAAGAGATAAGAGGCTTGGATAGAAACCGTGATCAGTCAAGCGCTCCTGGGCGCTCGCATCTGCGATATCAGGGGTGTGGAAAAGCCGAAGTTTCATATTTCTATATCAGTCGGTATGCCATGTGCTTTCAACCGCTTTGTTGTGGTTCTGTGGATAACGTGTGAGATTCAGATGTGATGAGCAGGTTATCCACAGATATTTTGGAAATTTACCGGTAATAACGACGAAAAACCGGAAATATTACGTGATGTGCAGGCTCGCGTGATTGCCTCGGAGAGAGGTTGCATAGACGTGCAGTTTGAACCAAAAGTTGAGACACTCCGTATACCTCAGCCCGGTTCTTCGGTAGGATTGGTACACTCGAATTTCGGAATTATCGCTTATACCGTGTGCGTCGTGGGTTTAAACCCCCAGTCTGCTGTACCGGGAAAATATGCAACTGACGGTGTTATCGGGTAACTTTAGATAATGACTAAAATCGTTGTGTCAGTGGCAGCGTATGCCGTAAACACAACAGAATTGGCTCCCTTGCACAGGGCGTCTACGGCAGGTGAATTCGTTGATATAACGCGAGTTCCCATGACATACAGGAGTAAATAATGACTGCGGATCTCGTGGTTGTCGGATCCGGCCTTTTCGGTCTGACCATTGCAGAACAGGCAGCGACCGAATTGGGCCTGAAGGTCGTTCTGCTGGATCGTCGTTCTCATATCGGCGGTAATGCATACAGCGAGAATGAAGAGCAGACTGGTATTGAGGTGCACCGCTATGGTGCTCACCTTTTCCATACCTCCAACGAGCGTGTCTGGGAATATGTAAACCGATTTACTGGGTTCACCAATTACGTGCACCGTGTATACACTCGTCACAACGGTATTGTGTACCCCATGCCTATTAACCTGGGCACCATTAACCAGTTCTTTAACGCTGCTTACTCTCCCGCAGAAGCAAAGGCGCTCATTGCAGAACAAGCTGGCGAACTGGCAGGTACCGACCCGCAAAACCTCAACGACAAAGGTATTTCACTCATCGGGCGCCCACTGTACGAAGCCTTTATTAAACACTACACCGCCAAACAATGGCAGACCCCGCCGGAGGAACTGCCTGCATCCATTATTTCGCGTCTGCCTGTGCGGTACACCTACGACAATCGTTACTTCAACGATAAATATGAAGGTCTACCGGTCGACGGGTATGCAGCGTGGCTGGAACGCATGGCGGCGCATCCGAATATTGAAGTTCGTCTGAATACGGACTTCTTCTCGGATGATCATGAGTATTCTCGTGAGAAGGTTCTGGGGCAGATTCCTGTGGTTTACACCGGTCCCGTCGATCGTTACTTCGATTATGCAGAGGGCGACCTCTCATGGCGCACCATTGATCTGGAAGAAGAAGTTCTGCCGATTGAAGATTTCCAGGGCTGTTCCGTGATGAACTATCCTGATGCGGATGTTCCTTTTACCCGTATTCACGAGTTCCGTCACTTCCACCCCGAGCGTGATTACACCAAGGATGCAACCGTTATTATGCGCGAATACTCACGCTTTGCAAATAAGGGCGATGAGCCTTATTACCCGGTAAATACCTCTGTAGACCGTGAAAAACTTTTGAAGTACCGCGATCTGGCAAAGGGCGAGCAGAACGTTCTTTTTGGGGGTCGTCTGGGTACTTACAAGTACCTCGATATGCATATGGCGATCGGCGCGGCGCTGTCGATGTTTGATAACAAGATTCGTCCGCACTTTGCACAGGGTGCCAAGATTGAATCTGGTGGAGTTGACGCATAATTATGGCTGAAACTCAAACTCTGAAAACCCTGCAGCGCGTTATTTTCCCTAGCGCGGTTGAAACCGACGTGGTACCCCTGTATGTGGATGCTGGCGTAGCCGCTGGCGTTCAGTTGCCAACCCGTATTGATGGTGACGCTACCACGAGTATTACAGAGGCGGCGCAGGTACAGGAACAAAGTGCCGCTAATATCGCTGCTAACCGAACCGCAGCTGAAGGCCTTATCGGTCGTCGCTCCATCAACGTTAATCCTGGGCAAAGTCTCTCATTTGGCACCTATTTCAATGCGTTCCCAGCATCGTATTGGCGCCGTTGGACCGATCTTAAAGAGGTCGTACTGAGCGTCCAAACCCGTGGCGAAGGCATGGTGATCGTATACAAATCCAACGGTCGTGGTGTTATTCAGCGCGTGGATGCAAAGCTCCTTTCGGGGGACGAAACATCAATCTTTACCCTGCCCCTAGCGCCTTTCGGCGATGGAGGTTGGTATTGGTTTGATCTTTCTGGAACTGAAGATCTTGAGCTGGTTGAGGCTAATTGGCTAGGTGATATTGAGCCCCGTGCTGACGTTCAGGCCGGTCAAGCAACGGTTCAGATTACGACCATGAATAAGGTCGATTATTGTATTGACAACATTCGTACGCTTGGCAATAGCCCCGAAATTTTTGATGCCGTCCACGAGTTCCTAATTGTTGATCAGGGCAGTTCGAAGGTGCAGGATCACGAAGAATTCGAGGAGGTCGTTAAGCCCCTTGCCGGTAAGTTCCGCATCATTAACCAGGGGAATCTAGGCGGCTCTGGTGGTTTCTCACGTGGTATGTTCGAGGCAGTCAAGAACGGCAGCGATTATGTGCTTCTGCTTGATGACGACGTGATCGTGGAGCCAGAAGCAATTTTGCGCATGGTGACTTTCGCGAACTATTGTAAAGACCCCACAATTGTGGGTGCGCACATGTTCGATATGTTCGACCGTTCGGTACTTCATGCATTCGGCGAAGTCGTTGATCCGTGGCGTAACTTCTACGCGAAGCCTCACGAGGACATGGCGATGGGTCACGACTTAGGCCGCAGCAACCTGCGCAGCACGCACTGGCTGCATCGTCGTGTAGACGTGGATTATAACGGTTGGTGGATGTGTCTTATCCCAACTTCGGTAATCCGCAAGATCGGCCTGTCGTTACCGCTTTTCCTTAAATGGGATGACGCTGAGTATGGCTTGCGCGCGAAGGCTGCTGGTATCCCTACAGTGTCCTTCCCTGGAGCAGGTGTATGGCACGTTTCATGGACCGATAAGGATGACTCGGTGGGCTGGCAGGCTTACTATCATGAACGTAACCGCCTGATTACCGCGCTGTTGCATTCTCCCTTCGATAAGGGTGGCCGTGTGCTGGTTGACTCCATGTTCTTGGACGTCAAGCACACGTTGTCAATGCAGTATTACACTCAAGCAGGCCGCCTCATGGCGCTGGAAGATTTGCTGGCCGGACCGGAACACTTGCATGAGTCACTTTCGGCTCGTTTACCGGTAATTCGTCAGTTGGCGGGGGAGTACCCGGAGTCTCAGATGAAGCCGAATGTGGACGATTTTCCCACGGTTAAATCGAAGAAGCCGCCTTTCCGCGGCCGCCGCAATTTCAAGTCACCGGGATATAAGAAACTTGTGCCGTGGACCGCAAGAACGGTCGCACGTCAGCTGTTCAAGCCCGTAGATGATGAAGCAAAAGAACATCCGCAGATTCAGCTCAACTACGGGGAAACTAACTGGTGGACGCTGTCTAAGTTTGATTCAGCGCTGGCCACGAACGCGGAGGGAACCGGATTGTTCTGGTATCGCCGTGATCCTCAGCAGCTGCGGTCAAAGCTGATTCACGCTACCAGATTGCACGCGAAGATCATTAAAGATTGGGAGCAGTTGCGCAAGCGGTATCAAGATGCTGCAGCCGATGTCGCTTCCTATGATGCATGGGCAGAAACTTTTGCAAAGCATACGGAGTCTGAACTTAAGCGATGAGCACTTTGCACGATGAACCTTTGAAAGCCCCCGGCCGCGGGCGGGGAATCCTGGATGCCATTCGTAATCGGTACCTTTTGAGGTTACTGGTTGATAAGGAAATCCAGGTTCGCTACCGTGGCTCGGTTCTAGGGATCCTGTGGTCGTACATTAAGCCGGGCGTCCAGTTCGGCGTGTTCTATGTTGCCATGGGCTTATTCTTAGGCTTGGAACGAGGAATGCACAACTATGCGATCTACCTGTTTTCGGGCATGATCGTGATTAACTTCTTCTCGGAAGGATTCGGGAACGGTGCCCGCACGATGGTGGTTAACAGCGCCCTGATTCGGAAGATTTATCTTCCGAGGGAGCTCTTCTCACTTTCAACTGTGTGGGTGGCGGTAGTACATTTCATACCCCAAATCGTGGTGATGCTTATCGCTTGCTTCTTTGCGGGATGGCGTCCTGGGCTGCGCAATATTGCCGCGATTTTGGCTGGGATGGCTATCGTGATGCTTCTGTCCTACGGCCTGGGGCTCATCTTTGGTGTGGCAAACGTATTCTTCCGCGACTCCGAGAATATCGTTGATATGCTCCTGATGGTAGCAACATGGTTCTCCCCGGTGTTGTACTCCTGGACCATGGTACGTGACACTCTGTATCCGTGGGTTTTCAACGTGTTTATGTTGAACCCACTGACTGTTGCGGTTGAACTTTTCCACTACGGTTTTTGGCGCCCTACGGCAGACCTCGAAAAGTCGGGACATTTTGCTGAGATTGTTCCGCATCTGTTTAGTTTCTGGACTCCGGTAGGTATTGGTATTTCCTTACTGACCGTTCTAATCGGCGATTTGCTCTTCCGTAAGTTTGAGGGCAACTTCGCTCAGGAGCTCTGATTCTTGTGAAGATTGAGAAAATAGATCTGCCTGAGATTGATCCGAATGCTCCGGTTGTTATTCAAGTCGATGAGCTCGTTAAAAGCTTTGTGCTGCGTCATACGCGTTCTATGAAAGAAGCCTTTGTATGGCTTATGAAGGGGCGTAAAGGTGACCTGTCTGAGAAGTTTAACGCTCTCAATGGTATTACTCTGAATGTAAAACAGGGTGAACGTGTGGCACTTTTGGGGCTCAATGGCTCCGGTAAATCAACCCTTTTGAAGCTGATTTCCGGTGTGATGCAGCCTGAAGGCGGACAGGTTCTCAACCGCGGTAAAATCGCGGGCCTTATTGAGGTGGGTGCAGGCTTTCATCCCGACCTCACGGGGCGCGATAATGTATTCCTCAATGGCGCTATTCTGGGTATGACCAAAAAAGAGATTGAAGATGCCTTTGACGATATTGTGGCATTCTCTGAAATTGAGGAATTTATTGATACCGAGGTGAAGTTTTATTCATCCGGTATGTACCTGCGTCTTGCGTTTTCGGTAGCTGTGCATACTAACCCAGATATTTTCTTGGTGGATGAGATTCTGGCGGTTGGCGATGAACCTTTCCAGAAGAAATGTATTGCAAGGATTCAAGAGCTCATCCAAGCGGGCAAGACTCTGGTTGTCGTAAGTCATGACCTCGACCTGGTATCACAGATATGTGATCGCGGTGTAGTACTTGACCACGGTAATTTAAGTTTCGACGGGGACATCAAGGATGCGGTCAAGATGATTCGTGGCTAGGGTCTCTAGGCTCTTGTATGTTTTGACGGGGTGAGGGGAGAACAACCATAATGGTTGTTCTCCCCTCACCCCGTCTACGCATTAATTGACAGCCCTATAAGTCTTAGCAGGAGAGTCAGAAATTATTCGAGGAACATTACGCATAAAATATATGTAGTTTTGGTAAATGTTTTCCAGTGGATATATTGTGACATCAACGCGAAATTTTTGATTTAAGAGAGCGTTGAGAATACCAACCACACTAAACTTCACCGGGAGAACATCAATGGAGACCCCGAGATCTGCTGTCGTGCCAGATTATTATTCTCTGCTCGATGCCGAGATCCGTGATGCGATTCGCGACGGAGACCTTGACCCTTACACGTCACAGGATGCCGTCGAAGGGCTCATTAGAAGTACTGTTTCCGCCTACGAAAGACGGATGGTACGCGCTTCCCTTCCTCCTCTTGAGAACGTCGAAGAGATTATCCATCGGCTGCGTAACGATCTCTGTGGATATGGCCCGCTTCAGCCTTATCTTGATGATGAAGAGGTCGAAGAAATCTGGATCAATTCACCCGATGAAATCTTTGTGGCTCGTGCTGGCGAGAGTGAACTGACAGGGCTGCACCTCAGCGATGAGGCTATTCAACAGCTCCTGGAACGTATGCTCAAGCCTTCGGGACGACGTGTCGATTTATCATCTCCCTTCGTCGATGCTTCGTTACCGGATGGATCTCGTCTGCACGCCGTGATTCCCGATATTACGAGAGCCCACACCTCCCTCAACATTCGTAAATTTGTGGTGCGCGCCAAACGTCTTCCCGACCTCGTAAAGCTTGGTTCCCTGAGCGCGGGAGCCGCATCGTTTTTACATGCTGCTGTCGAAAGCGGAGTCAATATTTTAGTGTCCGGGGCTACTCAAGCGGGTAAAACCACAATGCTAAATTGTTTGGCAGCATCCATACCGCCGCGCGAACGGGTGGTGACCTGTGAAGAAATCTTTGAGCTTTCTATTCCTCTGCGCGATGTTGTTGGAATGCAATGCAGACAGCCTAATCTAGAGGGTAAAGGCGCAATAGCTCTTCGCCGCCTCGTCAAAGAGGCTCTGCGTATGAGACCGGATCGACTACTCATTGGCGAGGTTCGCGAAGCGGAATCCCTCGATATGCTCATCGCTCTTAACGCGGGTTTACCGGGTATGTGTACTATTCACGCGAATTCTGCACGGGATGCAGTCACTAAAATTTGTACTCTTCCGTTGCTGGCAGGAGACAATATCTCATCCGCCTTCGTGGTGCCCACTGTAGCGAGCTGTTTCGACCTCGTAATTCATTGTGGACGCGACACTCACGGGCATCGTCAGGTAGAAGAGATCTATATGCTGGGCGGTCGTGTAGAAGACGGCGTCATTGAGATGTCACCGCTTTTTACCCGTCAACAAGGTGAAATGGTGTGCGTAGCTTTAGAAATCCCAACACCCGAAAAATGGGTTCGCGCCGGACACCGGCCCGAACAAGTATTAGCAGCAGCAAAGGCGGGACGCTAATGGGTGTTATCTATGGCTTAGCAATGGGGATCGGGGTTTTCCTCGTATGGTGGTCATGCTGGAGCATGCCGCAAGGAGCCGTCAAGACTGAACGGGAACCGAAGATAGCGGTAACTCTTCGTAAAGCTGGGATGCACACTATTACTCCCTCGGCTTTTACCGGAGTGAGTATCCTCAGCGGGGTTTTAGCAGGAGTGCTTCTTTTCGCCCTGACCGGGCTGTGGAGCTTCGCCTTTCTAGGGACGGGCAGTGGTTTCATCATGCCTCGCGTGGTTGTGAATCATCGTGCGAAAGTGCGTGAGGGTAAACTCTGGCAGCTCTGGCCGGATGCCGTTGATCACTTACGATCGGCTATTCGTGCTGGGCTTTCGCTGCCAGAGGCTCTTATCCAGCTTTCGTACCGCGGACCGTATGAACTTCGAGAGGCTTTTGCACGTTTTGGATCGGATTATCGTGCAACCGGTGACTTTGTAGCTTCCTTGAATCGGCTCAAGGAGTATGTTGCTGATCCAGTCGCCGATAATATCGTTGAAGCACTCAAAATAGCACGTGAAGTCGGCGGCAGTGACTTGGGACGACTACTGGGCACATTGAGTAATTTCTTACGAGAAAATGCGCGTACCCGAGCAGAACTTCAAGCACGCCAATCTTGGACTGTCAACGCCGCCCGGTTGGCCTGTGTTGCTCCATGGGTAGTACTGATGCTGATGGCCACACAGCCTGCGGTTCGAAATATTTATAACTCTTTTGCCGGTTTCGTTCTTATGTTCGCGGGTGCTGGACTGTCGGTAATCGCGTACCGCATCATGCTCCGTATCGGGGCGCTACCTCAAGAAAGGAGGGTTTTTGCATGAACTTTGCTATTATCTTCGGGCTTTTCTTCGCGTTTGGTGTAATGCTCATAGCATCTTCATTGCGTAAGAGACGTGGGCCGAACTTTGGAGAACGTATTGCGCCGCAGATGCGCTCCGTTTCGATACGCGAATCCCTGCACCGTGAGAATCAGGTCTCAGGAACTAGCGTTTTAGATGCCCTTTATTCGTTCCTGGAACCTATGATGCAGTCGTTCCTAGGGCGGGTACGTTCTACAGAGTCTAGGGACGAAGCCCTTGCTGCTCGCTTGCGCCGCGCGGGAAGTGATCAGACTGTAAGTGCTTTTCGTGCCGAACAAATCCTCTGGGCGGTTAGTTCGGTGGCCCTTTTAGGAGTATTGAGCGTTATTGGGTTGTTGGAAAACCAATTGTCACTCTGGAGCGGCCTGATGCTCATTATCCTGGGTGGTGTTACCGGTTTTCTGGCGCGAGACTGGTGGCTGGGCCAGATTATTGTACGTCGTGAGAAACAGCTCATTGCGGAGTTTCCTGCGCTTGCAGAGATGATGGCGCTTTCGGTGGCTGCGGGTGAATCTGCTCTTGCTTCCCTGGAGCGCATTTGCCGTACATCTCGCGGGGAATTGGCCCGAGAATTTAACGATATTCTTGCGCAAACGCGAGCCGGATCCAGCCTACTGGCGGCGCTCAACGAATTCGCACAGAGTACACAAATTCCAGCCCTTAGCCGATTTGTCGATGGTGTAGCCGTAGCCATCGAACGCGGTACTCCTTTGGCAGATGTTCTACGGGCACAGGCCCAAGATGTGCGCGACAACGCGAAACGCGAGCTTCTCGAAGTAGCCGGGAAAAAGGAGATCGCCATGTTGGCGCCTGTCGTATTTTTAATTCTGCCTTTGACCGTAGTCTTCGCGATTTTCCCCGGTCTTTCACTGATGAAACTTGCGTTTTAACGCATCACAACCTCGCCCCTAAGGCGGGTTCCAAATAGCTCAATCACATAAGGAAAATACCATGTTTACTCAACTTCGTATGTTGTTTCTGTCTGTTCCCGGTATTGCTTTTCTGCTTGCCTCTTATAGAGGCATGCATGACGACCCAGAACGCGGAGATGTACCCGGATGGGTCATGATTACCATGATGAGCGCGATCCTTGTCGCCGCGATTTTAGCTATTGCCCAACCGGCTCTGATCAAGATGTTTAACGACGCTATCGCGCTTATTCGTCCCTAGTCGTATGAGCCGACATCAAAAACAAGAGCTTGCAGCACCGCCGTCAGAACGAGGGGATGCTAGCACTGAGTTCGTCATGGTTTCTGCTCTCTTAGTACTGCTGACCGTCGCAATTTTGCAGGTTTCCTATGCATTTTACACGCGCAATATTCTGTTGGATGCGGCAAGCGCGGGCGCTCGCTACGGAACATTGTACGACCGCACCCCTGAGGAAGGTCGGGAACGAGCAGAGCAGATTATTCGGGGGAACTTACCTGAGAGTTATGCGCAAGATGTACATACATCGGTATATGTCGATCCGTCTGGAATTCGTATTCTTGAGGTTCACATTACCGCTCCTTTGCCCGTACTGGGACCGTGGGGGTTCCCAGGTTCTATTTCGGTGAGTGGTCATGCTGCGTATATTCAGTCTTAGAAATTTGGCACTGCGTTTGCGGGCTCGTACAGAGGATTCAGAGAATACCGATCATGAACATGAGCGCGGGAGTGCAATTGTTGAATTTCTCGGGCTCGGTGTTACGTTGCTGCTCCCTATCATGTATGGGGTCTTGACGATTTTTTCAGTGCAGGCTTCGATCTTGGGGGCGCACGCCGCTAGCGCGCAGGTAGCTCAATATATTCAGGAGCTGCCGCCTGAGACTTCGATGTCGCAGGAACAGGCTCAACGTTTGAGCGCGCTTGTGGCACGCGATTTTGGGGTTGCAGAATCTGATATCTCGGTATCTTTGAGCTGTTCAGGATCGTGTAGCGCGCGGGAGAGTATTAGAGTCCAGGTTCAGGTAAATGCACACCTTCCCCTAATTCCGCAGGGGCTAGGAGCAAGCGTTATCCCGGTATCCTCACAATCAGTGACCTGGGGACAGACTGAGATAGGATCTGCTGCTTCATCCGCTTCCCGGGAAACTCCGTAAGGGAAATTAGATGGTAGTTTCGTACATTCATGCCGTTCGAAGTCGTGACGGTGATAATGATGAGGGGAGCATTAGTCCGCTCATCGTTGGTATGTGCGCTCTGATACTGTTGATAGCATCAGTGACTTTAGCGGTCACGGGTGCTCACGTACAAACCCACAGACTCGAAGACCTTGCGGATGCGCAAGCCATTTCCATTGCACGAACTATAGAGCATGGATTCTCGGAATATTCCGATAAATCTGCAGACAACGCTCGAGCTAGGCAGCTTGCTGCCAAATATCTGGAGGAGAGTGGAGCTTCTCACGAATTCGTGAACTTGCAGGTAGACTCGGTGCAGATTAGCGATGACCGTACTGTTCATGTCACGTTACGTGCTAGGATTCATCCTCCGATCGTTTCGGCCGTGGTTCCTGATGGTTTTGAGGTGAAGGCTCAGGCTCGCGCCCGCATCCACCAGAAACAGAAGGACGAAAAGTAAATGCGTCTGTAGCGTTGTAAAGTAATTCGGCGGGACTTTCCGCCTGATTCACGCTAGTCTTAAATGCTATGGCATCTTTCGACTTTTCGGCTGAGATTAAGGATCTGCGTTCCATATACGCCTCAATTGTTGCGGTGAGTGACCTTGAGGGTATCAAGTGCGCTCTTGAAGACCTATCTCAGCAAGCTTCAGCACCTGAGCTTTGGGATGATCCTGAGCACGCTCAACGGGTAACAAGCGCGCTTTCCCATAAGCAAGCTGAACTGAATCGTCTAACGAACTTAGCGTCTCGTATTGATGATGTTGAGGTCATGGTCGAGTTGGCACAGACCGAAGATGAATCATCCGCAGAGGACCTATTGGCGGAGGCTGAAGCCGAGTGTAAAGAACTGAGGAAGAAGCTGGATGAACTTGAAGTCTTGGTGCTGCTCTCTGGCGAGTACGATCAGCGTGAGGCTGTTGTAACGATTCGTTCAGGCGCGGGTGGTGTGGACGCGGCAGATTTTGCAGAGATGCTTTTGCGCATGTACTTGCGGTGGGCTGAAAAGAATGGCTATCCGACGAAAGTGCTGGACACTTCGTATGCTGAAGAAGCAGGGCTGAAATCCGTAACTTTTGAGGTCAACGCGCCCTACGCTTTTGGTCGCCTTTCTGTTGAAGCGGGCACCCATCGGCTAGTACGTATCTCTCCATTTGATAATCAGGGGCGCAGGCAAACCTCATTTGCCGCGGTTGAAGTTATTCCTCTGATCGAGCAGACCGATGCGCTTGAGATCCCCGAGTCTGAGATTAAGGTTGATGTATTTCGTTCCTCTGGACCGGGCGGTCAGTCGGTCAATACAACGGACTCGGCGGTGCGTATGACGCATATTCCGACGGGTATTGTCGTGTCAATGCAGAATGAAAAATCGCAGATTCAAAACCGGGCTGCGGCTCTGCGCGTGCTGCAATCGCGTTTACTTATGCTTCGTCAAGAGCAGGAGGACGCCAAAAAGAAAGAGCTGGCGGGTGATATTAAAGCAAGCTGGGGCGATCAAATGCGATCCTACGTGCTCCATCCGTACCAGATGGTGAAGGATCTGCGTACCGGATACGAGGAAGGCAACACATCAAGTGTGCTTGACGGGGGGCTCAATAGATTTATTGAAGAAGGTATTCGTTGGCGCGCCTCCGGTCGCCGTGTTAACGAAGGCTAAACATAAGGAATATCATGGCTCAGAAAAAGAAAAAAGGCTCTAAAACGGACCCGAATAATTCGATTATTGCGCAGAATAAGAAAGCACGACATAACTACAATATTGTCGACACCTATGAAGCGGGCATGGTTCTTTTAGGAACAGAGGTGAAATCTCTGCGCGACGGGGGAGCCTCCATCACCGACGGGTTCTGCCATGTGAAGGATCACGAACTCTGGCTGGAAGGTATTCATATTGCTGAGTATGGCTATGGTACGTGGACGAATCATTCGGCACGCCGCAGCCGTAAGCTGTTACTGCATCGTTCAGAGATTAACCGGTTAGAGCAGAAACTCAAAGAAACCGGGTATACAGTGGTGCCCCTCAAACTGTATTTCAGCGGTGGGCGTGTGAAGGTTGAGATTGCCTTGGCAACAGGTAAACGTGAGTACGATAAGCGTCAGGCGCTGCGTGAGAGGCAGGATAATTTGGAAGCGGCACGTGCTATGCGGTACCGCAACTTGGGATAGTTATCTAGGCTAGATGAGTTGGGCCTTACTGGTTGATGCCTCTGAAACACTGCCATTAGGGGACATCAAGACTTAGCTGTTTTAGCTAGAAATCTGCACCATTAATGCATATGTAGGATATACTTACTAGCAAGACATAAACGCGTATTTACTCGATGGGACGTGTAAGTATGCGACAACACAACAGACAGAAATATGGAGGAGTTTTATGTCTGAGAATACACCCGGTCGCTCTGAAGGACAGCCCGAGCAACCGAAATTTGTTCCTGCTGCGCCACCCGTTGCGCCTGCCGGGAATGCATACGCCGGTTACGTTCCGACGAAGCTCCCTGCTGGCTTGGCGATTGCCTCGCTGGTGTTGGGTATTGTGAGTATAGTTGGGGCTATCCCTTTAAGCTTCGTCACTATCGTTGTTGCCCTTGTAGGTCTGATCCTTGGCATTATTGCGCTTCGCAAGGTAAGCAAAGGTACCGGCGGTGGTAAGGGAATGGCTATCGGTGGTGTTGTTACTAGTGCTATCGGCTTTATACTATCAGCCGTGGTTCTTATCTTTGTTATTATCACCTTGATGATGGTTCAGGACTGCAAGAATACTGGTGTACAGAATAGTGACGGCTCTGTCACCTGCTCAATTAATGGACAGCAGATGACAGTCCGTACCGATGGGACTACTTCTATTCGGTAGCCAAGTTATTGTTCATCGTGTGGGGTGGGTAGCTCAAAAAGCTACCCACCCCACACGTTTGTGCTTCAAGGATAGTGGAATAGGTGAGATAGAGCATCCTAATTTTTATGAAGTTTAGGGTGTTGTAACCAATGGTTTTCGATATAAAAGTTCGTATAATGAAAGTTGGTACTCAGCAATAACGCCGGGATAACCGACGGCCTCACCGAAGACAAAGGATAGTAAAGCATGTCAGAAAACCTTTACGGTCAGAACAAGCCGCAAGGGCAGTCGCAACAGCCTGGTCAAGATCAAAACTCTCAAAATCAGGATTCACAAGCGCAACAGCAATATCAGGGGCAGGTTCCCCAGAGTAATAGTTCCCAGCAGGGGAACTACCAGGGCAATGGTGCTCAGAACTCATACCAGCAGCAGTACCCTCAGCAGCCGCAACAGGGCTCGGGCAATCAGCATCTTTTCTACGGTGGTCAGGCACAAAATCAGCAGCCTACTCCATCAGCAGGGCAGCCCTCCTATAACACGCAGTACTCTAGCTCCTCGAACATGGTTTCGGGGCAGCAACAGCATTCTGCACCCCAGCATTCTTCGCAGACTGGGCAGAATGCTTCAGGACAGGGCTACGCCTCACAGCAGAGTTATAATTCGGCACAAGGTTACAACCAATATCAGCCGACCCAGGAATCACGGAATTACTCTCAGCAGGGGAACTCTGGCCAGCAGAATAGTAATTCGGCACAGAATTACCAAAATTCTGCGGGATACCAGAACGCCCAGCAACAGGGATCTCCACAGCAGAACAGCTACGGTCAGAGTTCTGCTCAGACGCAGCAGAGCGGATCATCTGTTTATAACGGAAATTCTTCCTACGCTCAGCCACAGCAGCAGGCCCCCTACGGAACTTCTGGTTCCCAACCTGCACAGCAAAATGCTCAGCAGGGCTACGGTCAACAGAATTCTTACTCGCAGACGAGCGGATACCAGAACCAAGCTGTAAATTCGGGATACACAAGTCAGAATCAAAACTATTATGGTGCCCAGAACCAGCAGGGGCAGTATGGGCAGCCCGCCTACGGTTCTTCTCAGTTTGACGCAAATGCTCAGAACGCAGGCGGTCCCTCGCAGGCCGCTCCGGTTATGGCAATTATTTCCTTGGTACTTGGTGTGCTTGCCATTGTGAGCGGATGGTTCATCGTCGGAGGTCTGCTTGGTATTGGCGCTATTGTTTTGGGCGCTCTGGGGCTTCGCCAGTCACGTCAGCTGGGCAAGGGTAAGGGAATGTCGATTGCCGGTATTATTACCGGTGGCGTGGGTATCATCGTAGCTATTATCGCGACTATCCTTTTTGTGCTGGGGCAGCAGACTCTTCAGGAATGCCAGAAGGTCGGTACTCCGGATGGTAACGGCAACAAGGTCTGCCAGGTGGGGGATAACCCCGATAGCCGTATGACTGTTCCTGCTCAGTAGCGGCAGGTAGCGGTTTTTCGCTGAATCGATGAAGGGATGGAGTACATCCGTTATGGGGTGCTCCGCCCCTTTACGTGTACGTAAAAGTAAAATAACGCTGGGGAAACAGAAGAATCTGAGGGGTTGTGTGATGGTAGGCCCTCTGATATAGTTAATCGTCACCGCCACGAATGGTACTGCATGTCTTAGGACAGCGTGGAGAACGTTCACGGGCGGCGCTTTTTGATAAAAGTATAGGGGGATGATCGGTTTCGACGATGTGAGTCGAGATGGGTGAAGCGTGCCGAGGACGCAGGGTTATCTCGTTAACGCCCTCTGCAAAAAAATAAGTGCAAAATCTAAGCGCACTGACTTCGCACTCGCTGCCTAAGCGCGAGTTGCAGTCTGTCGGTCTGAGCATGCCTTTGGCTCAGAACCCGGCATCGACTTAAAAGGCCACTGCTGTTAGCCCTCGTCGTAGGGGCTGATGGGACTTTTATTACGAATAGGTTTGTCGATGTAAGTGTTTGTGCAAACATCGAAGCCGAGAAATAGCGCTTTCACAAACTGCGCACGGAGAAGCCCCGTTGAAGCCACATCGGACCGGGGTTCGATTCCCCGCATCTCCACAAAAGCCCTTAAATGGGCAGGGAACTAAAACCCAAACCTGATAACTGAGCCGCCCACCAGCAGAATCGCTGGTGGGCGGCTCAGTTGTATTTGGCTTTTTTCGCGCCGAACAAAATATGGGAAGTATACAACGGCTAAAGCCGCAAGAGCATGATTTTCAGCCCGGAATAACGTAATATCAAGAAAGAAGACTCAGCGCGTATGGAGAAAAAGATGACAGAAAACCCGCGACAGGATCCTATGCCAGATTCAAACACACCTCAGGCATCGTATCCTCAAGCCGAAGCTCCAACGCTACAGGAGGGTCACGATATGCAGAATTCTGCAGCTTCAGACGCGCCATTGGCAGCTTATGCTTCAGCAACGGATGGAGCGTCTCATCCTCAGGCTCAGCAAGCCGTACCCCCAGTTGGAAACGTGGCTGCCGCCTACGACTTTGGCTACCGTAGGGCTCCTCGCCAATATGAGGTTCCACCTGAGGACAGGCGACCTTACGGGGAACCTACCGGTGAAATTCGCGGACCTGGATATTTCTACTCGATAGGTTCTTTTGCTGCTTCGCTTTGTGGACTCGTACTTACCGGATTTAGTGGCTTTCAGGTACTGGGGATCGCTATACTCCACGACGACTACGACTCTATGGGCTATGGTGCCTATGAATTTACGACAATCTCAAATACCATGCTTCTAGCGTTGGTACCTATAGTTATATCAATATGGCTGGGGATTTTTTCCTTTACTGTGAACAAAGGATGTATTACCCCCATGACGGGCAGGATGCGTGCCTTTGCCTCCCTTGGTATCGTCATGGGAGCCTTAGGAGCTTTAGGAATAGTTGGAAACTTCTTCCTCTACCTTCTTGCGATTTCCTAGAAATTAGCCTGCCAACACGTGCACATTTACCCGTGCACCGAAGCCAAAGCCTATGTGAAAGCCCCGATGGGATTATCACACATAAATCTGGTGACCCGTCGGGGCTTCGCCGTCCCTTACCACAGGGCCCGAAGAATGGTTACTCGGGCGCAAGCTGGCTTATCACAGAACGATGCAAGGTCCCATTAGTAGCCAAAGTACTGGCGGTACCTTCTGCCTGCGCTGTAGCTACTGCATCGTCACCAGCTGCTGTTGTGAAGGTTCCGCCTGCTTCATGCACAAGCGGAACTAGCGCGGCAATATCGTGGAGCGCAACTTGAGCTTCACAGGCAATATCAACAGCCCCTTCGGCCACCAGACAATATGACCAGAAATCACCGTAGGCACGGGAACGGTTAACCGCATGGACTAGCGAGAGAAAATTCTGTTCGAGTTCTAGTCCCTCCCATCCTTTGAACTCGGCATAGGAGAGCGAGGCTCCAGAGACCGTGGGGACGCTCGACACCTGAAGTCGTGTAGCCTGAGTTAGCGATTTGCCTGCGTAGGCGCCTGTACCCTGCGCAGCCCACCACCGTCGCTGTAACGCCGGGGCAGATATAAGACCCATAACCGGTTCACCCTGATCGAGGAGAGCGATGAGTGTGGCCCACACTGGAACACCACGCACAAAATTCTGCGTACCATCAATAGGATCGATAACCCACTGCCTGGCAGCCGTACCTGTTGAGCCTAGCTCTTCACCGATAATACCGTCGCGTGTGCGTACCCGCGAGAGCTGTGCACGCAGAAGTTCCTCGACCTCACGATCCACCTCGGTCACTGGAGTGC
Source organism: Rothia sp. HMSC071F11 (assembly GCF_001809115.1). Taxonomy (NCBI): domain Bacteria; kingdom Bacillati; phylum Actinomycetota; class Actinomycetes; order Micrococcales; family Micrococcaceae; genus Rothia; species Rothia sp. HMSC071F11. Next base: position 140,706 of record NZ_KV795756.1, read on the forward strand.
CGTCGCTTTTGTGTTCCACGGTAAAAGACCGATCTTTAAACCGGGACATGCTGACGCGATCCACGTTATCCGCCAGGATATGCGCCAGCCTCAAATCATCAGTGTATGACGTCGTAAAGTTCATGAATCTCTCATCAGTCGTCAAATGTTACCGTGTGTGGTCTTAGGAACTTATGTACAGGATACGAGCGATTACACGAGTGTCCCAAGCTCTTTATCGGAATCAGCTTCTTCATCAGGAACAACCTGCAAAAGTTTTCGCAGCGAATCCAAACGCGCCGCACCACTGGCCCCCGCTTTACCCGCCTGCACGTAAGTATTTATACCGCAATCTACCGCTTGAGCCGCATGATGACAGCCCTTAGGGCAGTCCTGCTCGCCAGGAGCCAGATCGGGGAACGCCTGTACAACCTGCTCCGGCGGAACATGAGCCAGTCCAAAAGAACGTATACCCGGAGTATCGATAATCCAGGTTCCGGGTGGTACATGAAGCTCAGGCGTGGATACGGGCTGTAAGGCGAGAGCTGACGAAGATGTATGACGACCCCGCCCCGTAACGGCGTTAACGTGCCCAGTCGCACGGTCCGCACCAGTGAGTGCATTCACCAAAGTAGATTTACCTACCCCCGAATGCCCGAGAAGCACAGATACCTTACCCACAAGCTCTTCGAGAAGCTTATGAACGGGGGCATGCAGAAGACCCTCGGCTCCAGACTCACTCGGGGCTCGACCGTCAGCTGACCCCGAGAGTACAATTTTTAGCCCGGAGGCACTGTAATAATCGAGTAGTTGCTGCGGGTGAGAAACATCGGTTTTTGTAATGCACAAAATAGGCTCTATCCCGGCGTCATATGCAGCGACGACGGCTCGATCAATAAAACCTGTGCGCGGCTGCGGATTCGCAGCAGCAACCACAATGACCAGCTGGTTCGCATTGGCCACCACCACGCGTTCGGTTGTATCCGTGTCATCGGCGCTGCGGCGCAGTACCGAAGAACGCTCTCCCAAACGAACGATGCGCGCTAGGGTGTCTTTTGCGCCGGATATATCGCCGACTACATCTACAAAGTCTCCAGTGACAATGGGGGTACGGCGCAATTCGCGTGCCCGTGCCGCGATAAGAGTCCGTTCCTGTGGGGTGCCTTCATCGACAACTACTGACCACCGACCACGATCGACGGTGACGACGCGACCGCGTATAGCATGCTTGTACCGGGGGCGTTCCTTAGTGCGGGGTCGAGAACCCTTTTTATTGGGGCGAACTCGAACGTCGGATTCATCCCACTCGTCGAAAGACCGGTTTCGGGATGGATTCACGAGCGCGCTCCTTCCCATTGCGAAAGCATTTTTTGCCAAAGCGCTGTGAATTGTGGGAGTGTTTTTGCGGTTGTCTGAACGTTTTCGATGCGCACTCCGGGTTCGTGAAGTCCAATAACCGCCGCGAACGTTGCTACTCGATGGTCTTCATAGGTCTGTACCGTCACAGGAGAGTCTTGAGGCAGACGTCGAACGGGGCGAAGAACGTGAATACCGTCGGCTGTTTCTTCGGCAAGCCCGCCCAAACGGTTAATCTCAGTGACGAGAGCCGCGAGGCGGTCAGTCTCATGCCCACGCAGGTGCCCAATGCCAGTGAGAGTGCTCGGGGAGTCAAGAAGCGCAACGAGAGCGGCAACTGTGGGCGCGAGTTCGCCTGCAGTCTGTAGGTTAAACTCGACCCCGGAAAGCCGGGTTATATCTTCGGGCCCGGTGACTGTGAGCGAACCATTAGAGAATTCAACGGCACCGCCTAAACGGGGCAGAATGGTACGCCACTCATCACCTCCCTGCGTTGTTCCGGGGGAACCGTCTGCTGTAGGAGCGGGCCAACCGGGAATAGTCACTGAGTTGCCTGTTACCATCGCAGCTGCAAGGAAAGGACCAGCGTTAGAAAGATCCGGTTCAACCGTGATATCAAACCCGGAAATAGTGCCCGGGAATATACGCCAGGCGTATTCATCAGCAACGGCTTCGGCGCGTACCCCCAAGTCACGGAGGGTCTGCAGGGTCATCTCAATATGAGGTATCGAAGGCACGGCGTTTCCCCGGTGATGAATCGTTAACCCCTGAGGAAGCCTAGGCGCAATCAAGAGCAGAGCAGATACAAATTGCGATGAAGCCGAAGCATCAATAAAGATCTCTGCGGGAGTACCGGATGCGGCCGCAAGTCCGGGGGAATGCAGGGTGAAAGGCAAGGTATCTACGGAATCATTGCCCGATCGTTCAATACGCGCCCCTAGCTGACGCAGACCATCGCAGAGCGCCGCCATCGGCCTTTTGCGGGCTTGTGGATCACCATCAAAGTTGTAATCACCCGGAAGCAAAGCAGCAAGAGCGGGTACAAAACGCATGACCGTTCCCGCAAGTCCACAATCAATCTTTACCATTGGGGGAGCCGAAGCAAGATTTAGAGGGGTTATGAGAAGATCAGGACCAAACTCCGAGCCTGTTTCGATACGCTCGAACTGGGCTCCGAGTGCCTCTAAAGCGGAAATCATGAGGGCTGAGTCTCGCGAATGCAGGGGAGCACGCAACCGTGAGGGAGAATCAGCAAGAGCCGCGAGGAGCAGGTAACGGTTGGTGAGCGATTTGGAGCCGGGGATGCGCATCCGTGCGCTCATCCCAGGCGCACCCCGGTACGTGGGGGCTTCCCATGCATGTGCCGTGGTATTTTGCGCCGTACTCAATTCGCTCATCGGTATAACTCTCTGCCTCCCATAATCTGTCTGGTGTTTGCGCTGGAACTCGCCGGTTATCTGTACCTGAGGACGCTCTTCTTCGCGCCCATACACTTCAACCATTCTACCGGGTGGGTACCCCAAACGGGTGAGAATCTGGGTAAAACGGTGTATCATTTTTCGCGGTGAACACACAATATTATGCGGGTTTATAGAAGAATAGCGAGGAGAAACCCGGTAGTCGAGTTTTCTCCCCGCCGTAGTATGCCGCGAACTTAGACCAAGGGCGGTGAAGGCTTAGGCACTCGCCGAACAAAATTCATCAATATGTTCCAAAAGCCTGGCTTTGAGGGATTCAGGCGCCTGCTCGTCACACGAAGATTTGATCTTCGCACGCAAAAGGACCTCAAGATCCTTCGCTTCGGTGCAATGCGAGCAAGCATCAAGGTGCCTCTGAATTTCTTGTATTTCCTCAGCGGTGAGAGCGCCATCAAGATATTCATAAAGGTTTTTGAGTGTTGTGGAACAGGGGTTGCCGCCACAATCTTCGGTAAGTGCCGTGCTATTCTCGGGTGTTTGCTCTTCCATAGCAGACTCCTTTCTTCCGAGTTTATAAAACTGAGCCTATTTCTTCTTCGCCGCTTTTGCTTCGACCTTTGCGATAGTCGAAGGGCGTAAACCATTTTCACGAGCATAATCCAGTAATTTTTCGCGCAGAATGCGGCGTCCGCGGTGCAGCCGCGACATGACCGTCCCTAATGGAATATCCATAATCTCGGCGATCTCTTTATATGAGAACCCCTCGACGTCGGAGTAGTACACCACCATGCGGAAGTCTTCGGTGAGTGAGGCGAGAGCCTGCCGTACTTCGGTGTCCGGGAGCGCATCCAGAGCCTCCATCTCGGCTGAGCGTAGCCCTGAAGCGTCATGAGCGCCCGCTTGGGCTAACTGCCAGTCTTCGACGGATTCCGTATGGGCCTGCTGTGGCTCTCGCTGGCGTTTACGGTACAGATTAATGTATGTATTGGTTAGAATACGGTACAGCCACGCCTTGAGATTGGTACCTTGCCTGTACTGGTGAAAAGAGGCAAAGGCTTTCGTATACGTCTCTTGAACGAGGTCTTCGGCATCTGCCGGATTCCTGCTCATGCGTAAGGCAGCGGCATAAAGCTGATCGACGTATTGCATGGCATCCGCAGTGAAGCGCTCACGTAATTCACGAGGTGTGAGAGTCGCCGTCGCTTCTGCGGCGTTGGACTCGCTCATAGGTGCTCTTTTCTGTCGTGTAATGACTTTCGGGGGGCCTGTGTACAGCATACCTTCGTGTGAGGCTTCGGGGAATGTAACGGCTCGCTCGAATGAATTATTCCCGGTATCCGCAGTACGATCATTAGCTGAAAGGCCAGATAATTCGATAAAGCAAAACCCCGGTGAAAGACCACCGGGGTTCTTACGTATAGCAAGATACCTTATGCGTTGGGGCGCTTACCGTGGTTTGCGCCGCCTTTACGACGGTCCTTGCGCTTACGACCGCGCTTGCTCATAGGAGCCTCCTTCAGAATTGTGAACCTCTGCTCAAAGAAAGCCAGCGAGGTTCTAAACTAACCGCCCCGAGTCTTAGCACAGGCTTAAACGCATAGGGCAACGCCGTCTATTTTTTCATAGAAACGGCTTGAATGCATCTTACCAACAGGTTGATGCGAAAAATATGGAGATCTAGATACTCTGTCTGCGTAAGATCTTACTGCTCGGGAAGGTTAAGCCAGCTGTACCAACCGCGGTGGAGCACAAGCCACGCCATGAGACCGTATCCAGACTGCCCCGGACGCCCATCATTAGCGGCCAGATCATTGCGCCATTGTTCGTGGTGCAAAAGAGGGTTGAACGTATCGACATACACGTGATTGCGGCGGGTTACTACATCTGCATAAGCCGCCGAAAGATCAGCGATGCGACGGTTACGCTCCGGGTCGAGAGTCGGGGGAGGGCCCACCACAAGTACACGGATGCTGTTCTGAGACGCCATGTCTACCATATTGGCAAGATTCAAGCGTGAACGTGCACTAGTGAGTCCCAAATCAATGTCAAAAGTTGAGGGAGCTATGACCAAACGATTATCGGCACCGGGAAGGAACCTGCGGCGTGCCTCATCAAACCATCGAGTGCTCAGCTGCTCGCTTCCTTCATTCGGGGCGGCGAGATTATAGGCTGAAATGGATGCACTAGTTTGCGGGGTACGTGCCATCACGCGACCAAACCAACCTAGGGTGCGGGGGTCACCGACACCGGCGAGCAGGTCGTCTCCAACCGCTACAAGTCGAATATTGCGTTGCTCCACGGGGTTCTTTCTTCCGTTGATATCTTGCGTCTGCAGTACGTAAACGCTCTGTCCTTTTGTTTAAGCATAAGGTGTTCGAGTTATGTTTTCGAACTCCTCGAAAATTTTTGATCCAATCGTGATGAAAAATCCACTTGAGGCATAGGAAAAGCCCCATCACTACAGTCTTCCACAATCGCACGAGTTATAAAACTCGCTGTGAAGCTACGGTTGTGATGGGGCTTTACCCCACAAAGGATTTAGCCTTCGAAGACCTGCTTCATCAGTGCCTCAGCTTCAGCGGCATGGCGTTTACCCGTACCTGCTGCGGGAGATGCCGACGCAGGGCGGGAAACCAAACGCATCCGGTAGTCAATAATTGGCAGCAGGTTCAAAGCCATAAACGGCCACTGACCCTGGTTAGCGGGCTCATCCTGTGCCCATACAATATCGGTGGCGTTCGAGTACAAATCCAGCTGCGCCTTGATCTCTGCCTCGGGCAGGGGGTAAAGCTGCTCAACGGAGACGATAGCGGTTTTCGTATCACCGCGCTTTGCACGCTCAGCCTCAAGATCGTAGTAGAGACGACCAGAGACAAAGACTACACGCTCAACTTGGGCTGGAGTAACACCGGAACGATCGCCAATAACGGGCTGGAATGACCCCTCCGTGAAGTCCTCAATTGAGGAGGAGGCAGCCTTCAAACGCAAGAGCTGTTTAGGGCTAATAACCACAAGCGGCTTATACGGGCGGTGCTGTGCGTGACGACGCAACAGGTGGAAATACGATGCCGGGGTAGAAGGCACAGCAACCGTCATATTGTTTTCAGCGCACAACTGCAGGTACCGTTCTATACGCGCTGATGAGTGGTCCGGGCCCTGCCCCTCATAACCGTGGGGGAGCAGAAGAACCAGCGAAGAACGCTGACCCCACTTCTGTTCAGACGATGACACGAACTCGTCGATAATCGTCTGGGCACCGTTCGCAAAGTCACCGAACTGGGCCTCCCACACCACCATCGAATCGGGACGTTCAACCGAGTATCCATACTCGAAGCCTATGACACCGTACTCAGACAGGAGTGAATTGTAGATACGTAGCTTGCCCTGATGGTCCGAGAGGTGCTGCAGCGGTGACCATTCGTCATCGGTGAGATGATCATGCAGCACCGCGTGACGCTGCACGAAGGTACCGCGTTGAACGTCTTGGCCGCTCATACGCACATCGGTGCCTTCCATGAGCAGAGAGCCAAAGGCCAGAAGCTCGCCCATGCCCCAATTGACCTTGCCGTTTGTGCCCATCTCAACGCGCTGTTCACACAGTTTCTTGAGCTTTTTGTGAACCGTGAAGCCCTCGGGAACTTCGCCGAATGCTTTTGCGATGTGCTCGAAGGTATCGCGAGAGATCGCGGTGTTACCGCCATGAACAATTTCGGTGCTCTGCTGAGAAGCAGGCAGCTCAAGCCCAGCAACATTGGGGGTCTCGGGAGCGGGTACGGCCGCTTGGGTCTCGCTGAAGATCGCATCCAGCTTCGAGTGGTATGCACTCAATGCCTCATCTGCTTCTTCTTGGGTGATATCGCCGCGACCCACCAGAGCCTCTGCATACTTGGTGCGGGTCGAAGGCATATTATCGATCACCTGGTACATCTTCGGCTGAGTCATCGACGGGTCATCAGCCTCGTTGTGGCCACGGCGACGGTAGCAGAGTAAATCAATTACGGCATCGCGGCCGAAGCGCTCGCGGTACTCGAATGCGAGACGACCTGCCCGAACTACAGCCTCGGGGTCATCGGCGTTTACGTGGAAGACAGGCGCCTTGGTCATCCGAGCAATATCGGTTGCGTTGGTGGCGGTACGGCCATCCTTCGGAGATGTTGTGAAGCCGATCTGGTTATTCACCACGATGTGTACGGTGCCGCCGGTAGTGTAGCCACGCAGATTAGCCATCTGCAAGGTTTCCATGACGATACCCTGTGCGGCAAACGCGGCGTCACCATGAATCAAGATGGGCAGAATGGGATGACCTTCGATACCCTGGTCGTTAAGAACATCCTGCTTGGCGCGCACGATGCCTTCCAGAACGGTGTTAACAGCCTCCAAATGTGAAGGATTAGCAGCCAAATACACCTGAGTCTGCTTGCCTGAGGTAGAGGTGAACGTGCCCTCGGTGCCAAGGTGGTATTTCACATCGCCAGAACCACCTTCATATGGTGCCGCAGTACCGCTGAACTCACGGAAAATCTGGGCGTAAGACTTACCCGCGATGTTGGTCAGAACATTGAGGCGGCCACGATGCGCCATACCGATGGCGACCCCGTGCATATTATTATCTGCCGCTTTGTTGATGATCGCATCCAGCAGGGGGATGAGCGACTCTCCGCCTTCGAGTGAGAAACGCTTCTGACCCAGGTATTTGGTCTGCAGGAAGGTCTCAAAGGCCTCGGCCTCAACAAGCTTCTCCAGAACATGCATCAGACGTTCGCGGCTAGGCTTGCTGTAGCCATGCTCCAGCTTCTCTTGGAACCATTCACGGGCTTTACGGTCTTCCATGTACATGTACTCGACCGCGAGAGTACCCGCATATGCCTCACGTAGACGCGCCAGAATAGTACGCAAAGGAAGCTGTTCTTTGTCGCCAAACCCTCCCGTAGGCCATACTCGATCCAGATCCCACAGAGTCAGACCGTAGCTTTCTACGTTCAAATCGGGGTTTGAATGTAGCTGGTAGCCCACTGGGTTGGTGCGGGCGATAAGGTGACCGTGCACGCGGTACGCGTGGATAAGCTGCTGAATGCGGGCGACCTTAGAAACCTCAGTATCAGGATTAACCTGATTATCCTGGCTCCATCGAACAGGTTCGAAGGGAATCTGAATAGCCTGGAAGATTTCGTCATAGAATCCTTCGGCACCTAAGAGGTAGCTCTCTACTATCTTAAGGAATTCGCCGGAACCAGCACCTTGAATAACGCGGTGGTCATAGGTGCTCGTAAGGGTAATAACCTTGGAAATAGCATGCTGGGCTACCATCGTCTCCGCCACACCGCGGAACTCAGCAGGGTATTCAAGAGCACCCACACCGATAATTGCGGCCTGCCCTTTCGAAAGACGAGGAACAGAGTGTACGGTACCGATACCGCCAGGGTTCGTGAGAGTAACCGTAGTTCCCTGGAAATCTTCCAGCCCAAGCTGGCCTGCACGACCACGTTTGACGATATCGTCGTAGGCCTGCCAGAACTCCAAGAAGCTCAAGGTCTGTGCACCCTTGATATTCGGAACCACGAGGTTGCGGGAGCCATCAGGGCGGGGCAGATCGATAGCCAGACCGAAGTTCACGTTCGCATTGTGAATAGCAATCGGTTTGCCTTTTTCATCATGACCGTAGGTGACGTTCATTGAAGGCATGGCAGCGAGCGCACGAATAACAGCGTACCCAATGATATGCGTGAAAGAAATCTTGCCGCCGCGGGTTCGAGCTAAATAAGCGTTGATGGCAGAACGGTTTTCAATCAGCAGTTTAGCTGGTACCGCGCGCACCGTCGTAGCGGTTGGAACGGTGAGCGAGTCTTCCATGTTGGCGGCAACGGCTTTAGCCGGTCCGCGTAGGGGTACAATTTTATCTTCTAAAGGTTCCACGTTTTCTGCCTTTGATGAGGTTTTAGGAGCGGGCGATGCTGTCGACTTTGTTGGTGCGGCAGGCTGAGGTGCCGGGGTAGTAATAGATGCTGCAGCGGCTGGAGCAGAAGGTGTCGCCTCGGCTTTTTGGGTAGCTGTTACCGGGGCGGAGACCGCCGGAGTTCCTTGAAGGGCCTTATCAATGGACTGAAAAATGGGCCACCACGAAGGATCCACGAGATTTTTGTCTTGCTGATAACGTTCATATTGTTCTTCGACGAACCATTCGTTACCGGCAAATTCCTCAGGTACCAGGTGATCTGGCAGATTTGGCACTGTAAACGCCTCTTCCTTGACTGTGAATTTATCCGTCGCGTCCGGAGAAATCCGGCACAGACGACCCGCATCTTCGAGGGGCGAATCATCACGCTGAGTATAAGTTGGCTTTGTGTGTGCCTCTTCAAGTCTCGCACACATTGCGGACTGCAAGAGCTGCAGCGCACCAAATACTCTATAACCTAGTTTAGTGAGAACTCACCCGAACTTTCCAGCTGAACCCGGCGGATACGGTGAGTTGTTCTTCACGGGAACACGCTTGTAGGAAGGCAAAACATGCCTTGAGGGTGGGTAAGTTCTGCGAGATATTGTGCTCATGGGAGCTTATGCATCTCTGTTTTACATTGATATCTAAAGGAAAGCGTAGCGACCACTGCAAAATTGCCTTAAACATTCGCTAGAATATGGGCTATGGATGACCCCTTCAGTTACCCCAATACAGACTGTCGAATATTACACTTTTATGACGCTCGTCGTCCTGATGACGTTGGGTGCGCGGTGAACGCATGAACTTTATACTTCTTGCTCTCGGCATCGCACTCATTCTAGGAACCGGTTTCTTCGTAGCTGTCGAATTCTCACTTGTGGCGCTTGAGACCGCGACCGTGTATCAAGAACGAGAAAAAGGTGATACTCGCGCTAACGCCGTTCTTCAATGCTTACGTACTCTCTCAACACAGCTTTCAAGTTGCCAAATTGGCATTACGATCACGACTCTGCTCACGGGGTACACACTCGACGCTTCCATTAATGCGTTAACCGCTGGATTTATCTCTTCGTGGGGTCTTCCTAGGGCTGTAACTTCAACCCTGACCCTTGTGCTTGCTATGGGAATTGCCACCCTGTTATCAATGCTCCTCGGTGAACTGGTGCCTAAAGGCCTTGCGATCGCTGAACCCTACCGGGTGGCGCGGCAAGTCGCGCCTGCGCAGCTTATATTTACGCGCATCATGAAACCTGTGGTCGTCGTGATGAACGGGTCTGCCAATAGGATTCTTCGTCTCTTCGGTATGGAGGCTCAGGAGGAACTTTCTGCTGCCCGCAGTCCCGAAGAGCTTTCGGCAATGGTGCGTCGCTCTGCGGAGCAGGGAACCTTGGATTCGGATACGGCTCGATTTGTGGATCGCACGCTCAGTTTTGCTGAACTTACCGCTTCCGAGGTGATGACTCCGCGAGGGCGGGTTACGATGCTCGAAGATACGGCGCCCGTAACAGAGGTTATAGAGCAGGCCCGTGCGACCGGGCATTCGCGTTTTCCTCTATATCGTGGAGATCATGACAATATTGTGGGTGTTATCCATGTGAAGAAAGCTGTCGGGGTTCCAACCGATGTGCGTGAAACCCTGGAAGCCGGTGCATTGGCTGATGATGTGCTGCAGGTTCCTGAAACGCTGCACGTGGATGCGCTTCTTACTCAGCTGCGTGAAGGAGCATTACAACTTGCCGTCGTTCTCGACGAATACGGCGGAACATCGGGAATTGTGACTCTTGAAGACCTTGTTGAAGAAATTGTGGGTGAGGTATCCGATGAGCACGATCAAGGGCGAACGGAACGGCCTCTACGTTTTGGTAACGGCGACTGGGTGTTCTCAGGCTTGCGTCGCCCGAATGAGGTTAACGAATTTATTCCCGGTGTCATCGCCGAGCATCCTTCTTACGAAACCGTGGGCGGTTTTATGATGGAGCAGCTGGGGCGCATACCTGAACAGGGTGACCAGGTACCGATCTCTGGCGGTATTCTGCGTGTAGACCATGTTGAGGGGCGCCGGGTAGACCGCATCCGCTTTATTCCCGACAGCATCGGGAAAGGACTCGTATCGCAGCCAGCGGTTTTGCAGAATCGGCGGGTGCGCTCATGAATGACTGGATAGCTATAGCACTCCTCGTTATTTTGCTTATCGGCAATGCATTTTTTGTCGCAGGTGAATTTGCCATCATGTCTACCCGCCGAGCCCAAATAGAGCCCCTGGCGGATGGGGGAAATAAACGCGCAAAAGTGGTGCTCTACGCACTGGAACGCGTTTCTCTGATGTTGGCTACCTGCCAGTTGGGTATTACGATTTGTTCTCTGCTGATTCTGAACGTTTCCGAACCTGCTCTGCACCATCTGCTGGGGACACCTTTAGAGTTACTTGGTCTTCCGCACGCCACGGTCGATATTCTTGCCTTCGTCGTTACCCTTATCGTGGTGACGTATCTGCACGTTATTTTTGGTGAAATGGTGCCGAAAAATGCTGCGGTTACTCTGGCAGCGCGCGGTATTGCCCTGTGGATTGTTCCTACGTTGGTACGGGTTTCGCATGTTTTTGCTCCCATCGTGGCGTTTCTCAACGGTATGTCAAACATGCTTTTACGCTGGATGCGGGTGGATATTAAAGACGAGGTCGCCTCTACCTTTACACTAGGCGAGCTACAGTCTATCGTTGCCCAATCCACGGCAGAAGGCACCGTCGAGGACGATGCCGGCGTTATCGGCGGCGCTCTCGAATTTAGCGGGAAGCATGTTTCTGAGATTATGGTAAGTCGGGACAACGTGCATACACTGCCCTTCGGATGTACTCCGGCAGAGGTAGAACACGCCGTAGCACGCACCGGATATTCTCGTTTTCCCGTCCACGATGAAGCCGGAATCTATATGGGGTACCTGCACCTCAAGGATGCCCTAGACGTAGCCCCTGAACGCACAGACCAGCCCTTTCCCTGGTACAAGCTGCGGTCTTTGACCGTTCTAACACCGACGACCGAAATTGACGATGCGCTCGCCACCATGCAGCAGAATCGCTCTCATCTGGCGCAGGTCGTAGACACTTCGGGCACATTATTAGGTGTGGTCTTTATGGAAGATGTGATCGAAGAACTTGTGGGCGAAATTCGTGATACGACACAGGACTCGAAGCGGCGTAAAGCCAGCACATCGCACTCTGAAGGGATAAGCCAAGATGAACAATAAAGAGTTGTTTATACGTTATATGGCGTGATTTAGTGGTAATGCATCAGCAAACCCGGCGCGTCGTAATTGAAAATCGTTTTCACCTTGCGTAGCCTGGTAAAACTCGCTCGGAAAATATTCGCGCCGCAGTCGAAAGAAGAAATAACATGAAAAAACTCATGAGCACCATAACGGTATTGGCTGGAGTATCTCTCATGGTGAGTGGCTGCTCAACCGCTAACTCGGGTTCCAACGGGTCATCAGGCAACGACGGCGGGAAAGTAAAAGTTGTTGCAACCACTGATGTTTATGCCGATATTGTCAAGCAGGTGGGAGGGGACAACGTAGACGTTACCCCTATTATTGCGTCAACTAGCACTGACCCTCACTCCTATGAAGCAACCGCAGCAGACCGTGTTAAAACGAAGGACGCAGGTCTTGTTGTCGTCAATGGAGGCGGCTACGACCAGTTCCTTGAAGATATGGCAGGCAAAGACAATAGCTCACAGAAGGTTGTCAACGCCGTCAAGCTGAGCGGGAAACTAACTGACAGTGAATATGATCATCTCGCCGAAGACCACAAGGACGGTCATCATGACCATGAAGACGGTGAAGAACATAAACACGCCCACGAGTTTAACGAACACCTCTGGTACGACTTCGACACCATGAAGAAAGTTGCCACCGAAGTAGCAGAAGACTTGGCACAGCTGGATTCCGCACATGCAGACTCTTACCGCGAAAATGCTAAGAAACTCGGCACAGAACTTGATACTCTGGACTCCTCAGCGAAGAAGATTGACGGCAAAGGCAAGAAATATATTTCGACTGAGCCCGTGCCCGATTACCTGATCGCCTCCACGGGAGCCGAGAATGCAACCCCTGAAGAATTCGCGGAATCAATCGAAGCTGAGAAAGACGTTCCGGCACTCGTGCTTAAGGAAACCCAAGATTTGGTGACTGAGAAGCAGGTCTCCCTGGTGGCATACAATGAGCAAACCGAAACCTCACAGACCAAGGAAGTGCTTCAAACGGCTAAAGACGCGGGGGTTGCCCACGTTTCCTTTACCGAAACTCTCCCCGAGAACACCGATTACCTATCGTGGATGAAGACTAACGTTTCAAATCTCGAAAAGGCACTTTCCTAAGTGAAAAATACGACACCATCAGGCACCCCCGCGATAGAAATACGCGGGGGTAACCTCGCTTTTGGAACCCGTACCCTTTGGAATGACCTCAACCTGTCCATTGCTCAAGGAGAATATTTCGCGGTCCTTGGGCCGAACGGTTCCGGAAAATCTACATTCCTCAAAGTAGCCCTCGGACTCACCGCGATGAACACCGGCACAATCTCTGTTCTGGGCAAGCCGGCCCGCGCCGGAAACCCCGGCGTAGGCTACATTCCCCAGCAAAAAGCAATCGACCCATCAACCCCGATGCGTGCCCGCGACCTCGTTGGCTTGGGCATCGACGGGCACCGCTGGGGAATCCGGTTGGGCGGCAGAAAGTATCGTGCAAAAGTCAATGAACTCTTAGAGGCCGTCGGCGCTTTAGAATACGCCAATGTCCCGGTTGGTCTGCTTTCAGGGGGCGAACAGCAGCGACTGCGCATAGCCCAAGCTCTCGCGAATAACCCCCAAATGCTGCTTGCTGATGAAGCTCTTCTCTCTCTCGACCTGAACCATCAATACGCGGTTGCTGATCTGATTCATCGGTTTAACCGCGATCAGGGTGGCTCTGTTATCTTCGTAACTCACGAGATTAACCCCATCATTGAGCATGTTGATCGCGTCTTATATCTCGCCAACGGGCGATTTACCGTAGGAACTGTACCCGAGGTCATGAACAGCGAAACCCTGAGCGATCTTTATGGAACCCCCATCAACGTGCTGAAATCCAACGGGCGCTACGTTGTGGTAGGGGAGACCCATGCCAGCGACCATTGCCATGTGGTAGGTGGGGAGCAGAACCTTCATGGTGCGCATCAGGACCTTCGAGAAATTGCAGTCGAGACGGATCATGATGCATCCTCGGGCAAACCGGTCAAAACCGCGAGCGCGGCGGGTGCCTTAGAAGATTCTTCTAATACTACGAAATATCACGCCGAGCACAAGGGCGGAGGAACACCCCAATGATTCTTTCCACAGTAATCTCTCCGGTGCTTGCGGCAAGCCAGCAACAGAACGATTTACTCTCGCGGATTTTCGTTTTCGACCGATACAGCGAACTAGTTCAGCTGTTGCAGAACTCTATTCTTGCGGGTGCAGTCCTCGGTATTATCGGTGGTTTCGTCGGCATGTTTGTTATGATGCGCGATCATGCCTTCGCCGTTCACGGTGTATCTGAAATGTCGTTTGCGGGTGCCGCGCTGGCACTTCTGCTGGGGTACGATGTCATTACCGGGTCAATGATTGGGTCCATTATCTCCGCCTTGCTGATCGGCATGATGGGCGTGAAGAAAAGCGAATCAAACTCGGTCATTGGTGCCCTCATGCCCTTTGGTCTGGGCTTAGGCATTCTCTTTCTCTCGCTCTATCAGGGCAGGAGCGCCAATAAATTCTCGCTTTTAACCGGTCAGATTGTTTCGGTTGACGGCGATCAGCTGAACGCCATGATCGCTGGAGCCATCGTAATTATCGCAATCCTGACTCTGGTCTGGCGGCCACTGAGCTTCGCTTCACTCGATCCCGAAGTGGCCCAGGCAAAGGGCGTTCCTATGCGTACCCTATCTCTGGTCTTTATGGTGGTTCTGGGTATCGCTGTAGCGCTTTCGGTTCAGGTCGTTGGCTCCCTGCTGGTGCTGGCCCTCTTGATTACTCCGTCTGCCGCGGCACTTCAGGTGACTGCATCCCCGCTTAAAGCGCTTATTCTCTCGGTGATTTTTGCGGAACTGGCTATTGTGGGCGGTATTTTGCTTGCGCTTGCTGGTTCGTTACCGATCAGTCCTTATGTCACCAGTGTATCCTTCGTAATTTATCTTATCTGTCGCATTATTGGCGGAATTAGGAGGCGGCACAGCGCATCAGGTCGCATCGCCCGTCAGACACAAGGGGATGCACATCATCACCCTGCGAGCGTCTAGTAGCGGCTCTTTCTAGAGAATCTTAAAGTCTGTTGCCCACAACTCAACCAAGAGTTCAAGAGTTGTGGGCAACAGACTTTAAGAGTAGCGCATACTCTGCGGGATGAACCAAGATTCAGGTCTTATTTACTGGCGCCCCGTCAACCGATTTTCTTCATCGCGGAGTTCCAGAGTGCATTCAGGGCAGTAGCCGGTAACTTCAACTACATGCTCCAATTCCGAGAACCCGTATTTTTTCCCCATATCAAGGGCCCAATCCTCAATAGCGGGTGCCTCAAGCTCCACGGCCTTACCGCAACGGCGGCACAGAAGATGATGATGGTGTGTATCGCCCTGACAATGACGGTAAAGCGACTCGCCTTCGACACCCTTCACGACATCCAGTTCTCCCGAATTAGCGAGAGACTGGAGCACACGGTAGGTTGTCGCCAAAGACACCTGCTCTTTACGGTTAGCTAGGGTGAGGTGCAAATCCTGCGCCGAAATAAAATCGCCCAGTTCGGCCATCGTGGCCTTGATAATGCGGCGCTGCTTGGTGTTGCGCGCCTCTGCCTGTTTCACGATCTTGCGGACGGGAATATGAGTATCCAAAACATAACCTTCCGGGTGGGGCACACCCAAGTAGTATGCGGGTTTGTGAGCCTTTTCTAATGACTCTACACTAAAATTTTGCATATCAAGTGCGAGTTATTAATTCTCTCACGTGGTGAAAATTCTAGATTACCCTGTAGTTAGCTATGGTACAGCACTAGAGCAGGCTCGAATCTGGCGAGTAGACTGGAACCATGGAACTGACAAAATATACCCATTCAAGTGTGCGGATAGAGCACGACGGTCATGTACTAGTGTTTGACCCCGGAAATTTCGCGCCTGAGGGCGAACATGCTCAGCTGCTTGATGGCGCGGACTACCTCTTGATCACACACGAGCACCCCGATCATTTTGATGCCGATCGTGTGCTGCCTTTGATCGCCGAAAAGCAACAGTTGCGTATTTGGGCGCCGCAAGCTGTCGCAGAGAAAATTCTTGATACTGCACCAAACGCCCACGTCACTGTTGTATCGGCAGATAGCGAATTTTCGGTGCCCGGTTTTGATGTACAGACCTTTGGCGGTCAGCACGCGCTGATTCACCCTTTGATCCCTACGATCGCCAATATTGGATACCTCATTAACGGTGTTGTGTACCACCCCGGTGATTCCCTCGTGGTGCCACATGGTGTGAAAGCTCCTCATGTGTTGGTGCCGGTGCACGCGCCCTGGAGCAAAGTTCAAGAAGTTATCGATTTTGTGATCGCGGTGGGAGCACAGCATGCGTACCCCATTCACAATGGCATGATTAATGAGAATGGTACGGGAATTATCGAGGGTTTGATTACTACCTTTAGCAACAAGTACGGTACCGAATATTCGCATCTAAACCCCGGTGACACGGTCAAGTTCTAGATTTTGGAGGATAGAGTGAGCAGTATTTTTACCAAGATTATTGACGGCGAGATTCCGGGCCGTTTTGTCTGGAAAGATGAGAAATGCGTAGCGTTTATGGATATTCAGCCAGCATCGCACGGGCATCTGCTTGTGGTCCCGCATGAAGAAATTGACCGTTGGCCCGAGCTGCCGGTGGAGCTTGCAGCACATCTTTTCGCAGTAGCGCATAAGATTTCCGGCGCTCTAGATCGAGCTTTCGATAAAGACCGGGTAGCGCTTATGATTGCCGGGTTCGATGTGCCACACACGCATATTCATCTGTTCCCAGCGGATAGTATGGCGGAATATGACCCGGCGAATGCGCTCGCTAACGTGACTGCCGAGGAACTGGATGCTGACGCGGAGGCAGTGCGTACCGCCCTGCGCGACCTCGGACACGGTGAATTTGTGCCGGAGGCTTAGGAGCGCCTGATTCTCTTATTATTCCGTTTCACCACAGACATTAAAAAGTGCCTTTATTCAGATAAAGGCACTTTTTAATGTCTGTGGTGAGCATGATGCACAGCTTAGCGTCCCTCAGCGGTACGCTGTGAACGGTGCATGTTGCCCTGTTGTTGCTGCTGTGAAACAGGCAAAAGCCTTCGCATACTCGCAAGAAAAGTATTCGGAGGCTCGCCCTCGCCGTAGGTAGGTTTAGTGTTTTTCCGCCTTTGAGATCTGATCTGCCAAATCTTCGGGGGAGAGGTTGGCGGAAGAGAACTCGGGGGTCAGTGGCAGATGCAGCTGTAAACCGGTGCCGGGGCAGATTTCTACGTTTGCTGACTTTAGTTTGAAGTCGACCACGTGTCCGCCATGAGTACGGTCATCGTCAATAAAGTGGGCGTGGCACCCCGGAACGGAAATGCCCTGCTCATAGATTGGGGTACGGAAACCCACAATCGTTCCCGTCAGATTATCGAACTGAACGATATCCTCATTCTCGGTTGCGTCTACCATCTTCGGGTAGGGCTTTTCCTGCTTGACCACGGTACGAGTACGAACCCACTCAAACTCGCCATAAATCTTGATAGCGTACATGTAGTTCTTCGACACCGTAAAATTATCGAGAACCTGTGAGGTGGAGGTGCGCAGCATGTTTTGCGGAAGCTCACGACGGATCATGGGTACGAAGTTTGTGACCACTGCATATGGGGTTCGATCAGTAAGCTGGGGGATAGAAACCGAGCCGTCATGGCGCACCTGGTAACAATCGCCGTCGAGCACCACCATCTCCCCATCAAGGCCGTTAAAAGTTCCTACCCCAAAGTTACCGTGGCTCAACAGTTCACCAATTGTCATTTCGCCATCGTACACGCCGTCGAGTAGCTGCGACATAAGACCTGTCTGGAAGACCTCGTTGCGGAATACGGTTTCTCCATTGAGCTGAGTCGGCTGATATGCCATCGTTTTACCTTCCATCGCGTATATTTGACTACACCATCATTCTACGCCGCATATTCCAAATGCCGTGTTTGTATATAAAATATGCCCATGCTAGAGATCGAGTACCATTTCAATGTGCTTGATTCCAGCTTCCTGATAGGGTTCACCGCGAGCCACAAAACCGGCCGCCCCATAGTAGGTATCTCTTAAATATGCTTGCGCGCTAATCACAATCTGCCGTGCAGATGTGTTCGTGCGAATCCAGTCAATGGCCGCGTGTAAAAGTTTACGTCCTAGCCCATTTCTGCGTACTTCTTGACGTACCGCAACACGACCCAGCGTCCATGCATCTGCGATGGTGCGGTGATTACCGTCATTGACATGTTCCAGATCAAACATGCGCAGATACGCGAGTACACGACCAGAATCATCAGCG
This sequence comes from Rothia sp. HMSC071F11, assembly GCF_001809115.1. Lineage (NCBI taxonomy): Bacteria > Bacillati > Actinomycetota > Actinomycetes > Micrococcales > Micrococcaceae > Rothia > Rothia sp. HMSC071F11. The sequence goes on from NZ_KV795756.1 coordinate 158,983, forward strand.
GAAAAGAAATGGACGCATTCAAAATCGGTTTCATCAGCCTCGGGCTCAGTAATCTTCTGCCCCGCAGCAAAAACCAGGGTGCGTGTTATATGAATCTGCTGAAGTTCATGCAGTGTGAGCTCATCAAATAGTTTGGCCGTAAAACCGGGAGAGGAAGTCATGAATCCTGCTTGTCTGACGAACGGTCTGTTGAGAGCGGGCGGGCATATAATGCGTAAAAACCTACACTACTAGAGGCACATATCCGGCACTGTAGTTTCCTAAAACTTGCCCGTCCCGCATCATCCGTGGATGCGCTAGTGCTCAATCGCCGGATTAGCGCTGCAAATCGAGTACCATTTCGACATGCTCGATTCCAGACTCCATGTAGTGCTCACCGCGCTCAACAAACCCCTCAGGACTGTAGTAGGTATCTTTCAGATATGCTTGAGCGGCGATCACGATTTCTTTTGCGTCCGTGTTATTCCGGATCCATTCCAAGGCTGCGTGTAAAAGCTTACGTCCCAGGCCGGTACCACGTGCATCTGGGTGAACTGCCACACGGCCGAATGTCCACGCGCCCGGAATGTAGCGGTGGCGTGCATCCTGAACCTTCTCAAGATCGAATAGACGCAGATACGCGAGCACTTTTCCCGAATCGTCCTCATTCACCATATGGATGCATTCGAAATCAGCGTCATCAGGCTCCTGATCAGTTGATTGCTGACCCACTGTGAACACCAGAGAACGAATAATATGAATCTGCTGCAACTCGTGAGCGGTCAGCTCGTCAAAATGCTTGGCGATGAATTTGGACACGGGCTCTCCTGCGTTGGTCATATCGGTGAAAAGACAGTTCTCATTATTCTAACGTGATGTGTGCGAATCACACGAAATCTAAAGAATATACGGTAAGAATGTGCGGCGTGTACAGCTAAAGCGTACCAATAAGAACGCCGCCAATAACTACGAGGGCGAGTCCTCCTAACACATACAGCAACTCCAGCCTCGTTTTCTTCTCGCCCAGTAGCAAGATACTGCCCAGAGTGGAGATAATAACGTTCATCTGTGAGAGTGTAAACCCGCTGGCAACACCGTTGCGATGCGGCTCAATAGACACTAGGTAGGCTAACGCAGCACCCGAGAAAATCACGCCACAGATAATGTTCTGTAAAGACTTCTTATCCCAAGGGCGGGTACCGTCACGGGTCAGCATAGACATCGTGATAGCTGCTACCACCATACCCACTGATTGGGGCAGGAATTTATACCACCCGTCTACACTCACATAGTTGGGAAAGAATGAATATCCAACATATCCGATGGTAGAAAATAAGAGTGTGATAATACCGGTCCGCATATTCCCGCCAGACTGTGGGTCAGGATTCTCTTGCTTCGTGGTCATCCAAATACCGATGATAATGAGAGCCAGAGCTACGGCCCCAATTACTTTAGCTTGAACGGTACCCCAGTCGCCGAACGCCACCACGCCCATCAGCGAAGTACCTACCAGCTGCATGCCAGTCGATAAAGGCATGGTTTGAGAAACACCGATTTGGGTAAAAGCACGGTACTGGTTCATCTGACCAAACGCCCAGCTTGCTCCTGAGAGGAAGCACAGAAAAAATGCCCAAGCGTCAAGGCGAATCGGGAAGAAAAGCAGGGAAGTGGCAATACCCATGAGGAGCACGCCCATCGTGGTACCCATAATTTGCTGAGTCGGTTTACCACCGATTTTAGATACGCACAGAGGCAGAATGCCCCAGAATAGCGCGGGTATAAGACCGATAAGGATATTCATGGAAATATTTCCTTAGGCACTATGAGAACACAGAATATACAGCTGTTCCGTGGAAAGAATAGTAAATTACCATTTTAGAAACGTCTATAACGCTGTAAGCTCACTCTAGCTTATCTTGTTTTATAAAATTCGAGCCCGGCAGGTAAACATCCTGTTTGAGATCTTAAAACAGAAGATGCCCTCCTTACATAAGGGCATCTTTAGGATAGTTCGGTCAAGCTTTAAGACCATAGGGAAGCGACAGTCTTCGTAAAGTGCGCACCATCGGGGTGTATCTGCGATACAAGCTGGAGATTCCAGGTTCCATTGCTCCCATTAATATTTGCGGTCGTGCGCGTACGTGCTACGAGCTGAGCGCCATTGTCACTTCGTTCCACGTGAGCAGATACTACCTCAATATTGCTGTAGGACATAGTTTTATCGGCAACCGACTGTACCCACTCATCGCGAGTCTGGATTTGGCCTGTGATGTGGGTGAGTGTAGCATCCTCAGTGAGAGTGGAACGGAGAGATTCGGCGTCAGCATCCATCATCGCCATAAACATACGCTCTTGTGTGCGAATAGGCTGTTCATCGGAACCTGTATAGGGCTCGCCTGGTGCAGAGGGTAATAGCTGGTCATTCTTATATAGTGCTTCATCGGACGACAGCGAGCTGGAAGCGCAACCTACGAAAGTTGCAACTGCTGTAAGACCAGCTGATAGACATACAGTACGCCGTGATAGTACATGCGACACGTCAAACTCCTTTAGAACGTGGAGGCAGTAATCCCCTAAGAACTTACTTGCGGCTTCATCATACGTGAAGGTTAAGCCTTAATTCCAAATTTTGTAAGTATTCCACATTATGGCCACTGAGGGAATCAAGTACCTTGTGGAGCTGTTCTTTCTGAGTGGGGAAACTTGCGAATAGGTCTATCTTCTCAGTGTTTACTAGTTAAGGAAGGCTACTATGCTAGGCAATGCCGCAGTGTATTGTCAATATGAAAGCACAACCGGAATATACAAATTCTGGAAAGGTTAGTATGTGTATGCTCGCCATGAGCATAATCTATGATGAAGCAAAGGTGGATAAAAAAACTATAAGACTATCTCAAAATTATTATAAAGCTAATAAATATGCTTGTCAGAGGTCGGAGTCTTAGAATCCTTAGGAATTATCATCGTGAGTTCTGATATACAACTATATTGAAAATTAGAATCGGCTATGTCAGTAAAAGGGATAAATTTTTGCCCTTTTATTTTCAGAGTCAAAGGTACAGAACTATTCCTATAACGCCGATATTAACTAGAATGCTCCATGCCCTCATATATTGAGGACACGGAGCATTCTAACCTCTATAAATAACGGTTAGACACCGTAGTACAGCTGGTATTCCAGTGGGTGAGGAATCAGCGAGAGCGGTTCAAGCTCGTTCGTGCGCTTGTAGTCAATCCACGCATGAATCAGATCCTCGGTGAATACGCCGCCTTCGAGTAGGAAGTCGTGGTCTGCCTCAAGCGCGGCCAGCGCTTCCTCAAGGTTAGCGGGGGCCTTCTTGATATCCTTGGCCTCTTCGGCGGGCAGCTCGTATAGGTCCTTGTCGATCGGTGCTGGTGGCTCAATACGGTTGCGAATACCATCCAAACCGGCCATAAGCTGAGCCGAGAACGCGAAATAGGGGTTACATGAAGGGTCAGGGGCACGGAACTCCAGGCGCTTAGCTTTCGGGTTGGCGCCAGTAATCGGGATGCGAATACCGGCAGAGCGGTTACCCTGCGAGTACACCATATTCACGGGGGCCTCGTAGCCAGGCACAAGGCGCTTGTAAGAGTTAACGGTCGGGTTGGTAAACGCCAACACAGCGGAGGAATGCTCAATCAGACCGCCGATGTACCAGCGAGCGATATCGGAGAGGTTTGCGTATCCGCGCTCATCATAAAAGAGTGGGTCGCCGCCTAACCACAGTGACTGGTGGCAGTGCATACCCGAACCGTTATCGCCGAAGACAGGTTTCGGCATGAAAGTCACTGACTTGCCCCACTCATCGGCGGTGTTCTTGATAACGTACTTAAACTTCAGCAGGTCGTCGGCGGCATTGGTGAGGGTTGAGAACTTGTAGTTGATCTCTGCCTGTCCGGGAGACCCAACTTCGTGATGGCTGCGCTCAACTTCGAGCCCAACCTGATCCATCGCTACGCACATAGCATCACGCAGATCGGCTTGCTTATCGACAGGGGAGACCGGGAAATAACCGCCCTTGATAGGGGTCTTATTACCAAGATTGCCGCCTTCTTCCTTGCGGCCGGTGTTCCAATATGCTTCATCGGAATCGATTTTATAGAACACGGAATTGGGCTCTACCTGGTAACGGACATCCTCAAAGACGAAGAACTCGGCTTCAGAAGCAAAGAACGCGGTATCGGCAACACCTGTGGACTGCAAGTATGCTTCAGCGCGTTCGGCTACACCGCGAGGGTCACGATGGTAAGGCTCACCGGTGCGGGGATTCACGATAGAGCAGATAATAACAAGGGTTTTTTCAAGACGGAAAGGATCAACATACGCCGACTTAACATCAGGAATAAGCTGCATATCAGACTCGGCAATGCCCTGGAAACCACGAATAGACGAGCCATCAAAAAGCTGACCGTTGACGAAGAAATCCTCGTCGATCGCCTTCGCCGGAAGGTTGAAGTGCTGCTGCACCCCAGGCATATCGGTGAATCGAATGTCGACGAAGACAATTTCGTCGCTCTTAATAAAATCGAGAACTTCTTGGGGACTGGTAAACATACGGACTGCTCCTCGTGGTGTTTTGTCCTTGGTGTCTGGTGTGGCGCCCAGTTTATGAGTTGTGCACCACTATCTAGCATAGGGGGTATTTTTTGCTCTGTCGTGTCTATTATGTTTCGGTAGTGTTACAAAGTTGCCGATGTGGTAGGGTGGCGTACGTTGAGGAAAGAGATACAGGATAATAGAAACCATGATTGAACGTGACGATCTTGGGTCGTGGCTCAACGGCGCGCCCAGCGACCAAAAATACCCCGGAGAGATCATGGGGCGACCAGAGACAGGACCTGGCGCTATAGCCCGTCCGATGCGTCGCCTCCTAGGTTTCATCATAGATTGGTATCTATGCTTGGGTCTTGCGTTTCTGCTAGTCGGAGGCCAAAACGTACAAATACATGGTCTAATGACACTAGGAATTTTTCTGCTGTACCTGATCGTACTCGTAGGATTTATGGGGCACACTCTGGGGCATTTTCTGGTTGGAGTCCAAGTGCAAACTCTAGATGGCAGGCCTGCTGGTTGGAAGCGAGCCCTTATCCGAGCTGTGCTGACCATGCTGGTGCTGCCCACCGTAATTTTGGACGCGAATTCACGCGGTCTTCACGATCGCGCGGCAGGAACTATACTTGTGCGCATCCGCTAGATGCGAACTGTATTGCCGGAGAGCTTATATTATTTTCCGGGTATTAGACAGACAAGCTGAGCCCCGACCTTACCATGAGGTCGGGGCTCAGCCATAGGATGTACCGTTTCTAACGCCCACGCATTGCGCGACGATCGGGGCGCACACGGTTCGGATCTATACCCTTTGGAATGCTGTTCATGGGGTTACGCACATGGTTGAGGGTACTAAGACGATTAGAAACTCCCTGAACTTCTTGCTGAGTCAGGGCTTTAGGCAGCTTGTTCATAGTCTTGACGACATCTTTTAACTCAACCTGATTCTCGTCGTGACCGGTCTCAATCACGTGTACGGGAACGCCAGGAACTACGCGGTTAAGATGTTTCTTCTCATTTTTCACAAGGTTCTGCACACGCGATGAAGGTCCCTCGGTTACCAGCACAATTCCCGGCCTACCGAGACCCCGAAAGACAAGATCCTGATTGCGGTTCGCAGCTACAGGCTGCTCTTCCACAATCCAGCCGCGGCGCACAGAGTTCATAGCGGCACCCGCACGCCCGGGTTGTCCTTCGATCTGTGTGAACGCTGCTTTTTGTGCGCGACGACCCAGAATAATCATGGCGGCAAGAACGCCAACCGCAAGACCAAGAATAATAAAAGTGATGATGTTGTTGAGTAACGCGCCGATCAGGACGAAAACAAGTAGGGTAACGACCACTGCAAGAAGCAGAATCCACCCGATATTCGGGTCAGATTTTTTGGTCATCTGGTAGACCTGCTTCATCTGGGCAAACGTACCCGGAGACTTATCTTTCTTCTGCTTTTTCTTCTCTTCGCGTTTTTCTGCCACGGTGCTTCCTCTGGACAACGGGTAGGAAAATGCAGTATAAGACTGCAGTATTTATTCTATCTTAGATTGTTCTTGACCTGGATGCCCGTGCATTCTCCTCAAGGAAAAACTCACCTAACAGCCAAACCCTGCAAATGTGTCTAAAGTTTGGCCCTCGTTGGGGTAAACAAAGTTCCCCGATTCGTAACCTTCAGGAGAGGATGAACCGGGGAACTTTCTAAATCTATGTCTCTGCGGACTGAACTATTCTACTATTCTAGAAACCCGCTGCGACTAGGGAAGAAGCCTCTTGCAAAGCCGCACCGCCATCTTCGATATGCGCAAGGTTTTCTGGAATCTCATAGCCGTTCTTCTTCATCGCGCGTGCCCACAGACGACCGGCACGATATGAGGACCGAACCATCGGACCAGCCATAACGCCAGCAAAACCGATGGATTCTGCCATAGCTGAGAACTCCAGGAATTCGGCGGGCTTCACCCAACGCTCAATGGGATGGAAAAGGGGACCGGGGCGCAGATACTGAGTCAGGGTGATAATATCGCATCCGGCGTCGTACAGATCGCAGAGTGCCTCGTAAATCTCATCGTTAGTTTCACCCATACCCAGAATCAGGTTGGACTTCGTGACCATGCCGGCCTCTTTACCCTGGGTAATCACATCGAGTGAGCGCTCATAACGGAATGCCGGGCGGATCTGCTTAAAGATGCGCGGTACGGTCTCTAGGTTGTGGGCAAAAACCTCTGGACGTGCATCAATGACTTTCTGCACATGCTCTGGCTTACCCTTGAAATCAGGGATCAGCATCTCAACACCGGTATTGGGGCACATCTTGTGAATCTGGCGTGTAGTCTCTGCGTAGAGCCAGGCACCGCCGTCTTCAAGATCGTCACGTGCCACACCGGTCACCGTGGCATAACGCAGACCCATAACCTTAACGTTTTTAGCGACTTTGAAGGGCTCAGCGTAATCAACTGCAGCGGGTTTACCAGTGGCAATATTGCAGAAATCGCAACGGCGAGTGCATTCAGAACCGCCAATAAGGTAGGTTGCCTCGCGGTCTTCCCAACACTCATAGATATTGGGACAGCCAGCTTCCTCACACACTGTATGAAGCCCCTGACCGCGGGCCAATTCCTTCATTTCGTTATATTCAGGCCCCACAACGGCTTTGGTCTTAATCCAGTGAGGCTTCTTCTCGATGGGAACCTCAGCATTGCGAGCCTCGACGCGCAGCAGCTTGCGGCCTTCAGGCTTAATGCTCATGTGTGTTGCTCCTTCTAACTGGATGCGCCCTCGGTTTAAAACGGGCTGAAACCTATTTTACGCCTGCATCGTGCAGGCGAAAAACACTGTGGCGTGGATTATGGTTTGTATGTCTTTAAGTCTTGTTTACGCACACAAATTTCTATTCGGATTACTCGCCGAATATCGATAAGCAGTACTGACAAGGGGAAATACGTGAACCTTGTGGCTACGCAGCCGTCTCGTGTGCCACCTTGTGCTCCTGCGGAACAAGGGGCTCAAAAGGCATTGCCAAACGATCCTGATACTTAATAAGCTCACGCTCAAGGGTCTCTAGAATATCTGCCGGGGTTACTGTACGACCGAGCTGCTCTGAGATTGTTGTGACGCCAGCATCCGTAATACCGCAGGGAATGAACTGCATGAACGGTGCGGTCTCATTGCAGCAGTTAATGGCGAACCCGTGCATTGTGGTTTGCTTTGAAACGCGAATCCCAATAGCGGCGATTTTCTTATCCGGTGTGATGCCATCGCCCAGAATCCATACGCCGCTGCGCCCTTCCACTCGTTCGCCTTTGATGCCAAACTGAGCGAGTACATTCATAATAATCTCCTCTAGGATGCGTACATACGCTACTACATCAAGAGGCTCAGGAAGTTTCAGAATGGGATACCCGGTCAGCTGTCCCGGACCATGCCACGTGAGTTTTCCGCCGCGGTCAATTTTCACGACTGGAGTTGAACGGTCTGTGGGGTACTCATGATCTTCAGTGCGCTTGCCAGCTGTAATCACGGGCTCATGTTCGAGCAGAAGAATAGTGTTTTGCCGAGCACGTGCCGCTACCTCTGCATGAAGGCGAGATTGCATATCAAGGCTCTCAACATAATTCACATAGTCAGGGGCAAACCCCACACGTTCAAGTATTACGGACATAGCTTCTACCTTAGTACCGGAACGACCACGATAAAAATTAGGGCTTCCTGATTACACGTGCTCTGGGCCGCAGCATCGCTCTAGGAAAACAACTCGTACCTTGTGTGACAGATTATGACGTCATAAACAAGGCAGAAGGCGAGCAGAAACGCGTTATACAGCATGAAAATCGCTAAAAACCTTGTCCCTGTGGATAACTTTCACGGTGCTTTTCCAAAATCCGGTACATCTAGAGTATGAACACCGATAGCATCACATACCTTGAAAATCTTCACGAAGAACCAAACCTGAGTATTTGGACAGTTAAGATACATACAAATAGAGATTCATCGGTTAAGAATCGTATACTTCCCAAACAATTAGCCCCGGGGCTTTACACCCTTGCGATAAGTCATGATTCTCAGCAAATACCGTCGCACCAGATCAAAACACTTTGCGGTTTACCACCTTTACCCGGTGTCGCCACTGTACTAGCCGTAACGCGAGACGAAAGGCAGTTGTCTGGCACAGAGACAGGAACTTATTATTGGTACGAACCGGTTGAGGCAGGATCACTCGAATCCCTTGTGCATGCACGCGGATCCTTACCGCTCGCCGAGGTTGCGACCCTAGCACACCATATAGGATGGGGCTTCAAAAGCTTACACGCGGCGCATATCTATCCTGAGCATCTAGAGCCTCAGTACGTGATGATAACCATTGCTGGACTCCCCGAGTTTCTTTGCCTGCCCAGTTCTATCAAAGCGAGTAAACACCAGCCGGATGAACATGAACATGTCGGAGTTCATGATTTTGTGGCTCTTCTGTGGTATGCGCTCACCGGAGAGTCGCCTCGGCAAACTCATCAACGCATCCCGCTGCCGCTCCTTGCCGATGTACCGCAGACATTGGGAACCGAGCTTGAGCGTCTGCTTGATGATCCTAAGGCCACTGTACAGGAGGTTCTTGACGCATTCAGCGCATTCCAGACGCAGCCTCTCAACGCTTATACCAGCGCGCCTGAGTCAGTACGGTCTAAACTCCCTGTTGCTTCGCGAGAACCGAATACCGTTAAAAGCACTAAGACCCTGCCCAAGGTTAGACATCAGAACGCTCAGAAACTTATAGGGAAGAGTACTTTCAAAGTTGGACATAGCCGTGGGCGTTCAAAGGCTCGTAATTTTACGACCCGCAAACTCGTGATTCTGGGGGTTGGGAGTCTCATAATCTTAGGAGCTGGAGCAATAGCTGGGGCAACCTGGGTTCCGGAAGCTATGCATCATCATGAGTCTCACGCTACTCAGCCTGCCGTTGTGAGTACTCCGCAGGATGAGCAGGCTATTCTCACTCAGGTTATAGAGGAGCGCAATCAGTCGTTGAGCTCCCAGGGGGCGGCGACGCTGAAACTGCGCTCATTGACCCGTATTCTGCACAGAGACTCTGACTCTTTAGGAATAACCGCAGAAGTAGAGTCGCCCGGATACGCCCCAACGGATGCGGAGCAGAAAGAATCCGGTGTTCACCTTGTGGACGGCGTGCCGGTGCAGACAGTTATCTTTGAGCTGCATCGCGACGAGGGGGTATGGCGTATTGTCACGGCAACGCCAGTCACGGATAAAACACCCAACGAGCCCGATGCGCAGCCTACGGTTGTCCGTGAGCCGTGAATAAAAATAACCACCAGGGGAGAGCTACATGTAGATGAGGCAGCTGCGAGTTCAAGCGTGTAGCTCTTAAAAATATATCCCCGGTAGATCTATAAAAACTACCGGGAACATGGGCAAGAGTATTCTGCCGAAGTGAAGAGCTGTTTAGTGCCAGATGGTGGCAACGGCAACATTAATGACGGCAAGACCGCCCACTGCATGCGCTAAGCCTGTTGAAATTGTTTCTCCCGCCTTGTACTTGCGTTGACCGATGAATGCGGCAATGGCGATGCCCAATGCAATAAGAATTTTGACCGCAATCTTAATGTGGTTAGGACTGCCGGTAACCTCAGCAATTCCTACCAGGAGTAGGCCCGTTATGAGCATCAGAAGCGATGCGTGAAACTGCCCGGGCAGAACTTTAGGTGTGCGAAAATGAGCAATCCAGAGCCCAATAATAATCGCGGCACCTATGATGTGCAAAAACACAAGAACGTTGTTGAGAAGAAACATAGCTAATATTCTGACACTCTGTCACTATAATGTCTACTTTAATAAACTCGGCATAACGACGAAGAATAAAAAATAAAAAAGGGGTGCGTTGGCTTATACGCCAACACACCCCTTGAAACACGATGCTACATCATGCCAGGACCCCTTTAGAGACCGAGCTCAGCCTCAAAGTTTGCCTCTTCCAGGCGAGTCTTGAGGGTGTACAGGAAGCGACCTGCATCCGCACCATCGACCACGCGGTGATCGTAGGTGAGGGAGAGGTAGCACATAGAGCGAATCGCAATTGAATCGTTGCCATCAACGTCCTTAACCACCATGGGGCGCTTCACGATGGAGCCGGTACCCAAGATCGCCACGTTCGGCTGGTTGATAATCGGGGTATCAAACAGAGCCCCGAAGGAACCGATGTTGGTGATGGTAAAGGTAGAGCCGGTCAGCTCTTCGGGAGCGATATCGCCGGTGCGTGCACGTCCGCCCAAGTCACCAATTGCCTTAGCCAAGCCGGCGATGCCGAGATCCGATGCGTTCTTGATAACGGGAACAAGCAGACCCTTGGGGGTATCTACAGCGATCGCGACGTTCTCGGAATCGGGGTAGGTAATCTGCTTCAGATCCTCGGTCATGGAAGCGTTCAGTGCGGGGTGCTGCTGCAGAGCCTCGGTAACAGCCTGTGCGAAGAAAGGCAGGAAGGTCAGCTTTGCGCCCTCGCGAGCGAGGAAGCCGTCCTTAGCCTTGGCACGCAGTTGTGCCACACGAGTCATATCCACTTCGGTAACCTGAGTCAGCTGAGTGGAAATATCGAGGGACTCACGCATACGTTTTGCAATAACCTGGCGAATGCGTGCGGTCTTTTCGACGGTACCACGCTTGGGCGAAACTTCGAAGGTATGTGCTGCCTTGGGAGCACCGTCTGCGGCGGGAGCTGCTGACGCGGCGGGTGCTGCAGCAGGAGCGGTCGAGCCCTTAGCGGCAATAGCTGCCTGAACATCCTGCTTGCGGATACGACCGCCTACGCCGGTGCCCTTCACAGTGGACAGGTCAATACCATTGTCTTTGGCGAGCTTACGAACCAGCGGGGTTACGTATGCTTCGCCATCGGCGGCGGGAGCCGCTGGGGTAGCGGGGGTGTCGGGTGCAGAAGCAGGAGCTGCAGGCGCAGCGGGAGTTGCAGGAGCCGGTGCTGCCGCAGCAGGTGCGGGGGCAGCCGGTGCAGCAGGAGCAGCTGCGGCGGAAGAATCACCAATGATGGCGAGAACCTGGCCGACCTCTGCTTCCTCGTCTTCCGGAATGCGAATTTCGAGCAGGGTACCTGCTACGGGCGAAGGAATCTCGGTATCGACCTTATCGGTAGAAACCTCTACGAGAGGTTCGTCTACCTCGACCTGCTCGCCAACTTCCTTCAGCCAGCGGGTCACAGTACCCTCTGTGACAGACTCGCCCAATGCGGGAAGAGTCACTTCCTGACCAGATGCAGAGCCAGCTGCGGGCGCCGCAGCAGCTGCGGATGCCTCAGGAGCAGCAGGGGCAGATGCTGCAGGAGCTTCGGCAGCGGGCGCAGCAGGTGCAGCTGCGGGAGCACTGGAACCATCGCCAATGACAACGAGAGCAGCGCCAACCTCAACATCTTCGTCTTCTTCCACCAAGATCTGCTCAACAACGCCTGCTACGGGCGAGGGGATCTCGGTGTCGACCTTATCGGTAGAAACCTCGACAATAGGATCGTCCACAGCAACAGTGTCACCGACAGCTACAAGCCAGCGGGTCACGGTGCCTTCGGTCACGGATTCGCCCAATGCGGGCAATTCTACGGTGTGGGACATATCTCTTCCCATTCTCCTTGTGAATGCTTGAACTAGAAAAACTTTTACTGGGCAAGGCCACCCCGCGCATAATTTTCGTGTGATAACAAAACACGGGGTAACTCTCTGCCCTGGTGATAGGGTATCTCAGTCTATTGTGACATACCCATAATTTGATAAGGCGATAATTAGCCGTGTAGCGGGGTACCGTTCAGAGCCATGGCAGCCTCACCCAGAGACTCATTTTGAGTCGGATGAGCGTGGATAAACTTAGCAACATCCTCGGGGAATGCTTCCCAATCAACCCACATCTGAGCTTCGCCAATCTGCTCGCCCATACGCTTACCGATAGCATGAACACCTACGATCGGACCGTCCTTTTCACGCACGACCTTGACGATGCCGGAAGCGCCCAAAATTGAGGACTTGCCATTACCAGCTAGGTTATATTCGGCAACTTCAACATTGTCCTCACCGAATTTCTCCTTCGCTTTCGGCTCGGAGTAACCCACGGAAGCAATCTCAGGATCGCAGAAAGTCACCTTCGGAATATTAACATCGGGAACAACGGTGGGGTTCAAACCAGCAATTTCTTCGGCAACAAAGATGCCCTGCTGGTAACCACGGTGTGCAAGCTGAACGCCAGGAACAATGTCACCCACAGCATAGATATTTCCAACACCAGTGTGCAGGCGCTCGTTAGCAAGCACGAAGCCACGATCCATGGGGATACCTTGCTCTTCGTAACCCATATTTGCAGTGTTGGGGCCACGGCCAACAGCAACGAGCACGATGTCGGCCTCAAATACCTTACCGTCTGCCAGGGTTACCTTTGCACCGTTAGCGTCCTGCTCAACCTTCTCAAAGAAAGTACCAGTATTGAACTTGATGCCGCGCTTCTTGAAGGCACGCTCAAGAACCTTGATGATGGCGGGATCTTCGTTCGGAACGAGGTTGGGCAAACCCTCGATAATAGTGACGTCTACGCCCATAGCTTTCCACATGGAGGCAAACTCACAGCCAATCACGCCGCCACCGAGAACGATAGCGCTCTTCGGCAGGTAGTCCATTTCAAGAGCCTCGGTGGAGGTCAGAACTCGACCTTCAATAGGCAGGCCAAAAGTCTTAGAAATAGAGCCGGAAGCAAGAATAATATTCTTGCCCTTGTAATCCGTACCGTTGACGGTCACGGTATCTTGAGCGGTCAGCTTGCCTTCACCAGCGATAACCTCTACGCCCTTCATCTTCAAAAGACCGGAGAGACCCTTGAATTTACCCGCGACAATACCATCTTTGTAATCGCGTACCTTACCCATTTCGATGGACTCTAGGGTGGCGTTTACGCCTACTTTAGAGGCTTCACGAGCGTCCTCCGCCAATTCTGCGGCGTGTAGGTATGCCTTCGTCGGAATACAACCGGTGTGCAGGCAGGTGCCGCCTACTTTTTCCTTTTCAACGAGGCCAACGGTAAAACCCAGCTGGCGCGCGCGCAGAGCGGCAGAGTAACCAGCGGAACCGCCGCCAAGGATGAGGATGTCGAATTCTTGAGCCACGATGTTGCTCCCTTGCATAGATTGTGGGGCTGTAACCCCGGTGCAATGCGTTCTTTATCTATATTGCTTTTCTGTCAAACAGCAGACCCGCACCTTCCGGTTTGCGTGAGGGCGCGCACCTACGAGAGAGCAGAAAAACACTCACTACAACAATACCCCTGTTTTAGACCCTTTAAGTTCACCTGACGCTAATTTGGGGCAATAATCGCACAAACTGTGCAAATTTTTTGAAGAGCGTAACCATCCTGGAATTTATGATGTGAGATTTTGCACGTAGAAGAAGAGCAGTATCGGGGGCCCTGAGACCGTCAGTCTAGGGACCCCGATATAAGGCGGATGTTTCCTTTACTGTGCGTACGATTCGATGAAATTCACCAGGGTCGCGGTACCAAAACCGGTACCTTCCTTAGGGGTGAACCCATAAGCACTTTCTTCGTTAAAGGCAGGACCAGCAATATCGAGGTGAGCCCAGGGAATACCTTCACCCACAAACTCTTGAAGGAACAACCCTGCGATCATCATAGAACCGTAGCGTGAACCCATATTTTTAATATCTGCTACTGGGGAATTCATAGAGGCACGCAAGTAGGACTCAAGCGGGATTTGCCAGTAGGCCTCACCAGATTTTGCCCCCGCCTGCTGTACTCGATCACGGATATCTTCATCGCCCATAAGCGCAGCTGTACGCAGTCCCAGTGCCGCCATGGCTGCGCCCGTGAGCGTCGCAATATCAAGGATGACGGTGGGGTCCGATTCGGAGGCGAGGGCAATACCATCCGCCATGACCAGGCGACCTTCGGCATCGGTATTGAGAACTTCAACCGTGCGGCCGTCACGAATAGTGATGATGTCTTCGGGACGCAGGGAGGCGCCACCGGGCATATTCTCGGCAAGGCAAAGGTATCCGGTGACCTCAACCGGAATTTCCAGCTCGGACGCCGCAAGAACTGCGTGCAGAACCGATGCTGCACCTGCCATGTCGCATTTCATCGTCATCATAGATGCCGCAGGTTTTAGGGAGTTTCCACCGGTATCAAAAGTAATCCCTTTGCCAACGAGAGCTACATGTGCAGAAGGGCTCTCGGGGGTGTACTTAACAACGGCGAGTGCGGGCTTCCGCGGGGAGCCTTGACCGACTCCTGCGATGCCTCCAAAACCTTCCTTGAGCAAACGGTCATAGGGGTAGACTTCAATGCTGACATCTGAATAATCTTTGACAAGCTCTGCGGCGAGATTTGCAAAAGATTCCGGGTACAGGTGTGAAGGGGGCATATTGACGAGGCGGCGCGCATCTTTGGTAGCCTCGCCCAGGATGACAGCGCGAACGAGGGCGGGCTCGGCTTCGCTGACGTCGGCTTTTGCCACGATAGTGATGGATTCCGCTTCGTCTCGAACAGAATCTGTGGTTTTGCCGCGTACTCCTTCTTCGGAGAACGACCCGAGAACAGCACCGTGAGCTACAGCTTCAATTTCGTCGCGTGAGGTAATACCGAAGTCGAGCGCGATATGTGCAGTTCCTAAAAGCTGACGGGTTGCCGAGCCAGCAGCGAAGCGAAGGGCATCTAGGCGCTCCTGGCCAATTGTGGTGTCTGAGCCTAAACCGATGAGAGCGATGATGTCGGACGATGCCCCTTCTACGCCGGGGAGGCGAAGTATTTGGTCGAGAGCACCTGTGGCACCTAGAGACTCCAGAAGTTTATTGATGCTCTGCGCCGAATCATCAGGAAGTGAATTTGAGGCTAGGTAGGGTCCGTCTTCTCCCGAAAAGACGCCGAGAACAAGTACCTCAGCATTCAGCGATTGCAGGTCGTTGGTGTGAAGAGAAAGTGCTGTCGACATAGTTCCTCCGCGAATGGGTTGGAATATTGATATTGGGTAATGTGTTTCTACTGTACACTGCGGGTATCGGAAATCTTGACGAACAGTACGGTGAAAATACCCTTCTAACGCTTTTACGAGTGTTCGCCTCGCGCGAGAGACTAGGAAATAGTACTGTTGCGGTTAGACACATACATTAAAATAAAAAGTTCAGAGACTAAACCCGGCGAGGGAAAGGAGTGAAGATGTTAAACCCTGAAGATTTATATTTGGCGAATAATAAAATTCTTCATGATGCACGGTTGAAAAATCTCACTCTGGTTATTGCTCTCTCAAGCCCACAGGATGCAGGATCCACCGCGGGGCAGCTGGGGCATTTTCTTCTCAAGGAACTTAAGAATATTGAGATTGTGGAGTTTGATACGGATCAGCTTCATGATTACCGTAGCCGCAGACCACATATTTTCTTCAATAAAGACCATTTTGAGCAGCCAATTATGCCTGCTCTGAAGCTTTATGCGGTCGAAGATACCCTTGATAAGCCTTTCTTGCTTTTGACCGGTTCAGAACCTGATTATCAATGGCAGCGTTTTCAGCAGGCGTTGTTGTCTATTGTGCGGACGCTGGATCCTTCACTTGTGGTTCTGGTGTCAGCGTTTCCAATGCCTGTGCCGCATACACGTCCTATGCCGGTGACGGCGCATGGCTCTCGAAAAGATCTCATTGAAGGTATTTCGCCGTGGCGTCCTAAGGCTGATTTGCATGCTAATATGACGAATCTTTTAGAGGTTCTTTTCACCGAGAATGGCTTCGACACCGTAGGATTCGGCATTAATATTCCCCAGTATGTTTCTGATGCTGATTTACCGCAGGGAACGCTGACTGCGCTTGAACACGTGAGTATGGCAACCCGATTGGCTTTTCCGAGTGATGAGCTTAGGGAGGCTGCGAGGGCTGTTCATGGGCAAATTAATGAGCAGGTCAAGGAGAACCCAGAGATTGGGCGTATGATTTCGACGATGGAAGCGAATTACGATGAAAACTTCCGTACCTCAAACGTCGCTATTCCACTCTCGCAGCGCGACGCCCATAAGATTCCTGGACGTGATGAAATCGGTGCCATGTTTGAGCGATTCCTTGAGGAGCATGAAGAATAAGTAAGGCTCAAAAGATCCCATGGTTTAACTCAGGGGCGCACGCAACATAGAAAATTCAAGCTATGGTGGGTGCATCCCTACATTTTTAGGGGCCACATATGCCTTGTGCTGTTCGTGTGAGTATGGATCGTAATATTTGGATAGAAAACAACTAATTCTTATCCACAGAAGCGAAATATGTGTCCTAACGAAGCGAATGCACCTGGGTTATCCACAGGTTAGTTGGTCTGCGAACTTTTAAGGTGAGCAATCTTGCCATAGTAAAGATATGACAACAACGAGTAACCTAACGACAACCTATAGCTTACATACCGAAGAAGACTTGATAGCTCTCGTGCTGCATCAGTTTGGATACTGGCCGCAAGAATCGCTGGTGCTTTTAAGCGTGACGAAGCATGCCGTAGGGCCGTGTATACGCGTTAATCTTCCTGATGAGCAACAAGATCTAGAACAATATTTTGATACGTTAGCGAATCTGGTACCCGCCACCGTTGACGGGTTCGAGCCCATTACTGGGGTCTTTGCTTTGATCTTTAGCGGCAATGCGGCAACTCGAGAGCGGCAACTTTCACCTGCTACACGCACTGTCTTACATAATACGGATTTGTATATCGATAATCGCGCCGGAATCTCATTCAACCAGTGGCTGCCCACACTCTACGCAGCTTGCAACAATGTTCATCTTGATCTTTACGATGTGCTGTACTGCGGGTCCGTATCGCGATGGTCACTTGATCGAAACCAGCTTGCGCTCACTTACCGCGGCCCTATTGAAGACATTATGCATAGCTCGTACTATCTCGATCGGGTGTATGAGGGACGCCGAGTATCCGCAGAACCCCTGTCTGCATATACGCAATGCCTCTGGGATACTGCAACCAGTGCCTCCACGAATGAGGTGACAGAATGGGAACAAGCAAGTCTGTTGTGGATGCATACCTTTGAAGAAGAACTTAACCAAGCTACGGGTCGGCATACTGTTTTAGAACATCCCGGCTACTACCGTCAGAAAAGTATTGAACTCTGCTACTGGGAAAGTGCCCTTGAAGCTGTACGCTGGGTAATGCGTACCTATCCGCCTGAAAACGCCGAAGAGCACGATAACGCCATAAGTTTTGGGGATCGTTTACGTTCGCTGATATCGCCCGAAATAGCCGGCTATCTGCTGTGCAGCATGAATACCCAGGCAACCCCAGAATTTATACTGTACCAAGCGGCTAAAGACCTGCCGGAAGCATTGGGGGTACTAGACGGATATGACTGTATGCATGCCGCATGCGGTGAAAGAGCATACGAACCGGTGGAACCTCTATGCTACGGCAAACCAACAACTCGTCGGCGCACGACGCTGCCGGAGACCTTTTATCAAACTTTTCGGGGCGAAAGCCCCCGTATCGGAGGTATCGGGCACGGTCGCGTGAGCTGGCACGACTGGATACGGCGTACGCATCGTATACTTCAACAGCAGATTTTAGACGACACATGCGACTCGTCTGAGACCAGACCGGAAGAACACATAACGAAGATAGACCGGATGGTGGAATTTCTGAGCGGTCTAACAAAGGACTATAAACCGACCTGGAGCCGTCTTAACGCTCTCGAAGTTCTCTGTAATCTGTTGGTGCATGCGGTTCAATCGGGTGAACAGTATGGTCGACTGAGGCTTCTTCAAGCCTGGATAAATTGGCTACGTGGAGGAAATACCTATGCAGGTATTCTCGCCGATATCGCTAGGCTTCACTGTGATGAAGATATGCCTCTTTTTCAGGCCCTATCAGAATCTGTATTTCCGCTCTGGATTACGGATCCCGTGCGGTGTTGGCGTGGCGACCTTTACTTCAGTACTCTATTGCCTCACGAGGCAGCCGCCGCCAAGGTAGAGACGATTGAGCCCAAGGCAGGGTAGCGAACGTTGTGTTTGCAGGGAATAAAACAGGGTTGTCTAGGCGAGCCTTATTTGAAAGAAAATAAGATTCTGCCATACTTGATGATGACCCCGTAAAGTCTGTGCTTTTGCGCGCGCCTTCATGAGGTGAAAACGCAGGGAATAATCCCCAGTATTTAGCGGTTATATTTATTCCGCTAACCCTGCTTTCACCAGTAATGTGAGGAGCAAGACTTGACAGGGTCTTAGGTGTTTTGCAGACAAAGCACCCCAACACGAGTTAGAAAGGGTTCTTGTGGCACCTGCAACCAGCAAGAAGACCGCGACCGGTGAAACCTCTGAAGAGACTGTAGCCGAAACCCCCAAAAAGACAACCCGCACTAAAAAAACTGCAGCCACATCCAAACCTGCAAAAAAAGCGCCTGCTAAGAAACGCGCAGCAGCCAAAACTCAAGAAGACGCAAAATCTGATGCAGAGGACTCGGTCGAAACCACTGCCGAGGCCGTGCCTGAAGAGAAGCCTAAGCGCGCGCGTAAAACAACCACTAAACGTAAAACCGGTGGACGTAAGAAGAAGACCGACGAGGACGAGTTTGATCTTGACCTTGACGACGAGCTAGATCCCGAGAACGTTGACGGCGAAGAGCACGAAGACGCTGACGAAGATGAAGAAGCCGTTGCCAAAAAGGAAGAGAAGAAAGCTGCCGAAGAAGTGGCAGCTAAAGGCTCTGGCTTCGTGCTGACCGCCAGCGATGATGACGATGCACCTGCCCAACGCGTCGTTACCCCCGGAGCAACAGCTGACCCCGTGAAAGACTACCTGAAGCAGATCGGTAAAGTCTCGCTCCTGAACGCGCAGCAGGAAGTCGATCTTGCGATGCGCATTGAAGCTGGCCTGTATGCGGAGCACAAGCTTGCCGACAACCCCGACATGGATCCGAAGCTCAAGAAGGAACTGCGCTGGGTGATCCATGACGGTAAGCGTGCGAAGAACCACCTGTTGGAGGCGAACCTGCGCCTCGTGGTCTCACTCGCTAAACGCTATACGGGCCGCGGAATGCTATTCCTTGACCTTATTCAGGAAGGTAACCTTGGTCTGATTCGCGCGGTCGAGAAGTTCGACTACTCGAAGGGCTTTAAATTCTCCACCTACGCCACCTGGTGGATTCGCCAGGCGATTACCCGTGCAATGGCGGACCAGGCGCGTACTATTCGTATTCCTGTGCACATGGTTGAGGTCATTAATAAGCTCGCCCGTGTGCAGCGTCAGATGCTTCAGGATTTGGGGCGTGAACCCACCCCCGAGGAGCTCGGTAAAGAGCTGGACATGGCTCCCGAAAAGGTTATTGAGGTGCAGAAGTACGGGCGCGAACCTATTTCTCTGCACACGCCGCTGGGTGAGGATGGCGATTCCGAGTTCGGCGACCTGATTGAGGATTCGGAGGCTGTCGTTCCGGCTGACGCAGTGTCATTCACTCTTCTCCAAGAGCAGCTGCACTCGGTGCTCGATACGCTCTCCGAACGTGAAGCGGGCGTGGTTGCTATGCGATTCGGCATGACCGACGGGCAGCCGAAGACTTTAGACGAAATTGGCAAGGTATATGGCGTGACGCGTGAGCGTATTCGTCAGATCGAATCAAAGACCATGTCGAAACTGCGTCACCCCTCGCGTTCGCAGGTTTTACGTGACTATCTAGACTAGAGACAATACCCCCCCCTAGTCGTAACGTGTTGAGTGCGCCCATCAGACCTTTCTGATGGGCGCACTTACGTATAACACTTAATACAATTAAGCAGTATGCGAATAGAAAACGCCCCTACTGAAATCTATCTTGAGGGTGAAAGAGCGTAACTTGCAGCCTTGGATACCGCGCTGTTGCGGCTTGGAAGGGCCCGCTAACAAGGCGGTGGTAAACAACGCAAATCTAAGGCATGTTCGTGCGTATAAAGTCGACCCTGCAAGTACACGACACGGAACGCAAGGTATGGCATAGCGTGTTTATCTGTGATTACCTAGAAGTAGTGGTTACCACAAGATAACGAACCCGCATTTTTCCGGAAATGCAACCAACAACCGCATCCCACATCCACATCACCGATAGGGGACGATACTGTGAGTATTCTTGAAAAGACCGCTCTTGAACAACAAGCCCTGAACGTTATTGACCGCATCAATGCACAGCAGATATCGCCTGTTATTTTCTTTGACACTCAGCAGACATCAGAACCTCTGCCAGTGACCGCTTCTAAGGTTGGAGGTGTTCCCTACGTTCCGGTTGGTACCGCGGCGCCGACCAACGGCAGTGGACAGAATTTGGGGCTTATTGCCCAGATTAATTGTTCTGAGCTTCCCACAAACGACATTTACCCCGAAACCGGAATCCTACAGTTCTGGCTTGATCCGCACGAAGACTTGTGGGGGCTAAACTTAGACGATCCCACCAGCCAACAAAAAACTCGAGTTGTCTATTATCCGACTCTGGATGCGCCAGACTCCGGGGTCGGTACCGCCGTAACGGAACTTATAGTTAATAATCCTCAAGATGACTTATATTGGCCGGTCAGCGGGCGTCATGGGTATGGTCTTATCGCCAAATCCCAGAGTAATGAAGAATGGATTTTTGACGGACGCCCGCATTCGGAATTTACTCGAATCTGGAACGATATGTACCCCGAGCAGCTTATAGCGAGCATTTGGGACCTTCGAAAGTTCGACGGCGGTGCTGACACTCTCAAGACTTTACGCGATATGACGGGCACCCCCGAAAGCTATACCCATCACAAAATTGGTGGTTACCCCCTCTTCGAGCAACGCGATCCGCGTGATGGTGATGCGGCTCTTACTCAGTACACCGTGAATCTGCTGACGCTTATATCACGGGTGGAGTCAGGTAGCCATGAGGGCATTATGTGGGGCGATATGGGAACCGCAAACTGGATGGTGACCTCGCACCAGCTTAAGAACCGAGACTTCTCGAAGGTTCTCTTCGAATGGTCATAAGGTCCAATACTTAGGACCAGCTGGCTGTACACACAAAATTCTCCGGCGTGTATCTTCTCCGACCGGGTGTAAAGATAATGCTTCATGCTAAGGTGTGAGTCATCTTTATATAATACTGGGCACCCAACCCAACGAGGAGAACGCGTGACGGATAAACAGACAGAAATACTAGAACGGGCTCGCACTTTACTGGCTGAGATGAATGTGGGACATCAAGTTCCCACGATGCGTATCAATACACAATTCGCTAAGTACAAGACATTGCCGGTCACCGCCTCCAAAATCGGGGGAGTGCCGTACCTGCCCAAGGGGCAGGACGGTCCCGTAGACGTTAATGGTGAACCTTTGCACATGATTGCGCAGATTAACTGCGCCGATTTGCCACCGAATAGCATTTACCCGGCGGAGGGGATGCTGCAGTTCTGGATTAGCCCGATCGAGACCGATACGGAAGATTACACCTCATCACGATATGATCGCGTGATCTACTATCCCAAGCTGGGAAAAGCGAACAGGAAGGCTCATAAACTAGTCATTACCGAGGATAATGGCTTTATATGGCCTCTTTTGGGCGGAGAATACGCCCTGAGCTTTGAGCCTGAAAACCTAGAGCCCGGGCTAAAACTCAAACAATACAGTACCGGGCAGTTATTTACGCGGTTGTGGAATGAACGTTACCCGCAGGAGCAGATTGAAAGTCCTTGGGACCTTGATGAACTTGCAGGGCTTGAAGGCGATGACCTTGCGAGCACCTTTTATGAAGATCTTGACCACCACCAGCTGGGCGGTGTTCCCGAGTATATCGACTGGGACCCCCGAGATGACAATGAAGAATGGAAAGACTACACGATTAATCTGCTCACTCTTGTCTCTGCATATGAAGGTGACACCATAACCATCATGTGGGGCGATGCCGGAGTGGCAAACTGGCTGATTACCCCAGAGCAGCTAAAGAATTTAGATTTCTCTAAGGTCTTTTATTCGTGGGATAGCTGCTAAAGAAAATACACCATGAGCACTATTTTTGAGCGGGTCAAACACCTTAATTATCTGCTGAGCCAGCAGGATCGTAAACCCACTATGCGTATCATTCCTCGCGCAGTTCAGGGAACTGTGCCGGTGACCGCCTCTAAATTTGGGGGAGTGCCGTACCTGCCCGCCGGGGCTCAGGCCCCCACTAACCAGAACGGTAGGCCGCTGGGTATGGTCGCACAGATTAACTGTGCTGAATTACCCCAAAATGAGCTTTACCCCAAGACCGGGATACTTCAGTTCTGGCTGGATCCGTATGATGATTTGGGACTGGGCGTCGATCTGAAGAACCCGGTGTCGCAGGTCAATACTCGCGTGATCTATTATCCTAATCTTGAGGAAACAAACCCATGTGCCCACACTCTTGTTATGCCAGATCAAGAGAAACAAACCGAGATGGAATTTATGGCCTGGCCAGTACACGTGGATCAGGGATGGGAAATCGGACTCAGCTTTGAAGAAGCCTCAGAAGGAATAACCCCACAGAATTGGTGGGTCTACCAGAGCCGGTTTGTAGAGTTGTGGAATGAACTATACCCCCAGCAGCCTATCGGCGATTTCGCGGGTGTTGATGCATACGCGCCCACAGATGAGGAACGCCCGAGCATGACGTTCTACCGCGACATAGATCAGAGAAGTTACCACAAACTTGGCGGATACCCCGAGTTTACCCAGCAGGACCCGCGTCAAGAGCATGATGGGCTCGATAACTACACAATCAATCTGCTCACCATGTTCTCTGAGGATGCTGAAAAATTTGTTACTGTTTGGGGAGATCAGGGCGCTGCAAACTGGCTGATAACTCCGGAACAGCTGAATAACCGAGACTTCTCGAAAGTCCTTTTTGAATGGTCCTGTGGCTAGCTGCTTCGCACCGATTGTTTGCGTGAAATATAGTCTATAGTCCAAGTTGAGCAAGAAACCGCTCAGCAACGGCCTGCACTTCATCAAGACCCCGAACACGTTTTATCTGCGGCTCCACCAAGTTGCCAAGCTGAAAACAAAGCGCCATGAGAGAACCCATCATAGACCCGATGGAATCCGAATCGGAATCTACCGATATGGCCTGCGTGTAAGCATCGAGCAAAATATGACGGGCTAGACCGGAGGAGACGCGGGCGCGCGATTCCGCGTAGAGCGCCACCCACACGGCGATCCCCAACACCGTCGTAGCCATCCAATCGGTACCGAACTCTTGTGCTACTGTCTCCGCAGAGGGCTCTACAGGATGTTCTCCGCTCCCGAGACGAAGCGCCTGCTCTAGAACATAGCGGGTCTGCGAACCGTCACCGGGAAACACACTATCCGCATTTACCGTGCCGCACCACTCGATAATTGTCTTTACTGATGCGGCGAGTATGTCTGAAGATCGTGAAGGTTGGTCCGAAGTTACCCGACCCAGAACATCACGAACCAGCAGAGCATATGCTGCTGCAGAAACTAGCGCCTCCGGATGCCCATGTGTGAGCGCCGCGCCACGTACCGCCAACGATACAACTGTACGTTCCTGCTCCACCGGTAAAAACCCGAAGGCAACCGACCGTACAAGAGCACCAGAACCTAGCCCCTCAGGATTAATGTTCTGCGTAGCGGTCTGCATCTCTCCGCTTGCTAAAGCACGCAGAGTTGCTTTCCCTGGACCTTCCTTTCGGGTCATATACGTACCATGATCGATGGTACGAGGCAGAGCATAAGGAGCGTTCTCGGGTAAAACGAAACCCATACCTCGGTACCAGCGCAGATAGGCGAGCCACAGACATGCCGCTTCATCGGCAGCTGCCCCTTGATTGTTCCACTCCAAAACCTCGGTCAGGGCATCAACGGTATAGCAGGTCAGCTGGGTGTCATCGCTAAAGACCAATGGGGCATTTTCCGTTACGATGTTCTGCGGGCGTTCCGCGATCTCGGCGGCGCTCAGAAGCTCTAAAGGATACCCGAGCGCATCGCCTAGTGTACCCGCAATCAGGGCAGACCGAAGGCGTTCGGCATACATTGGAGAAGAAATATGAGGCACCCGAGTAAAATCACCCATAACGCACATTATCCCATACCCCATAACGCCAAAGCACGGGCGTAAGTTACGTACATGATGAAATCAGGGTGCATGTTCCAGCACCCAATGTAATACTAAAAACTATGAAGATTCTGCACACCTCCGACTGGCATTTAGGGCGTACCTTCCACCGGCACAGCCTGCACGAATGGCATCAACGGTTCATCGATGAACTTATCGACTATGCGACTGCCGAAAAGATTGATGTGCTCCTTATTAGCGGAGACGTGTACGATAGCGCCCACCCCAGTGCCGAAACCACCGAGCTTCTTGGCAAGACTTTAGACCGTCTGGCGCTCGCGGGAATTCAGGTAGTTCTGAGCGCGGGAAATCATGATTCCGCTCGTAGGTTAGGGTATGGGGCAGGTACTTTAGCGCGGCAGGGTATATACCCTGTGACGACTTTGAAGGAAACATTTGAACCGGTAGAGCTCACCCGGGACGATATACGAGTGCGTATTTATGCCGTGCCTTACCTAAACCCACGTTATTATGGGCGTCAGCTTGATGTTGAGCCCACCCATGCAGCCGTGCTGGGAGAGGTCTGCACACGAATTCGAGAAGACAATGAGAAACGGAACGCAGGGGAGAACCCCGCAGATTTCACCATTGTCATGGCCCATGCCACCGTGAGTGAGCACGGTGACTTCAATGAATCTGTGCGTTCTTCTTCGGAACGAAATATCAGCGTAGGCGGCGTGGACTGGGTGCCAGCTGCGCTCTTCGAGGGATTCGATTACATGGCATTAGGACATATTCACCGCCGCTACCCGGTGACGGATCGTGTACGATACAGCGGCTCGCCGCTACCTTTTTCCTTCAGCGAAGAAGCTAATAAGAACGGAGCCTATTTACTGAACCTCACAGCACGCGACGGGGGCATGGAACTGCAGGTCGAATCCCATGAATGGCGCACTCGGCTGCCCCTCAAGACCCTGACGGGAACTTTCGATGAACTGATGGAAAGCGACGAATTCTCGCCCTACGAAACCGAGTATTTTTGCCGTATTATCCTGCGCGATGATAAGCAGCCGGTAGGTACTCTCGACGAGCTCCGTAAACGATATGAGAATATTGCCTCGTTCGTTTTTGAGCCTCTGCATCAACAACCGCGCGCAAACACTCGCCCGCGCATCACCGAAACCACTAACCCGGCGCATGTGTGCGAGGAGTTTTACGCTACCGTGCGGGCGCATCCGCTGGAGGCGGCAGAAACCCGAGCCCTTGAACATATTGTTGATGAGGTTATCAGCAGCGGGAGGTCAGCATGATTTTTCATCGCCTAGAATTTGAAGCATTCATGGCCTACCCCAAGCGAGAGGTCATAGACTTTGATGCCCTCAACGAAGCCGGTATTTTTCTTCTTAATGGTTCCACCGGGTCGGGAAAAACGACCGTACTCGACGCTATCTGTTATGCGCTATATGGAATGCCCTCTTCCGAGCGTGATATAGGATCTTTGTACTCTACCCATGTGCCCCCTGGAGAAATAAAACCCCATATTTTTCTGGAGTTGAGCATACAGAATCGTCGTCTAAGGATCGACCGAACCCCAGCGTACCGTCGGCTCATCACACGTGGGAAAAATAAAGGAACACCCACCCTCGAAAATCCGCAGGCATTAGTTTCTGAACTTATTCCGGGCAGAGACCCGCAGGATGAACAATCCTGGCGTAAAGCAGCGGAGGGCATGGCAGACTCGGCGGACTACCTGACAAAACTTATAGGACTCAACCGAGAACAATTCTTGAAGGTTATGCTCTTACCGCAGGGGCAGTTCGCAGATTTTCTTAAAGCTCGCAGTAAAGACCGAATTCCGTTGCTTAAACAGCTTTTTCCGGTTGATACCTATGAACAGGTAATGAATAGGCTTCGAGAGAAAGAACAGATTAGTGAGCGTGCTGTACAGGATATTAAACATGCTTTAGACAGGACTCTTGAGCAGACCGTCACGACGTACACAAAACTATGTGAACGACTTTCGCGTAGCGGCACAGACCTTGACGACAACAAAAATATCGTTGATGCGCAGGAGCGTGAAGTTTCTGAAGCATATACCAAACTTGACCTAGCGACCGATCTTGAGACTGCACGGCATGATTTCGAGGGGTGGTTCACGGAGCATCTTCACGCTGTACGCCGGCAAGAACAGCAGGATGAGCACGCCCTGACCGACCTCAAAGATGAACGTGAAAAACTTGCCGCGCAACAGCAGGACATAGCCCAGCGAATACAGGATTGGGCGGAATATGAGAAACTGCAGTCGGCATGGGCGCGACACGAATCCCAGGAAGAGGAACATAAGAAACAGTGCCGAACGCTCAGTAACTCTCGGGCAGCAGCCCCTGTGGAGGCTGAACTGGAACGTTCTCGTCGTGATGAGGAACGCCGGATGCACGCCGCCGAGCACGCACAGGATACGCTGAACATGGCTCGGTGCAGCGCCTCACAAGCTCTAGAAGCCCTAGGGGACTGCACCGAGCACCTTGAGGCTTCACTGTACCGGATAGACACGGCGCAGGATCTTCAACGGGTTCTCAATCAAGCTCCAAGCGTGATGGCGCAGCTTCGGGTATACCAGCACGATGAACAAGCTTTAGAAGAGGCAAAAGCAGCCCTTACAGCGCTCAAGCGGGACTCCGAGAAAGCGCAACGTACGGTGGAAGGAATTGCGAAACGCGAGCTCCAGAGCCAGCAAAAACTCAGTGATATTAGCAAGCGGCTAAGCTCCCTGCACGATGTTGAACAGAACTACGCTCGGGCCCAACTTGCCCTAGAAACTGCGAAAAAGACCCAGCAAGAAGTCGCTGCCCATGCAGAAAAATTAGAGCAGGCGCAAACTGCTCACGACCAGGCCGTGCAGGCGTATGAGCTAATTCAGCGGGTATCTATCACCGCATCGGAAGAGTACACGAGGCTTCAAAAACGGCGTCTAGAGCAGGTTGCTTTCACACTTGCAGAGGAGCTGGACGAAGGACAGCCCTGCATGGTGTGCGGCTCTCGGGAGCATCCGCAACCGGCCCAGCCCAGCGTCAGCGGCATTACCTTAGTGGAACAATCTGAGATTGATGCCGCCGAGGAACGTGCCCACCGGGAGCAGCAGAAAGCGTCGGCAGCAGCTACTTCCGTGGCACAAACCCAGACCGTTTTGGACCAACTTAACGAGTCTCACATGCCTGATTCTCAAGAAGCACAGAGTCAGGTGACAGAAGCACAAAATATCTATAACCAGGCTCAAGAAGCCTTAACACACAAGCGTGAAGTGCAGCATCAACAGGAAAAAGAGACGCTTGAACTTCAGAAAATTTCGGAAGAGCAGACCCGGGCACGTACATCTTTAACCCAACTGCAGACTCAGCAGGCGAGTGAGCAGCAAACTCTGACAAAGCTTGAGAAAAAACTTCGTCAGGTGGCGGCTACCATAAGTTTTGCCGACCGGGTATGCAAGCTTGAAAGCTACGTGGAGCAGGCGCATCGTGCCGTTGATGCAAGCCGTCGTCTTGACGACGCCACAATCAGCGCCGCAGAGAGCGCCCATCAGGCACAGCAAAGTCTGGAACGGTCGGTTTTCGAGACTTTCGAGGCGGTTCAGCAGGCGGTTCTCACAGAGGTACAGCAACAGCATCTTGAGCAGGCTATTTCGGCTTATCGAGAAGAACATGCCACTCTTCAAGCCTCTCTTGACCGACCAGCCATGCGTACCGTTGCCACGCTTATTGAGCATGGACAGAAGGCTCCTTCCCAAGAAGAACTTACCCGCATACGTCAAGAACGCGATAATGTTGAGCAACAGTATGAAACTTTGATGACACGCGAGGGTATTCGTACAAATGGTATTGAAACTTTAGAATCTCTGCTTCAGGACTACCAAGAACAGCAAGGGGAATCAGCCCATGCCGTGGAACAGGCCAATCTTTACGCCGGGCTAGCGAGCATCGCTCGGGGTGACAATCCTGATAAAAACCATCAGATAGATCTTGTGAGCTATGTGCTCGGCGGTGAATTTGAGCAAGTCTTGCAAGTGGCTTCTGAGCATCTGCAGCGTATGAGCGATAATCGTTACCGTTTGGTACTCAGCGACAAACGAGAGAAACGAGCGCGTATTGGCGGCGGTCTGAGTATTAGCGTTGAGGATAACTGGAATAACGACCAGCGTGAGGTGAATTCTCTTTCCGGCGGCGAGTCTTTCCTCGCATCGCTTTCATTAGCCTTGGGTCTTGCCGAAGTTGTTCAAGCACGTAACGGCGGTATAGAGATTGAAACACTTTTCATTGATGAAGGTTTTGGAACTCTCGATGCGCAGACTCTGGAGCTTGTAATGGAAACACTGGAGAATATTCGAGAGAACGGTCGTGTTATTGGACTTATATCACACGTTGAAGATATGAAAGAGCGTATTTCTGCCCAAGTCAGTATAGAAAAGCGACAAAATGGCTCGACTCTTCGAGTTAACGTTTAGGTTTGGACGAATGCGGGGGTAAACTATCCAAAGAGATATCACTTAGACGGTTGAGAAGACCGACCTCAAACACCCCCAAGGAGAACAGGATGCGCCCCACCACATCCGGAAGAGACGGCGGTGAGAGAACCTTACCTACACCGTTAGGTTCTGGTGCGTCTGGTACGCGCATTACTAACAAGCCCTCGCAACAGCGGCATAGCTCTTTAGGGACCGGGGTACCCCGCTGGAGCTCTGGGCTTCAGACAAATATTGTGGTTCCTCACGAAGAATACGATCTGCGAGAAGCGACCCGTGCTCACGGTCGCAGCTTTCTGGGAATGTTGAGGATTCGCCTAAGATACCTTATCCGCACACGGCGCGAAGAAGGATTTCTTTACAGCGCATTTGACGTTATGATGCACATGCCTGTTGCCCTGATCGGTATGACCCTTTTTCTAGTAATTGCACGAAATCTGCATACAGTGCATGATGGCGGCTATGCTGTAGGGGCTCTTGCCTTTGCCTATACCCTCAAGATCTCGACAACCCCGATTTTGGAGCGTTATTGCGGTCTTAGACTCGTATTAGGAGGCAGTGCGGTTCTGCATATTCCTGCGGTACTGTACCTCATGCATCTGTCAAATATGCTGGCTACAGAGGCCGCAGCCTCGGTCACGACTTTTGAGTATGCGGCGGCATGTATGCTGGCGGGCTACACTCTTCCACCATGGCCTGTAATTGTGCATGAAGCTCGGTATAATCCCACAAAAATTTCTGATCCTGAGTGGCTTTTTGCCATGGTTGCATGGACGAATGTCGAAAAGCTGGCGCTGTATCCTCTGGCTGCATTTGTCTTGGTGCTTCTGAACAGCCTTATGGGTATTAACGCTGGGTTCTGGGCGGCTATTTTATTGGCTGGTTTGTTAATATTTGTTGTCATTCTTATCCCCAACGTACTTCCTAGAACTCCAAAGTCGCTCCCCTCAGATTCGGACGTGGCGCGAGCAGATGGAACCGCACAACCGCATGTACAGGAAACACCCTCAGATTCTATAAGTATGGTTCTGATCTTGGGACTCATGGTTATCAGCGGATGCATCGGATCTATCGGTTCAGCTCTGCTGGGATTCGCTCTCAATCACAATGCATTATCGCTCTACCCCTTGATGATTACAATATGCTTGGGGACGGCTGTTATCACTATGCTTCCGGTGCTTTTAGGCGCAGATAAAATTGTTCCTTGGCACGGTTGGCTTTCGAGCGGCGTTGTGCTCACACTGGCTGCACTTTTACTGCCTACTGTCGATCGAATATCAATGATGATGGTAGGCCTAGCAATCTACGGCGTGGCGTTAGGAATTGTTGTTGGCGGCCATAAATTAGCTTTGGCGCATGTGCTGGTACGCACTCCCGACACCCAGATGAGCTTCTATATTAGTGGTGCTATGGCGCTAGGGCTTACTTTTGGCGCTACCTGGGGAGGGTACCTGGGAAGCGGCCCCTACTACCGTAACGCCTTTATCGTTCCGATCGTTGCCGCTTGCCTGTACTTCTGCATGGGGCATCTTTACGGGTATCTCTGGCGCCGCCGCTACGAGGAACAACTGGCGCCATTAGATGACTGATCAGCCAGTAGGGCTTACCCTCGTGAATAATATAATGAGGTGGTACAAGTTTTCGAGAGGAAAACCTGTACCACCTCATATATGAGCAAAAGAGCCGTGAGATTCTTAGTGCCCGCGTTTTTTCCAAGCGTCTAGATCGGGTGCCTCTACACCGATGCCTGTGGAGTCTCCGTGACCCGTGAGAACCGCCGTAGAAGCAGGGAGAGTGAGTAACTTCGACTCGATGGAATCGATAATAGTGTCGAAGTTACTGTATGAGCGCCCAGTCGCTCCGGGACCGCCCTTGAAGAGAGTATCGCCCGAAAAGAGTACGCCTTCGCTGTTCTCCCAGCTCAGTTCAGGGGCGTAGAAGCAGACTGAGCCGGGGGAGTGCCCGGGGGTTGCGATCACATGAAGCTCCGTAGCGCCAACACGGATTTTCTGCCCGTCATGCAGGGACTCGTCGAAGTCCCAGGAGGGGTACACCATCTCCCAGAGCACCCGATCCTCAGGGTTCAGGTAGACGGGTGCTTTGAAGCGCTCGGCGGCTTCCTTCGCGGAACGAATATGATCGTCATGGGCATGGGTCAGCAGAATTTTTTCGACCGTACGCTCACCCACTTTTTTCGCAATCTTATCTATATTATGCGCGGGGTCGATAATGGTTACGTGTTTATTATCGCCGATAATCCAGACGTTGTTATCGACTTCCCAGGTACCGCCGTCAAGCGAAAAAGTTCCGTGCGTGACGACCCGTTCGATAGTCTCAGCCATGAAAAAGTTCCTTCCCCGGTTTTTAGAGTTCTACAACGGAGCGCAACACGCGCCCGGTCTTCATGGTTTCAAAGGCATCATTGACGTCTTCCAGTTTAATACGCTCGGAGACAAAACCGTCTAGATCGAGGCGACCGAGCAGGTACTGGTTTACGAACTCGGGGAAGTCGCGCGAAGGCAGGGTGTCACCGTACCAGGCACTCTTAATGGATCCGCCGCGTCCAAAAACCTCATCCAGAGGAATATCCCAGGTAGTGCCAGGTTCAGGAACTCCCACAAGTACCACGCGCCCGGCAAGATCGCGTGCCTCGAAAGCCTGCTTGAAGGTGGGTGCGATACCTACGGCATCTATTACCAGATCCGCACCAAACCCGCCGGTCAGCTCCCGAATAGCCTCGACCGGGTCTACCTTGGCTGAGTTTACGGTGTGGGTTGCACCCTGCTGGCGTGCGCGTTCGAGCTTATCGTCATCAATATCAACGGCGATAATGGTAGTTGCCCCGCCCAGCTGCGCTCCGGCAATTGCAGCGGTGCCCACGCCGCCGCATCCAATAACGGCCACAGATTCTCCGCGTTTGAGCGCACCCGTGTTGAGAACAGCACCCAGGCCTGCGGTCACACCGCACCCGAGCAGTCCAATAGCGGCGTACTGCTCGGGGGAAATATCGGCGGTAATCTTCGTGCACTGACCCGCTGCGACAAGGGTTTTCTCGGCAAAAGAGCCAATGCCTAGGGCAGCAGTGAGTTCGGTGCCATCCTCCAGAGTCATTTTCTGGGTTGCGTTATGGGTCGCGAAACAGTACTGCGGCTCGCCCTTACGGCATGCACGGCATTCACCGCAGACTGCACGCCAGTTGAGAATTACCAGATCGCCGGGAGCAATATCGGTGACATCCTCTCCAACTGCCTCAACAACAGCGGCAGATTCGTGCCCCAACAGGTAGGGGAAATCATCGCCCACACCGCCTGCAACATAGTGGTGATCTGTCTGGCAAACACCGCAGGTAAGAACCTTCACGAGAGCCTCGCCCGGACCGGGATCGGGTACATTAATAGTCGTTACGGTAACGGGCTCGTTCTTGGCGAGCGCTACAACAGCTTTAACCTTGTGCATGCTTTGGCTTATTCCCTTCGGGATCGTTGATGAAGAAGTTTTCGGGACCTCGTGCGGCTTTACCCGTCGCATAGAGCATTTATGACCACATGTTCTGACGCATCAAGATTTCTTGATACGTCTTTCCATTCTAGGGCTATCACTAGGGTCTGTACATACGAATAGCTATAAGCTAAGCGTGTTGGTGCGCATGAAAGATGCTTATACTGCTTGCCGGTCACTTCCCAGAGAATCGCGCGCAAAGGCTAAAGCGTTGCGCCTAAAAACGCCTGAGGTTAAGGCGCTCACATGATCCCGCCCCGGAATATCAAGAAATTTTAGATACGGATGTACCCTCTGGAGCAGGGGATATAGCCTACGTCCGTCAGCAGCGATGGAGTCTTCGGAACCGATTGCGATCAGCAGAGGAACACGAGGGTACGGAAAAGGCGGGTTAGCAGCGTGAATAACGGGAATGCGCGTAGAGTCTGCAAGCGCAGACGGCAGTGAGAAGAACTCGCCGAAGGGTATATGCACAAAATTAAGGAGAGCATCGGTGCGCAAAGGTGAGGATTCAATAATGCTGGTAAAGGCTTCTTCTGTCGCAGGATCTTGGGTAATGGCATCATCAGCACACGAGGCGGAAAGCATAGAGCGCAGGGCTTCGAGGTGATTGTGCAGGGGCATACCGCCCAGAATAAGCGATGCAACGCGAGATGGGTGCCTCAGAGCGAGCTCCCACCCTACCCTAGATCCGAAGGAAAAACCCACACCATGTACTTGCTGGATAGCAAGTTCGTCAAGGAGAGCAGAAAGCGTATCAGCGAAGAGAGCCATGCCGTTTTGCGGTGAACCATTTTCTGACACTGTGGTCTGGATGACCGGAAAAGTACCGTGTTCTTCGATTGTTCCCACCGGGAGTTTGGCATCTACCGTAAAGTTGGGGTCTTTGAGGTATTTTTGCCCGTGAAAAGGTAAATCGATGGTCAGCACGGGTATACCTGTCCGAATGTACTGGCGGATCCAGCCGGTACCGCCCCAGAGCTGGTCGCTACGGGTCGCAAAGCCGTGCAGAAACAGAACGGGAGTTGTACCTTTTTCCGCGTCTGCAGGTGTGTAGCGGGTGTATTCAAAAGGCGGTATGGGAGTCTCACACATATGTATATTTTTGCACCTGCGCGCGCTGATTGTGTAGACGAAAATATATATGACGTGTGGGGCGAAAAATCACGTTTATGACAAACACAATCGTGGTGGGTGCGGTGTATTTCCGCCAACTACCACGGGTCTATCCGGTAGTGCATGTGCCGCTCATGCTGCACTTAAAAAAGCGTGTCTCGCGAAGAGTCTTGACGCTTAGAGCTGCCGTTTTGAGGATTATCGCTGTGTGGGGTGGAATCGCTGGTATGTTTTTGAGAGGACTGCGAAGCCTTCTCCTTCACCTCCCCAGAATCCTCAGAGGATTGTGTCTCCGTCGCCCCTGCACGGGTATCGGAAACAGCCTGTCGAAGCATCTCAGTGTTGGTAGAAACAGCAGTCTGCACCCGTTCGAGGATTGAGGGCTCGGGCGGTTTGGGAAGCGTCTGCTGACCGCTTGCAAGATCTTGGATCTCTTGGGCACTTGAGCTTAGGGCCTCTAATTTTTCCTGGTACTTGGTAATGGCTCGGGTGTCGCGGGGCTCTACACGCAGTTTTCCGTCGATATCCTCACCCGCCACAATTTGGCGCATCCGTTCAAATTCAGCATCGACATGGGCACCAAAGACCAGCATATTGTTCATGATCCAAAGGAACACCAGCATGACGATGACACCACCGATAAGTCCGTAGGTAGCGTTATATTTGCTGAAATTATTGGTGTAGATGGTAAAGCCTAATCCGCCTAATCCCATGCCAAACAAGGCGATAACGGCTCCCGGCGAGGTCCACCGAATTTTAAGACGCCGCACATTGGGTGTTGCAGTGTAGAGCATCGCAATGAGAAATACCGCAAGAATGAGAATTAAAACCCAACGCCCATTGAGCCACAGAACCTTGATGAGTTCTATATCTACTCCAGGCATATAGGGTGCAACCCAGTCGAGAACTGAGGCCCCCAAGAGGAACATCAGCATCATGAGAACCACAAGCACTATCACCCCGGTAGTGATGAGTACGTTATAGGGTTTGAGGAACCACCCGGGTCGTCCTTCGCGTACTCCGTATACGTTATTGAGCGCACGCCCGAAAGACCCTACATATCCGGAGGCAGACCAGAGCGCACTGAGAATACCAATGATTAATGCAAACCCGGCGCCTTGTCCATTGGTTAGCTGATGAATAGGTCCTTCCAGAATCGAGTACATTTGCTGAGGGGCACGCTCTTGGAGGAACTCTAAGATTACCTTGGCGCTGTCTTCTCCCTGCCCAAAAATTCCCAGGAGTGATAGGATCGCGAGCAGAGCAGGAAATGCAGAGAGCACCGTGAAATAGGTGAGTGCTGCGGCTAGATCTGTTCCCCCGTGCGCTCCAAAGGAAAAACCCGCGCGTCGAAAGATATAGGCGATACTGCCCTGAGGAAATTCGCGTATTTTTACATATTCTGAATGAGGAAGTGATTTTTTGCGGTGTCGTGCCATAGGAGCGTTCCTTGTCTTGGTGTTTGCGTGCGGCGCTTAGGAGTACCAAGTACTTGTGGCAATAATACAGGAAATAGTTTTTCTCATGAGGAGGAACGATAGAGCGCGGCACGTATGAGTTCTCTCCACTGAAGAGTTTTACTATTACTTAACAGCGAAAACCTCCATCCAAAAACCTGTGTATGGCAGGGAACAGGATGAAGGTTTTCGAGTCAGTACCTCAAGTTTATCTTAGTTGGCGATATCTAATGTATGTGCAGTGTGAGCCATAATTTCGTCAGCGAGATCCGGATTATCGTTGAGTTTAACCCCATACCCCGGAACCAGAGCACGGATGCGCGACTCCCAACCTGCAAACTGAGAGGGAAAGCACCTCTTGAGTAGGTTCAGCATAATGGGTGCTGCGGTTGAAGCCCCCGGTGATGCGCCAAGCAGAGCGGCGATAGAACCATCGGCCGAAGAAACAACCTCGGTGCCAAATTGCAGAATTCCGCCCTTCTTCGCATCCTTCTTCATAATTTGCACACGTTGACCCGCTTCAATGAGTTCCCACTCGTCGCCGTTAGCCTCAGGGTAGTAGCGGTGCAGGGACTCCAGACGCGCATTCTTATCTTTAACCAACTCGGTGAGCAGATATTTGACGAGCGACAGGTTATCGAGACCCGCACGAGTCATGGGATAAATATTGTGCAGACGAAGTGAGAGAGGCAGGTCAAGGAGAGACCCTTGCTTCAGGAAATTAGTCTTGAACCCAGCATAAGGCCCGAAAAGCAGAGAGCGCTTGCCGTTAACATACCGAGTATCCAAATGTGGAACAGACATGGGAGGAGCGCCTACGGACGCCTGACCGTACACCTTTGCATTGTGCTTAGCGGCGGTAATTTCATTGGTGTTGCGCAGGAACAGACCCGAAACCGGGAAGCCGCCGTATCCCTTACCTTCCTCAATCCCAGACTTTTGGAGCAGGTGCAAAGCACCGCCTCCAGCGCCGAGAAAAACAAATTTAGCGTGGATTTTCAAGGGTTCTTCGGTATTAATGCGGTTAATGGCAGAGATAGTCCACGTACCGTCAGATTCACGGTCAAGGTTCTTAACCTCGTAGCCGTAGCGTACTTCGACTCCCTGAGATTGCAGATAGTCGATCATGCCGGAGGTAAGCGCACCAAAATCAACGTCGGTACCTTCCGGAGCCCAGGTAGCTGCGACCGGTTCTCCTTCGGAGCGGCCCTTGACCGTCAAGGGCGCCCATTGAGCAATTTGGTCGCGTTCCGTGGAGAACTGCATTCGCTCGAAGAGCTTCTGCTGGCGGAAGGAATCGTAACGTGCCGCAAGGTACTTGGAATGATCTTCGTCGAATACAAGGGACATATGGGGTACAGGGTGGATGAAATCGTTATTGGGCAGAATACCTTCATTCACAAGGGAAGCCCAGAACTGACGTGAAATCTGGAACTGCTCATTAATACCTAAGGCTTTATCGGCGCTTACTTTTCCGTCGGGACCAGCGGGGGCGTAATTCAACTCGCACAGTGCAGAATGACCGGTGCCAGCGTTATTCCACGGGTTCGAGGACTCCTGTGCGGGCTTATCAAGGCGTTCCAGAAGAGTAATATTCCAGGTGGGTTCCAACTCCTTCAAAAAGACACCAAGCGTTGCGCTCATAATACCGCCGCCCACAAGGACGACATCGGTCTGTTCAGTACGTGCTACCACTGATACTCCCAGGGGTTTGGTGCCCGGCTTTGGGCACGGTCATATGACAGTTGTATGACTCTAGCGTACTCCCTGAGGGTCTGTAGGTACACATTCCACTGAGAAAAATCCAGAATCAGTAATGTAGTTCACAAAAGAGTGAGGAAATTCTGCAAAATACATTAAATTCCACAACTGAAGCCTTAGGAAATTCGCACTTTAGCAAAGAGCTCGATAGCGCTTTGTTCGGTTTCGTAGCCAATAATACGTCGATTAATACCTATGTTAGACGTAACGTTCAAAAGTGGGACCGCAGGCATAAATGCCGCTAAATCCTGGTTGATGGAACGATATTTTTCACGTTGTTCGTCTAAAGAAGTGGCGCTGTCGGCTTCGCGAATCTTACTCATAATCTGTTCCAGCGTAGGCGCAGGTTCTACCTTTGCAGGAGTAATGCTGGGAGACGGGGTAGGCGATGTCTCGGCTTCGGAACTGTCCTTCGGGGTAGCGCTTGCTGACGGCGATGGAATCGGAGAATCGGTGGGATGTGCCTTCGCCTCGGGGGTATCGTGCGATACGGGGTTTAATCCCATAGCATCGATCCACTGCGCCACCAGAAGAGGCGCAAGAACCGGCCCAAGAAAAGCGTAAGGATCACGATAGGTTCCATAGAAACCACCGAGGAGAATGCCGCGAGTAGTATTTATTTCCGTAGCGCGGGCATGATAATCGGACCAGTTCAGCGGAATAGGTTTAATATTGAGCCCAATATCGAGAAGAGCTCCGATCATCTCAGAATAGACTTTTTGGGGTGACATAATCCACGGAAGCGAAACATCAATAGGGTAGTAGCATTCGATAGTTTCGCCTGTGTAACCTGAGGCTGCGAGCAACGATTTTGCTTGGTCAACATCTCGCTTATACAGACGTTCCAGAGAGTCATCCGAGGTACGAAAAAGCCTAGGCATAAGGTGCAGCGCTTCAGAAGTTCCAGAAAGGTAATATCGGATGAGGGCACCGCGATCGACAGCTCGCGCGATAGCTCGGCGCACCGAAATATCTTTAAGAACCGGATGCGCAAGGTTGAACCCCAGATAAAGAAGCGAGAAGGGATCACGCAGCGGGTACAGGAACCCTTCACGCCCCAGAGGCCCTAAGTCATTGCCGCTTACTTGATCGCAGGCATCAACTTTATTGTCTACGAGAGCATAGTAACGCTTGTCGGAAGAATTGAGAGTCGAGAAATGTATTTCGTCGAGTTCAATCTTTTCCTGCTTGATACTCACAAATTTATCGTTGCGTATGAGAACGATATCGGTATTTTGCGAAGTGGGCGTTGAGACTTTAAAGGGACCAGTACCAATGGGTACTTCTTTGATGCGATGGTTTTCGGTAAGTGCCTCGGGTGAAACGATGCCGAAAGCCGGTTGGGTCAGAATCCTCAAGAATGCTTGTGAAGGGCGCACAAGCGTAAACACAAGTTTGGAGTCGGTGACGCGCACATCGGAAACTAGGGGAGCATAACGTAAAGGTATCTGCTCGGTGCGTTCATCAGTCTTTGGTGTATCGGCCTTGGGTGTATCTGTGTCTTCCTGAGCCGCAGGGGTTTGCGTTGCGGCGGCAGACGGTGAAGAGCTTGTCTCCTGTGATGCTTTACCTGCGTGTGGCGAGTTGGAGTGCACAATATTACCAAAACCCCAGCCGTAGAGTGGCTGAAAGGGAACGCAGCGAGCCGCCGTTTCTGGGGATGTTGCTAACGCCTGCCACCGCTGTACATTACGCAGTACGGCTTCTGCCGTAAGGGGAGTGCCATCGCTAAATGAGACCCCTTCCCGGAGCGTAAACGTATAGGTCAGACCATCTGGGCTAATCGTCCACGAGGAGGCAAGCGCCTCCTGCGGAACGCCCGTGTAATGGTCGGCACTCACGAGAGTTTCAAGAATCTGTGCTGTTACACGGTACGTCGGAGAGACCGGGTCAAAGGCGGGATCAAGAGAGTAAGGTGCCGCGCCTTGAGCAAATCTAAAGATCCTGCGGGTCTCTCCTGAACCGTTGTCGGGTGCCGAATCACCGCAGGCCGTCAAAGTATAACCCGCTGCCAGAAGAGACCCTAACCGCAGCGCAGTGCGGCGGCTGATACCGCTATAGCTGATACCGGAGGCATCGGTTGGGGAGAGATGATTCACGGACAAACCCTTCCATGGTGATTACTGAACCGTGATAGGTAATGCGTGGTTGATAAGGCGTTTATGTCTGGGCGAAAACACTATTCTTTTAGAATACAACGTCACGATTTAATGTCGCGATACTCAAAGAGGGTTTTAGGCACGACTCACAGCGAATTATAGGCTTAGGGATATAGCGCCAGGGTACTCTGCTGTGCGGTATATAACAAAAAGCCCGCAACTTCTTCGATAAGAAGACGTTGCGGACCCAAGATTGGTGCGCGAGGGGGGACTTGAACCCCCACGCCGTAAGGCACAGGAACCTAAATCCTGCGTGTCTGCCAATTTCACCACTCGCGCGGGGAGCAAAGCTACCTAGGAAAGTCTACACGAGGACGTAAGACTATACAAACGGAAAAATCCGACTATTTGGGGTCAATGCCAAGGTCACGGCGTAGCTTAGCAACATGGCCGGTGGCGCGTACATTATATTGCGCCAGCTCTATGATGCCCTGCTCATTGATGACGAATGTAGATCGGATAAGTCCTTCGTAGACTTTGCCATAGTTTTTCTTCTCGCCCCATGCGCCATAGACAAGCGCAACAGCGTGATCGGCATCGGAGAGAAGGGGGAAAGTGAGAGACTCTTTGGTGGTGAACTTCTCTAGGGCTGCGGGTTTGTCGGGAGAAACGCCTAAGACAACGTATCCGAGCGATTTCAAAGAGGCAAGGTTATCTCGAAAATCGCAAGCTTCTTTGGTGCATCCGGGTGTTGATGCCTTGGGATAGAAGTAGAGAATGACCTTATGCCCTGCGTAATCCGCTAGGGAATATTGCTGACCGGTATAATCTTCCAGGGTAAAACTTGGGGCTTTTGTGCCTGGTTCTAGTCGGGTGCTCATGGTTTCTCCTTAAAAGTAGAGGTTCTCGGTATTGCATGTGTTGCCGTAAACGTTCTCTTTAGTGTACGGGGTTTATAGGATCTCTGGGATATTTTTTTGTGAGGGTGCGCCATGAGATGAGGCGCTGCGGTGCCATCGAGAGCATGAGCGACAGCAAGAAATAAGAGTTTGTGTGAAGCGTCACTTATATGTAACTTGCGTGAAATATTAATTATCCGTATAGTATTTATCTGTTGTCGTACGAATGCGATACATCACCCCAAGTAAGCGCCTCTAGCTCAATTGGCAGAGCAATTGACTCTTAATCAATGGGTTCTGGGTTCGAGTCCCAGGGGGCGCACAAAATAAACCCCGTCGGTTATGGCGGGGTTTTGTTGTATACCATAGTGATTTGCAATCGTGATGCTGGACGTCGATGTTCGCCAAAATCGCTGACTACAGCCGTGTTCATAAGTTGCAAAACGCGCTTGATGCTCGTATAGTATTTATCTGTTGCCGTTGCGAAGCTGCAATATTTGTTACCTAAGCGCCTTTAGCTCAATTGGCAGAGCAATTGACTCTTAATCAATGGGTTCTGGGTTCGAGTCCCAGAGGGCGCACAGAATAAACCCCGTCACTATCTGTGACGGGGTTTGCTTTTTATACAGTCCGGCTGGATTAGTGTATATGCATTATCCGTGACAGCCCTGTATGGTACAGGCCGTTTAAGAGCCTAGAGAACAGGCCAGCGTGAGGTTACAAACTCGCGGAAAGCAGAGACGTCGCGACTCTGGTTGAGAACACCGGTCCCGTGAATGGTGGTAATCTCAGGCGCATCCTCAAAAATAAGCAGGAAAGAGCTGCCGTTCACCGATTCAATAGCCACCGAATGTTCACCTACCCGGTATGCGTGCAGCGCATTTGTGTTATCAATGGTGGATGCGGTGCCAGCAGGCGTAACATCTGGCATGCGGATAGGGGCGATAATAACCTCGTCAGGAACCTCTTGGTAGCCCACCAAAAAATGCTCCTGCATAGGTTCTTGGTGTTGGTCGATATCAGGGTTACGGTAGATGGCGCTTCCGGTAGCGTAGACCAAGTCGTAGGCCCCATAGTTAATAATCTGCTCATCGAATGCAGGGTGGAGCACCTTGATGAGCTGTTCTCCCGTAAGAGCCTCGGCGCTCTGTGGTTGGTTAGACTGCTCTGGTGTAGGGGAGGGTGAAGCAGCCAGGTTTTGCGAGTCGGTCATGTACTCATCTTACCGGCGAAGGCGTTCTACGTCACTGTATCACGTCACATATTTACCTGGGGGATTACTGGAGCTCGCAGATTAC
The DNA here is from genome assembly GCF_001809115.1 of Rothia sp. HMSC071F11. NCBI lineage: Bacteria > Bacillati > Actinomycetota > Actinomycetes > Micrococcales > Micrococcaceae > Rothia > Rothia sp. HMSC071F11. Next base: position 200,225 of record NZ_KV795756.1, read on the forward strand.
CGCAAGAATCAATTATTGTCTGTGCCGGTGCTGACCTGAGTCAGGCTCTCTTGGGCGCTGGGCATACAACAGGATATCCTACAGAGCTGGGTAAGAGCTCGAAAATATATCGAAAGTACACGCAATGCGAAGAAATTAGAGAAACTCTCATAAAAACGGCGTGGAAATTTGACTCATGACATCAAGAGCGAGACTATATAAAGGTGCAAACACGCAAGACGCAGCGAATTCTTGGCCTTGTCGTCGTCGCCTAGGGCGCTTCACAAGGTAGATTTTCTGTGAATAGAATGTGCGCCCTTCGCAACACCATAGCGGAGGGTATTTTTATAGCTAAAGGCGCCCGACCGGAGCCTACAGCGAGCGAAACAGTGCGTAAGATACCCGAACAGACGGGCTTCACGCGCATCTGTCGAGAACTAGAAAACAATACAAACGAGGCATCATTATTATGACCACGGGATTTTCGATTAACTCCGCGGGTAGTGGGCAGGCTGAAGAAAAAGCCCCTGCTGCCGAACGCATGACCGGCTCGCAAGCGATTATTCGTACACTCGAACTTTTGGGTGTTACCGATGTCTTCGGTCTGCCAGGTGGCGCAATTCTGCCCACCTACGACCCCTTGATGGATTCTTCCAAAATTAACCACATCCTCGTTCGTCATGAGCAGGGGGCAGGGCATGCGGCTCAAGGGTATGCAACTTCCACCGGCAAAGTCGGCGTGTGTATTGCAACATCAGGGCCGGGCGCCACAAACCTGATCACCGCGATCGCGGACGCCAATATGGACTCCGTTCCGCTGGTAGCTATCACCGGTCAGGTTTCCACCAAACTTCTGGGCACCGACGCCTTCCAAGAAGCGGATGTGGTGGGCATGACTATGCCGATTACCAAGCACTCCTTCATGATTTCTGATCCGCAGGATATTCCGCGTGCGCTCTCTGCCGCGTTCCATATCGCCTCCACCGGACGCCCCGGCCCCGTGCTCGTGGACATCACCAAGGACGCGCAGGTCGGTATGATGGAGTTCAACTGGCCCCCCAAGGTTGAGGTACGCGGGTACACTCCCGTAACCCGTGGTCACTCCAAGCAGATTCGTGAAGCGGCCAAGCTCATCAGTGAATCCAAACGTCCCGTACTGTACGTTGGCGGCGGTATTATCCGCTCCGGTGCATCCGAGGAGCTGGCAAAGCTCGCCGAAATTACCGGGGCTCCCGTGGTGACCACGTTGAACGCCCGTGGTGCTTTCCCAGACTCCAACCCGCAAAACCTGGGCATGCCTGGTATGCACGGCACCGTTCCCGCCGTGTTCGCTATGCAGAAATCCGATCTGCTGATTACTCTAGGGGCTCGTTTTGACGACCGCGTGACCGGTAAACTCGACTCTTTCGCCCCCGAAGCCAAGGTCATCCACATTGACGTAGACCCGGCAGAAATCTCCAAGATTCGCTTCGCAGACGTGCCGATCGTGGGTGATTTGCGCTATGTGCTCCCCGAACTCAACGAACTGCTCTCCACCGAGTTCGCCAATAAGTTGCCGAACTTAGGCGAGTGGTGGGTTGAACTTGATACCATCAAGAACGACTACCCCCTTGGGTACACCAAGACCGACGACGGCTTGGGATCCCCCCAGCACGTATTGGAGCGCCTGAGCGCCCTCACCGGTCCCGATGCTTTCTACGTGACCGGCGTGGGACAGCATCAAATGTGGGGCGCACATTTCATCGGCCAAGAGAAACCGCGGCATTTCCTCAGCTCAGCAGGACTCGGCACTATGGGATACTGCGTTCCCGCCGCTATGGGCGTGAAAGTTGCCAACCCAGACTCCGTTGTGTGGGCTATTGATGGTGACGGTTGTTTTCAGATGACCAACCAGGAACTTGCCACCTGCGCACAGAACAACATTCCCATCAAGGTTGCCGTGGTCAATAACTCCTCGCTGGGTATGGTGCGTCAGTGGCAGGCACTCTTCTACGATGGTCGATACTCCAACACCCATCTGCGCACCGGGCACGGAACCGACCGCATCCCTGACTTTGTGAAGCTTGGCGACGCCTATGGATGCGCCACTTTCCGCTGCGAGAGGGACGAAGACGTGGACGAGGTTATCAAACAAGCGCTCGCTATCAACGACCGTCCCGTGGTGATTGACTTTACCGTGAGCCCCGATGCCATGGTATGGCCGATGGTGCCCGCCGGTGTATCGAACGACCTCATCCAAATCGCTAAAAACACGTCACCCGATTTCGGTCGAGAAGAGGGAGAAAACTAATGAGCCTGCACACCCTATCCGTTTTAGTTGAAGACAAACCCGGTGTGCTCTCACGCGTGACCGGTTTGTTCTCTCGCCGCATGTTCAATATTCAGTCTTTGGCGGTGGGTCCCACTGAGGTTCCCGACGTTTCGCGCATCACAATTGTTGCTGATGGTGAGCCTGAGACTTTGGAACAGCTTACTAAGCAGCTCAACAAGCTGATCCATGTGCTTAAGGTGGTGGAGTTAGCCCCAGAGACTTCAACACAGCGTGATCACATCATGGTTAAGGTCAAGGCGGATGCCGCCGCTCGCCTGCAGGTTGTGCAGGCCGCTGACCTTTTCCGTGCTTCGGTTATTGATGTCTCTACCGAGTCCGTAGTGATTGAGGCAACCGGTTCTCCCGAAAAGCTTAACGCCTTGCTTGATGTTCTTGAACCTTACGGAGTGCGAGAGATCGTGCGTGCTGGGACCATTGCACTCTCTCGTGGTCCACGTTCCATGAGTGAACGTATCTAACGCTAAAACCCTGTCAGGATGTGGGAGGCGCCGCCCACGGTTCGATACTTCCCGCATCCTGAGATTTATCACAGAACGCCCATGAGCGGCGCCACGTCTAGTAAACTTAACGCCTGAGCCTGAGTTCGGGCTAAACCTATTATTTTGAGGAGACAAAATGGCAGCAACCATTTTCTACAACGACGATGCAGACCTCGCCCCAGTCCAGGGACGTACCGTTGCGATTATCGGTTATGGTTCTCAGGGACATGCACACGCTCTGAACCTGCGTGATTCTGGAGTCAAGGTTATTGTTGGTCTGGCTGAGGGCTCCAAATCCCGCGCTAAGGCTGAAGCAGAAGGTCTGCGTGTAGCTACCGTTGCTGAAGCTGCAGCTGAAGCGGACCTCATCATGATTCTGACCCCGGACCAGGTACAGGCTCAGGTCTACAAAGAGAGCATTGAACCTAACCTGAAGCCCGGCGATGCTCTGTTCTTCGCACATGGCTTCAACATTCACTTCGGGTACATCACCGTTCCCGAAGGCGTGGACGTGGCTATGGTCGCTCCGAAGGGCCCCGGTCATACCGTGCGTCGTGAATATGAAGCAGGTCGTGGTGTGCCCGCTCTCGTTGCTGTCGAGAAGGACCCGTCCGGTAAGGCTCTGGAGCTTGCTCTGTCTTACGCTAAGGCACTCGGTGCAACCCGTGCAGGTGTTATCAAGACCACTTTCACCGAAGAAACCGAGTCTGACCTCTTTGGTGAGCAGGCAGTGCTGTGTGGTTCGCTTTCGCAGCTGGTTCAGTACGGTTTCGAGGTTCTTACCGAGGCAGGATACCAGCCTGAAATTGCATACTTCGAGGTTCTGCACGAACTCAAGCTCATCGTGGATCTGATGATTGAGGGCGGTATTGCTAAGCAGCGTTGGTCCATTTCCGACACCGCCGAGTACGGCGACTACGTCTCCGGTCCTCGCGTGATTTCTCCTCAGGTCAAGGAGAACATGAAGGAGGTTCTCGCCGATATCCAGAATGGCGCCTTCGCAAAGCGCTTCATGGACGATCAGGCCGCAGGCGCACCCGAGTTCAAGGAACTGCGTGCTAAGGGCGAGTCTCACCCGATTGAAGCTACCGGTCGCAAACTGCGCGAGCTGTTCTCGTGGAACACTGTTGACGATGACTATACCGAAGGTTCGGTGGCTCGCTAAGCACTAAGCTACTAGCGTTTCTGGGGGTGTCTATCATGATGGTAGGCACCCCTTCGTGTGTGCTTGGCCTTTGAGATATTTACGGCTACTAATAGCAATGCTCTGGAATTTCTTTCCTATCGTATATACCACCTACCTGAGCGGCTGGAGCTATATGGTGCTGTTCCTGTTACTGGACAAAACAGGTAATGACGAAATCGGTTGTGTGCTGGCTCGGGAAGGTGCTCTCATTAAACCAGGGCGCAGGTGGAAACACCTGCACAACCCAGCAATGACCATAGATAGAAACGTTGAAGGAGAGCTTCCTGTGAGCGATATTGTTGAGAAAGCTACTGCCCTTGTTGAAGAGCTCTATGCTGAAAACCCATTACCCACTATTAGGATTAAGCCCTCTGAGGCTGCTGAGCCGCTGCCGGTGACCGTCTCGAAGTTCGGGGGAGTGCCGTATCTGCCCGCTGGGGTGGAGGCGCCCACCGACTCGGACGGGGTGCCGATGGGCATGGTTGCGCAAATCAACTGTACTGAACTACCTGAGAATCCCATTTATCCGCCTACCGGCATGGTGCAGTTCTGGGTGAGCACAAACGTATGTTGGGGGATAGATAAGGAAGAGAATCACCGTGTGATCTACTATCCTCAGCTGGGTGAAGCGAATCCGGATGCGGTAGCGACTTGGGAGGATCATGAGCGAGACTTCTGGTGGCCTATCAAAAGTGAGTGTGCACTCGAATTTACGACGCCTGGGCGGGAAATATTTGCCCCGAACGATTCGATAAATCACCCGCTGCTTGAGAAGTGGAACCAGGCATACCCGGAACAGGCTATTACGAGTCTTGATGACTTTGATGTATATGTGGAAGAAATTGAGGATTTTACTGGTTCAGGGAACTACTCAAGGCTTGGTGGGTTACCGGACTTTATACAGGGTGATCCACGCCGAGAAGAGCCTGAAAACTCTGATATCCGCAGGCGTACCGTGAACCTGTTAACGATAAACTCGAACATAGGCGTGCTCTGGGGTGATTGTGGTACAGCGAACTGGGTGATCGCCCCGGACCGGTTGGCAGCACGTGACTTCTCACAGGTCTTCTATGAGTGGTCATGCAGCTAGCGGGCCCGGCGTACAGCGTACTGTTGTAAACGCAGGCAGCCCCTTCGCACATTCTGCCTGCGGAGGGGGCCTGCTACTGCAGCTGTGGTTGTGTGTGGGTACATGACGGCGGCTTGTCGCATTACTGTTTCGCCGCATCTATGCTGAAAAACTGCGGTAAGATTAATAATTATGAGTGTTACCCCCTTCTACATCACGACTGCGATTTCTTACCCCAACGGAAACCCCCACATCGGTCATGCCTATGAGACCATTGCCGCCGATGTGCTGGCACGTTTCAAGCGACTCGACGGTTTTGACGTGCGCTTTATGACGGGCACCGACGAACACGGGCAGAAGATGCAGACCACCGCTGAGAAACAGGGGAAAACCGCCAAAGAACTCGCCGATGAGAACTCCGCCCGTTTTAAAGCTATGAACGATGCTCTCGGTATTAGCTACGATCGCTTTATTCGCACTACGGATCCGGACCATTATGAGGCATCCCAAGCAATCTGGAAGCGTATGGAAGAGAACGGGGATATCTACCTCGATAAATATGCCGGATGGTACTCTGTGCGGGATGAAGCCTATTACGCCGAGGACGAGACCGAAGAACGCGACGGGCAGCGCTACGCCATTTCTACCGGAACGGAAGTCGAATGGACTGAGGAAGAATCTTATTTCTTCCGCCTCTCAAAGTACGCCGATAAACTTCTAGAACTCTATAAAAATGAAGGGTATGTTTTCCCTGAATCGCGTCGCAATGAGCTGATCTCATTCGTCAAGGGCGGTTTGAATGACCTTTCGATTTCACGCACCACCTTCGACTGGGGTGTCCCCGTGCCCGGCAACGATAAACATGTCATGTACGTGTGGGTGGATGCGCTGACTAACTACCTAACCGGGCTTGGCTACCCCAATACGGACGGGGAACTGTTCACGAAATATTGGCCCGCTGATCTGCACCTGATCGGTAAGGATATTACTCGATTCCACTCTATCTATTGGCCTGCCTTCCTCTGGTCTGCCGGTCTTGAGCTGCCCAAACGTGTTTTTGGGCATGGGTTCCTTCTGGTCAATGGCGAGAAAATGTCGAAGTCGGTGGGTAACGTGGTGGATCCCGCGGATCTTGTGGCAGCGTTCGGGCTGGATCAGGTCCGATTCTTCCTGATGCGCGAGGTCTCTTTCGGACAAGACGGCTCGTATTCCGAAGAATCCATTATCAACCGCATCAATTCTGATCTTGCGAATAACCTGGGTAATCTGGCGCAGCGTTCGCTCTCAATGGTTGCCAAGAACTGCGACGGTAGGGTACCGACCCCTGGAGAATTTACTGAGGCTGACCGCAAGATTCTGGCCGGTGCTTCCGCACTTTATGAACCGGTGCGGGCAGACTATGATGAGCAGGCGTTCCACCGTGCCCTAGAGCGCATCTGGACTGTGCTTGCCGATACGAATGCTTACTTTGCGGAACAGGAACCGTGGACTCTGCGCAAAAACGGCGAGTTTGAGCGCATGAATACCGTACTCTATGTGACTCTTGAGGTGGTCCGTCAGGTTGCCATTCTGATGCAGCCGGTGATGCCCGGTTCGATGGAGAAACTTCTTGACTTGCTGGGGGTAGCAGAAGGGGAGGAACGCCTTTTCGCTGCGCTCCCTAAGAACCTGACAGCTGGGAAGGAGCTTCCTGCACCGACACCGGTTTTCCCGCGATACGAAGCGCCAAAAGAGGCATAGAATCACACTATAAAGTACAGAATATCCCGGAACCTCCAAAGAGGTTCCGGGATATTTTTGATAGTGAGGGCTCCCGGTATTGTCTAAAACACCGGGAGCCCTCACCCGTTGCAGGATCTAGCCTACCTGATTAGTGGGAACTCAGCCCCTCTACCGGGGATTGTCGCGCCGACCGGAAGGCTGGGATAGCTGATGCCGCGAACGCAGCGATGATACCCACGATGAGCACGAGAACCAGACCGCTGACAGGTAGAACTACTGCCATCGCCATGGACTCGCGAGTAGCGTGTACCAGTACTTGAGAAAGTACAAGGCCTATACCCACACCCGAAACGATACCCATCGCCAACGCGCCGAGAGTAATCATGACAGCCTCGGTCGAAACCATACGCCGCAGCTGCTTGCGGGACAGGCCCAGCGAGCGGAGCATCGCATTCTCCCTGCGACGTTCGTTCACCGATAGGGTCATAGTATTCGCCACACCGATAATGGCGATCACAATAGCCAGTGCCAGCAGGATCAAGGCACCACTGAGCATAATAGTCAGCATTTGGTCATTATTCTTGCGAATCTGAAGACCACCTTGAAAATCGGTTCCGTTGTTTGCCTTGGCAAGCTCCCCTTGAAGCTCGGTATTATCGCTTGATGACAGTGGAGTGCTTGCCCGCACCAGAACCATGGTTGCTGTACCGCGTGCTGCGAAACTACGCGCCAAGGCGGGGTTTTCCTGAGCCGCTTTCATGAGCGCTTCTTGGGCGGCGGGATCGTCTGGCAATGCCTGATTACTAGCGGCCTGCGGATCAGATGCATTCTGTACCTGGGCACCGGTTTCCGGTGATACCACGAAGAATGGTTCCTTAGTGTTTGCCTTGACGGGTTTGAGCTCAATCTCGCCAAGAGGGCCGCTGACCTTAAGACGAGTGTTGTTATCGAACTTACCCAGATCCCAAATATCCTGGGGGACGAGTACCTCATCATTCTTTAAATTGGTACCTGATTCTCCGGTTGCTACCTTGTGCAGATCATCGTTGCTAAGCGCGATTACATTGTCTTTGAGATTGGCGGAGTCTGCGTTATCGGGTTTTGCTGTGTATTCGATAACGCCCGCAGCCGAACCGACGCTGACAGCCTCAACATTCTTCGTGCCCCTGATCTTATCAGCAACTTCGTGAGCCTTTGTCACGCTTGCGCTGCCGTTAGTTGTGGTAGATTCACCGAAAGGAGCGTATGCCGAAATCGGCGATATCCTATCAATCTCTTGGGCAATGGAGGCGCTCATCACTGAGTGGCTGGTGAGAACAGCGGAAATAACCAAGGTTCCTACCAGCACGGCTCGCCCAGTGGAAACCGTGCGTTTGGGTGAGCGCAAGGAATTTGCTAACGCCAGTTTACCCGTTTGCCCGCGCAGAGCTACGCCGAAAAAACGAACCAGAGGGATGAGAACCCACGGGGTGAGAAGAAAGACTGCTATGCCGAGGAAGAGGCATGCCAGCAGTACGGAAGAGATAGCGGATCCGCCGTCTTTATTCCCTATAGCCGCGATAGCGATAATAACGCCTGCAAGAGCGGAGAGAACACCGAAGATTCCTCCTAAAACGCTAGGTTTCTTGACCGCCTGGCTTGTGCTTGCGCTCATGGCACTAATAGGGGAAATACTCAGTGCGGTGCGCGCCGGTATAAGTGAAGCGAGTACGGTCACAGCGGTGCACATGAGTACGCCTGCAATAAACGCCGTGGGGGAGAAATTGACGATGAACGAGCTGAACATCGCGTTTAGAATGCCACCGACCGCGTATACCAGTCCTGAACCGATGACTGAGAAGAAGACCCCAATTATTAGTGATTCTATGAGGAGCATCCGCACCAGCGAACCACCGCGGGCACCGAGAGTACGCAGCAGGGCGAGTTCGCGTACACGCTGCCCCACCAGCACCGCGAAGGTGTTCGAAATGACGAACGAAGAAACCAACAGAGCCAGAATTGCGAAGGCGATAAGAATGGTATTCAGCGAGTTGAAGAGCGTTGAGAACTGTTTCTTAAGGTGATCTATCATCTGCGTGTTAGAGAGCACCTTGGGGGTGGTGTTTTTATCACCGGTGTTCAGTTCTTTCTGCAGCGCGTCACGCGAGTCCTGAGTATTGTTCTTGAGCTTAATGAACGCCTGAGGCGCCATGGGTTTAGCGGGGTCTGAGACGATCCCGCCCTCTTCCTCTGCAAGCTGACGCGCGGTATCCGCAAGACCGGTGCCACCAATAAAAACGTTGTCGCTCATCTGTGAATCTGAGATACCGGTGTTAAAGGTAGCTGTGAGGGTGTACTCGGTGTCTTTCGCGCTATCCTTATCGGTGGCTGAGGTGACGATATTGGGCATGGTTACCTTATCGCCAATTTTCAGGTTGTGTTTCTCGGCGAAACTCTTAGCGACCAGGAGTTCGGTGTCTGTGGACGGGAGATTCCCCTCAATATCAAAGGGTGAAAGGTCCTTTGACGGTGGCGCAGAACCGTATGCTACCTTCTCCTTATCGGCTCCGTAGGTGCCGGAAAAAGTGTATAGAATCCAGGATGAGCTAACCTCAGGAGATTCCTGAATCTTCTTAACCGTGTCATTGGACATCGGGAACTTAGCGGTTGAGTTCTGATTATCCTGGTCCATGACACCCGCAGAGACCACCATGTTCTCGGAGTTAGCGTAGACATCACCGATAGTCGCATCCATCGTGGCCTGAAGCGATGCGGTAAGCATCAGCACCGCCGAGATGAAGAACGATGAAATGGCGATACCAATACCCGTGAGAATGTATTTCTTCTTGGAGGAGCGGATATTTGCCCGCGCCACCGTATTAAGCGTTGCAGCCAATGTTATTCACCTTCCAACTGGCCCATAGCCTGAAGCACCGCGTCGTGGGTGGGATTAAGCATTTCGCCAGCAATCATGCCGTCTTTGAGGAAGACCACGCGGTCTGCGTAGGATGCTGCGTGTGCATCGTGCGTTACCATGAGGATGGTCTGCTGGTGCTCGGTTGCTGCATCCCGGAGAAGCCGTAGAACCTCAGCTCCGGAGTTTGAATCGAGGTTGCCGGTGGGCTCGTCGGCGAAGACGACGTCCGGGCGGGAGAGCAACGCACGCACAATAGCGACGCGTTGCTGTTGACCACCGGAGAGCTGTTCGGGACGGTGATCCAGACGTTTTTGCAGCCCTAGGGTTTGAACAAGGTAGTCGCGCCACACCGAATCGGGCTTTTTACCGGCCAAGCCGAGCGGCAAATCGATATTCTGCCCGGCGGTAAGGGTTGGAACTAGGTTGAAGGCCTGGAAAATGAACCCGACATGCTCACGGCGGAATTCGGTAAGCTGATTATCTTTTTGGCCGTAGAGGTCGGTATCGCCGATGCGAATAATCGTCTCTGGATTACGATCAGGAGTATCGAGCGTGGCGAGAGTTTGCATCAGGGTTGATTTACCAGAGCCGGAAGGCCCCATGATGGCGGTGAACTTGCCGTACTCGAAGTCGATGTTCACATTGTTAAGGGCATGAACGATGGCTTCGCCCGTGCCGTAGGTCTTGGACAGATTACGTGTTGCTACCGCAGGTTCGTATGCGGGAATTGTTGATGTGCTCATGAGTTAATTGTTTCAAGATTGCAAAAATATATCCCCTGACATTTGTCATCCTTTGAGCTGAAATTCTTGAAGGCAAAATAAATGGCACTCATACTTTTGGATGAGAAATACTAGGGATCGAAAAAAGCAAGCCTCCGTAAGGATGAAAATACCCACGAAGAAGAAAAATAATTAAAATAAAAAATTTAGAGTCTATGCAATAATTATGGACGGTATTTTGATCCCTAGAAAGTAAGAATATATAGACTATTTAGATCTATAAAAGTGGGTTTTCTAAGTTTTATATCTGGGACTTCTACACGTAAAAATAATTCGGGAGCACGAACCACATAAAAAGGGCAAACTCCCTAATGTGGGGAGTTCGCCCTTTTCGATGCAGGTCATTTTGCCAATCGACTAGCCTCGCATGCCCTCCACAGGGGAGAGACGGGCCGATCGGGCCGCTGGTAATATCGAGGCAACGAACGCCGATACCAGACCTACCAGCAGAACAAAGAACAATCCAAGGTAAGGAAGATCAATGACGACTTCAGTAGAAGAACTGGTACCTGCAATCACAACTTTAGCGGCGGCAATACCAATTCCAACACCCGCGAGGATGCCTAGGATCACGGCTCCTAAGGTAATCAGAATTGCCTCGGCTGAAATCATGCGACGCAGCTGTTTGCGGGAGAGACCCAGTGAGCGAAGCATCGCATTCTCGCGGCGACGCTCGTTCACCGACAAAGTCATCGTATTGGCTACACCGATAATCGAGATGACTACGGCCAGGGCAAGAAGAACTAAGGTGAAGATCAGCATGATCATCATAATCTGATCAAATTGCTGGCGTCCCTGCAAACCACCGGTGAATTCGTTACCGTCATTAGCCTTGGTGAGCTGTTCCTGAAGAGTCGAGTTTGCACTTGAGGAAAGCGGTGACTTGGCGTGAACGAGCACCATAGTCTGGGCACCGGTAGCACCACTTGTCGATGATGCAGCAGAGCTCTGCTCCCCAGCATCTGGGGTAGCTTCTGCAGGAACCTGAGCGTTTTCAGGAGCCTGTGATGAATCTAGCAGAGGCGTTGGATCTGAGGCGTTCTGCAGCTTGGTACCGGTCGTGGGATTCACAATATATAGCGACATATTGCTGCTGGTGGACTTGATAGGTTTTAACTCTACCGTCCCCAAGGGACCACGTGCTTTAAGGCGAGTGGAGTCATTGAAGTGGGCATTATCATAAAGGGCAGCCGAGACAAGCACGGTATCATCTTCAAGCTGATGTGACCCTTCAGTCGGAATGACCTTTGTGAGATCGTCGTGGCTGAGTGCTACCAGATTCTCGGTGCGATTCTGTGCTTCACCACCGTCTTTCGGAGGGACCGTGAAATCAACGGTACCCGCTGCAGAAGCCACAGCAACACTATCGACGTTTTCCAAACCGCGAACTTTATCAGCGACAGAGCGCGCCTTATTGACGCTCTCAGATCCTGCTGTAGGTCCGGTACCGTAGGTGGCTGCCGCAGAGATCGGGTATAGCTTATCCATCGCGTTCGCCACGGTGGACGTCATGATGGAATATCCGGTCAGTACTGCGGTGACGACAAGCGCGCCTACCAAGACCGCGCGCCCGGTCGAAACGGTACGTTTCGGGGAACGCAATGCATTTGCTACCGCCAATTTTCCGGTCTGGTTGCGGAAGACTGAGCCCAGGACACGGACAAGGGGCAGAAGAAGCCACGGGGTCAGCATAAAGACCGCAATGCCCAGCAGAAGCGCGGCAATCATAACGAGAAGAACAGAGGTCCCTGCATTTGAGCTATCGTTATTCTGCGTGATGGTATTGAACGCAAGGATCATGAGTGCACCGCCGCCAGCACCGATAATAAGACCCGCAATAAGGCCTGCGATGTTCGGCTTCTTGACCGCCTGAGCCGTAGTTTCGCCCATCGCGCTGATGGGAGAAATCTTCAAAGCGGTACGTGCTGGAGCGAGCGAGGCAATAACCGTGACCAAGGTGCACAGTACAACACCGACAACAAAAGCCATCGGATCGTAAGAAACCATGAAACTATTATTGGATAGCGCACTCAGCAATGCCGCGATCGGATACACGAGAACCGCGCCGATAGTGGAGAAGATGACGCCCACAACAAGCGATTCAACCACAAGCATACGTACCAAGGACGAGCCCTGTGCCCCTAGAGTACGTAACAACGCCAGCTCGCGGATGCGCTGTCCCACCAGCACCGCGAAGGTGTTCGAAATGACGA
>NZ_KV795756.1:212982-280757 GCF_001809115.1 Rothia sp. HMSC071F11
GCGAAGGTGTTCGAAATGACGAACGAAGAAACCAGCAGCGCTAGTGCGGCAAAGGCGCCTAAGATGACACCGAGGAATGTGAACATCGTGGAGAGCTGTTTCTTCACAACCTCCATGTACTCAGGACCGGACATAACAGAAGGCTCAGTTTTTTTGTCACCCGTGTTGAGTTTCTTCTGCAGCTCTGCGCGAGCAGCAGCGTCGTCCGTTCCTTTGAACTTGACGTATGCCATGCTGGCACCGGGAACGGCGTAGTTTGCAGAAGAAGCACCCCCAGCATTTTTGAGTACCTTGTTAGCTGCCTCCCCATAGGAAGTTCCGCCAATAAACATAGCGTTATTCGTATCGGAGCCTGAGAATCCGACATCAAAAATACCGGTGATGGTGTACTCGCGCGTAGTTCCTGTATTTGGGTCAGAGATCGACGCGACTATATCGGGGGAACTGACCTTAGAATTAAGTTGAAGATTATGCTTTTGTGCAAAATCTTTCGAGATCATCAGCTCGGTGTCTGAGGTCGGCAATTTACCTTCAAAGTCGAAGGGAAAAAGATCTGCACTGTTAGGCGCTTGGGTATAAGAAACTTGAGTTTTATCGGGACCAAACTTACCCCGGCCCTGGTAGACAATCCACGACTGATCGACTGAATCATCATTCTGAATATTTTTGATGCTCTCTTCATCCAGATAGATATTTGCTTCAGTGTTAGAGTTATCGCGCGCATAGGAAGAGACAACAACGTTATCTGCTTTGGAAAGAATGCCATTTACCGATGCATTTAGAGTTCCCTGCAAAGAGCTGACTAATACAATAACGGCAGCAATAAAAAATGAAGAAATTGCGATACCGATTCCAGTAAGAATATATTTTCCTTTAGACGCGCGTAAATTAGCGCGCCCCACCGTATTAAGCGTTGTAGCCAATGTTATTCACCTTCCAACTGTCCCATGGCGTTTAGAACAGCATCGTGGGTGGGTTTGAGCATTTCGCCAGCTATGGCACCGTCTTTGAGGAAGACCACGCGGTCTGCGTAGGATGCTGCGTGTGCATCGTGGGTCACCATGAGGATGGTTTGCTGATGTTCGTTTGCCGCGGTTCGCAGGAGCTTGAGTACTTCGGTACCAGAGTTTGAATCGAGGTTACCGGTGGGCTCGTCGGCGAAGACGACGTCCGGGCGGGAGAGTAGTGCGCGTACGATGGCGACGCGTTGTTGCTGACCACCGGAGAGCTGTTCGGGACGGTGGCTGAGCCGTTTTGTTAGACCCAAAGTCTCCACAAGATAATCGCGCCAAATAGGATCAGGCTTTTTGCCTGCCAGGCCAAGCGGTAAGTCGATATTCTGCCCGGCGGTGAGGGTGGGTACCAGGTTGAAGGCCTGGAAAATAAAGCCGATATGTTCGCGACGAAACTCGGTTAACTCTTTATCCCGCCGACCGTATAGCTCGGTATCGGCAATTTTGATGCTGGTTTTGGGGTTAACATCCGGAGTATCTAGGGTTGCCAAAGTCTGCATAAGGGTAGATTTACCGGAGCCGGAAGGCCCCATAATAGCGGTAAATTTACCCTGTTCGAAAGAAACTGTTACGTTATTGAGGGCATGTACCGTCGCCTCACCTGTGCCGTAAGTCTTGCTCAGGTTTTGGGCGGTAACAGCTGGTTTAACAGAAGTATCTAATGTAGTAGTCATAACACCAATTATCCCAAACTAGAATGAAAACCTGTGGGAGGTTTTATCATACTTTTGGGTGATTTCTGGAGTTCTGTCTCTAAAATAACCGTAACTATTTTCAAGGTAAAGTTAGTGAAAATACAGGCAATATTATAAGTAGAGTACTTTCTCAGGAATGTATGCGAGAATAATATATAAGTAGGAATGTGTTCTATTAAATACTTGGTACAGGTAGTAATTTTTATATGCTGCATAGCATCTGCACAGACTTAATCGTCTCGAAGCGCCTGAACCGGTGAGATTTTTGAAGCGCGTACGGAGGGAACCCACGAAGCTAAGACAGCAATCCCTAAAGCGCCGAAGAAGGCTATACAGTATTCCGTCAGGGGAATTCGGTAGATGATCTCAATGCTATGTGGCGTGATAGCGCGTGTCAGGATAAACCCGGCAAGCGTGCCGCCGATGAGAGCAACCAGCAGCGCTGAGAGCGTGATAAGAATAGCTTCAATCATAATGACTGAACGTAACTGCTGACGCGAAAGCCCCAGAGTGCGGAGGAGTGCGTTTTCGCGGCTTCGTTCATGGGCTGAGAGCACCAAAGTATTACTTACCCCTAACACCGAAATCAGTACCATAAGAGCGATAATAGCCAGAATGGTATACATGATAACGATAAGGGAAATTTCGACAGCAGCGCGCATCTCTAGAATGCCCGCGAGATATAACCCGTGTGTTGTACGGGAAATATCCGTTAGATCATTCCGTAATTCTGTACTTTCATCAGAACTCAATCCCTGTTTGGCGCGCACTACCACATAGGACTCTCCAGTGGAAGAAGAACCTTCAAGAAGCTGGGGATGATCAAGATCCTGTACATTGGCGGCGGTCTCACGTGAGATATAGGGGGTATGGTCATCAGTTTGTGAGTACACCGCAGTAAGTCGTAGGTCTCCACGCGGTCCATGAAGTGTAAAACTAGGTGGCTTATGCCCTTGCAAGGCATGTTGTTCTGAGCGAGGCAGAACCACCACATCACCCTGCAATATCGTTTCGGAGGTACCAGGCAATACTATGTCAATATCCTGGGGTGAAACCGCATAGGCAGCGGGAAGATCAGTATGGTCAGGAGTGCCAGCTGCAGCGCTGGGATTACTGCCTGCTTCATTCACCGGCCCATCTGAAGTTGTGAGAGTATGAGAATCATCATCGCAGGTGAGGTTTCCCGCATATTGTACAAACGCTTCAGACTGTACGGACGGCAGTTCTTGGACCCTGCGCTGCGCATCCTGTGCCTGGTGCATATACCGTTCTGCAGTGGATTCAGAATTCTGAGAATTGCGTGCAGTAGAGGAGTTACCCTCCGTATCCTTGGAGCCATTAAACGTTAGAACCGCTGCCGGATGGTCTGTCTGCTGTATAAAGCTTGTGACAGATGCCTTAAGGGTCACATAACCTGTAAGCACCATAGCTATAAGCATCATTCCTACGAGGAGGGCTCGCCCGGTCGACACCATACGTGCCGGAGAACGCAGCGCATTTTTACACGCGATAGACCCCGTTAGGGTACGCGCTATCAGAGAGGACCAGAACTTCACGAGCGGTGAAAGTATTTTATGGGCTGCCGTCAAAATAGCAAAGCATAAGAGAGCATCAGCAATAATACCCACAATAAGCACTTGAACGCTATGGGTGCCCTCCATGCCATCAGGCACGTGCTCAGAGGATTTACTTATGAAGACTGCATACGCCACAATACCCGCCACAAGCAATAACAGAGCGATAACCCCCTGACGCTTACCGTAGGTAGAAACCTGCTGTACTACGCCATCACGAAGCCCTTGCACAGGCGATACTTTTGATGCTGCATAGGCGGGTTTAAGAGCGGCGATCCAGGTGACGGCAACACACACTGGCAGAGTAACTCCCAAAGGGACCAGGGAAAAAGTGAAAACCAATGTATGAGCGGCCCACGACGTGATAACCGCCCAAAGAGCGTAGGCAAGTGTAATACCTAAAGAAGCTGCGAGAACTCCCAAAACCGTAGATTCTGCCAGCACTATAGTGAGAAGATTGGGGCGGCTGGCTCCTAAAGTACGCAGCAGAGCGAGCTCGCGGGTGCGCTGAGAAAGCAACACGCTAAATGTATTGGTGATAACAAAAGCAGAGACCATGAGGGCTAATGCTGCCAGACCTAAAAGGGCTGCGGTGAGCAGATCATTGGCAAAACCTATGTCCGGTTCTAATTTGTGGGCATATTCATGCGCTGGCACTACATACCCATGATCGTCGTGGTGCGCGGTAAATTCCCGCTTAAAATCTTCAACCGAAACACCCTCACGGAGCTTGACCGCAACTATATGCGCATCATGAACAATATTTGTTTTATGCTCGCGATGAGCAATTTTCGATACCGTTGTCAGCATAGTGCCACCGGCAAAAATTGTTATTGAATCTTCAGACCCCAGGTCCGGAGAGCGGAAAGTACCAGTGATCGTATATTCCTTGGTGGGCAAAGAATCTTCTAAAGATAGTGTGCCGCCCTCAAAATTTGTAATGGACGTGGGAGTGGGCAGCTTTATTGTTGCGACCGGGTCAATGCCGTGAAATTTATCGCCTATGTTGAGATGCAAAGACTCACGAAGCGACTCTGGGAGCAGAATTTCATGATCATTCTGTGGCATTCGCCCCTGTATCTGATAAGGAAACAAATCCGGGTCAGTGGGAGCTTGAGAAATCGCATAGGGCACAGGGTCGCCCGGCGCGTCATGATACATGGCTGAAACTACCGAGTCTTCCCGGATACCAGCCACCTGGGGGCTATTACGGATATCTTCAACTTCCTCAACCGAAAGAGCGCCTGACGAGTTCTCCTTGGCTTGCCCCGAGATGTTGGTAGCAACAACCGCATCGCTGTTACGTACCTGATTGCCGTAGTGCGCCACATATGTGGCGGAAATGATTGTATTGAGAAGAAGCACGGCACTCAGGAAAAAAGCTGCAACCGCAATGCCCAGTCCCGTCAAAATATATTTACGCCAAGATGCGCGCAGATTTGCATATATCAGCGAGAGCAGAGAGGAGATCATGTAAAAAATCCTGTGGCGTATTACATCATAAATATCGGTCTACTATATAACCGTAAATGTTGGCTCGACGGATATTCATCATTCCCAAGAATGATTTTTCAGCCTTTTCACAGGTTCTGTCTTCAACGGTAGATGTAGACACAAGGAGCCTACGAAACGATCCCAGCCTCATAGGCCATAATCACGGCCTGAACCCTATCGCGGGCATCAAGTTTTGACAGAACATGCGAGACGTGGGTCTTAATCGTGGCCTCTGACAGCACGAGCGCGCGGCTGATCTCCACATTGGAAAGACCCTGCGCAATCAGACGAAGTACCTCATGCTCACGCGGCGAAAGAGTCTGCATGAGTTCCTGATGCAGAAGCTGCGGCTCCTCCTGAGGAGTGGGGGCAACACTGGCAGAATCCTGTTCCGAATGAACCTCCAACACCGGAATCATATGTTCCAGCAGGCGGCGTGTAGCGGAAGGGGCGATCACCGCATCACCGCGGTGTATTGTCCGAATCGCCCCCAGAAGTTCTTCGGGAGGCGCATCTTTCAGCAAAAAACCGCTTGCCCCGGCACGTACCGCCGCATAGACATATTCGTCGACGTCGAAGGTAGTCAGCATAATAACCCTGGAATCAGGAACGTTGAGCTCTAGAATACTTTTTGCAGCCTCCAGCCCATCCATAATAGGCATACGAACATCCATAAGAACCACCTGAGGGGCGGTACCTTCTTCAGCCATACGGGCATAGCTATCAACCGCCGCTGCGCCGTCATCAGCTTCGAGAACAACCTGCAGATCAGGTTGCGAATTGATAAGCATCTTCAAACCGCCGCGTACAAGCTGCTGGTCATCAACCAGCATCACGGTAATCTGTTCGTTCATAGGATTTCCTTTAATATGTTCTGTCACTTTTACAATACTGGGTTCCCATTACGTTTCGCGGTACGGCAGCCAGGCCTTCACGCTAAAACCACCCTGCAGATCCGGGCCGTAATGCAGGGTTCCGTCATACATTGTGATGCGCTCGCGCATACCCAAGAGACCGTTACCGCTGCCCGGCACGAAGGAATATGGAGCATCCGAGCTATTGTGATGCGCTGGAGCGCTGTTGTACACGTCCAAATACAGGCCATCTCGTTTCCACACAGCCGAGAGGGTAACGATCTCAGCATCGCGGGCGTGTTTAACGATATTGGTGAGCGCTTCCTGGATTACACGATATGCCGCTAGATCAGCTCCCTGAGGGAGGGCGCCACTTATGGTACCGGTAATACCAGCGAAGTCGATATTAACTCCTGACCTGCGAGCCTGCGCAACCAGAGCGGGAATTTCGTGAATTGTAGGCGCTGGAGCGTACATGGTGTCTTCACCGGTACGAAGAACCCCCAGAAGGGAACGCATCTGCGTGAGAGAATCGCGTGCGGTGACTGCAATAGTTTCAAGCGTCTGTTCCGCGATAGAGGCGTCATGCTCTTGAAGGTTAGTCGTTTCGGCGGGCTGAGTCGTCGTGGTCCGTATCGCGGCTGCGGCATACCTGGCGCCGTCAGCCTGCGTAATGATGCTGGAAAGTGAATGCGCCACAATATCGTGCATTTCGCGGGCGATGCGGGTGCGCTCGTCCTGCGCCGCAAGACGCCGTTCCTGTTCCTGCTCAAATTCGAGGCGCATCGCTCGCTCTCGAAGCTCATCCTGGCGAATAATGCGAGTACGCCTTGAATCACCGATAAACCAGAGCACGGAATAAATCGCACCGCATAAGGTTGTAATGATAATCGAGCTTATAACAGCGGCAAATTGTTCGCCCCGCGGAAGCAGCATGATAAAAAGCTGAGCCCCTACCGCAAAGGCACCAACCCAGCCCGCAATAAACATGCGAACCCGCAGCTTCTTCTTCCAGTGCCTGCCGATATGATAAGCCGCTACGCCTACCGGAAAATACAGATGAACGGGCAAAACATCCGGAATAAATAGAGTGAGAGCGGTGGAGACGAGAACAAACCAGATTGACCCATAAGGATGCCGGTACCGAAAATAAAGGGCGGTCGTATTGATGCATGCAATGAAAAAAGTAATGCCGCTATCCCTATAGGACATTGCAAGAGCTATGAGCAGAACAAACATCTGCATGAAAGCAACTACCGTGATATTAAACCAGCGGTAGTTCCTATCTATGTAGTTGTTAATTCGGCTCGTTAGATCCATGGGTTAAGTGTAACGTTCGCCCTCAAAACAGGTAATCACTCGGAAGGATGAATTTTGTATGTACTCGTGTAGGTCATGAGGCTGCAAAATCTGGAATAAGACCTCTCAAAACTGCGAGATTATGCGGGAATATATATGCCCATACTCTGAGAATCATGGCCTAAAATCTGCGCAATTGTTCGTGCCAGCAGTAGGGTAGAGGTATGACTACTGAACGTTCCATCAACCTTGCCGTGATCGCTGGCGACGGCATCGGACCTGAAATTATTACCGAGGCGCAGCGTGTGCTTCAACGCGCCTGCGAGCTTGATTCTATTCGCGTAGATTCCACCGACTATAAACTTGGCGCCGAGCACTGGCTTAAAACCGGCGAAACCCTGCCCGAGAGTACGATGGAGTCTCTCAAACAGCACGATGCGATTCTTTTCGGCGCTATTGGCGCCGATCCGCGCAGCGGTAAGATTCCCTCAGGGCTGATCGAACGTGAAATGCTTTTGAAGCTGCGCTTCTCTTTCGACCATTACATTAACCTGCGTCCCGCACGGCTGTACCCGGGGGCAGTGTCGCCGCTGAGCAACCCTGGAGAGATCGACTTCGTGGTGGTGCGCGAAGGTACCGAAGGGCCCTACGTGGGTAATGGAGGAACTATTCGCGGCGGTACCGATGCCGAAATCGCAACCGAAGTATCCATCAATACAGCCCACGGTGTTCGTCGGCTGATCCGGTACGCCTTCGAACTGGCACAGTCCCGCCGTAAGAAGCTGACCCTCATCCACAAAACAAATGTACTCGTACACGCTGGTCGTTTGTACACCCGTCTTTTTGAAGAGATCGGGCGCGAATTCCCCGAAGTGCAAACCGATTACCTGCATGTTGATGCGGCAACAATTTTCATGACCACCGATCCCTCGCGTTTCGACGTGATCGTAACCGATAACCTGTTTGGCGACATCCTGACCGATCAGGCGGGTGCAGTGACCGGAGGTATTGGCTACGCAGCCTCAGGCAATATTAACGCGGTAGGGGAGTTCCCCTCAATGTTTGAGCCCGTGCATGGTTCAGCCCCCGACATCGCGGGGCAGAACAAAGCAAACCCGACCGCCGCAATCCTCGCGGGAGCAATGCTTCTGCGGCACCTAGGCTATGAGTTGACGGCGGTCCGTATTGAGGATGCGGTCGAGGCTGATATGCGTGCCAACGGCGCCCGCACCCGAGGCACCGACGAAGTTGGTAACGATGTCTTAGGGTTCCTAAGCTAGTTAAGGCTGAGGCAGCTTACGCCCCGCCTTCGATTTTCACGATATGGGCGGCGGTGGGTTGCGTGTGCGTTGTGCCTATTCATCAGGTACTCTAAAACATGTGCAACGGGCACATCCGCCCCGTCGTCCGCTGGCGTGGTCACAAGCCGCACTGATGAGCTTCGTAAGCGATGCCGCTTCTGCCTCCCACCTTGAGGTTCGCGCCGCCGATGCTATTGGCAGAGAGAATTGACAGAATAGGATTACACCATGGCACTTGAATTTAGCCGTGAAAAGAACCCCGCCCCCGCGAGTGACGAACGCCGAGCCGAGATTCTTGCCGACCCCGGATTTGGCGACTATTTTACGGATCATATGGTCAGCATCGACTGGAACGGTGATTATAAAACCGGCGGTGAATGGTCGAATGCGCGGGTGCACGCCTACGGTCCGCTCAGTTTAGATCCCGCCGCTGCGGTTTTTCACTATGGCCAGGAAATCTTCGAGGGTATTAAAGGCTACCGTCATTCGGATGGGTCAGTGTGGACATTCCGACCTGAGAAGAACGCGGCGCGCCTGAACCGCTCGGCGCATCGTATGGCACTGCCTCAGCTGCCCGAAGAGACCTTTATCGAGTCCCTGAAGCAGCTGGTACAGGCAGACGAAAAATGGGTTCCCAGCGGTGAGGGAGAGGCGTTTTACTTCCGTCCGTTTATGATTGCGACCGAGGCATATCTGGGGGTTCGCCCTGCTCGTCACGTGGAGTATCACGTGATTGGGTCGCCTGCTGGCAACTACTTCGGTACCCCCGAGCCGGTGGACATCTGGCTGTCCACGAAGTATGCTCGCGCTGGTGAAGGCGGTACTGGCACCGCAAAATGCGGCGGTAACTATGCTGCCGCCATGATCGCCCAACTTGAAGGTGAAGAAAACGGCTGTAAACAGGTGATCTTCAAAGACCCGCACCGTAACGATGCTCTTGAAGAGCTGGGCGGCATGAACGTATTCTTCATCTACGGTAAAGAGAATAAGTTGGTAACCCCCGAACTTACCGGAACTATTCTAGAGGGCGTTACCCGTTCCTCGATTTTGCAGCTGGCGAAGGATCGCGGAATGACCGTTGAGGAACGCCCCATCACCCTCAGCGAGTGGCGTGACGGTGTGGCTTCTGGCGATATTACAGAGGTGTGTGCCTGCGGTACCGCAGCGGTTATTGCCCCTATTGGAAAGCTCAAGGCTACTGATTTTGAGATTCCTGCGGCTTCCGAAGGATTTGGCGAGATTTCCAAGAGCCTGCGTGAAGAGCTCGTGGGTATTCAGACCGGTACAGTAGAGGACCGTCATGGCTGGATGACCCGCCTCGTCTAATAACCCCCGGTTACTGCGCCGGGCGCATCCGTGAAACGTGCAGAGAGTGACTTTCCGACGATAAGCTCTACTTTTCAATCGGAAAGTCACTTTTTGCGTATCGAGAGGGGTGTGAATGACTGGTACTCTAGAAGGTATGCGTATTGCACGATTTACCGTAGATAACGATCTTCATTATGGTGTGGTTGAAGGAGGGGACGGCAGCGAAGTTTTGCATGTTCTCGCGGGCGATCCGTTTTACTCCGGTGTTGAAACCACCTCGAAGACTTATCAGCTTGAGGATGTTCGCTTGCTTGCCCCCATCATTCCACGCTCCAAGGTGATTGGTGCTCTTGCTAATTGGGCGGGTACTCCGGCTCCTGCCGCCCCGCAGTTCTTCATCAAGCCAAATACGACGGTGGTCGGCCCTGGTGATCCAGTGACTCTCCCCGAGTATTCCGAAGCGGTCAGCGTTGAAGGCGAACTGGCGGTTATCATCGGTCGTATTGCAAAGTCGGTTCCGCTGGAACGTGTGCATGAGGTTGTTTTTGGATACACTGTAGCCAACGATCTGACGGCACGTGACGTGATGGAGACGGACACACAGTGGACTCGTGCGAAAAGCTTTGACGGCTCAACCCCACTGGGGCCCTGGATCGAAACGGAGCTTGATACCGACTCGCTGAATATCACGAGCTGGGTTGATGGTGACGTGGTGCAGGAAGGCAACACCTCTGATATGCACTACTCGGTGGCGGAGCTCGTGTCCGCAGCATCCGAGATCTTTACCCTTCTTCCCGGAGATATTATCTTGACCGGAACCCCGGCGGGTATCAGCGTCCTTCGTGATGGTCATGAGGTCGAGGTTGAGGTCGAAGGCATTGGGGCCCTGGTAACCCGCATCCGCAGTTAGAGCCTAGTTTAGGCTGAGAGTGCTAAACATAGATTCCTCAGCGCTATAGGCCGCACAGCAGCATGATTTTGAGATACATAAGTTCAGGAGAAAACCTACTATGACCGAATATCCCGGTCCCGATCTGCACGATTCACGCGAAAC
Organism: Rothia sp. HMSC071F11; assembly: GCF_001809115.1. Taxonomy (NCBI): domain Bacteria; kingdom Bacillati; phylum Actinomycetota; class Actinomycetes; order Micrococcales; family Micrococcaceae; genus Rothia; species Rothia sp. HMSC071F11. Next base: position 223,575 of record NZ_KV795756.1, read on the forward strand.
TCGCGTACGTTTTTGCCCTTCACCGACCGGAACTCCGCATGTGGGCATGGTACGTACAGCCCTGTTTAACTGGGCTTATGCGCGCCATACCGGCGGTAAGCTCATTTTCCGTATTGAGGATACCGATGCGGCACGCGATTCGGAAGAATCGTTCAACCAAGTGCTCGACAGTCTGCACTGGCTGGGCATTAACTGGGACGAAGGTGTGGGCGTAGGCGGCCCCCATGAACCGTATCGTCAGTCTGAACGCAAACGTGAGGACATTTACCAGAAGGTTTTCGAGAAGCTCATTGAGGGCGGGTATGTCTATGAGGATTTCTCGACCCCCGATGAGGTGCGGGAACGCCGTAAAGCAGCGGGGCAGGATCCTCAGCTCGGCTACGATAACTATGATCGTCACCTGAGTGACGAGCAGAAAGAGGCTTTCCGCGCCGAAGGCCGTAAACCCGTATGGCGTTTGCGTATGCCCGATGAGGATATTACGTTCAACGACCTTGTACGTGGTGAGATTACCTTCAAAGCCGGGTCTGTCCCGGACTACGTTGTGGTGCGTTCTAGCGGTGACCCCCTGTATACTTTCGTGAACCCTGTGGACGATGCTTTGATGGGCGTAACCCACGTGCTTCGCGGCGAAGATCTATTGTCTTCAACTCCGCGCCAAATTGCACTGTACCGGGCACTGATTGATACGGGCGTTACCACATTTATCCCCGAGTTTGGGCATCTTCCCTATGTGATGGGGCAGGGTAATAAGAAACTGTCGAAGCGCGATCCCGAATCGAATCTCTTCCTGCTGCGCGATGCCGGATTTATTAAAGAAGGTCTGCTGAATTACCTGTCTCTGCTAGGCTGGTCACTATCCGCAGATCAGGACGTTTTCTCAGTCGATGACCTAGTGGCGCACTTCGACATTCACGATGTGGTAGGCAATCCGGCACGTTTTGACGTCAAGAAGGCAGAGGCTATTAACGGCGATCATATTCGTCGTTTGGAGGCGGACGATTTCCGAAACCGCCTGGTGCCCTATCTGCAGGCCGCTGGCGTTGTTGGTGAGGAACTTTCAGCACATGAAGAGCAGATTCTGACAGAGGCTGCTCCCTTGGTGCAGGAACGTATGCAGCTCTTGGGTGAAGCCCCGAAGCTTCTTGCATTCCTCTTCAAAGCTGATGAAGAGATCACGATTGCCGATGACGCCCGTAAACAGCTTAAAGAATCTGCACCTCAGGTTCTTGCTGCCGCTTTAGAGGCACTTGAAGCCCTCGAAGTCTGGGATGCGGCAAGTATCGAATCTGCCCTGCGCTCCGCTATCGTGGAGGGGCTTGAGATCAAACCGCGTTTGGCATTCGGACCGGTACGTATCGCCGTTTCAGGTGAGCGTATTTCGCCCCCGCTCTTTGAATCCATGGAGATTCTGGGGAAGGAATCTTCTCTCAACCGTGTGCGGGCTTTGGCTGCTGAGCTCGGGGGGTAGCCCGAACGCATAGCTGCATCTTTTCTGAGGGTAACCCGGTGGTTCACGAGTTTGCGCGAGCCACCGGGTTTTTCTGCGCGCAAGAGTCGGATGCAGATATAAGCCTTACACATTGTGCGCTAGAGGAATGTATGGCTCTCGGCTTATGCTGGTTATATGGTTGTGCATCGTGGGAGGTGAAGGTGAACCATAACAAATACATCGTGCGTGCTTTGCGCAAAGGAACCGTGATGGCATTTGCGAATGCATCAATTGTATTGCTTATTGCCACTATTGCGGATGCAGTGAGATCTATCTGGACCATTGTGATAATTGTGTTAGCCAGCGCCTTAGCGTATTTCGCGGCGTATCATGAAGCTAAGTTTGATGATGAACAGATTGCACGTGAACGCGAAGTAGGCGGCCACCAGCCGGGAGGCGAAGCCCTGGTGGGGGACAAACCCATAGAAAACGCCCAAGAGCGGCTGGAAATTGGTGAGGAGGATAAAGCATGACTCGACGCGATGTAACATTCGCCGCCATCATGTCTGCCGTAGCATTGGCAGTTTACATGGGCGTAAAGGTTTGGTTGGGCGGTCACTGGGACTGGGTAACCTTCGTCATTTGGGTTCTGGCCGCGCTTCTCTTTGGGTTTGGCATTATTTATGCGAAGTCGTTCTTGATCCGCATGGTAGATGAGATGACTGAGGATGGCGTAACGCCCAGCGAAGGGGAACGCCGCACTGGGATTGGTACGGGATCCGAACGTAATTCGCATGCGGAATCCATCGCGGATGCAGCCGTTGAGTCTTCTGCTGAGCACGCGCATCACCTGGGACATCAGCATCATCGTCGGCAGGAATCCTCAAACTCGTGAACATCCTGTAGCGTATTGGCGTGCTCTAAGCTTCTGTAAAGGGCATCATGTAGAAAATATACGTGCTTGCTATCATGCCTATAAGCCCTAGTCAGCGTGCTGTAGACATGGGGAAAATAGTGAGCTGGAGAATGTCAAGAAAAGATTTATGCGTGTAAGAGTTGCGGGCCATCAAACGGTACAGTATAGTATTTACTTGTGAGCGCGTCGGAATGAAAGATTCCGGCTCGTTATTTTGTGAAAACAGAATATTGCGGTTGTAGCTCAGTTGGTAGAGCACCACCTTGCCAAGGTGGATGTCGCGAGTTCAAGTCTCGTCAACCGCTCTGCGAAAGCCCTGAAGTAATCTTCAGGGCTTTTTGTGTATGTCGTAAGGAATCGTAAATGTTGGTTTATCTTCCGTGAAAATTCGGAGATTCTGCCGTGCTCCAAGATTTTGATGACGATAAGTCTCTAAGAAAATAAACGTCATAGATGATATTTCTATTGCTTTTTGGGAGGAAAGACGTGAATATAGGGGGTACACCTTCTTAGGTACTCCTACCCTAAGTTTTAACTATAGGGTAACTAATTTTTAGTGTCCGTCATTCTCTTAGGGAGTTTATATGGTTCTTTTGCTCACTAAAGCTCAGCGTAAGCCTTTCAAAGCAGCTACCGTTGGGGCACTTTCGATGTCGCTCATGGGGGCACCTTTTGCAGTGCCCGCGTCCTTTGCGGTAGAGTCTCCTGCCCCGCAGCAGATTACTGCTGCTCAGGCTCAACAGGTGCAGGGGATTCCAGGGCAGTATCAGATTCGCCATTCAAAGAACGGCAAAATCTTCATTGCTGGCTCTAACCGCGATATGTCCGTATCGACTATTGCGCGTCTGGATGAGAAGACTCTCCAGATAGAAGCAATAGCCACCTTACCTATCACCCGAGCCGGTACCGGATACAACGCTGGGTATAAGAATTTGGGTGCCTTTGGTATTGATGTTGACGATGAGAATGGCACCATTTGGGTTACGAATACTCGTGATAACGCTGTGTCTGTGTACGATCAGAATAATCTCAATCTCTTGTGGACCAACTACGGAGCTCAAGAGGGAGATGAAAGTTGGATCGAGCATCCGCGCGAGGTAAAGGTGGATGCTGCCTCCGGCAAAGCATTTGTGACGGGTCGTTACTTCGTATCTGCCATTGATCTGAAGACCCATAAGGTCGAGAAGATCAAAGTGGGTGGAGACGAAGAAGGTAAGCGCTATATCAGTATGAATACCACTATTCATGATGGTAAACTTTACGTTCCCGAGCGCACCACCGGCAAAATCTATGTGATTGACACGAGCACTTTTAAGGTTTTGCAGGAAATTCAGACCCACGCCGATGTCGAAGGCGTTGATGTTCTTCCTTCCGATATTGCCATTGATATTTCTGAACAGGAGATCTACGTCTCTGCACAAGGCAGTTATGACCGTCAGAGCGGCGAGTCTAAGGGTAATTCCGGGGTGACTGTGTATGACCTCAAGACTGGAGAATATAAGAAGTCTATTCCTTTCGGTAAGCAGGCACTTTCGCTTGTCAATGATGAAGATCGTGACCTCGTATACGTTACGGATTTTGCTACCGGTAAGGTTGGCGTGATTGATGGTCGCGCTGATCGTCTTATTGGAGAAGTGCAGTCAGCATCTAAGGGTGCCAACGATATTACCTTGGGTGCTGATGGTGAGGTTTATATCGCTAATAAGGATGGTTTTGCCCCCGATACGACCATTCCCTTCGGTATGGATTACGCCCAGGGAACGCTAACTTCCAAAGAAGAAACTGCTGATTCTATTACCAAGGTGAAGGTTACCCCGGAGAATATGACAGTGGAAAATCCAGAGGTAGAGGTCAAGCAGATCACCCCGCAGCAGGAAACCTTTGCGGGTTACCCTGCCCCTCTGACGGGCGGCGATAACAGGACCCTGACCAACGTGTCGTATAACGATATTGCTGGCAACCTCTTTGAGAACGACATCATCAAGCTGGGGGAGAAGAGCATCACAACCGGTTACCCCGATGGCGGATTCCATCCCTTGGAGAGCATCGAACGTGGAGCAATGGCAGCGTACCTATATCGCCTGGCGGGTTCTCCTGAATTTGAGGCACCCGCGGAATCTCCTTTCAGTGATGTTCCTACAACCCACCCCTTCTATAAGGAAATTGCGTGGCTGAAGGCAACCGGTATTACGACAGGTTGGGAAGACGGTACCTTCCGTCCTGAAGAGTCAATAAACCGCGAGGCTATGGCGGCCTTCTTCTATCGTGCCGCAGGATCCCCGGAAGTTCAGCAGAAAGCAACTTTTACGGATGTTTCGGAGAATCCCTTTGCCAAGGAGATTTCGTGGTTCCAGTTCTCGAAGCTCTCCACCGGTTGGCCCGATAGTACGTTCCGTCCGCATGACTCGGTCAAGCGCGATGCTATGGCAGCCTATATGATGCGTTACATGGGTAATTTTGATTCCGTGAAGGTTTCAGCGCCCGAACCCGCAAAATAGCGTATAGCAGGTGAGATGACTATCGTTGCTTAGCCGGTAAGTTTATATTGCTGCTTGAATAACATGTATGCGTCGGGTGAAGGCATCTCTTGGATGCCTTCACCCGATTGGCGTGTATTCGGAGGTTCTGGAGGCGGGGTATAAATTTTGGGCAGACTTTTGTGACGACCATCTCAAGGTGCGAAGTTGCATGATGCAACAAAGCACCGGTATAGTTATTATTCGTTGCGGCGAAAATCGTTGAGGTTTTACCGGAACAACATAATGAAATAGTGGGGTATGGTGTAATTGGCAACACAACGGTTTCTGGTACCGTCATTCTAGGTTCGAGTCCTGGTACCCCAGCGAGCATCACTCGATGCTATGGCCCCATCGTATAGCGGCCTAGTACTCCGCCCTCTCACGGCGGCAACACCGGTTCAAATCCGGTTGGGGTCACACTAGGAATAATCCTCAGATCACGGAGATCTGGGGATTTTTTGTTGCTTTTAACGGGGCGCCAAATGCCCTTCTGACGCCTCAAATAAGGGCAACAACCCATATTTGACGCGCTATCTCCCCACTCGGTATAGTGTTTACCTGTAGGCGTGATTGGCGCAGTGGTAGCGCGCTTCGTTCACACCGAAGAGGTCACTGGTTCGAACCCAGTATCACGCACGAGCCACCCCCGTTTGTACATCCGCAACGGGGGTTTTTGTATACAGCCCCAATCGCTATCCGCAGATCAAGAAGGTACTCGGTGACAGCACCAGAACTAGCAAATCCAACCGATTACGGCCGCATGTACTCCCGTAAACGCGGCGGAGAGCTGCTAGTTCCTTCCATCACGACCGTTATCGGTCAGTACGCTACCGATATGAGCGGGTGGCACGGCTATATGGCTGCAAAAGCTGCTCTCGAAGACCAGAGAGCTTATCGTGCTGCCGGGTCCTCGGGACTCAAGTACGCTATTATTCGTGACGCGGCGGTCGCATCCGAACGGTACCGAGATGCTGCGGCTGAGCGCGGTGACAGGGTACATAATTACGCCGAGAATATTGCGTTACGCGCCATGGGAGCGGAACACAACGTCGAAGAATGTCGGGAACAGCTTATCCGCAACGGCGAACAAGCCTATGCGGATAGGTTCGATGAATGGTGGGATGCTTTTCGCCCTCAGCCACTCGCCGCGGAAATTACTATTTGGAATAAATCCGTAGGTTACGCCGGAACGCTGGACCTTGTCGCCCAGATCGCCGGACGAACCTGCATTATTGACTATAAAACTAAAGGCACCGACCGGCGAGGGCGTGTTAAACCCCTTGACGACAAGGTGGTTATGCAACTGGTTGCCGGGCTCAAAGCCGAAGAATCGTTGGTAGACCCCGTCGCGGGAACCTGGGAGCCCTGGAAATACGGTGATGCCCCCATCCTGATGGGCGTGGCGCTGGGCGAAACGCAGGTGGTGCCCCATCAGGCAAATCCAAAGATTCTTGAACAGAACTGGTATAAATTCTGTGCATTGCGGAGGGTCTGGGAGTATAACCGTACAGTTCACGAATTTCCGGACGACGCGCTCATGCCGGTAGTTCCGCCTCCCGCGGCAGGTCAACCATCTTCGGGAGATCACACACAGGTAGCCTAGTAAACCCGGTAGAAGAAAAACAAAATAATCACGAGTGTTCTATTTGGACGAATACCTCAGCCGGTACAATAGAATGCTGGTATTTGACAGCCCTTCACCCTATTCGGAGCATATCTGCGTACCATAACAAGCGCATCAGGGAGACATATGACAATTCTGAGTATCCGTACCGTAGGCGACCCCGTTCTTCGCAGCGAATGTGAGCCTATCACCGTTTTTGATCGGGAGCTTGCCAAACTGATCGACGATATGCTTGACACCATGTACGACGTTGAAGGAGTCGGGCTGGCTGGGCCTCAGATTGGTATCTCCAAACAAATTTTTACCTTTGGCGGCATTGACGACCGCGAAGGATATATTATCAATCCCGTACTTGAGACCGGAACGGAGCCTCAAGAGGGAGGGGAAGGATGCCTGTCGGTACCCGGTATGAAATCGGATACTCCGCGCATGAACTGGGCCCGGGTGAGAGGCGTAGACAAGATGGGAAAGCCCCTAGTGCTTGAAGGGGAAGGACTATTCGCGCGTATGCTCCAACACGAAACCGATCATCTTCACGGCAAACTCTTTATCGATCGCCTTGTCGGCGAAGATCGTAAACGGGTTATGCGCGCCATCCGAGCCGCAGACTACAACAAGGTGACAGCACAGACCTCTGCCGAACGAGCAATGCGGGTTGGCGGCAGCTTCGGTGCTTCCCTAGGCAGCTTCAGCGCATAGATATACCGTACTCCACCAGGTTTAAGGAGGCACCCATGACCCTCAAAATTCTTTACGCGGGAACCCCCGAGATCGCTGTGCACCCTCTCGATGCGCTTGTCCAGTCCCCGCGGGTTCAGGTGGTTGGAGTGCTCACGCGCGAGGACGCGCCGGTAGGTCGAAAGCGCATCCTTACCCCCTCGCCCGTAGCACAACGCGCTGAAGAGCTCGGGCTGCCTATCGTTAAAGCGAACCGGTGGTCGCCAGAAACTCAACAGCAGATAGCCCCGCTGGGAGCCGAAGCCGCCGCCGTGGTCGCATATGGCACAATTCTGCCGCAACATGCGCTCGATATGCTTCCTTACGGCTGGGTTAATCTGCACTTTTCGAAGCTGCCCGCGTGGCGAGGGGCCGCACCCGTACAGCGTGCTCTCATGGCGGGAGAAAATGAGATTTTCTCGAATACCTTCCTTCTAGAAGCCGGGTTGGATACTGGCGCGGTCTTCGAAGAAGAATCCACGCTGGTGACGGAAGACGATACTGCCGGGAGCATTCTCACACGTTTGGCGCAAAGCGGGGGAGAGCTGTTGGCGAATACCTTTGTACGGCTTGAGGCAGGCGAGCACGGAACCGCGCAGAACGAGGACGAATCCGTCAGCTACGCGGCAAAGGTGACCAATGCCGATGCGCGCATAGATTTCACCCAAAGCGCCCACAAAATTCTTGCTCAAGTTCGCGCAGTAACCCCGGAACCTGGCGCCTGGTGTGAATTTTCGGGGAACCGACTTAAGATCGGCGGTGTGCGTCTGAGCGATCAGGCCGGTACCTTGGCTCCTGGACAGCTTGAACTTCGTGGTAAAAAACTCTATGTGGGTACGGCGGACGGTGCTTTAGAACTGGTGCGTGTACAACCTGCCGGTAAAAAAATGATGGACGCGCTCGCCTGGGCACGCGGTCTCGGTAGCGGCCTCGCCGAAGGAAAGGTAGTGCTCTCATGACGGAGCGACGTTATAACGACAAAAATGGCTCACGGAATCCGCGAAATCGCGGTGCATCATCAAAACGATTTGACGGTAAGACTAGTGAACAACGCCGAAACGAACGTGCCCAGCGCTCCCACGATGGCATGAAACGCGGCGGAGGTGGTGCTTCCAAACGTAATAAGAGCGGACATGAGCGCAACCGTAAGCAGCTTTCGTCCCGTGAGTTCTCTGCGACTGCGCCCTCACAACGCTCACGCTCTGCAGACCCCGCGCGCCTCGTCGCATTTGAGGTTCTCAACGCGGTAGCGCAAAACGACTCCTACGCAAATCTCGTGTTGCCCGGCACGATTCGTGCCCATCATCTTGACCATCGGGATGCGGGCTTTGCCACCGAACTCACCTACGGAACCCTGCGCAGCCAGGGTACCTACGACGCCATTTTGACGCATTGTGCGGATCGTCCGTTAGAGAAAATCGGTACAACCACGTTGATTGTACTGCGTATGGGCGTTCACCAGCTCTTGAGTATGCGCGTGCCCGCCCATGCAGCTCTTAACCAAAGCGTCGCATTAGCCCGTGCTCAGATCGGCGGTGGTCCCGCAAACTTTGTGAACGCGGTGCTGCGCCGTGTGAGTGAACGCAGCCGTGAGGACTGGTACGCTCGTCTGGAAGCTGATGCCAAGGACGATACTGAAAAACTTGCGCTCGCAAAATCGCATCCAACCTGGATTGTGCGTTCTATGCGCCAAGCGCTTGCAGCTCATGGCAGGTCTCCGGCCGAAATCCAGGAGCTTCTTGATGCCGATAACCAGGCACCTGTGGTAAACCTTATAGCACTTCCTGGGATAGGAGACCTGCAGGAAGCCTTCGAGAAAGGCGCGGTAGAGGGCGAACTGGTGGAGGATTCCGCTTTATATTCTGCTGGCGATTTGGGCAGGTTGGAAAGTGTTCGCGAGGGTACTGTGCGTGCACAGGATGTAGGTTCGCAGCTGGTTACTCGCGCGCTTGCTGCAGCTCCTCTTGAAGGGCAAGACTCTGCGTGGCTTGATTTGTGTGCCGGTCCGGGTGGTAAAGCGGCACTCTTGGCGGCTTTGGGCACACAGCGTGGTGCTCGGGTGGTGGCGAATGAGTCGGCAGCGCATCGTGCAAAACTGGTTTCACAATCTTTACGGCCGCTTTCTCCCGACGAGTACGTTGTTCTTACCGGGGATGGGCGTGAGATATCCCAAACGCTTGCACAAAATGCTGAGCGGTTACCCGCGGGCATCGAGCCGGAACAGAAATTTGACCGTGTTCTGGTTGATGTTCCTTGCTCGGGGCTAGGCGCCCTTCGCAGGCGTCCGGAGGCACGCTGGCGTAAATCCCCGCGTGATATTGCCGATTTGCTTCCTCTGCAGCGTCAGCTTCTGGAAGCTGCGTGTGAAGTTACGCGGCCTGGCGGTGTGATCGCGTACGTAACCTGCTCACCGCATGCTGCTGAGACTCAAAATATTGTTGCGGAGATACTGGAGACTGGAAAAGTACATCTGCTGGATACACAGTCGATACTTCAAAGCGTTGCCCTGCCGAGCGCTGATGGACAAAGCGCTCTTGCGGGCGATAAGGCTCCCGGGTATCGTCCACAGGTGCGCCTTAAAAAATCCTCCTCGGTTCGTCAGGAAGATATTCTTGATGAAGCATCAACGACTGCACAGCTGTGGCCACATATTCATGGTACTGATGCTATGTTCCTCGCACTTTTCCGTAAGAATTAGAATCGCGCAATACAACCGTATTTTTAGTGCGGCGATTATTGTTATCCGAACATCCGTATGTCATGTTGAGGAGGTTTTCTCATGTCTGTTGCTATTAATCCGTCTATACTCTCTGCCGACTTTGCAAATTTACAGCACGAGTTGGAACGCATTTCGACTGCGGATGCGGCACATATTGACGTGATGGATAACCATTTTGTACCAAATCTGACGTGGGGGCCTCCGGTTGTTAAGCGTCTGCGCGAAGTTTCGCCCGTCCCTTTTGACGTGCACTTGATGATTGATGATCCTGATCGTTGGGCTCCCCAGTATGCCGACGTAGGCAGCGAATCGGTAACCTTCCACGCGGAGGCGGCTACCGCACCTATTAAGCTGGCGCGTACTCTGCGAGAATCCGGGGCAAAAGCTGGGTTGGCGTTACGCCCGGCAACTGCCGTAGAACCATACCTCGATCTGCTTACAGAAATAGATATGCTCCTGATTATGACGGTAGAACCAGGCTTCGGCGGGCAGAAATTCCTTGATGTCACTTTGCCTAAAATTCGTCGTGCCGCATCGGCGCTTGAAGGGTCCGGTATCCCGGTGCGGCTTCAGGTTGATGGCGGGATTACGGAGGAAACGATTGTGCGAGCTGCGGAAGCCGGAGCAGACTGTTTCGTCGCAGGCAGTTCGGTGTATGGGGCAGAAGATCCTCAGGCCGCGATTGCTGCTTTGCGTTCTCTAGGGGAGAGGGTGCGAAAGACGTGGAGGTCACATCCTCACACCGGGATAAATCTGTCTGATGGATGCAGTTGTTCTTAAAAATGTGCGCGTATTATGACGATGTAAACGATTAAAGCGTGAAATATTTTTGATGACATAATGTCTTTATAGCTTTATGCAATGACTATAAAAAACCTGTATTTCCAATGAAAAAACCACATATCGGTAAAAAGATTGACGATTCTTAACGTTAACCATGAGAGTTTTTCCTTGAAGTAGGGCATATATGACGGTAAGGTTAGGTAGAGTTTATTTGTCTTAGGAGAAATATGTCTTTTGAACACCCAGCGTCACTAGCTCAATTCATGGTAAATCGCCGTAACTTTCTAGGTATGGCGCTTGCTTCAGGCACTGCATTCACACTTGCAGCATGCAGCCAGGAATCTACGACTTCTGACTCTTCGGAATCTCCCGAAAGTGAGACTCGCGTTGTTAAGAATGTAGATGAGGAAGAAATTACGGTACCTACTAAACCGCAGCGCGTTGTAGTTCTCTCAGAACCTACTTTGGATGCGGTACTCGCACTTGGCGTTAAGCCTGTAGGCGCTATTTCTGGTCGCGGTCAGCAGACTGTGCCTAACTACCTTAAAGATAAGGTAGGAGACGACGTTACACTTGTCGGTTCTGTATCTGAGGTTAACTACGATAAGGTTGCCTCCCTCACGCCCGACCTTATTCTGGCTGATTCCACAGGCGTGGATAAACGTTCAGAGGCATACAAGACTCTGCAGGATATTGCTCCCGTGGTGTACACCGGATACGCCGGCGGTGATTGGACCATCAACTTTGAGCGGGTAGCGGATGCTCTTAACCTGGTAGACCAGGGTAAGAAGGTTGAGGAAGACTACGAAAAACTTACTGAGCAGCTCAAGAAGGAGCTAGAACCTCTGTACGGTGATAAGACCTTCTCGATCGTGCGTTGGGCGGGTAACGGTCCTGCACTGATCTTGAAGGAACTCCCAGCCGGTCAGGTGCTTTCAGATTTGGGGCTGCAGCGTCCCCCGGCACAGGATCGTGAAGGGCAGGGTCACTCAGAGCCGGTCTCTTTGGAGAACCTCTCGGATATTGACGCCGACTACATGTTTATTGGTACTTTGGGCGGCGCAAGCCAGAAGAACCCGAATGTTCAAGGTGATGCTAGTGCCAATGGTGCATCAGAAGTTTTGAAGAAGGCAGAGGCCACATCTGGCTTCACGAATTTGAAAGCCTACCAGAACGAACATATTATTACGGTTGAGGGTTCTAAATGGACCTCAACCGGTGGTCCCCTGTTGATGAACGGTATTGTTGCGGATGTTCGCAGCAAACTACTCGAAAATCAAAACAATAATCAGGGACAGTAGGATTAGATTTTAGACGCGGCACCTCACTTGAGGAGGTGCCGCATCTAGACTCTTGAATACTCAACGACGAATACGCTGAAGATACACAAAATGCTTTTGAAAGACAGCAACATGCCCCTGGGGCTGTCTTGAAAGAGTTTGAAAACCTTATACACGAAACGGAACATAACGATGACACAGCACGCACATCATGCCGCCCGCTACAGTGCCGTGGTAGCGCTTGCGGGTGCTTTGCTTGCACCCGGCGTAACAACCCCCGCAACCGCTCTTGAAGATCCGGGCCAAACTCCGGATGCTACCCCCGCCCAAGCCGGTAATAATGTGCAGGCACAGGATCCTGCTGTGAAGGTTCCGGGTGAAGGCAACGAGAGAATGCCTCAAGGTAAGGTAGAACAACCCGCCGCGAAAGCAAACGATACTGCTACCGTTGCAGGCTCTACGGTTATTAAGAACGGTCAGGGCCTTGAGATTAGTGGCTCGGGGTGGGGTGCCAACGCCGTTATCGCTGTGAAATATGATGACGGTAAGGTTAAACCCACAGAACCGGTGACGCACGATGGTAAGGATCTGTCGGCACGCGGTGTTATAGCGGTTATTAAGGCAGACGAGAACGGTAACTTCACCACAACCATCCCTTTCCCCACTAATGCTAACTGGACCGTCGGTTCAGAACACAAGATTAACTTCCTGAGCGGCAGTTTGCAGAAGGGCGATGAGCAGCACTCAGCAACTCATACAGTAACCGTGGGCGAAGAAGCTCCGGCAGTCGAAACCCCGAAAGCGGAAGAGACTCCAAAGGCGGAGACTCCCGAGCAGCCTCAGGTGAAAGAAACCCCCAAGAATGAGGCCCCTGCAGAAGCTCCAAAGGCTGAAGAAACGCCTGCACAGCAGCCTCAGACTGATGAGGCAGCTAAGAATGAGACTCCTGCTAATACTCCGAAGGTAGAAGAGACTCCTAAGGTAGAAGAGACTCCTAAGGCTGAGGAAACTCCGGTACAGCCCAAAGCTGACGATGCTGCTAAAAACGAAGCAGAGCAGCAACCCAAAGCAGAAGAGAAACCAGCTCCTCAACCCGCAGAAAATACTCCCGCCCCTGCCGCTTTTGAGAACTCGCAGACTGTTAAGTCCAACGGCGTTACCGTGACCGGCGTGAAATACGCGAAAAACGGTCAGGAAATCGAGGTTAGCGGTACCGGCTGGAAGAATGCCGACGGTACCGGTTCTGTGGTCGCCGTGAAGTACGACAAGGGTGAAATTATACCCACGAATCCCGTAACGTATGGCGGTAAGGATTGGGCTGGAAGCGGTGTTGTAGCCGTCGTTACGGCTAATCCTGATGGTACGTTCACCGCAAAGCTGCCGTTCCCGAACGCTGAGAATTCAACCGGGTTTGAGAAGTGGACGGATGGTTCACAGCACGAGATTACTTTCCTAAGCGGCAGTTTGCAAAAGGGCAACGCTGCGAAGCATTCGGTAACTCTCAACGTGACTGTAGGTGATGCTCCTGCCACTGCCGAGGGTCCAAAGGATAACGGTCAGCAGCCAGGTAACCCTTCAGCTAATGACACCCAAAAACCAGAGCCTCAGCCTACCGAACCTCCTGCACAGGATCATCAAAATGACGGTAACATCGATGTTCAGCCTAGCCCAGCAGATAATCAGGGCGGTACTGAGAACCAGGGTGCACAAAATAATGCACCTGCACCTACTGCACCTGCTCCTGTCGTTGAGACTCAGACTGCGTCCGACGGTGATGCTACCGTAACCGGTCCTAAGACTGTGACCCACGGTCAGGGAATCGTCGTTAACGGTTCTGGATGGAGCCCTTATAGCGTTATCGCCGTTAAATACGATGGTGGAGACATTAAACTTGACCACGCCGTGGTTTATAACGGTAAAGACTATGCGTCTCGTGGTGTTGTGGCCATTATTCAGGCTGATGCTGATGGCAAGTTTACCTATACTTTGCCGTTCCCAAATAGCGATAAATGGGGCGTGGGCACCGTTCACGATATCACGTTCCTGACCGGTAGTTTACAGAAGAGCGATGAGCAGCATTCGGTGACGTTGTCCGTTACGATTGCTGGCGCTGACGGCTCCACATTAGCCCCTGTAAGTAGTAATCACGCCTCTAACAATGGTTCAATCGCAGGCGGCTATGATGCCGGGTCGGGTAACAACGGATCAGGATATGGCTCTGTGGCACCTATTCCCACCCAGAGCTCCGGAATCAACTATGCAGCCCGTCAAGGCACCATTACGAAGCAGGCTTCTCTTGGGGCTGCTGCTGAACTGGAAAACGATACGCTCATTAACCGTGTGCAGGCACGCGCTAAAGCTGCCGCAAAGAACGGTAGTAACAGCGGTGCCCACGCCAAGAGCGCACCCAAGAAAACCCGCACGGCCAAGGCCGCGCCCGGTAAAAACGGTACCCAGGGCAATGCAACTACCGCGGCAACACAGTCCGACAGCAATAGTGCCCCCAATATCATTGGCGCTGAGCTTAGCGGCTTCTCGCGCTGGTTCGCGAACAACGCAAATAACGTGTTGCTCTCTATCGCAGGTCTGATTATCTTGGTGCTTGCACTAACCTTCCGCAAGAGGGCGTAATCACCTCTCACACCTGAGGAAATATACACAATAATCTCAAACATCAGGATTCCCTCCCACACCGTCGGTGGGGGAGGGAACCGGTATAAATTACCACTAGTCGCACAGAAGAGGAAACTCATGCGAACCACAAAGACAGTATCAAAGGCGCTCACTGCCTGCGCGGCAATATCCCTTAGTCTTGGCCTGGGGATGGGAGCTGCGAACGCGATCCCACCCGGCGGAGCATCAGAGAACACCCCAGGAACCAGCTCAACTGTAAGTCCTCATGTGACTCCCGGAGGCGTAGTTAACTTCACTTTGACAGGTTTCCCTGAAAACACGCAGGTTACCGTCAAACTAGATGATGACGGCGTCGTGCATAGGCAAACAACGGATAGCAAGGGGAACCTAAACGGTTCATTTGTGCTCTCTAACGCAGGCTCCGGCGACCATACGCTTCGCTTCCTTGCAACGGGAGGAGGCGGAGGTAAAGACGCCAACGGTCGTAATAAAGGTAACACGGGAGGGCGGTATACCAATAAGAGCCCTGTATTTACCGTTGGAGAACCCGATAACGGGGGCGGCAATAATGGCGGCTCGTCAAATAACGGAGGATCCTCTAAGGGCGGCTCCGATTCTTCGTCCAACAATAACGCCGGATCTGACGGTTCGGGTAATAATGGTTCCGAAGGTAACGGCGGTAACTCGGCACAGAACGGTGGTTCATCTGAGCAAGAGACCGTCTATCTTGATGCTGATGGCAACCCTATCTCTAAAGAAGAGTATGATCGTTTGAACGCTGAGGCTGACGAGGGCGGGAATAAAGATTCCTCCGATCAGAAAAACGACCAGAACGCTAACAAGAGCGAACAGAAGAAGACCGCCAGCGCCTCTGCATCCAGCAGTGCGAAGAGCAGCGCGTCGGCCTCTAGCTCCGCAAAGACACAGGCAGATAGCCATAAAACCAGCAACACAACGGTAACGTACGGGCAGGAATTCCCATGGCTGGGCGTATCTGTGCTTGGCGTTGCTATTATCGGTGCTATTGCTGTACTGATTATTCGGAAGCGTCCATAGACAATGGTGATAAGCGCGCGCCGCAGGGGGGATAACGCTCCTTTGCGACGCGCGTTTGGCACTCTTGCTCAGGAGAAGAACCAAAGGTACCCTAACGCCATAGGGATCAAGACACGGTATCGAGATAAGGCGGTCTTAGTTATCTTTACGGTAGCGTTGTTGATAGCACTGTATCTTAGACCACACATAATAAAGGAGTCTCGTTGAGCGTAACCTTGGAACGCACAGGAGCCTCACGAACCATGAAAAGTGGGCGCAACGAAAAAAACGGCCGACGAATAACCTGGCTTATTATTTTTGCGGTTCTGCTCGGCGTGAGTATTCTTGCCTCGCTAACTATTGGGCTAAAATCACTCTCCCCCGAAACCATCGTAGAAACCTTAGCGGGGCAATCAACCCCCGAAAGTCATGCCATTATCTTTGAGCAGCGCATTCCGCGGACACTCATCGGGATAGCCTGCGGGGCGGCCCTCGCAGTTGCCGGATCACTCATGCAGTCACTCACCCGTAACCCACTCGCCGAACCTGGTCTGATGGGTGTCAACGCCGGTGCCGCCGTTGCAGTCATCCTCACTGTTGTACTTTTCGGTGTTCTCGGCATCTGGCAGTATATGATTGCCGCCGCTGTTGGGGGCGCTATAGCCGCCACTGTCGTCTATATCCTCGGGCGTGGTCGAGACGGCTCAATTGTTAAATTAGCTCTCGCCGGTGTGGCTATCTCGGCCGCCCTTGCTGCTGTAGCACAGGGACTTATGCTCTCGAACCAAGATGCTTTTGACGAATTTCGTGTGTGGGTTACCGGGTCTTTAGAAGGGCGCGATATATCAGTTGCACAGGCCGTTGCCCCCGTGATCCTCGTGGGTCTCCTTTTAGCGTTTTTTGTAGCACCCTCGATCAACGCGCTAAGTATGGGTGAAGAAGCCGCTATCTCCTTGGGCGTACGAGTGTATCAAACTCAAAACCTCACACTTCTTGCCGTAACGCTTCTTGCAGGTGCAGCAACCGCTGCTATCGGACCAATCTCCTTCGTCGGTTTGGCAGTTCCCTTTGTAGTGCGTGCCATAATGGGCAATGATGTGCGCTGGGTTAACTATGGCTCCGCACTCTTAGGCCCCGTCTGGCTGCTCATGTCCGATGTCTTAGCCCGTGTTATTATGGCGACCCCGGAGCACCCGCAGGAAACTCAGGTAGGAATTATCGCTACCCTTGCAGGGGCACCCCTCTTCCTATTCCTGATGACTCGTCGTAAGGTGGAAGCTCTCTGATGACAGATACACAGACTAAGGCGACGAACCTCAAGACTCAGAAACAGGAATCTTCGCTCCCTCGAGGCGCACGGCGCGGTCACGATTTGGCTGGCAGGCTTGTTCTTAACTCACGCGGACTCATTCAGGCGCAGGTTCCCTGGCGGGTTTTGACGCTGTACATTGTGCTGATCGCTCTCATCGTGGCACTTAGCCTGTGGGGGCTGCAACAGGGCGACTACAAAGTGACGACGATGGACGTCATCAATGCTCTCGTTGGGCGGGGTAAACGCATCACAGTGGTCTTAGTACAGAAGCGTGAAGCGCGCATCGTGGCAGCTCTGCTTGTGGGCGCAGCTCTGGGGCTTTCAGGGGCGCTGTTCCAGGTAATCTCAGGTAATCCGCTGGGCTCACCGGATATTATCGGCTTTACACACGGTGCTGCAACTGGTGCACTCCTGCAGATTATCGTCTTCGACTCTGGTCCGGTAGAAGTTGCTATTGGTGCCCTCATTGGCGGTATCGCAACATCCATTACGGTGTGGTTACTGACTCGACATACAGGTTTACGCGGGTTCCGCCTAGTGCTTGTGGGTATTGGCGTAGGATCGACTCTTGCGGCGTTCAACTCGCTGTTAGTAGTTCGGGCATCACTGACTCAGGCGCAGACGGCGGCATCCTGGCTTGCCGGTTCTCTCGATGATATGTCGTGGCCGCGTACGATTACACTGATGATTTTTCTGATCGTCACAGTTCCCGCGCTTCTCGCCCTGGTACGCCCTCTCGGGGCCATTCGGTTTGGCGATAGCGTGGCGTCAGGACTAGGCGTGAATGTCAACGCTTATCGGGTGTGTGCGCTCTTCCTCGGTGTGCTTCTCGTATCCCTAGCCACCGCGACTACCGGTCCCATAGCATTCGTGGCACTTGCTGCCCCGCATATCGTGAAAACTCTGGGGCGAAGCGGCGGAGTTACCCTTTTCGGATCTGCCCTCATGGGTGCGTTGATGGTGCTGGCTTCAGATCTTATTGGAAGGTTTGCAATTCCCGGCCGTACCCTACAGGTCGGTGTGGTTACCGGCGCCCTGGGCGGTTTATATCTGATTTACCTGATTTACCTTGAAAGGAAGAAGAGCTAGTGAAGGCTCGTGCAGAGATTAGCGAAAGCCGACTCGCAGGCGAAGACATGGTCGTAGCCTATGGCGACCACACAGTGCTCAGCGGTATAGACTTCAAGGTGCTTGAGGGTGAGCTTACCGTTATTTTGGGTCCTAACGCCTGCGGTAAATCTACCTTGCTCAAAGCTCTGGCGCGTGTGAATCCTCTCAAAGGCGGAAAGGTCTTTCTTGATGGTCTGCCGCTTTCAAAGATGAAATCCCGCTCCATCGCGCAGATTCTCGCCATGCTTCCTCAAACGCCGGAGGCACCCACCGGGTTGACCGTGGCGGATGTTGTGGCACGCGGCCGGTACCCGCATCAATCCCTTCTGCGTTCCTGGTCTGAGAAAGATGAGGCTGCCTGCGTTGAGGCTATGGAAGCCGCGAACGTGTTGGAGCTGGCCGAACGTCCTATTGAGGCGCTTTCCGGCGGTCAGCGTCAGCGCGTGTGGATTGCCATGACCCTTGCCCAGCAGACGCCTTTGATTCTGTTGGACGAGCCAACCACTTACCTGGATATTACCCACCAGATTGAGGTGCTAAACCTTACCAAGAAGCTCCACTCTGAGGGGCATACCGTTGCGGTTGTGCTGCACGATCTGAACCTGGCTTTCCGATACGCCACTCATGCGGTGCTCATGAAGGAAGGTAGGATTATTGCTCAGGGTGATCCGCAGGAAATTGTTACCGCCGAACTGATTCAGGAAGTTTTTGACCTAGAATCTGTTATATGTGATGACCCCTGTACTGGAACACCTCTGGTGGTTCCGGCAGCTCACCAAGAGATTACTATTGCCGCGGACGCAATTGCCGCCGCCCGCGAAGGTCACTAAGGAGCCTTTCATGGGTGATTTTGAGAACCTTCCATGTAAAACTGCACAAAATCTCAAGCCAGAGATCATGGCGCGGCCTATGCCGCCTAAAACCCCGCGCCCAACACCAGCACCGCGCGTACCCAGCCCGCTTATGACGCGCATAGTAAACGAAGCCGTGGACGCGCAAGAACTTAACGCCCGCATCACAGAGATCGTAGCGGAGGGGACTCCGCTTATTGAGCAGGTTTACCATGCTGACGGAACAGCGAATGAGAACGAACGCATTGTCACATTCCTGTATCAGCATGCCACGGCAGAGCAGGTTCTCATTTTTGTCAATAGACTGACAGATGAGAAAAACCTGCCGTTGTCTCTGATGGAACGTATTCCAGGCACCGATTGGTGGGAGTTGAGCTTCCAGATGCGCACCGACTGGCGGGCTTCCTATAACTTTATTCCCACACTGCCAGGGGAACGCCCGATCTGGCTGGGGGAGGACGATCAGGTGACACTGCGCACCGCTCTCGATTCTGGTGAAGGCGACCCGCTTAACCCGAAGACCGTCTGCAACCGTATTGGCCGTTGTATGGGCGTGGTTGAGCTTGCCGATGCGCCGGTTCATGAGTTTCTGCTCACCCAGCAGGAACTCGACAGCCTTCCTGAACCGCGCTGGATGACTACTGCGGACGGACACCAATATTTGTTGGGGCGGGTAGGAAACCCAAGCCCCGATTCTCCGCTCTTTATCCTTTTCGACGGTGAAGTCTGGTACGGGCACGGTATGGAGCATATGCTCAACCGAGCCTGTGCCGCCGGGCGTATTCCGGATATGAATGTCTTCTTTCTGCACTCGGGCGGCCGAGAACGCCGCTGGCAAGAGCTCAATGGAGACAGCCCTATAGCCGACTATATTGTGGAAGAAGCGCTTCCTCATTTGAGGCGTCATCACGGGCTGCGGCCAGAGCCACAGGATATTATCATCAACGGACAATCCTTAGGCGGGCTGTCTTCTCTGCTGGCGGTTTTCTCGCGCCCAGAGTCTTTCGGAGCGGCAATCGCTCAGTCGTCTTCGCTGTGGCAGCCTCAGGTTTTCGACAAACTCTCACAGCTGCGTGAAGCCAATGAACTGCACCGTTTGTCCCACCTTCACCTTGAGGTCGAGGTAGGTGAGCAGGAATGGATTCTGCTGCCGCCGCATCAGCGTTTTGTTCAGGAACTCGAATCTGTGGACACACACCTGAACTACACTGTATTCAACGGCGGCCATGACTACGCCTGCTGGCGTGGAGCTATCATACCCGCGCTGAATCGCATTCTTATGCCTAACCCCTAAAATCTTATAGCTGAGAAAGACATAAACATGACCGAACAGATTGTGGAACGCTCCGAACTGCTCGAAACCCCACTGATTCCTGAGGATTTCGCACGGCGTTACCGTGAAGAAGGGTACTGGATCGATCAGACCATACCCGAGTTTCTGCTTGATGCCTGCCGTGCTAAGCCACATTTTCCGGCGTTAGTGGCACTTTCGCATGCACAGAGCGACGCAGAGGGCAAACCGCAGCAGATCCGACTGAGCTATGGAGAGCTGGAGGCGGCTGCTCGTGCCGCAGCACGTCGCCTAGAGAATGCCGGGGTGCAACCCGGCGATCGTGTGCTTTTACAGTTAGGAAATATCGCCGAATACCTGATATATCTTATGGGTATTTTTTGGGCAGGAGCCTTACCGGTCTTTTGTCTGCCACAGCACCGCACGAGTGAGCTTGTTCATTTTGCAACCCGCACTGATGCCGCTGCGCATATATTTTCCTCGAAAACTCCGGGAGCAGATTTTGCAGCGCTCGCCGACGATGTGGCACAGACGATGCGCGTTGATGGTCTAGAACCGCCTATTGCCCTTGATGCTGCGCTCCCGGTAACTCCGTTGAGCGAGACTGAGCTGGCTGAACCGTTCCATCCCGGTGTTGTGCAGAATACCCAAAATACTCTGGCAAGCGAGCAGATCGCATTTTTGCAGCTTTCCGGCGGTACAACCGGTATGTCAAAGCTAATTCCGCGCACTCACGCAGCCTACTTGTACTCGGTGCGTGGTTCCGCCGATATCTGCAAGCTAAATAACAACACAACCATGTTGGTGGTGCTTCCTGCGGCACATAATTTCACGATGAGTTCGCCTGGAATCCTGGGCGTAATGTGTGTGCAAGGTAAGCTCGTATTTGCTGCCGATCCTAGCCCTCAGACGGCGCTTAATCTGATTCAGATGGAAGGCGTTACCTTCACCTCACTCGTACCGCCCTTGGCGCAGGCCTGGCTGGCGTCTGTAAAGAAACGTGACGTGCAGCTGCCCTCGCTCCGCGTGCTTCAGGTGGGCGGCTCGAAACTTGCTCCGACGGTGGCGGGGGAGCTCGAAACAACCCTAGGCGTGAGCATCCAACAGGTCTTCGGCATGGCGGAAGGCTTGGTGAATTACACTCGTCTGCGCGATGAACCCTATATACGCATGAATACTCAGGGATACCCTATCAGCCCGGCTGATGAAATCCGCGTGGTGGATGAACGGGATAACCCGGTCGAGCTAGGGCAGAGCGGTCACCTTCTCACGCGCGGACCCTATACGATTCGCGGGTATTATCGCGAAGAAAACGCTAATCAGCTCAGCTTTACTGAAGACGGTTTCTACCGCACGGGCGATATCGTGCGTATAGTCGCGGGAAAGTATCTTGAAGTTACTGGACGCGCTAAAGATCAAATTAACCGTAACGGTGAGAAGATCTCGGTGGATGAAATTGAGGAGTTGGCGTTAGAGCATCCGGATATTTTGGATGCGGTAGCCCTTGGTCTGCCCGATGAAACTGTGGGCGAGCGCGTCTGCTTGATAGTTGTACCTCAGGCTGGGAAATCGCTCGGTGAGAATCCGCGCCGTACCATGTATGAGTATTTCACCGAAAAGAAGCTGGCTGATTTTAAGATCCCCGAACGTGTACAGGTATTGAGCTCTCTGCCAACCACAAACGTGGGTAAGATCTCACGCCGTGAACTTCGCGTTAAACTAGTTGAGATGCTGGCTCAGGAGTAAGAGCAACTAAGCTAAGATTAGCGCGGGCTAAATAAGCGTGCGGATACCATAATACCGGGGTAAGAATCTTGAGGTTCTTACCCCGGAAGTTTAACTCAAAAGCAGGTGCTCTGTGAGGCATGCGCAGAGAATAATAGTCACGTATAGGTGGTCAACACCCGCTATATGACGGTGATGTAAAGGTTTACATAGTTTTCATGTAGGGGAACCTCATCTACAATTTATGTGTATATAAATTTTGGCATATATAAGACATGATGCCAGAGAGGAACATAATGTCCGCAGAGACTACTCTTCGCCCCCTGCTTGCTCAGTACATCCACGAGGCGGATTCGCTGGATACCGCCTTTTCCGAGTCTACGACCGACCTTTTTTCTCTGGGGATGGACTCAATGGGCGCTTTTGCCCTGCTCGATGACCTCGCGGGCAAGGGGATTACTATCGAATTCACCGAATTGGTAGAAAACCCGACCGTCGAATTTTTGCTCACTCGTATCAGCTAACTTTGACGAAATCGGTACCTGTATAAGGTCGATACTCACCCAACCAGCACACGACACCGCCTGAAAGAATAGACTGGACTATGAGCATCACCGAGCATAGTGGTCCCAAGCATGACTGGATTCCCCTGACCAAAAGCGCTCAAGGTATTTATCTTGCCGCTATTATCGATCCCAAAAATCCCTGCTATAACACAGCAGAGATCATGGAATGTCCGTCCGAGACGAATCTTGATTACCTGCGTGAGGCATTTATTCAGCTCTATCGTGAAAATGAAGGTTTCCGGGTGCAGACGCGCGTGCAGTCTGGACGCCCCGAGCAACGAGTCATACCACTTGATGAGTTTTTGACTAATCTTGAGGTACTTCCGGTAATTTCCCTCCAGATTCAGGAAGAAACGGAAGAACAGAATCCCGTTCCGGCAGCGGTGCGTGGCTGGGCATCCGAGCTGATCAGCGAACCGTTGAGGACCGATGAGGGTGTTACGGTACGTTCCGCTGCCACATACTATGGGGGTAAACTCTGGGTTTACCACAGCTTTAGCCATGTGGTGGCAGACGGTTTCGCGGCGTTTAACGGTCTATCTCGCGTAGCGGCTATCTATCGTGCATTGAGCGCCGGAAAACCTCTGCCTACCGTTAAACGCGCCTCTCTAATGGAGCTTTTTCAGGCTGACCACGCTGCCGAACATGCCCGAGAAGAGGACCTGGCCCTGTGGACTTCCGGGCAAGCGGAAGTACTTAACCAGCCCGATACATCGCTGGCGGCACGGAGTGCCTCCCCAGCGCCGCAGGCCTTGCGTGAGGTACTGACCCTGCCTGATAAACTACAGCGGGATATGCTGGAAATTGGCAAAATATACGGAACCTCCTGGCCCGTTACTGTAACCGGTGCCGTAGGGTCTTATCTGGCCCGTATTGGTGGGCGTAGAAGCGCTGCTTTTGGCATACCCCAGATGAACCGTATATTTGGGGCTCAGGTTCCCGCAGAAACCCGTGTTCTCGGCAAGACCAGCGCTCAGACTGGAACCACCGCCGTGAATGTGCTTCCGGTACAGGTTTCAGGTATTGGAAGTATTGCACAGGCACTCGATAGCGTAAAGAACCAGTATGCACGGAACGCCGCGCATCCGCTTGCTAGACAAGAAGATCTAGAACGTTTAGCGCAGTCCGATGACAATCGGCTTTTTGGCGCCCAGATCAATGTTATACCGTTTGATGCCGTTTTACCGCTAGGTGCACCTACCGACAACACGCCTGCTTCTGTGGGGTATATTCATAACATATCTGCGGGACCAGTTGCGGATATGACCATTACCCTGCGAGGCATACCCGGGCGCGGTCACACAATTTCTGTAGAGTTCGATGCCAACCCGAACCTGTATACCCGCGAGCGCGTAGAATTTCACGCCCGGCACCTACAAAATTGGTTGGAATCTTGGGCTCAGGCTGCCCTTGAGGAGCGGTCGATGGATACCCTGACGACTGCGTTACCGCATGAAGTAGAGCTGCTGGAATCGTTTAACGCTACCGCGCATCCGATAGAGTATAAAACTTTGCTTCAGCGTTTTCAGGATGCGCTCACACGCTACCCGAACGAACCCGCACTCTACGCCTGCACGCCGGATGAGGACGGTACTCTGTCCCCGCAATCTCCGCAGGCCTATGAGTTTTCGCAGGTACTCACGTATCACGAGCTGGATGTGCGAGCCCGCGCCCTAGCAAAGGCGATGCTGGAAGCTGGCGTGTGCCCTGGAACCGCTGTAGGACTACGCTTTCATCGAGGACTTGAACAATATATCGCCTTATATGCGGCGCTCTATGCAGGGTTTGTCTATGTGCCGATTTTGCCGGATCTGCCCGCCGAACGTGTGAGCTTTATGATGGAAGATACGCAGTGTTCGGCGCTTGTGTATGGCTCCGGGCTGAGTCCTATTGCAGAGGCCGAGTTAAAACCGGCGAATACGCAGAGTTTGTGCGGGCTGCAGCAATTTGAATTTACCGCTCTAACAGCCCCTGTGGGAAAACCTCTAAACCTTACACATGTGCCCGAGGCAAAAACATTCCCGGGTATCGGCACAGCACTGGATGATATCGCGTATATCTTGTTTACCTCGGGTTCGACAGGACGGCCCAAAGGTGTTGCGATTAGTCATCGTTCCATTGATAACCGGTTACGCTGGCAGCAGTCACAGATTCCGGTCGGCGCATCCACACAAGACCGTGCGGGGGACCGCATCTTACATAAAACGCCTATCTCGTTTGATGTTCATGTGTGGGAGCTTTATTGGCCGCTTCAGGAAGGGGCCGCCGTCGTTATCGCCGCTCCTGATGGGCACCGGGATCCGGCCTACCTGGCGCGTGTTATCGCCGAACAGAACGTTACCTGTCTGCATTTCGTACCCACGATGCTTACCGCCTTCTTGGAGGCCCCTTCCGCAAAACGTACCTTAGCCGAAGCAGGTTTTGGGTCGGGGGAGCAGCAACGCCATGTGCGCTATCTTATCTGCTCGGGCGAGGCACTTCAGAAGGATCAGATTCTCAGCGCGCATAATATTATGGGTGTTTACCCTTTAAATCTTTATGGGCCTACGGAAGCCGCCGTCGATGTTACCTTCTGGGATAGCTCCCAAAACCCAGAGTGCAGTACTGTTCCTATCGGCCAGCCCGTTTGGAACACCCAAACTCGTATTCTTGACCAGGCTTTACAGCCGATACCGCCCGGATTCGTAGGGGAACTCTACCTATCGGGTGTACAGCTTGCTGTGGGGTACCAGAACAATCCCGAGGCAACTGCACAAGCCTTTATCCTGGACAACGCTACGGGAGAGCGGCTTTACCGTACTGGCGATCTTGCCGAGTGGAACCTCACCGCCACAAACCAAAAACCTGGCACCTTGGCCAAAAACCTTCGCGGAGTCATCCTCTACCGTGGTCGTGCCGATCACCAAGTAAAACTACATGGGCAACGTCTAGAGCTTGGCGATATCGAAACCACGCTCTCCCACGTTGAGGGAGTCCATAGCGCCGTCGTTTTGCTCTACACGAAGATGCCCGAACCTGCTCTCGCGGCGTTCCTAGAGATAGGTGACGTTTCTGAAACAGAACGCAACCGTATTGTTGCTCAAGCTCGTCAGCATTGTGAGAACACCTTGCCGGACTATATGGTACCGCGCTTATGGCACACCATGGCTCAGTTCCCGGTTAGCCCCTCAGGCAAGATAGATCGCAAAAACCTGGCACAGATCGAGTTTACCTTTGATACCAACACCGCAGACGGCCCCCATGGACTTTTAGAACAGCAAATTAGCGAGATTATCGCGGGCGTGCTGGGACGCTCACAATTCGGTGTAACCGAAGACTTTTTCGCAGCGGGTGGTAACTCCCTTGCGGCACTTTCCGTCATTGCCAAGATTGAAGAAAACCTTGGAAAGACGCTCAGTATTGGTGCCCTCTTCGCTAATCCCACGGTCAAGGGGCTGGCTGCGGTCTTGAACGAGGATTCTACTGATGTCGAATTTGCCCCGGTTCTGCCTCTGCGTGAGGCGGACTCGGTGGACTTCGCAACATCGAAGAATACCGTACCGCTCTTTATCCTGCCGCCCGCAGGCGGTCTGGGATGGTGCTATGCCGCCTATCTGCCCTACATACCCGGGCATCCGTCGGTTTACGCACTGCAACATGAGGCATTCACGAACCCAAATGCTGGCTACGCCCAGAGCCTTCGTGAACTCGCCGAGGGGTATCTTGCGCGTATTCGTGAGACCCTTGAGGAACGTCAGCTTCCATCACAATTTTCCCTGATGGGCTGGTCCGTTGGCGGTACTGCCGCCGTCGAGGTAGCCGCGCTTGCCGAGACTGCCGGTTACGATGTACAACAGGTTACGCTTCTGGATGCATACCCCGTCGAACAGTGGCAGGGGATTCCTGAACCGGACGAGCAAGAGAGCTTTCGTGCCCTCTTACGTATGGGCGGTCTTCCCGAAGTATCGGCGCAGACCGTTCTTGACTTGCCACAGACGCTCGAACGACTGCGAGATGCCGGGTCGGCTATGGGGTATCTACCCGAAGACAAGCTAGAAGTATGTTTGGAATCTATGCGTGCCTCTGCCGCCCTTATGCGCGGCTCGAACCACCTTAACTTTGGCGGAAAAGTCGTATTGATTGGAGTGAACCATGACGATCAACCCTATCTGGATGCGCACGGCTGGGAGCCTCATGTGGGCTCGTTCCGTACCGTCACGTTGAAGAACGGTACCCATCCCGATCTGGTGAACCCGGAGCGCATTCCTGAAATTATTGCAGAAGCCTTCTAAAAGCGCCCTATGGGTATTGGGGGAAGAACAGAGACATCAACAGCACCACGCTAGGAGTTCGGCATAGGTCACGCCTGCGGGCCTTTTGCACTCTATGAAGGCTCAGCAGGAACCTTCCTAAGCACCTTCGCCAAATGCGAGGCATCAGCGGTAGTGCGTCCATCCTCAGGTTGAGGGAAACGCACCCCGCAGGTCGTCACATGATGTTCCGCAGACATAGGTGCCTGAGGATACGCCCCGGGTTCGCCTACCGTCAGGATCCTGCCTAGAGTTCCGTTACCGGCTACCGGATATGCTGTATAACCGTCCGCACCCGTGCGGTACGCGACCGCCAGCATCCGGTACCGTTCATGCTCGGGAAGCTGCATTAAATCTTCACAATACGTGGTGTACCTGCCATCAAGGGTTGCTACCAGAATGCCTCGGGAATACAGCATCATATCTGGTTTCGCAAAGGCCACACCCTGCTGGCGGCCCTCAGCATTGCGGTGATAAAGCATACCAACGGGGCTTTCCACACGCACTTCTAAACCGGTATCCGTGAGGGCACGCACCAACATTTTTCGCCATAATGACGAAGTATCAAATTTAATATTTGCCAGCACACCCGCTTCATACGGGCTATCGCTTAAACCAAAGCCATATTGTTGCGACAAAATAGATTGCGCATAGTGGTAAGCGCGCAAAGTTTGTGCCGACAATCGCATAGCAAAAGCAGGGGAGAGCGTTTCGGTCAGCAGACTACGAATATTCTGCGTGCTCACATCACGCAACACAGACTCGTACCCTATAGCATCGTCGACGACCTCATTATCGGCGGCATGAGTTGCCACCTGCTGTAATCCGGCGCGGATCATTTGCCATAAATGCGTATCCGTCGTCAGAGAATCGAACTCGCAAACAACCCCAATACGTCGGTTAATCCGCCGGTTTACAAGCTCGCGTGGAAGCATACGACCACGCACAAAAAGTAATTCATCCACCTCAGGCTCAAAAACCGGACGACGATGCGCCAAAGCCTGCCCGCTTGAATCAACAAAAACGCGGTACATAGCCTCTTTGAGCGAAGGAATATGCGGAAAAAGTTCGGAACCCTGCGGGGTAATGTCACGATGTCCCTGAATAATTGCCTGTTCCTCATGATGCTCTGCCAGCATGCGCCATAACAAAGAAACCTTCTGCCAGCCAGTACCTTGACCACCTGCCGAAAAGTCCATATTCTCACGGGCTGTAGCCGGTCCTAAAACCCGTCCACAAACCGTAGCAGCCACTGCATAGACAGGCTTTTCAGGGTACTCCAGCGCTGTCCACAGTGGATCTGAGGCACCGCCCTCATTATCATCATCATGCGGCGGCAGGGCAGAGCCCGAAACCGTCTCTAAATACCCAGCCCAAGGCTTCGGAAGCACCAGAATCTCAGTCTCATAGACATAGAGAGATAACGTACCGTCATCGCTATGCTCGTAAAGCGAAGACTCAGGATCCTGCACAGAGGAGAACTGTCCGCCTGCCTCAGGGGCGATTTTCACATTAAAAGGCGCAATAACTTCCGGCTGCTCAGCCGATACCCATTGTTTGCACCAGAGCTTGGGCAACACATGGATAACCAGAGTATGCACGGCACCCGGCTGAGGATGCGTGTGTTTTAGGATCGTAACGCCGACACCGTTACCGCGCGCGCTCGCTTGAAAGTAGCGAACTTCACTCACCACTCGTTACTTCCAACCAGGGAATTTGACCTGCGGGCTTAGGAGCAGAAGGCAGACCGGGACCGCTCCATGAACCAACCACGCGTGGGCGGCTGCCGAGTCGCTGGCCCACCATCTTGACGGATAGCCCATTGATAGAACCGATCTTTTCGAGAATGCCGGAACTGATATTGAAAGTCGCTGCAATTTCCGCAAGCTGGGTTAACAAAGCCCGTGCAATGTCTTCGGGGGTGGAATTTCGAGAGAAGAAATAGGAATGTCCTAGACGTGCATCGGGGCCAACCTCGGATTCAAGAATGGCGTTAATATCCGCATACCGTTCTATAACGATGTCTAATTCTTCAGAAATAGCACCTCGTTCAGCTTCAAGTTCTGTACGCAAATCTGTTTCATTGTGAGGATTCATTTCCATCCAGATAAAGCGACGGCGCAAAGCCAAATCAATGGTACCCACAGAGCGGTCGGTAGAATTCATAGTTCCCAGTATGTGCAGGTTATCTGGAACTACTAAACGGTTATATATTTTACCCTGATAATAAAGCGGAGTTTGCAAAGTCGCATAGGTGAAACCCTGGGGAATATCCGCATCAGCCGCAAATACTGAACCGTAAAGTTTTTCACGATGATCCTGAAGTTTTTTTACGGAAACACGCTTTGACGTTTCAATAACGAGCATAAGGTCGCCGAAAACACGGGAGGTATTGGCGCGGTTAATCTCGTCAATGAAAAGCAGATGTGGTGTCGTGGGGTTCTCAACAGCTTTTCGGCAGGCTTGAAGAAATACACCTTCGTGAGACACAAATTCAGGCTCATCTTCTTGGCGTGAAAAGTTTGGACGCAGACCGCTCACGAACTCTTCGTAACTCGTGGACGGGTGGAAGACTACCGTTGTAATGTTGGCCTTGCCGTACCCAGTATCCTCACGTGAGAGAGTATTGATCTGGTAAGACTTTCCACAGCCCGCGACTCCCTCAAGAACAACACATTTATTTTTAAAAAGAGATTTTGCAACAGGCCCGGTGGGATAAAACCTGCCGCTTTCTTCTTCAACTGCATTGAGGGTATTCTCAAAATCTTTAGGCGTGGGTTTTTTCCGTTGAGTAGGCGGTTTTTCGATTAAAGGTTTAATATGCTGCGAAATGAGATCCTGAAGTTGTACAGGAACTCGGGAATAGGGCATTCCGGCAGAATTTCCAAAATAGATGCAAATACGAATATCGCGGTATATGGAAAACTTTTTTACGGTATCTTGTGAACGTTTATGGGCTTCCTGTACTGCGGTATTAAAAAGAGGAATGCACTCCACAAGCTGGAGTGCAGAAATATTAGGATTTTGATTCTCAGCAGCTTTAATTTGACGATCGATAATACGGTTCATGCCACCCGGAAGCAGGTTGTCATGGCCGTCAAGGATCATACGCAGAGTTTCCCGAAAACCTTGCCAAATATTCTCGTAGAAAGCATGTTCTGTTTGAACAATAGTGTCGTTGTATTTAAAGGAATAATATACCTGCACGCTACCATTAAAAGGTTTACTCGGTAGTATTTGAGTATTCTTTTGTTGTGCGGATTTAATTTTCTCGACAAAAGTATAAAAAGATACAAATTCGGAATCATGGATACTTTCTCCAAAAGCCCACGACGATGTAATCTCCGCGTCTATACTTTTAAAGTTTGCCTGGAGGTTGTTAGACACTGAAGTCCCTTGGTGATTGTGGTGATTCTGACCTTCCAATTATATACCGAGACATGGAGTAAAAAATATCATCAAAGCATATTTATTTGATAAAGCTCCACCTGTGATAGAAGCCCCTCGGAAGTTGTACTGGACGGTTTTCAAGGGTAAAAAGTTCCCTCGCTCTTGCACCGTACAAGAGCGAGGGAACCAGTTAATTTGGCTTTCCGCTGAAAGCCTGGCTAGAACACAATGGAACTAGTCATCGATATGTGTTGCCTGAATTGCGTTAACGTTATTCAGATCGTACTTGGCAAACGCCTTGGCAGCCGCATCGGCGGGCACCTTACCGTCCTTTGCCAACAGCTGCAGGGCACGAACTACCATTGACTGAGCATCAATGTGGAAAAAGCGACGTGCACCGGGGCGGGTATCCGCGAAACCGAAGCCATCGGCTCCCAGAGTTGCAAAATCGTTCGGGAGGAACTGGCGAATCTGGTCAGGCATATCCGATGTGTAATCGGAGGTCGCCACAATAGGACCTTCAGCACCGGCAAGCTTCTGAGTCACGTAGGGTACGCGTGCAGGCTTATCGGGGTTGAGCAAGGTTTCTTCCTCAGCAGCAAGACCTTCGCGGCGCAGCTCGTTCCACGAGGTTACCGACCATACATCAGCCGAAACGCCCCAGTCCTCAGCCAAGAGCTTCTGAGCTTCCAAAGCCCACGGTACAGCAACACCGGAGGCGAGCAGCTGAGTCTTGGGTCCGGAGGTAAGCTCAGAATCCTTGAGCTTGTAGATGCCCTTGAGCAGACCATCAACATCCAGGTTCTCGGGTTCTGCAGGCTGGTGGATCGGCTCGTTGTACACGGTCAGGTAGTACATGACATCGTGATCTTCATCGAGGTTACCGTACATCTGCTCAAGACCACGCTTGACGATGTGCCCGATCTCGTAGCCGTATGCAGGGTCGTAGTGCTTCACGGCAGGGTTGGTGCTTGCCAGGATGGGGGAGTGGCCATCCATATGCTGCAGACCCTCGCCGGAAAGCGTGGTACGACCCGCAGTAGCGCCGATAATAAAGCCTCGTGCCAACTGGTCGGCAGCAGCCCAGAAAGCGTCGCCGGTGCGCTGGAAGCCGAACATCGAGTAGAAGATGTAAATCGGGATCATCGGCTCACCGTGTGTATCGAAGGAGGTACCGGTCGCAATAAATGCAGCGGTCGCGCCAGCCTCGTTAATACCCACGTGCAAAATCTGACCCAGCGGCGACTCCGTGTAGGAGAGCATAAGCTCGTGGTCAACAGGAACGTAGTTCTGTCCGTTCGGGTTGTACAGCTTAGCTGAGGGGAAGAATGCGTCCATACCGAAGGTACGTGCCTCATCGGGAGTAATAGGCACAATACGGTGGCCAAAGCCCTTGACACGCATCAGGTCTTTCATAAGGCGTACGAATGCCATCGTGGATGCGGCAAGCTGCTTGCCTGAACCCTTCTTGGTACCCGCGTAGACCTTGTCGTCCGGCAGCTGAATCTCAGGCTGAGTATTGGGGCGACCGGGGAGGAAACCACCGAGCTCTTCGCGGCGCTTGAGCATATACTGAATTGCCGGGTTGTCCTGACCGGGACGGTAGTACGGTGGATTGTAGAGGTCCTTCTCCAGCTCTTCATCAGAGATCGGGATGTTCAGATGGTCACGGAAGCCCTTGAGCGCTTCCATGGTGAACTTCTTGATCTGGTGGGTCGAGTTACGGGACTCGAAGTAGGGACCAAGAGCGTAACCCTTAATGGACTGTGCCAGAATAACGGTCGGACGTCCCTTAGTCTCCAGCGCTTCTTTGTATGCAGCGTAGATCTTCTTGTAGTCGTGACCGCCGCGGCGAATAGCCCAGATTTCGTCATCGGTCAGATCAGCAACAAGTTCCTTGGTTTCGGGATACTTGCCGTAGAAGTGCTCACGGATGTAACCGCCGTCTTCACCGCGGAAGTTCTGGTAGTCGCCGTCCAAGGTTTCGTTCAGCAGTTGGATGAGCTTACCGCTCTTGTCCTTCGCGAGAAGCTCGTCCATCTCGGAGCCCCAGACAACCTTGATGACATGCCAACCAGCGCCGCGGAAGAATCCTTCGAGCTCCTGGATGATCTTGCCATTACCACGCACGGGACCGTCGAGACGCTGCAGGTTGCAGTTCACTACAAAGGTCAGGTTGTCGAGTTTTTCGTTAGCCGCGAGCTGCAGTGCACCGCGTGACTCGGGCTCATCCATCTCGCCATCGCCGAGGAATGCCCAGACGTGTTGCTGTGAGGTGTCCTTGATACCGCGGTTCTGCAAGTAGCGGTTAAAGGAAGCCTGGTGAATAGCATTGAGGGGGCCTAGACCCATCGATACTGTGGGGAACTGCCAGAACTCAGGCATGCACCGGGGGTGCGGGTAAGAGGGAATGCCGTGCTCGCCCTTGGTCTTCTCCTGACGGAAGCCATCCATATCTTCTTCGTTGAGGCGGCCCTCAACGAAAGCACGCGCATAGTTACCGGGAGAGGCGTGGCCCTGGAAGAATACCTGGTCACCGCCGCCGGGGTGATTGCGTCCGCGGAAGAAGTTGTTGAACCCAACTTCATAAAGATCAGCGATACCTGCATAGGTGGAGATGTGTCCACCAACACCGATGCCCTGTTTCTGTGCGCGCTGCACCATAATGGCAGCGTTCCAGCGAATCCAGTTACGGTATTGTTCTTCAAGATCAGCATCGCCGGGGTATTCAGGCTGCTGGTCGACTGCGATGGTGTTAATGTAGTCGGTCTTGGTTAGAACCGGTACCTCAACGCCTTTCTTGCCTGCTTCCTGAATTAGGGATCGCAGGATGTACTCGGCACGTTCGGTGCCGTGAGTTTTGATGAGGTCCTCAAGGGACTCGGTCCACTCCTGAGTCTCCTCAACGTCGACGTCCTTGAGGCCGTCAAGTAGAGTACTCAGGGAGTGTTCGTTCGGTACGTTAGCCAAACTAATCCAACCTCTCTTCTTATCCAATTGTGAAGGCGCTTGTGGCGCTGGTGCGAGGCACCCTTCGATAAGCATGCGCACAGTGTTCTAGGAGCATACTTCTTTCTCTACTATCTTAGACCTTATTTTGATCTCCGATGACTGTTTTTGAGGTTTTTTCGTTGGAGGCTTTGGGTTATGAATGAAAGTGGGCAGGTTGGTGCGATATTCCGCGGTAAGAATTTTTGCCTAAAATGTGCAAATTTCCCGATATAGGGGCTTTCCCCCTTAAAATTTGACACCTTGAGGCATGTTGTTATTTGTGTTTATGTGGTTTTATGAGGGGTATAGTCATGGGATGAAGGCTTTGAGGACTTTGAGGGCGTAGTAACCACCGTCTAATTTTTATGTGACATATAACATGCACATCTCAGTTGCGAGTACATGAGAAACCCCGTATAGTATTACCTTGTTCGTAGGAAAACAAAGGTTTTTATAGCGAAAATTGGGTCTTTAGCTCAGCTGGTAGAGCGCCACGTTTACACCGTGGATGTCATCGGTTCGATCCCGGTAGGACCCACAAATAAGTCCCGTATCCTGAGTAGAGGATACGGGACTTTTCTATGTCTGCTCTTTGTGGGTTATAGATATACCCTGGAATCCGCAGAAATATTCATCCAGAGACTGCCGAATGTTATTCCTGTCTAATCCAAACGCTTAATTCCTTGGATACACGCGGATAAAACGTAAAACAGCGTATTCTTGTATACATGACTGAAAACAAGAAGGCACAGATTGGTGTTACCGGACTTGCTGTCATGGGTGCTAACCTAGCGCGTAACCTGGCACGTAACGGGTACACCGTAGCACTGCATAACCGCTCCGTTGAGAAGACCGATGCCTTGCTCTCTGAGCACGGCGCAGACGGTGACTTCATCCGCACCGAGTCGCTCCAAGACTTGGTGGACTCGCTCGAATCTCCCCGCCGTATCCTGATTATGGTGAAGGCGGGTGCTCCCGTAGACGCTGTTATTGAGCAGTTAACTCCTCTTCTTGACGAAGGGGACATTATTATTGACGGTGGTAACTCTCATTTCCCCGATACTATCCGCCGTGAACGAGCTCTTGCAGAAAAAGGTCTGCACTTTGTTGGTGTCGGCGTTTCTGGCGGTGAAGAAGGTGCACTCTGGGGACCTTCGATTATGCCGGGAGGCTCGGCTGAATCCTACAAACATGTAGGTCCTATGCTAGAGAAAATCTCCGCAAAAGCGCCGCAAGATGGTTCTCCGTGCTGCGCCTGGATCTCTACCGATGGTTCCGGTCATTTCGTCAAAATGGTGCATAACGGAATTGAATACGCCGATATGCAGGTTATCGGCGAAGCCTACGACATTCTGCGTTCTGTTGCAGGCATTGAACCCGCCGAACAGGCTGAAATCTTCAAGAAATGGAACGAGACTGACCTTAACTCGTATCTGGTTGAGATTACCTCGGAAGTCTTGGCACAGGTTGATGCGAAAACCGGTAAACCGCTGGTAGACGTTATTCTTGACCAGGCCGGTCAGAAAGGTACCGGACGTTGGACCGTTCAGGCTGCTCTTGACTTGGGCGCTCCAGTATCTGCTATCGCCGAATCTGTCTTTGCTCGTGCGCTGTCTTCTTCAGATGTCAAGGCACGTGCACAGGCTCAGCAGGAACTCCCCGCCGGTCTTATTGCGACCACCGGAGTCGGTGCAGGCGATCCCGAATTTGTTGAAGATGTGCGCCGTGCATTGTTCGCATCCAAGCTGGTGGCCTATGCACAGGGCATGGATATGATCGCTCGTGCCGGTCAGGAATACGGCTGGGACCTGCACCTTGACACCATCGCATCGCTCTGGCGGGCTGGATGCATTATTCGTGCGGAGCTTCTAGGCGATATTATGGCGGCTTATGCGGGTGAGGTACCGGCCAATATGCTTCTCGCACCCGCCTTCAAGAATCTGATGGAAGAGCTTGTTCCTTCTTGGCGCCGTGTGGTTGCAAAGGCTACCGCGTTGGGCGTGCCGGTTCCGGTTTTCTCCTCGGCACTTTCTTACTACGATGGACTGCGCCGCGACCGTCTGCCAGCAGCCCTTATTCAGGGGCAGCGTGACTTCTTTGGCGCGCACACCTATGGCCGTGTGGATGCAGAAGGCGCATTTCACACTATGTGGAGCGGTGACCGTTCAGAAGTAAACGCTGCAGATATCCACGTTCACTAGAACCTGGATCTTAAGAACAGCGTCAATAAAAGGGGTGTGGCCGCTTCGTGAGAAAGCAGCCACACCCCTTTTTGTCTGTGTTTTGTCCGTATGCGCGTGATCCAGTGACCGATAGACTGAGAACCTGGAGAACACGCTGCGAGCAATGATGCTCTGTCTGCCCAAAGAAGACCTGGAGTCGTGGGTGGTTCACACGGGTAACACCGGATTATCGGTGGATTTAATGACCTTATTCAGGGTACAGAAACCTTATATCGTAGTAGTTGCACTATTGAGGTTTGCGGCAAGATGCCGTTATAGATAAAACAACACCACAAACCTCATAGAGAGCACCACTCAAGATTAGATCCACATTGCCGGGTCGATATATTCCACAGCATCGACCAGAGGCTTCTTCTTCTCGGGTGTACGCAGACGATGTTTCGCAGGGATACCCGTAATTATGGAATCGCGCGGATGATCGTTCACCACCACGGCATTTGCTCCGATAGCGCTATCTGCCCCAATGACTACTGGACCCAGCACCTTAGCACCAGCACCGATTGTTACTCTGTCTTCGATTGTGGGGTGGCGCTTAATCTTTTCAAGCGAGCGACCGCCGAGAGTAACGCCATGATAGAGCATCACATCATCACCTATTTCGGTGGTCTCACCAATAACGATACCCATGCCATGATCGATAAAAAAACGCCGCCCAATGACGGCCCCTGGATGGATCTCGACACCGGTCAAAAAACGGGTGAGCTGCGAGAGGGTACGAGCTAGAGATTTCGTGCCGTCCTTTTGCCAAAGTTTGTGTGTAAGCCGGTGAGCCCATATCGCATGCATGCCCGAATAGTTAAGCATGATTTCGCCAGCCCCACGCGCCGCTGGATCATGCTCTCGAACATTTTCAATGTCTTCGCGCAGACGGGCAAAAAATCCCATAATCTTCTTTCTGTTACCGTAGATACTTCCCCAAGGTACCAACATCGAAGCCAGTTTTCATATTAGGCGCGCCTGCGCCGCACAATATTGATGTTGACCCTTTATTGCGTACAACTAGAAAAGAATGCTGAAATTCCCTATTCTTCTCTGAGCAGAGGAAACGCCCCACAGCACCGTAGCGAACGGAAGCGTGGGGCGTTGTTTCTTGAGGAAGTTTAGCCACGGATATCTTCGTAGAGTACCGTAGAGATATAGCGTTCACCGAAGTCGGGAACAACTGCAACGATCAGCTTGTCCTTATTTTCGGACTTCTTAGCTTCTTCCAATGCTGCATAGACGGCTGCGCCGGAAGAAATACCACCCAGGATACCCTCCTGGGTTGCTAGTGCGCGGGAAGTACGGATCGCTTCTTCACCAGATACTGCGATGACCGAATCGTAGATTTCGCGGTCGAGAGTATCCGGCACGAAGTTAGCGCCCAAGCCTTGAATCTTGTGCGGACCAACGCGGCCTTCAGACAGGAGCGGTGAATCCTGAGGTTCAACGGCAACGATCTGCAGGTTGGGGTTCTTCTCCTTCAAGTACTTGCCAGCACCGGAGATAGTACCGCCGGTACCGATACCCGATACGAAAATATCAATCTTGCCGTCAGTCGCATCCCAAATTTCAGGGCCGGTGGTCTTGTAGTGAATAGCAGGGTTTGCCTCATTGGAGAACTGCGATGCGAGAATTGCGTTGTCCGTGGTGGCAACGATTTCCTGTGCCTTCTCAACAGCGCCGCGCATGCCGTCGGTGCCGGGAGTGAGAACAATTTTCGCACCGTAAGCGCGAAGCAGTACTCGACGTTCAGCCGACATGGTCTCGGGCATTGTCAAAATAACGTTGTATCCACGTGCTGCACCAACCATTGCAAGGGCAATACCGGTGTTTCCAGAAGTCCCTTCGACAATGGTACCGCCGGGCTTGAGAGCTCCGGCTTCTTCAGCGGCATCAATGATGGCGCGGCCGATGCGGTCTTTCACAGAGCCTGCGGGGTTGTAGAATTCGAGCTTGACGGCTACGTTGCCGGGCAAACCAGCATCGAGGCGGTTGAGTCGAACAAGGGGAGTCTGACCAATAGCATCAACAATGCTGTTTACGATCTCTGCCACAGTATTTAATCCTTTAGTGTGTGGTGAAAAATCCTATTGATTTTCCGGGGAACCTTGGGTACGTGAGAAACTTTACTACGCTGCGGGTAACGGTGTAAGTTTACCCGTCACAGTTCGTAATATGCTACTGAGTTGGGAATAAAAACGCTGGCGGCGGTGTAGCAGACAATAATTTTTCACCCTTAATAGTCCGCGTGCCGTATATATTTCCTATTGGAAAATTATACGGCACGGCGTTCCTTCTCGAGGTTCTAAGCGGTACTAATGGTCGAGTGAAAGAATAATCCAAGAGTTATTCTGGTACTTTGCTTTGATATCGATATCTTGATCTAGATTTAATCTGTTGTTTTGAGTGTCGGTTGCCGTACCGTCGTTAACAGTCCATGCGCCAAAATCGACTTTGAAATGACCCGGCCAGGTATATGTATCACCATCTTTGGTGGGAGAACCAGCTTTGAGGGCGATGGTTACAACGGGGTTATCGGTCCATGTAGTACCCCCGAGAAAAGGGGAGTTAGACATAAAGAATACTTTGGTTCTCTCAGGAATATTGACCTCTTGAAGATAGCTCGTATCTCCAGTGCGCAGTGCATATTGCATGGCAGCGGCGGCAAAAGCGAGGGTTGAGTATAGCCCGCCGGTTGAATCATCGTTGATGTCTTGAGGCTTCTTGGGTTTTGGAACATTCTGCGCTGGATGCTCCTTTGTCGCGGGCTCGTAAGAACCTGCAGATTCGTCATAGGAATCAAGTTTGACTTCGCCTTGGTAATCTTTGCCGCATGCGGTGAGCATTGGAATAACCGCGAGACTCAGTATTCCTAAAGTGGTAAATCTGAGCGTGTTACGGCGGGAAAATACCCCGGAAGTAGGCATGATGAAGTAGTCCTCTCTCATGGGATGGGTTGGTGATGGTTTTAGCTTACCTAAACTTTATTATTTGGTACAAGCTTTTAATGTATTTCGCACAAAGTTAACACGCACTCTAAACGCTTTTGTTCGAGTCGCATTTATACAAGCGTGAAAAGACAGCATTTTGACGAGCAGGTGACTGACTGCCAGCTGCTTGTAGAACTAGAGTTAAGCACAAGAATCGAGAGAGTCGTCGCACACATTCTGATACCCGCGTTGTGTCGTCTGCTGGACTCTTGTTAATTGGTGTCTTTTCGGTACGAAGACTGCTGCTTTGGTGGGTAGGGGGAGCCTCACATAAATATTTTTCTGCCGCACGTATCTTGGTATGCGGTACAGAAAAGAGATTTGAAAAATAATCGAGAAGATATAAAAACACCGTATACTCAACGTTTGTGAGCATACGGTGTTGTGCTGCGGAACGATACCTATTAGTCGATATCCATGTGTAGATCCCACACGTTATTGATGTAGCGGCCTACAGCCTCGCCCTGCATACGTACGTAGCGTTTATCAGAAGGGGTATCTTGCTCTTTACCCTTATTGAAGAGTTTTTCGCCCAAATCAATGGTGAAATCGACGGTCCAGTTATAGGCACCCTGCGCGATAGTAGGCTGCTTGCTGCTAATAACCATTGTGGCCGAAGGCTTTTCGTACCATGTCTTTTCTTCGATACCCTTCATCGTACGATCGGCGTATTTCTGGAGTGCATTCAGAGTATCAGCATCGGTGCTGACCTCCCGAACATACTTCATATCGCCGGTCTGCAGGAGGTAATCGACAGCAGCACCAAAATATGCAAGCGCAGAGGCAAAGCCCGCAACGGTGTTCTGGTGCATTGCTTCGGGAATAACGGGGGTGGGTACGTTCTGCGCGGGAGATTCCGCCGTAGCGGGCTGGTACTCTCCGGGGGTTTCGTACTGCTCTAACTTAGCGACTCCGGAGTAGTCTTTACCGTCGTTGACGAGTTCCGTAGGAGTCGGGGTGGGGGTAGGTGATTCGGAAGCTGAGGGGGTAGTAGAAGCTGAAGAGGAAGCGCTGGAGCTCTTCGTCTGAGAAGTGCTTGCGGAGGCTGAAGAATTAGATTCTTCTTTCTTATCGCTGCCGCACGCCGCTAAGAACGCGACACTTCCCATACTGAGAATCCCCAATGCTGCACGACGATTCAGAGCCGAAGACATCGTTATACCTTTCGTGTGAATGCATTAATCCCGTATAAGTCTAAACGTAAAACAAAACGAGATACTTGATTGTACCGAGGAATGTGACCTAACCCTAACCAAAGGTGAGTAACGTTACCGTATAAGGTAATACCTGGCATGGAGAGGGTATGGGTCTCATACGCACTTAAAACGCCCGGGCAAAGGCTTATTGCCATGCCCAGCGCAGACTTAGAAGTCCCGTATTTTTCTCTAGAGAATCCGGTGAAGACTAGTCAGCAATGTCCCGAATAGCCCATGCGCCATCGGTGTATTTTGCCTTGATTTTTCCTTCACTTGTAACTTTTTGCTCATTTTCTGGAACGTTGATGGTCCTGTGTTGAGCGACCGCCCAGTCGCCCTTGGTGAGTGTGAGCTTTGCAGGCCAAAAGTATTCGTTGTCCTTTTGTTCCGGTTGATCGGTAGTAAGCTCAATCGTAACCGTGGGATTGGAGAGCCAGGTAGAACCATTGGTGATCTCTTCGATGGAATCTACAGTATGTTCTAGCTTGACCTCTTTGAGGTACTGGGCATCGCCCGTAATAAGCCGGTATTGCAGTGCAGCCGCAAAGAACGCGATAGTCGAGTAAAGGCCCGCTACTGAGTTGTCATTCATATTATTAGGCTTGACAGGTTTGGGTACGTTCCGTGCCGGATGCTCGCGTGACGCTAATTCATAAGTTCCGGCAGATGTATCGTAGCTATCAAGCTTAGCCTCGCCCTTATAGCTCGATCTTTCGGCGCTGTTTTGCGACGTATTGCCACACGCAGAGAGTACGGTGATTCCGCCCAGTCCAACAGTACCGAGGGCGGTGGTGCGCAGGAGGATTCGGCGCGAAAAAGTGAAAGACATAAAATGCCCCTTCAACGTTGAAATAGCACTAGCTTCTCAAGTGTAGCTCTACATAGAAGACGCCCTGGCAAGATAGATATAGGGGACCCGCGAAATAGTTATACGTTGCTGTGCAGGAACCCCAATAGTTCACAGGGAAAGTAACACTGCTGCGCAGATAATACCGTATATGCAGGGCTCTCCGACATGTGAGGGAAAATACATATCTAGAGGGTATATGTCGAGACATAAAACCCTTAGTTTGACTTTGAAGAACGCAAGGTGAAGAGCAGGAATTCAAAATACCCAGCCTCCGGGTTCCTGCATCAACAGAACCCCGAAGGCTGGGCAAGGGTAACGAACAGCTATTATTTCTTGGGATTAGCTGCCTGTTCTTCGGTTGCCGCAGGATCTGAGGCTCCACCCGTTGCCGATGCGGCAGGACTTGCTGCCGCATTTCCCGAGCTCTTCGTGCCATAGGATAGATTGAGTTCCCAGGATTTCGTGGTGGGATTGTAACGCCCACGGAAATCACAGTCTTGGGTATAGACTCGCTCTTCTTCCTTAACCGGTTTTATCTCGCCGTTCGTCACGCTTTCAGCACCGTAGTCGAATGTGTAGACGCTCTTGAAGAGTAGATTCCCATCGCTCATAATGGCGGGCTGTGACTCCTTGAGCTCGTACCAGGCAGATGGATCTACATACCAGGTTTTCTGCTCGATCCCTTGAGCGATAGTTTTAGCGAGCGCCTCATTTTCTTCGGCGTCGTTACCCGCAAGTTTGACCTTTTTCACGGCGTCGAGGCTGCCGGTTTTCACCAGGTAATCCCTAGCCGCAGCATAGTAAGCGACGGTTGCATGGAAACCGGTTACGCTATTTTCGTTGGCGTTATCCGGCAGCTTAGGCATAGGGGCGTTTTGTGGGGGATGCTCGGCATTACCTGGTTCGTAGGTATTTCCCGGCTCAAAATTATCAAATGTAATACGCCCGGAGTAGTTATTTCCGTCGTTGCTATATCCGTGTGGGTTTGAGGATTTTGGGCTTGGCGCAGAGCCGTTAGCGTTATTGCCATTTGACGTGTTGGTGGAGCTGTTCGAGGAACAAGCGGCGAGCATAGTGAGTCCGGCACCTGATAAAACAGTTGTAACAGCTTGCCTGCGAGTTAAGTGCTGTGACATGGAAGCCTTTCGATGATTATGAGGGTTAAAGCGCATAGGTACCTTCACCCAGATGCGGTTGGAGAAGAAAATATTATGTCTCTATATTCTCATGCGGAGGTGCCGCTGAGCCTTCTTAGTTCTAGGACGGACTCGCGCCTGCCGTGGACTGCGGGTCACGAACTGTGAGTGTGAGGGACCAGGCTTCTTTCTCGAAGGTGCCTTGGATAGTACCCGCATAGTGGAATTTCTGCTGCTCGGCAGGTATTGCACTGGCCTGAGAGTTGACGACCTGCTGTTCTCCCAAACTGATATCGAGGGTGTATCGCCAATCTTTTCGATAATCGTTCACGGCTGTTGGCATGCGTGAGGTGAGGGAGAGCGTGGCTTGAGGAGAAACATACCAGCTTTTGGCAGCCTGACTCTCACCAGTCTCGTCAGTGAAAAGCAGGAGAGCTTTGGTGAACTCGGGGTTGATCGTGATGACTTCCAGAGGATTGGTGTCACCGGTAGCCAAGAGATAATTGAGCGCCGCATTGAGGTAACCGATGGTGTCGTAAAAACCTGCAATGGAGTTTTTGCCCATATTCTCTGTTTTTATGGGGACCGGAACGTTTTGCGCCGGATGCTCTGCGTTTGCGGGCACATAAGTACCTGCTGAGGTGTTGAAGCTCTCGAAAGCCACCTCACCGCTAAAATCGCTGCGTACATACTGACTTACCGAAGGGTCACTCGTAGCATGAGTTTGCTGGTTTCGAGAGCATGCGGCTATCAAAGTAGAGGCGGCGGTGCCGAATAACCCTGCCCCAACGGTACGTAATACACGGCGTCGGGAATAGGGAGGTGAAGTTACCACGTGGAACCTTTCACGTTGAGAAATAAAGGATTAGGGGTTTAGTAGTCGGCGGGTATAGTACTTACCTTTGGGGTGTAGGTAGAAGTCGGTTGTGGAGCGGGTGTATAGGCTCGTGTGGGCTTTGCCGCTGGGTCAAACTGCTGTGGGGAGATGATGAGCCACCTGTCCTTCACCCATTGCGCGTAGAGAGCCGTAAAATCGCGTATTTCATCCTGCGAAAGCGGTTTCGTCACGTTTGTCGTTTTATTGATGAGCGTTCCGTTTTCCTGGGTAGCGGTGCATTCCCACGAGAATTTGCCGTTATGCTCTGTCGGTTTCTCCGAGACGGAGATTTTCCAGGTACCTCCAACGATCCAACTATTATTAGGTTCGGCGTACAGAGTTTCCCAGGCCTTAAGCCGCTCAAGATCGACGGTGTTTTCGCTGTGTACCACTTTGAGAGCAGGGGTGAGATCTCCAGTCATGCGTGCATAGTTAATACACGCCACATAATAGGCGAAGGTGTTTCGCAGCCCCTGAAAATCCTCTTTGAACATCAGGTCGTCTTCTTGGGGGATGGGAACGTTCTGAGCCTTGTGATCGGCAGTTGCCGGGTCTGCCTGGGGAACCGGAACGACCTTTTCCCCGGTTTCGGGGTTCATACTGGCAGTGACCGGGGTGGCGGAATCGTAACGTTGCCAGAGTAGCTCTCCCGAAAGATTTCCATAGTGCGCACCTGTCTCTGAGGGGGATGCTCCCTCAGCGGTTGCTAAACCAGCGGCAGAATCAGAGGAATCGCTAGAGGCACATGAAACTAATAATGGCGCGGCGGCAACGGTGCTGCCAGTAAAGACGAAGAACTGGCGACGTGAAGGGCGCATAGCAACTC
Source organism: Rothia sp. HMSC071F11 (assembly GCF_001809115.1). Taxonomy (NCBI): domain Bacteria; kingdom Bacillati; phylum Actinomycetota; class Actinomycetes; order Micrococcales; family Micrococcaceae; genus Rothia; species Rothia sp. HMSC071F11. The sequence continues at coordinate 266,859 of NZ_KV795756.1, forward strand.
CCAAAATATCGTTATTTCCAGAAAATCTGAAACCCGGGTTTAGTGTGTAAAACCAGACTAGGGCGTGGTGGGTGAAAGCACAAACGTACAGCGACCTAAACCGTGATATTAGGCTAGAGTTACGCAAAATACAGCGCTTCGACTCTGTTTACGGCACCTAAAATTCGTGAGGTAAGCAACTTAAACTCACAGGAAACACTCTAAGTTTCCTCAGCAAGCATGCAATAAAGTGTGAAACAATAGCGCACGTGCAACACACAAACGATGAGCGTGTATATTCTGCACGCAAACTTCTAGATGAGCTCACTCTACCCCTCGATACCGCTGATGTTACCCGGGCGAGGGAACAAGTGCGTTCTCTGAGTAAACAGTACGACGATTACATTCTGCCGCGGCTTACCGCTTTGGAGGCACCCCTTACCGTGGTAGTTGGTGGTTCTACGGGTGCCGGTAAATCGACTTTGGTGAATACCTTGATGGGAACCCCCGTATCCCGTTCCAGTGCGCTTCGCCCCACCACTCGGCAGCCAATCTTGCTTTATCGTGCTGAAGACTCCGAATACCTGACCCCCGAACGTTTTCTGCCTACCCTAGAACGGCAGGAGATGGCATCTATCTCTGAAACTTCACCACGCCGGAGTGACATTTGGGAGCTGCCAGGTGCCGAACATCATCTGCAAGATACGCTTATCAGCGTGCAAACTAGCGCTCTGCCGCGTGGTATCGCCCTGATCGATGCGCCCGATATTGATTCGGTCTCTGACGAGAACCGCAGACTTGCCAACGAGCTCTTATCTGCTGCCGATTTGTGGCTCTTCGTCACAACTGCTAACCGTTATGCGGATGCCGTACCCTGGGATTTGCTGCATCGCGCTGCCCAGCGGAATATTGCTGTAGCAGTCGTTCTCAACCGAGTTCCCAAAGGGGCTGTGGATGAGATCGAGTCCGACCTTATGCGGATGCTCACCGAAGCCGGTATAACACCGGTTATTCTGCATAGTATCCATGAACAGCCGCGGGACGAACAGGGGATGCTGCCCGCAGAAGCGGTAGCGCCTCTAACATCCTGGCTTGAACAGCTTGGTGCGGATGCGCCAGCCCGTGCAGCGATCGCGCGTCGCACCCTGGCGGGCGCTATCACCGGGGCCGGTAACTCTCTACAAGAACTTGCTGATGCACAAACCCGTCAGGTGGAAACATACACCGGATTAGAAACTGCGGTGACCTTAGCCTATGAGGATGCGCTTGTCCGTGTGGAAGATTCCCTCACTGACGGCTCATTGCTTCGCGGCGAGGTTCTGGCACGGTGGCACGATTTTGTGGGGACGGGCGACTTCTTCCGCTCTTTGGAGAACCGCATCGGACGGCTGCGGGACAGGTTTGCCGGAATGCTGACCGGGAAACCGGCAGCGACCACGCGGGTTGAGCAGGCTCTCGAAACGGGTCTGCACGCCGTTGTTCTTGATGCCGCTCAACGTGCGCATGAAACTATCCGTCGAAGCTGGGGAGCGGAACGAGCAGGGCGCGTACTCTTACAGAATATTGACGAGAGCCCGTACCCTCCGCACAGCACCCAGGCTCGTGCGGAGCTTGATGAGACTATCGCCGCAGAAATACGAGCCTGGCAAAGTTCTGTACTTGATATGATCCGTGCTGAAGGCAGCAGCAAACGCCAGCGAGCGCGCGTGCTCTCCCTCGGTGTTAACGCGACAGCGGTGCTGCTCATGATGGTGGCTTTTTCGGCGACTGGCGGACTCACCGGCATCGAAATTGGTATTGCGGGAGGATCTGGGGTCGTTGGATCTAAGCTTCTTGAATCGGTCTTCGGTGAGGATGCTGTGCGCCGCATGGCGACTCGCGCTCGCAGTGATCTAGTGGCACGCCTAGAAACCCTGCTCAAACGGCAATCCGAAGATTACCGGCAGGTGCTTTCTTCCCGTGAACCGCGCATACAGCCGGACGAAATTCGTGTCGCTGCCGAACAGCTTCATGACTTAGGTCAAGAACTAGATCATGATCCCTTGGCTCGGCGTGAAGACTCGCTTCAGAACTCGGGGCTCGTTCAGCACATGCATGACGATACAACACAGCCATTACCTGTTAATAACTCTTGCCAGGAGCACACACGATGAACTCATCTTTAGCATCCGCTACGCCGCGCGGGTCTTTTGAAGAACGTGCGCTTCGCCTTCACGATGCGCTCGGCCTGGGTCTTGACGTTATTCCTGATACCGTGCAGGAGAACGCATCCGCAACGCTGAGCCGTGTCATGGAACGTCGGCAGCTTTCGGCAGAACACACTGTAATTGGTTTTTTCGGGGCCACCGGAAGTGGAAAATCCACCCTTTTCAATACCATTGCTGGGATGCCCCTGGCACGTACCGCCGTTACACGACCGACTACCTCAGAAATTCAGGCGGCGATTTGGGGACGGGACGGAAGCGAAGAGCTTCTGGACTGGCTTAAGATCGAACATAGGGTCTATCCCGAGGAGAACGAATCGATACGCCAGATTCGTACCCAAACACAAAATTCGGCGGCAGATTCTGCAGCACCCCACGAAATCGTAGAGCCCGTTCCTGGCATGTGGAATAAGCTCAAAACGGCGGTTGGGCGCGGGCAGACCCGCACACGATCTGGCGGGCTGATCCTGCTGGATCTGCCCGACCTTGACTCGGTAGCGCATCACCACCGGGAGCAGGTAGAGCGCATGCTCTCCTATGTGGATGTGTTGGTGTGGGTCCTCGACCCCCAAAAGTATGCGGATGCGGCGGTGCACCACGATTTTCTGGCTCCTCTCTCCACTCGTGGACATCGCATGGTATGCGTTCTGAACCAAGCAGATACCCTAGATTCCCATGAGGTTCCACAAGTACTTGATGCGCTCACGGAGCTTTTAGAAGCGGACGGTATTACGCCTCTGCTCATTACAGCCCCATTTGCACTCTCGGCGCATACCGGCGAAGGCGTTTCTGCCCTGCGGTCGTTGTTAGGACGTGTGGCGGCTGAGAAAAATGCGGCGTATGAGCGTACTGAGGCGCAGCTATATGCGATTCGCCGTGATCTTGCAGACTATCAGGGTGGTGAAGCACCTCTTCATGAGCCTGACTACGCCGTTGATGAGCTGACGGAAGGCTGCTTTCAAGCCTGCGGGGCTGTTGAAGTTCTTGATGCTGCAGAAGCCTCGTATCGTCGTCGTGCCGTTGCCAACACAGGATGGATAGCTACGCGGTGGGTTGCTAAGTTCCGTGCCGACCCGCTTAAGCGTCTGCATCTTGGAGACGATACTGCGGGTACTCATAGCGCGAGTGAATCTGCACCACAGAAATCTCCGATGCATCTAACGGCTAGTTCGTTACCGCCGCTTACTGCAGCTCAGCAGGCAGCATTAGCTCAGGCAGCGCGCGGTTATGGTGAGTCTGTAGCCCAAAATATTGAAGCTCCCTGGAAGCAACGTATCCAGAACGCCGCCTTGACCCGAGAACAGGATTTTCCGGAGGCCTTTGAGAGGGCGATCGCGCGTGTAGACTACAACACTACCCAGTCACGTTTCTGGTGGAAGCTACTTAACGCGGTGCAATGGATTGCATTTCTAAGCCTTTTGGGAGGCGTAGCCTGGCTGACTGCAATGGCATTTGCAAGCTACCTGCAGATACCTCTGCCGCCTGCGCCCGTACCCGAAGGATCCCCCGTACCTGTACCCACACTTCTACTTATCTTGGGGGCGCTTTTAGGGATCCTGGGTGCCGTATTGGGTAGGGCACTGGTAAATGTGAGCGCCCGTGTATACCGGCGTTCCTTGCGAACGCGCATGATCCAACAGTGCGAAAACGCGGCACAGCAGGTTATCGTGGCGCCAGTATTGGCAGAATGCGAGAAGCTCAGGCGCTATAGGCAGGCTCTGACATAAGAATGAACATCTAAACAGCATGAGGGGTGTGGAACCAACTAGCCGGTTCCACACCCCTCTATTCTATGGTTTGACCTAAGCTACTATACGTTCCGAAGCGCTTGTGAAATCTTATGAGCCGCATCAACAACAACCTCGGCGTATTTGCGACCGGGCTGCATACCGAGTCTTTCGATAGGACCGGAAATAGAAACGGCTGCAATAACTTTGCCCGACGGTGAACGCACAGGGGCAGACACGGAAGCCGTGCCGCGCTCGCGTTCACCTGCCGACTGTGCCCACCCTAATCTGCGCACGGAAGCAAGCATGGCAGCGCTGAAATACGCATCTTGCAGACCCTCAACAAGGCGGTTCTGGTCTTCCCACGCCAAGAGAACCTGGGCGGCGGAACCAGCCTTCATGGAGAGCTGGGTTCCTATAGGAATTGAATCATGCAGTCCAACGGGACGTTCTGCGGATGCTACGCATACGCGCCAGTTTCCTTGACGCCGGTAAACCTGTGCCGACTCGCCGGTTACATGGCGAAGCTGATTTAAAACCGCTCCTGAAGCCGCCAGGAGGTGATCGGCACCAGCCGCATTTGCCAGTTCCATCAGGCGAGGACCCAACATAAAGCGTCCCTGAACATCGCGTGCCACCATACGGTGGTGAGAGAGCGCCACCGCCAAACGATGCGCCGTTGGGCGAGCTAATCCGGTGGCTTTAACAAGCTGCCCCAGCGTGACCGGACCAGCCTCTAGGCATGAAAGAATAAGCGCGGCTTTATCAAGTACCCCCACGCCAGAGGAGATGTTTGGTTCGACCTCAACAACCTGTTGGTCATCCGTGAGAGTATGGGGAGTCTTCAAAGGAGTCGAAAGCCCCGACGTATCGCGAGGGTGACGTGCTCCAGGCAACGGTGTAGACGATGGTGCAGATGTCATAACTCTAGTTTAGCTCAGTGCATCTCAAAATGTGGAAGATAGGGCGCACTTCATAGACTCTTCCTCTGAACCTGCCCATGATGGAGGAACCCTGAATACCAAATTTTTGAAATATATTCCAGGGGCAAGAATATATGTGTTATAAGGCACTATATATCTATGATTGGCGGAAAGCCCGCCATATCAAAGCAGGAGGAAAAATGGCAGGGGACAATACTGCTGCGACAAGCGCTATACCCACATCTGTGAAGCGCCCGCGTACTCTCGCCGAAAAAGTCTGGGAGAACCACGTCGTGGTGCCCGGGCAAGATGGCAAGCCCGACCTTCTCTATATTGACCTGCATCTTCTGCATGAGGTGACCTCGCCCCAGGCTTTTGAAGGGCTACGCCTCGAAAACAGGCCCCTGCGCCGTCTCGACTTGACGATCGCAACTGAAGATCACAATACTCCTACCGAAAATATTTTTTCGACCATTGCGGATATTACTTCGCGAACCCAGATCGAAACCCTGCGTCGTAACACCGCGGAATTTGGCGTGCGCATCCATCCGCTCGGCGATATCGAACAAGGTATCGTACACGTAGTCGGCCCGCAGCTGGGATTGACCATGCCCGGAATAACCGTCGTCTGTGGTGACTCGCACACCTCAACCCACGGTGCTTTCGGTGCACTTGCCTTCGGCATCGGCACCTCTGAGGTTGAGCACGTGATGGCAACCCAAACCCTGCCGCTGGCGCGCTTTAAAACAATGGCAATCAATGTCGAAGGGACTCTAAAACCTGGAGTAACCGCCAAAGATATTATTCTTGCCGTTATCGCTCAGATCGGTACCGGAGGCGGGCAGGGATACGTACTCGAATACCGCGGTTCCGCGATACGCTCCTTGTCTATGGAAGGGCGTATGACCATCTGCAATATGTCGATTGAGGCAGGTGCTCGTGCGGGTATGGTAGCTCCCGACGAGACCACTTTCGAGTATGTTAAGGGGCGTCCTCACGCACCCAAGGGCCAAGATTGGGAGGACGCGCTCGCCTACTGGAAGACCCTTCCCACCGACGAAGGGGCTGTTTTCGACAAAGAAATCTTTATTAATGCAGACGAGCTTGAGCCCTTCGTTACCTGGGGAACAAACCCGGGTCAGGGTGTGCCGCTGAGCCAAGCGGTTCCCGCACCTGAAGACTTTGAGGATGAAAACGACCAGGCAGCCGCATCCCGTGCCCTGGAGTACATGAACCTTAAAGCTGGAACTCCCATGAAAGATATTCCGGTGGACGTCGTATTCTTAGGTTCGTGCACTAACTCACGCATTGAGGATTTGCGTGCTGCCGCCGAAATCATTCGTGGGCGTACCCTTGCCTCAGGCGTGCGTATGATGGTCGTTCCCGGCTCACAGAAAGTTCGCGCACAGGCCGAAGAAGAAGGCCTAGATAAAATCTTCAAGGACTTTGGGGCAGATTGGCGCTTTGCCGGATGCTCTATGTGCTTGGGCATGAACCCCGATCAACTGGCGCCGGGGGAGCGATGCGCATCCACCTCGAACCGCAACTTTGAGGGACGCCAGGGTAAAGGCGGACGAACCCATCTTGTCTCGCCGCTAGTCGCTGCCGCAACGGCGGTTCGCGGAACCCTCTCATCACCTTCTGACTTAGAACCACACGCAGACAATGCCCCTGCGGCGGCGTAAAGGAGAACATTGTGGAACCAATTATTAAACACACCGGAATTGGTGTTCCTCTGCGCGTCTCGAACGTGGATACCGACCAAATTATCCCGGCGGTTTACCTCAAACGCGTAACGAAAACAGGCTTTGACGATGCCCTCTTTGTGAATTGGCGTAAGAACCCCGAATTTGTTCTGAACCAAGAACCTTATAAAAATGGGTCAGTGCTGGTGGCGGGCCCCGATTTTGGTACAGGGTCGTCGCGTGAGCACGCGGTCTGGGCGCTTAAGGATTACGGGTTTCGAGTCGTTATATCGTCACGATTCGCCGATATTTTTCGTGGTAACTCGGGTAAACAAGGACTCGTTGCCGCTCAGGTGGCTCAGGATGATGTCGAGTTGATTTGGAAGGCTCTTGAACGGGAACCCGGTACCGAAATTACCGTTGATTTAGAAAATAAGACGGTAACTGTGGGTGCCCTCGTGGTGCCTTTCCAGATTGATAATTATGTACGCTGGCGTTTGATGGAAGGGCTTGACGATATCGGGCTTACCCTTCAGAACATTGAGGCCATTAAAGACTACGAGGCGCGCCGCCCCGCATGGATGCCTCGGACTCAGGAAGTCTAGTCTGGATACTCGGTGAGGTGCGTACCCTGTGACATCAGGGTACGCACCTCACCGAGTATTACGGGGTGTATCAGATACACATTTATCGGTATGTTGCTGGGGTTTGATGGTTATATGAGGTGGTTCTTCGAGGAAGTTTATGAGCGGCATCTTTGAACTATCTCGATAAACATCGCGAAGCACAGGTTCTACACAGCTCTTCCGTTTGTAGCAGCCCGTTCGAGAACGTAAAATGATAGCTTGAAAGTCTGTGCAGACCTATTAATAATTCGTTAATGGCGCCGGACCTCAGCACTAACAGCAGTTCTTGTCGGCCCCACCGAGCCGACCGTTCGAAGGATTAGTTATGTCCCTTAACATCAGCGAACTTCGCATTGAGGGTGGTACCCCTCTTAAAGGCGAAGTCCACGTTCGAGGCGCCAAAAACCTCGTACCTAAAGCGATGGTAGCAGCGTTGCACGGATCCACCCGTTCAACCTTGCGTAACGTACCAGACCTAAGCGATGTTGAGATTGTAACTACCCTTGTTGAACTTCACGGTGCGAAAGTTAACTATGATCCTGAAGCCGGTATTCTCACATTAGATCCCGCCCAAGACGCGAAGACTGCGGCCGATAACGCTGAAGAGATTCAACTCTTCGGCGGTAACTCACGTATTCCGATCCTGATGGTAGGTCCGCTTCTGCACACGCTCGGTACCGCGCGTATCCCTAATCTAGGTGGATGCAAAATTGGTGATCGTCCTATCGATTACCATATGGATGCGCTCCGTAAATTTGGTGCCGTCGTCGAGAAAGACGATGAAAGCGGCACTACTCTGAACGCTCCCGATGAAGGCCTGCACGGTGCTGAAATCGAACTCAATTACCCCTCCGTAGGGGCTACCGAACAGGTTCTTCTGACTGGTGTGCGCGCCCGCGGCACCACGGTTTTGAAGAACGCCGCTATTGAGCCCGAGATTATTGATCTTATTGCGGTTTTGCAGAAGATGGGTGCAATCATCTTCATTAACGAAAACCGCACCATTATTATTGAGGGGGTTGACGCCCTAACCGGGTACGACCACACCGCCTTGGCAGACCGCAATGAGTCCGCTTCCTGGGCATCCGCCGCGTTGGCAACCGGCGGAGATATTTTTGTGCGCGGTGCTTCACAGAAGGATATGACTGCTTTCCTCAACCAGTTCCGGAAGATGGGCGGTGAATTCGAGGTTACCCCGGAAGGAATCCGCTTTACTCACCCCGGCGTGATTACCCCCGGCGCAGAGCTGAACCCTATCGTGTTTGAGACCAACGTGCACCCCGGTTTTATGACCGACTGGCAGCAGCCGCTTGTCGTTGCGCTCACGCAGGCAAAAGGAACTTCTATTGTGCACGAGACCGTGTACGAAGAGCGTTTTGGGTTTACTAATGCCCTCAAACAGATGGGCGCCGATATTGTGGTTATGCGCGATTGCATCGGCAGCGAGTTTTGTCGTTTCCACGGTAAGAGCTTCGGGCACTCCGCTATTATTAGCGGCTCTACCCCGCTTAAGGCCGCTGACATTGAGGTTCCCGATCTGCGCGGTGGATTCTCGCATATTATCGCCGCTCTAACAGCAGAAGGTACATCCCACGTTACGGGTGTTGAAATTATCGCGCGCGGTTACGAGAACTTTGAAAAGAAACTCGAAGCTCTGGGCGCAAAGTTTGAGGTACTTGCCCGCAAACAGAGCAAGACTCCTAAGCCCGATGCAGAAATTGAGATTGTTGTGCCAGAAGAGGTTGAGGTACAGGGCTAGTATGAGCGGTCAACAGGGGAAAAAAGCACTACCCACACTTGAGCCTACCCCTCAAGGAGATAAGCTCTTTAAGGTTCTTGGTAACGCTGCGCGCGTGGTGTATAAAGGCATAGCCCGCATCGAAATTATCGGGAGCGAGAACTTCCCGACCGACCGAGGCTATATCGTGGTTGCTAACCATTCCACCGAGATAGACCCTGTAACCGTTGCACTCCCTATCTTCAATAACGGAGTCTTCCCGCGGTTTTTAGCGAAGGACTCTTTGTTCCGAGCGCCCGTTCTGGGATATATTATGCGTAAAATGGCGCATATTCCCGTGATACGCGGCTCTGTAGACGCTCGCAAGGCGCTTATTACTGCCCGTAAAGTTGTAGAGGCTGGCGGCGCTGTAGTGATTTACCCTGAGGGAACAACTACCGGTGATCCTGAGGGTTGGCCCATGCAGGCCCGTACGGGTGCTGCCCGTCTTGCCCTCGCAACTGGTGCTCCCGTAGTACCGGTGGCGCACTGGGGCGATGAGCAGATTCTTGGGTATGACTACGAAACCGTGGATGGTGGCCGCGTCAAAGAGCATCGTAAGGTTTCCCTATTTCCCCGTAAAACGGTCAAAGTGAAGGTGGGTAAGCCTCTCGATATCGCCTCTTTAATCGATGATCCTTCGCCGGAGGCAAAGCATACGCGTACTGAGCTTGGGGTCGTGACCGACGCTATGCTTGACGCCGTGACCGAACTGCTGGAAGACATACGTGGCGAAAAGGCGCCAATCGGTCGTTGGAATCCCCGAACCAAACGTCGTGAAGCTCCCGGTGAAATGACGGGGATAGCTGGTAACCTGGGCGAACCGGATCCTAAATAGGAGGCGAGGTTATGGCTCTTTTCACGAATTCCGCTGACAACAGCGAACCGGCTCCACGTAAGGTAGTAAAAATTGCGATCTTGGGTGCGGGAAGCTGGGGGACCGCATTCGCCAAAATTGTGGCTGATTCGGCGCGAGAAAATAAAACGGGCGTTCAGGTAGTCCTTATTGGCCGCAGCGAACAAGCTATGGCAGAGTGCTCTCAGACTAGGGAAAATAATAAATATTTTCCGGGGATGAAGCTACCCGAGAACCTGGAATTCACGGCGGATGCTCCTACCGGGCTCACTGATGCCGATTTGGTGGTACTGGCTTTACCCTCACAGGTGCTACGTTCGCAGCTTCAACTTTATGCCCGCTATATTGAGCCGCATGCCCTGCTGGTTTCACTTGCAAAGGGATTAGAAACCGGCACCGGTTTGCGCATGTCCCAGGTGATTACCGAGGAACTTGAGGAAGCCTTGGCGATGCGCGGCGCAGACATCCGCACTATCGGGCACATACCGCATCGGGTATGCGTGCTTTCAGGGCCGAATCTTGCTACTGAGATTATGGGGGAGGAGCCCACCGCTTCTGTAGTCGCAGCACGCACACTGCCCATCGCAGAAATTGTCGCGCAGGCTTGTGCCTGCAGCTATTTCCGCCCCTACACGAATACCGATGTGGTGGGTACGGAAATCGGTGGTTTGGTGAAGAACGTGATCGCCTTGTGCGTCGGCATCTGTGAAGGCCGCAATTACGGTGATAACTCCAAAGCCTCAATCATGACGCGCGGACTTGCCGAAATTACTCGTCTTGCGGTCGCACTGGGTGGTGAAGCAGCAACAATGAGCGGACTTGCGGGGATGGGAGATTTGATTGCTACCTGTTCATCGCCGCTTTCACGAAATCATACTGCCGGGCGTCTACTTGCCGAAGGGGTAAGCCCGGATAAACTCAGTGAACATATGAGCCAGACAGCGGAATCCATCAAATCAGCCCCCGTCGTAGCGCAATTAGCACGCCGTCACGGAGTCGAAATGCCTATTGTGGAAGCGGTCGTTGCTGTCCTGACTGGACACATCGAGATCGGACAGCTGGCACCGCTGCTACTGGGACGACGCCTGAAACACGAAGGCCATTAACATCAAGATCTTCCGCAAGAAAATTTTTGCGGCAGATAAAACAACTAATACAGCACGTGTGCGCAGACATGGGCGCTTGAGGGGCGCCCTCTTACGAAGGAGATGCAATGACCGAAAACGCACAGAAGAAAACTGTTGCTCTACTGTGTGGCGGACGTTCTTCGGAACACCCTATTTCTCTGATTACTGCCGTAGGCGTGCTAGGCGCCATTGACAGCAGCGTCTACGACGTGGTGACTATTGGCATTACAAAAGACGGTCGTTGGTATTTGACGAATCTGGAAGAGCTGAGCGCACTTCTCGACGCTGCCCCTGCACATGCAGAGTTTACGGGTGGTTCGCACCAGGTTTTCCTGCCTCTTGGAGCCGGGGATTCGCGAGTGCACCTAGTAGATGCTGACGGAAATCTTGAGTATGGTCCTGCCCTTGACGTGGTATTCCCCCTCATACACGGTCCTTTCGGCGAAGACGGAACAATTCAGGGTCTTCTGGAACTTGCTGAGTTGCCCTATGTAGGATGCGGCGTGACGGCATCAGCCGTAGGTATGGATAAGCACTTTATGAAGGTTGCATTTGAGTCGGCTGGGCTGGAGGTTGGGTCTTATGAGGTGGTGACCGATCGCCAATGGACTCATGAGCGCGAGGAATCGCTTAAACGTATAACCGCCCTTGGTTACCCCATGTTCGTTAAACCCACGCGTGCGGGTTCTTCTTTTGGCATTACCAAAGTGGATAAATTTGAGGAACTTGTTCCGGCTATCGAAGAAGCACGCCGCCATGACGCAAAGATTATTGTGGAAGCTGGCATTGTGGGGCGTGAAATCGAGTGTGGCGTCTTAGACGGTCACCACGGTAATATGCCGCGTGCATCATACCCTGGCGAAATCGAGGTTGTTGATGAGGACCACGGTTTCTATGATTTTGATGCTAAATATATCTCAAAGTCTTCGGCAGTTACCCGGTGCCCCGCCGATTTACCGAAGGATATGCAGGAGCGTTTGCGTGCTCTGGCGGTTAAGGCGTTTTTGGCCCTTGACGGCGAAGGACTATCCCGCGCAGATTTCTTCTACACCCCGGATGGTCGTTTGGTGATCAACGAGGTGAACACTATGCCAGGATTTACCCCGATTTCAATGTACAAAACCATGTGGGAAAACACCGGAATTTCCTATACCGAACTGATTGATGAACTGCTGACTCTTGCACTGGAGCGTCCTTTAGGGCTGCGCTAATAGAAGGAAATTCCAGTGTTAGAGCCCTCAAGACCTTAGGTCTTGAGGGCTCTAAAATTTGCGTTTGCGTGAAGTGAACTGAAGGTAAGGATCCAGAGGTATTGAATCCTCTATTTTCCGGTTTTGACACCGTTGAGAGTATCGTTGATGTTCGTGCATTTCTTCTGAGACGGAATTTGTTTGACCGCCGAGTTGAGCTCAGTAAGAAGAGTTGATGATGAAACCTTATCTGCGTCGAAGGTTACTTCAATGGCGGGCGTTCGTCCGTACGTGGTTGCCGTCCACGTTCCCGTCGCACGGTTTTCAGGGCCTGCAGCGGCGGAGGAAGACGCTGAGACTGGCGGTGCTGAGTTCTCTGGCGCATCCTTGGGACGCAGCACCCAATCAATCCCATTGACCTCAGCGCATGGATCCGATACGGGTTCCTGAACGGTAACACCGCATTTGAGAATCACGGAAGCTGGTTCGCCCCAAGCGGTCGTTCCTTGCGCCGTAGTTTCACGCTGCTGTAGGCCAACGAGTTTTTCTGGCATAGCAACCATCGCATAAGCGCATACAGGGTTGGCGGCATCTGGAGCCGGATCAAGATTGACATTGCCCGCTCCACATGCGCTGAGCGACAGCACCCCGGTGAGCGCAAGACCCAAGCCTGCTCGCTTCGCTGGGGACATGACGAAAAAGCTAAAAGACATAAAAGTCACTCTCTCATTCTAACGTACGGTATATTCACCGGCGTGTCGCAGAAACATAGCGCGGCAGATCAGAAGAAAGCAAAAATTTGAATACCAATTTAAAGCTCAAAGTCACGACAATTTGCCCATAGTCCAGGTACCATGAAAGTAACAGTTAATAGTTGATCGTGAAAAGATTCTTAAAATTCGATAAACTTTTGAGAGAAGCACATCCTTGTTATTTAGGGTGTAGACTCACCCAAGCACGCATATTGTTCGGTAGCTATTCGGTATAAGGACACTTTTTGGGAAACAGACAATGCAAAGTAGCGTCGGCTAGCCTAGCGACTGCATTGATTGCATTCGGTAGTGTGCCGATCGCCGCAACGCTGACACAGGAGGCACGTGGCGCTTCCGGGAAGGTCGCAAACCATCCTGCGACCTCTGAGTCTGCCGCGCCCGGTCAAGCTACCACGCAGCCTGCCGTACCAGCTACCTTTGCAGCTTTAGGTCAGAAAAATGCCGTGACTCCTATGCCCATGCCGTCTGCAACCGCTACCTTGACTATGTACGGCATGGCCTCGGGCAACGTGACCTATGCTGCTCAACCCGCCGTTGCCCTGCAATCGGAATCTCCCATTGCAGGTGCCGAGTTTGCCGCTGCACCTCCGCTTGACTATGACCAGCAGGACGACGAGATTCCTGAGGCTACCGAGACCCCTGCGCAACGAGCTACCCCGGCTCAGAAAACTGATGAAGATGAAGCGGAAGTTCAGCCTGTTACCCCCGAATATGAGAGTCCACAGGCGCAGCCTTATGATGCCGAAGTTCCTACTGAGGATTCTGAAACAGAAGCTGTAACTCCAACTCCTGCTGCTCCCGTTCAGAACCTTCCTGCTGAGGACGCTGAGGAAGCTTCCCCGGATCTCGGAGAAGAACCAGCGGCTACTCCTGTGACGCCTACTCCGGCTCCTACAGATCAGACTCCGGTGAATCCCGCACCAGTAACCCCTACGCCCACACCGGTTAATCCGACCCCGGTGAACCCGGAGCCTGTGCCTGCCAACCCTACTCCTGTAACGCCTACTCCGGCTCCTACAGATCAGACTCCGG